>NC_018866.1:0-651666 GCF_000305775.1 Dehalobacter sp. DCA
ATGTCTCCTAATATTATATATTTAAACGCTTTCTGGGAAAATATCCTTGAGAAACTGAAAGATGAATTATCTAAGCCCAGTTTTGAAACTTGGCTGTCTTCAACGAAGCTGGTTGATTTCTCCAACAATCGGCTGACCATCAGTGTTTCCAATGAGTTCGCAAAAGACTGGCTGGAAAGCAGGTATTCCTCGCTCGTTAAATCCACTGTTCAAAATTACCTGAATGCACCGGTTACTCTAAACTTTATCGCCGAGCAAGATCCTTCCGATCTTCCCCCAATAGAAACCCCTGGTGTTAATTTTGGCGTTTTGTCTCATTCCCTGAACCCAAAGTATACGTTTGATACTTTTGTAATCGGCAACGGGAATCGTTTTGCCCATGCCGCAGCACTTGCAGTTGCGGAATCTCCTGCTAAATCCTATAACCCTTTATTTGTCTACGGCGGCAGCGGGCTTGGCAAAACGCATCTAATGCATGCGATCAGCCATGTGATCAGCAAGAATTTTCCTTCAATGAAAATTCTCTATGTCACCGGCGAACAGTTCACGAATGAAATGATTGATTCTATCCGTTATGAAAGACAGGTCGAATTCCGGAACACTTACCGAAAAATTGACATCTTATTAATTGACGATATTCAGTTCCTGGCAGGCAAAGAAGGCACCCAGGAAGAATTCTTTCATACGTTTAACACTCTTTATGAGGCCAACAAACAAATCATTATTTCTTCAGACCGTCCCCCGAGAGAAATACCAACACTTGAGGAAAGACTTCGTTCGCGATTTGAGTGGGGTTTAACAACTGATATTAATCCGCCTGACTACGAAACAAGAATAGCTATTTTACGCAAAAAAGCTGAGCTGGAAAATTTTATTGTACCTGATGAAATTATTATTTTTATTGCTTCCGAGATTCAATCCAATATCCGGGAGCTGGAAGGTGCCTTAAGTAAAATAACAGCTTACTGCATGCTCACTAACCAACCAATAACCGTTACCCTGGCAGAAGAGATATTGAAGGATATGATCCCGCAGAAAAATCAAAAATTGATTTCTCTTGATATGATTCAAAAAAGTGTTGCTGAACATTATAAGATGTCCGTTCAGGAATTCAAACAGAAGAAAAGAACAAGAACCATTGCTTTTCCCAGACAAATCGCGATGTTCCTATGCCGCGAGATGACGGATCTTTCTTTGGAACAGATCGGTGACAAATTCGGAGGACGGGATCATACGACAGTCATTCATGCCTGTGAAAAGATCAGCGAACTAAAAAAAAATGATCCGCTGGTTGAAAAGAGTATCAATGACATTATTAGTAAAATTAAATCAAGTTAGAGTCTGATGAACCTTTATTTTATTTACTTAAACACACCGTAAATTAATAATTGTGGATATCTTTCCATCATTTCCACATGATATCAATACATTTATCCAATCAGACAGAAACCATATTTGGCTTTTTATATCCTTTTATCCACAATTATTAACGCTATACTACTACGGTTACTACTAAATTAATATCTTATTATGAATAGTGAATAAACATGGTATAATTTTGAAATAGAGTCAGAATACATAGGAGGTATCCGATGAAAGTCTTATGCAAAAAGGAAGATTTGATTTTAGGAATCAACACTGTACAAAGAGCCGTGTCCTCCAAAAATACGCTTCCTATACTTCAAGGAGTCAGACTGAGAGCAGAAAACCAAAATCTCTGGTTTGAAGCCACTGATCTAGAAATTGGTATTCGATGCCAAGTCCCAGTCAATGTTCAGGAAGAAGGACAAGTTGTTTTACCGGCTAGGCTTTTTTCGGAAATTGCCAGGAAGCTTCCGGATAACGAAATTAAAATTGAAAGTACTGACAATAATATTAATATCTTTTACGATTCCTCTGATTTTGCGGTGAACGGATATGATCCTGAAGAGTATCCTGAGATTTCTGATATTACTTCCAATGAAAGCATTGAACTTCCGGCTTTACTTTTTAAAAGTATGATTCGCAAGACCATATTCGCCTGTTCAGTCGAAGAAACCAGACCTGTTTTTACCGGCGTGCTGCTTCAGGTGAATAAAGAAAATATAACACTTGTCGGAACAGATACGCACCGACTGGCACTCAGCAATGAAGTTTTGCAGGGAAATCAGAAAGAGTTCAACGGGATTATTCCAGCCAAGACCCTGCATGAGATTTATAGGCTAATGGAAGATGATGACAGTATTTTAATCAGTTTTAACAATTCCAGAATTATTTTTAAATTTAGCCAGGTTCAAATTGTCACCCGTCTGATTGAAGGACAGTTTCCAAGCTACAAACAGGTTATTCCGGCAACATGCAACACGAAACTTTTGATATATACTCGAAAATTGATGGATGCAGTAGAAAGAGCCTCTCTTTTATCCAAAGACAATTACTTGAAGACCAATACGGTCCGTTTTAATATTGAGAATTCCCATATTAACATCAATCATTATTCGGAAATGGGTAAAGTATTTGAACAGCTCGAAGTGGAACAGAATGGAGAGGACGTTGCAATATCTTTTAATGCCAAGTATATCATCGACCTGCTTAAAGTTGTTGACACCGAAAACGTGGTTATGGAAGTTTCGGGATCATCTAGTCCCTGTATCTTCAGGCCCGAAAGTAATGATAAATACTTATGTTTAGTTCTGCCGCTAAGAAATTAGCATGATGATTCGTGTTTAAACATGTATATTAAAGACTTATATTTGGTTAATTTCAGAAATTATCAAGAACAAAAGATTGACTTCCAGCCGGGAATCAACTTGCTAATGGGTTCCAACGGTCAGGGAAAAACGAATATCCTTGAAGGAATCGGGTATCTTATTAGCGGTAAATCGGTCCGCTGTAAGTCAGAAAATGATTTAATACGCTGGGGGGAGAAAAATTTTTATCTCTCAGGTTCTTTTCTAGTTTCAGAAAGGCTCTTCATGCTGGAGAGTTATTACGAGACCGGAAAAAAAGTCATGAAGATTAACCGATTGGCTTGTAAACGTCTTTCAGATTACGTTGGTACAGTCAATGGGGTTTCTTTTTATCCGGATGATTTAAATATTGTTAAAAAAGGACCCAACGAAAGAAGGCGTTTTATTGATCTGCTGATTGCCCAGATTAGACCTACGCATTTTGCCCTGCTCAATGCTTATTTAAGGGCTGTTCACCAGAAAAATATTCTTTTAAAAAACGAAAGGAATATTAATCTGTTAAGAATTCAGCTCCAGGCCTGGAATGATCAAATTTGTGAGATCGGTTCCAAAATTATCATTAATCGATCTGAATTTACAGATAAACTGAATACCCACTGCAGAAAGATATTTCAAAGCATTTTTTCGGATGAGGACCATCTCGATATCGTTTATCAAGCCTTAGGAAAAAAGGATTTAGAGCAGGCTTTACAAAGCTTTCCGGAGATACTTGAGAAAAAAATGATGCAGGAAATTGAGAGAAAAGCTGTATTGTTCGGACCCCACCGCGACGAAATAATTATTTATCTGAATGGAAATGATACAAGAATATTTGCATCTCAAGGTCAGCAGCGTTCTCTGGTGCTTAGTCTAAAGCTGGCTGAAATGGAAATCATCCGGAATGAAAAAGATGAATATCCGATTTTACTGCTGGATGATGTTCTTTCTGAATTGGATGAATATCGGAGGGACTATTTAATTGAGTATATTAATACCCTGCAAAAACAGACGATCATCACTATGACTGGTGCAGATGACAGGATTACGAATCAGAATGCAGTGGTATATCAGGTATCTAATGGAAATATAAGGAGGAAATAGTTGATGTTTCTGCACATCGGTAATAATATTATGGTGAGAAAAGACAAAATCATTCTGATCCTTGATTTGGATACAGCAGGAAGCAACCAGATTTCCCGCGGTTTGTTGAATAAAATGATGAAAAAGGGAACCGTACAGAATATTACGGAAAAAGGAAAAGAAAAATCCTTTGTGATGACGGATTCGGAATATTATCTGTCTCCGATTTCTTCGTCAACGTTAATGAAAAGATCACAAAGCGGAAGTATTCTTTAATGTATTAGCAAGTGCAAGTACTTTTTGATACATCTAGACTGCTAGGACTTCTGCCAAAGGATTGGCGCCAGCCAAGTTTTCTTTAAGGAAGACGATTCGTTGTTTTATTGACCTCCGGAAGCTGGGAGGTCTTCATGTTTGAATGAAAGCAGATTTTATAGTATAATATTAAGGTTAAAGGATAAATTTGGGAGGGAACAGCTTTGCAAAATGAATCGGAATTAGCAAATCAAATAAATCCCGGATCTGATTATAATGCCGGCCAGATAGAAGTACTCGAAGGATTAGAAGCTGTTCGAAAACGCCCCGGTATGTACATCGGTTCCACCAGCAGCCGTGGTTTGCACCATCTGGTTTATGAGATCGTTGACAATAGCATCGATGAGGCTATGGCTGGTTACTGCGATGAAATAGAAGTTATTATTCATCAGGGAGAGAGTATTACTGTTCAAGATAATGGCCGCGGCATACCGGTTGATATGCATGCAAAGATGCAAAAGCCGGCAGTGGAAGTTGCCTTGACAGTATTGCATGCCGGCGGAAAATTTAATAACGAGGCTTATAAGGTTTCTGGTGGCCTGCACGGGGTCGGCATGAGCGTTGTTAATGCGCTTTCCGTTAATTTGCGTGTCGAGATCAAAAAAGATGGGAAAAAGTACAGCCAGGAATATTCCCGCGGCAAAACACTGACGGAACTCAAGGAAATCGGTACGTACCAAGGAAGATCCGGGACAATGATTACTTTCCAGCCTGATCCGGAAATCTTCGAAGATATCGTTTATGACTATGAAGTTCTGGCGCATCGTTTGAAGGAGCTTTCATTTCTGAATAAAAATGTCATGATTACTCTGATTGACGAGCGGAACGAGGCCAAAGATGTCTATAATCACAATAATGGGCTGATTGATTTTGTAGAATATTTAAATAAAAATAAAGATCCGATTCATCAGAAAGCGATTGTATTTGAGACGGAGAAAGATAATACAAAGGTTGAGATCGCCCTTCAATATAACGAAAGTTATACCGAAACCTTGTTTTCGTATGCTAATAATATCAATACCACAGAAGGCGGGACGCACGAAGCGGGATTTAAAGCGGCCCTGACCAGAGTTGTTAATGACTACGCGCGTAAAAACAATATTTTAAAAGGCAATGAGAATAACTTAAGCGGTGAGGATGTCAGAGAAGGCCTTACAGCCATTATTTCGGTTAAGATCATGGAACCTCAGTTTGAAGGACAGACAAAGACCAAGCTGGGTAACAGTGAAGTTAGATCCATTGTCGACAGCGTGGTTGGTGAAGGTTTAACGACTTTTTTTGAAGAAAATCCAGCCGTTGCCAAAAAGATTGTTGAAAAAGGCTTGCAGGCTACCCGGGCAAGGCTTGCCGCCCGTAAGGCCAGAGATCTTACCCGCAGAAAAAGTGCATTGGAAAGTACTTCTTTGCCGGGTAAACTGGCCGACTGCACCTGGAAAGATCCAAGATACTGTGAAATGTACATTGTCGAAGGAGACAGCGCTGGCGGCTCAGCTAAACAAGGAAGAAATCAAAAATTCCAGGCGATTCTGCCGTTGCGTGGAAAAATTCTGAACGTCGAAAAAGCCCGCTTGGACAGGATCCTGGGAAATACAGAAATAAGAGCAATGATTACAGCGCTTGGTACCGGAATATCTGAAGAGTTTGATATTGAAAAAGCCCGTTATCATAAAGTTGTGATTATGACAGATGCTGATGTCGACGGTGCACATATCCGGATTCTCTTACTGACATTTTTTTACAGGTATATGAAACCGCTGATTGAAAATCATTATGTTTATATTGCGCAGCCACCGCTTTTTAAGGTTAAAAACGGCAAACAAATTCAATATGCTTATAGTGATAAAGAATTAAGTAAGGTTATGGAAACTGTCGGTAGAGATAAGACAGAAATCCAACGCTATAAAGGTCTTGGTGAAATGAATCCCGAACAGCTTTGGGAGACAACGATGGATCCTGAATCCCGGACCATACTTCAGGTCCAAATGGATGATGCCATGAGAGCAGATGAGCTATTCACGATGCTGATGGGTGACAAAGTAGAGCCCCGTAAGGAATTTATTCAAAAACATGCCAGGGATGTACGAAATCTGGATATTTAAAGGAGCGTTGAACCATGTCCATGGAACTTTTTAGCGGCAAGGTTTTGCCCATTGAAATTTCCGATGAATTAAAAAAATCATTTATAGATTATTCCATGAGCGTTATTGTCAGCCGAGCCTTGCCGGATGTACGCGACGGACTGAAACCGGTTCATCGCAGAATTCTTTATGCGATGAATGAATTAGGGATGACGCCGAATAAAGGGTATAGCAAATCGGCCAGACTGGTCGGGGATTGCATGGGGAAATATCACCCACATGGAGATTCATCGATCTATGATGCGTCTGTCAGGATGGCGCAGAATTTTTCCAGCCGTTATCCTTTAATTGACGGACATGGCAACTTTGGTTCCATCGATGGCGATTCAGCGGCTGCCATGCGTTATACAGAGATGAAGATGGCTCCGCTGGCTACTTATATGCTGGCTGATATTGATAAGGATACCGTCAATTTTAGTCCGAACTATGATGAAAGAGAAAAAGAGCCGGACGTTTTGCCGGCAAAATTTCCGAATCTATTGGTTAACGGTTCTTCCGGGATTGCTGTCGGGATGGCCACGAATATACCGCCGCACAATCTGGGAGAAGTCATCGATGGCGTCGTATATTTGATGGACAGTGAGGATAACGAAGATGGAGCACCTCGACCTGGAATCAGAGATCTGATGAAATTTATTAAAGGACCTGATTTTCCGACCGGTGCCCAAATCATGGGCACGGAAGGAATCATCAGCGCGTACACGACTGGCAGGGGATCAATCAAGGTCCGGGCGAAGGCCAATATCGAAAAAATCGAAAAAAACGGGAAAATGCAGATCGTTGTTACGGAAATTCCGTATGTGGTCAATAAGTCCCGGCTGATTGAAAAGATAGCTGAACTTGTTCAGGAAAAGAAAATCGAAGGTATTACCGATTTGCGCGATGAGACCACAATGAAAGGGATTCGTATTGTGATTGAACTGCGCAGGGATGTTACACCTCAGGTCATTCTGAATCAGTTGTATAAGCATACCCAGATGGAAGATAGTTTCGGGATCAATATGCTGGCGCTGGTTGACAATACCCCGAAAGTACTCAACCTGCAGGAAATTCTGGAATATTTTATCAAACATCAAAAGGAAGTTATTGTCCGGCGCAGCCGGTTTGAACTGAAGAAAGCAGAAGATGAGGCACATATTGTTGAAGGACTGCGCAAGGCGCTGGACTATATCGATGAAGTCATTGAGATCATTCGTTCTTCCAAGGATGATGACATCGCCAAAGCCAAACTGATCCTGCGCTTTGATTTCAGCGACAGACAGGCCCAGGCGATTATGGACATGCGTTTAAAGCGCCTGACTGGTTTGGAACGTGAAAAACTGGATGCCCAGTATCAAAGGCTGATGGATGAGATTGCTTACCTGACGGCAGTTTTGAATTCGGACAAAATGGTTCGTGGAATTATTAAAACTGAACTTAAGGAAATCAGGGATAAATTTGCGGACCCGAGACGTTCAGAAATTACCTTTGATGCGACGAAGATGGAAATTGAAGATCTGATCGCGGATGAGGACGTCGTAATTACGGTCACACACAGAGGGTATATCAAAAGACTGCCCTTAAACACCTATCACAGCCAGAGAAGAGGTGGACGTGGTGTCAACGGCATGTCTACCGGAGAAAATGATTTTGTGGAGAGCCTGTTTATTGCCTCTACACATCATCATATTCTTTTCTTCACTTCACGTGGCAAGGTTTACCGTCTGCGGGCGCATGAAATACCTGAGGCAAGCCGGACCGCTAAAGGGACTGCGATTGTGAACCTTTTGAGTCTTGCGCAGGATGAAAAAGTCACTGCGACGATTGCTGTCAAGGAGTTTAAAGACCAATTCAACCTGCTGACAGCAACGAAAAACGGGATTGTCAAAAAGACTTCGCTCCAGGATTACGACACAAAAAGAAGTGATGGCTTGATTGCGCTGACGCTGGATGAAAATGACGAACTGATCGGCGTGCGCCTCACGAAACAAGATGATGATGTCGTGATTGCAACCCGTCTGGGCTTGGCGATTCGTTTCTCTGAGGAAGATGTCAGAGCCATGGGACGGACAGCCCGCGGCGTAAGAGGAATCTCTCTCAGGAAAGATGACTATGTCATTGCCATGGATGTCGTGGATAAAACCGCTAGTGATTTGGAATTGCTGACCGTTACCGAGAATGGCTTTGCTAAACGAAGCGAACTCAGTGAATTCCGGATCCAGGGACGCGGTGGCAAAGGCATTATCGGGCATAGAGTAACTTCTAAGACTGGGCCTCTGGCCGCCGTCAAGGTCGTCACCGCCGATCAGGAACTGATGGTCATTACCGATGAAGGCATTGTGATCCGTCAGGAAGTCAGCGGCATCTCCGTCCAGGGGAGATCGGCCCAGGGAGTCACTGCTATGAGAACCGGTGAAAGCAAGGTCGTGGCCGTAGCTAAATTTGTAAGCAAAGAAGAAGAATAAACGATTAATAAAATGATGTTAACAGGGAACAATAGGACGGTTAACAGATCTATTAGGAGGAATCATTCATGGTTGAGGTAGCTTCATGGAAAGTAAAAACAGGCTTGGCGGAGATGTTAAAAGGCGGCGTCATTATGGATGTCACAACACCCGAGCAGGCAAAAATAGCGGAGGAAGCCGGGGCCTGTGCAGTTATGGCCCTGGAAAGAGTGCCCTCTGATATCCGGGCAGCAGGCGGTGTGGCAAGAATGGCCGATCCGACCATTGTTAATAAAATCATGGAGGCTGTAACCATTCCAGTTATGGCTAAAGCAAGAATTGGACACTTTGTCGAAGCCCGCATCCTGGAAGCACTTGGCGCGGATTACATTGATGAGAGCGAAGTTCTGACTCCTGCCGACGACCTTTACCACATTGACAAGCATAATTTTAAAGTGCCATTTGTCTGCGGTGCGCGCAATCTCGGTGAAGCCCTGCGTCGGATTGGCGAGGGTGCTGCGATGATCCGCACCAAAGGTGAACCCGGAACAGGCAATGTGGTTGAGGCAGTGCGTCATATGCGGACGGTTATGGCCGATATCCGCCGTCTGACCACCATGCCGAAAGAGGAACTGATGACCGCAGCCAAGGAAATGGCCGCACCCTACGATTTGGTTCTATATGTTGCCGAACACGGCAAACTGCCGGTTGTAAATTTTGCCGCAGGCGGAATCGCAACACCGGCTGATGCAGCCCTCATGATGCAGCTGGGTTGCGACGGTATTTTTGTTGGCTCCGGCATATTTAAATCCTCTGAACCAGCCAAGAGAGCCAGAGCGATCGTTCTCGCAACCACCCATCACAATGATCCGGACATACTGGCCAAACTTTCCGAAGAAATCGGTGAAGCAATGCCTGGTCTGGAGATTTCCTCGATTGCTCCGGCGGAAAGAATGCAGGATCGGGGCTGGTGAGCATGAAAAAGAAGATTGGTGTCCTGGCTATCCAGGGCGCTTTTCGCGAGCACTGCAAATCTTTGGAAAAACTTGGGGTTGGAGGAGTTGAAGTCCGCAGTGTCGATGATTTAAAAGAAATCAGCGGACTGATTATTCCCGGCGGGGAAAGCACAGCCATTGGCAAGCAGCTCGAAATTGACGGTTTTGGCGACAAAATTGCAGAAATGGCTGGTGAAGGTTTTCCCATTTTTGGGACATGCGCCGGCATGATTCTGCTCAGTAAGAGAATTGACCAGAGTAGCCAGTATTCTTTGGGGCTTCTGGATATTTCCGTCAAACGAAATGCTTTTGGCCGGCAGATTGCGAGTTTTGAAGCGGATATCCCGGTTAAGGGACTAAAAGGCGGAAATTTGCGGGCCGTATTCATCCGCGCGCCGTATGTGACGGAAGCAGGTCCGGAGGTCGATGTGCTGGCCGCATATGCCGGAAAGATTGTCTTGGTCCAGGATGATCATATTCTGGCCAGCGCGTTTCATCCCGAGCTTACCGACGATACCAGAATTCATGAATATTTCATTAACATCGTTGATCAGTATCGAAAATAGGAGGGGCCCGTTATGCTCGATCTAAAATTTGTGCGCAGCAATCCCGAGATTGTCAAAGAAGCGTTAGCAAAACGCTGTGCCGATATCAACCTGGATGATTTTTTGCGCCAAGAGGAAAAAAGACGGCAAATCTTATTTGAGGCGGAAAATCTGAAAGCGGAACGCAATAAGGTATCTGAAGAAGTTGCCCGGCGGAAGAAAAGCGGGCAGGATGCCGAGGAGCTGATCCTTCAAATGCGTGAGGTTGGTCAGAACATCAAAACGCTGGATGACAGTTTAAACGAGATCGAGCAAAAAATGCTGGAAGTACTCTATTTGATCCCGAATATTCCCGATGCATCTGTTCCGGTTGGTAAAGATGAAAATGATAACATCCAAGTCCGCAAATGGGGTAAACCCAGGAAGTTTGAATTTCAGCCGCTGGCCCACTATGAGCTGGGGGAAAAACTTGATATTTTGGATTTTGCCCGGGCCGGCAAAGTAACCGGGACTCGATTTACGTTCTACAAAGGGCTCGGAGCGCGCCTGGAAAGAGCCTTGATCAATTTTATGATGGACAGGCATGCCGCCAAAGGCTATACAGAGGTCTTTCCGCCGTTTATGGTCAACCGGCAGTCTATGTTTTCCACTGGCCAGTTGCCCAAATTCGAAGAAGACGCTTTTAAAGTAGAAAAAACTGATTATTTCCTGATTCCTACAGCGGAAGTACCGGTCACCAATATTTACAGAGATGAGATCCTTGAAGCAGATATGCTTCCAATTAAATTTTGTGCCTACAGTGCGTGTTTCCGCGCCGAAGCCGGAGCGTCCGGGAGGGATACCCGTGGGCTGATCCGCCAGCATCAGTTTAATAAAGTCGAGCTTGTAAAATTTTCCTTTCCGGAGAACTCTTTCCAGGAGTTGGAGATGCTGACCGCAGATGCTGAAGCGATTTTGCAGGAACTGGAACTCTCTTACCGCGTTATTGCCTTGTCCACCGGCGATCTTGGATTCAGCTCTGCTAAAACGTACGACATTGAAGTATGGCTGCCAAGCTTTAATCTGTACAGGGAAATATCTTCCTGCAGCAATTTTAATGATTTTCAGGCCAGAAGAGCGAATATTCGCTTTCGGCGCGGACCTAAGGAAAAACCGGAGTTTGTGCATACCTTGAACGGCAGCGGACTGGCCATCGGCAGGACCGTATCGGCCATTCTGGAAAACTACCAGGAAGAAGACGGTAGAATCAGGATTCCGAAAGCACTGGTTCCTTACATGGGCACGGAATTTATAGGTTAGATTAGAATAAAAGTTTTTTTGATTAGCTGAGAGCATTAATACAATTAGATTATTATATTGTTTGTTGCTTCATTGTTTAAAATTGGCGCAAACAGCTTCTTGTTTAGTTCTAAAGTTTATGTTATACTATCTCTCGTCTTACTGCTGGAGGGGTGTCCGAGCGGTTTAAGGAGCCGGTCTTGAAAACCGGTGACTCCGAAAGGGGCCGTGGGTTCGAATCCCACCCCCTCCGCCATGCATAATTATCAAATATTATTGTGGGATTCGAACGGGCGAGTCAGATAATGCGACCTATGGGAGCATTATCCCGCCCTGGCGTGATAGCGAGCCGAAGGCGGAGCGGAGCGAATCCCACCCCCTCCGCCATGCAATCCATATGGCCTCGTAGCTCAGGTGGATAGAGCGGGGGTTTCCTAAACCCTGTCTTGCGGGGGTTCGAGTCCTCCCGGGGCCACCATCATATTGCAAAGGTTTTAAGGCCTTTTTTTTATCAGATTTGCCGCTGCAAACATTAGAAGTACTCGTACTATGTCAATCCTGAATCTGTATTTCCTGTCCAGCATATTTTGATTTTTTTGCCGACCTGGCAGGATGGTATTCGAGGCTGAGAGAAATGAAACATGAAGATTGGATGAGACTTGCGCTTGACCAAGCCCAAAAGGCGTATGAATGCAATGAGATTCCGGTTGGCGCGCTCGTTGTCGTGAATCAGCAAATTCTATCTGTCGCCTTCAATGAAAAAGAGCAGAAACAAGACCCGACCGGACATGCCGAAGTCCTCGCCATCCGGCGAGCAGCTGAAGTGATGGGTCACTGGCGGCTGACGGATGCGACGTTGTATGTCACCCTGGAACCCTGCCCGATGTGTGCCGGCGCGATTCTTCAAGCTAGGCTCAAACATCTGGTCTACGGAGCGACGGATGCCAAAGGCGGCGCTGTTGAGTCCGTGATGAATGTATTGAACAGAAACTGCTGGAATCACAAAGTTGAAGTCACGGCAGGCGTCTTGGAAGAAGAATGCTCAGTACTGTTAAAACAATATTTCCGGGAAAAACGTACCAAAGCCTAAAGCAAAACCCCATAAAGCTTAAAAATAATATATTTATCATGGAGAAGTAGCGAAGTGGTCATAACGCACCGCACTCGAAATCATATTTTTGAGGCCGTGCCCGTTTAAATTTTACATGGAGAAGTAGCGAAGAGGCCGTAACGCGCCGCACTCGAAATGTGTTGGGCAATGTGGAAGCCATGTAGCCGAAAACCTTGATTTTATGGGGTTTTCCAAGCCCTCGGAGTTCGAATAGAGATGGATTTTTGAGTTGTTCTATCCAAGTTCTATCCGAGGTGTTAGAATAAAGTTAATAATTCGGAGAAGTACCCAAGTGGCTGAAGGGTCCGCACTCGAAATGCGGTAGGCCTGGTTTCCCCGGGCGCAAGGGTTCAAATCCCTTCTTCTCCGCCATCATGGAGCTGTTAATTTTAAAGATTAGCAGCTCCTGCCATTTTAAGCGGTAAAGATTTTTGAATGATCTTTGCTGTTTTTTTCTTTGATTGGTATTCCAGATGGCCATAAGTATTAACCGTTGTCCGAATATCGCTCGTGACCAACCCCAATCCCTGATCCGCTCCATAGGCACCTCGTTGGCCATCATCAGCCCTACGCACGAGTGTCGAAGGTCATGGAACCTGACATGAGGCAATCCGGCCTTTCTGAGCAAATCACGGTGTCTGTTGGTTATATAGTCAGGGTCGATGATTTCTCCCAAAGGATGAACGCAAAGATAACCAAGCCATTCCTTGCTGTAAGAACTGCCGCAAAGCGCCCTCAGTTCTTTATTTTCCGCTATCTTAGCTTTTATCCTTTCCTCGACATAAGGAATTAAAGGATAAGTACGGTTGCTTGAATCCGTTTTGAGCTTGTCGGACGGGATATATATTTTTTTCTTGTCGATCACTGCTTTTGTTACGGTGTGGCTGGCCCGAAAGAATTTATACCTGAAATCAAACTGGCTTTCTCTGGTGCCAACACACTCACTACGCCGCATCCCATAGAAGCCGCCGAGCAATATAGGAATTTCAATAATATCCCCTACGATAAACTCAAGATAATACTGCATCTGATCGGCATTGAGAGTAGCGGCATTGTATTTCTCGATTTTGTGCAGGGTGATGGCGCTGTTTGGATTTACACTAATCATCTTTTTGCTGACGGCATAATTCAATGCCTGGTTGATAATAGTGTAATCCTTGGCAACTGTCGCTTTCTTCTTGCCATGTTTCAGTCGGTAACCATAATGTCCCTTAAGCAGCTCGGGAGTAATTTCCCGGACAGTGCAGCCGTAAGCCTTGAAGGTCGGATATAAGTTGTGCTCGACGTTTTCTGCATATCCGGCCCAGGTATTGAGCTTGATTGTTTTGTCAAAGTTAAAATCTTCGCCGACTACAATATTATCTGGGTGCCTGAAGGCAAGCCATTCATTTAGTAAATCTGCAAACAAGGGATTCTCAGAATAGTTTTCATCAGAATCGTCCTGAGCATTGTTGTTTTCCTCGGGCGTTTCCTGCGCAACCGTCTTTTCATCCTTATCAGCTATGCCGTTTTTCAAGTCAAGGGAATATTGGATTCTTGCCGCCAGGCATTTGCTTTCAGCTTCCGCTTCGTTTTCCTCGGTTGTGGCAAGCCCGGTTGATGTCCAAAGGGGCTTGCGTTTTCCGTTCCGATTCTTTCGGTTGAGAACAGTATAATAATAGCCTTTCTTAGGTGTAATGAAGCCTCCTATTAATTCATCCTCGGTCAGTCCGACCATTTTCAGCATTGTGGTTAGTTCCATATGGTCCCTCCTTTCAAATTATTCACTCACCTGCCGTTGACAAGATGAATGTAGCACAATAAAAAAGGTTCGTAAAATGTGTAAATCTCATTTTTCTTCACTGTCTCTGCTTGGACCTATTCTCAAATAACTCAACAAAAAAGGCTTGGGGATTTTATAGGCCCGCCCAACCTTTAGGCATTCAATTCTATTTTCCTGTATCAAACCGTAACCCGTTTTAAGGCTGATGCCAAGAATTTTACACATTTGCTTTATATCAAGCACATCGGGGTATCCTTTTAGCATGATTCGGTAGGCTTTTTCTTGCGTTAATTTTTCATTAGCCATAATTAAGCCTCCTCTTGCTTTTATCAGGTCTAAACTTCATAAAAAAATTTTTATATGAAACAATCGTCATTATTTTGATTAGCGCAGCGGGAGAATGCGCCTTCGTTCAGACACGTAGCGCATATCATAAACAGGCGCACCCCTATACTGCACTTCTGTTTTGGTTTATAAGACTATGGTTTTATTCGGCGGACAGCGGTTGACCGTCCTCATAGGAATTTCACCTCTCCCAGGTTCTCTGCAAGCCGCCCCCATTGCGTGATCCTGCTATAGCAGGGCTGTAGCTGGACGGAAGTATCATTATCCCTCTGTATGTGTCATCGCCTTAAATGCTGCCAGCATTTATTTATAGCATGGATATTAATCGCTCGTACCTGACCTAATTCAATCGCAACATCATTTATGCTTCACTAAATCTGATTGTTGAAGGATTGGTGGTTATGGCGTATCTGCTATTTGGCTTTCCTTTTCAGGGCATACAGGGAAAGTACCGAATAAAAACAATTATTTACTTGTCAAAGATCAGTAAGGGGGGAAGAATTTGTCCCTCTAATAACCACTTCATTTTTTAGGCAAAATCGCAGGGCGTTACAGAAAGTTTTTTAAAAACTTTTCGATATTTTTTAGTCCGCGTTCGATGGATTCCCTAACTGCGCTTTCACTAATGCCATCTGCTTTAGCAATGGCGGTTTTGCTTATACCCAAAAAGAAATGAGCATAAACACGTTTTGCTTGCTTTTCCGGCAAACTGTTGATGGCAGTATATAACTCATGATTGGTGACTTTCCTCTCATAAATCTCTTGAGGAGACAAGGAAATGAAAACAATTTCCTGCTCAATACCGTCACCACGGTCGAGAGAGTAATAGGCTTTGTGTCTGTATGTGCGTAATTTGTAAGCATTCTCGCTCAGCTTGAAGCACTTCAGAGAAGAAGCGATTTCATCCGCAACTTCAACAAAAAAGTCAAATTGATAAAATGGGTAATAATCTCGCAAATTAATCCTTTTCATTTTCAGACCTCCGTTTTGATTTTTTCGTAAAAACCAAAACAGAAGGCGGGGAACGGCACCTAACGGATTTAAATAATTTTCTTGAGAAAAAAGAAAATATATAATAATGGCGATTGTAAGCCTTAAGCTGATAAGCAACATGTTTTTGCCAAATAAAAAAGCACGCAGTTTGCTTAAGGCAAATCGCGGGCTTATCCACCGTGACGTTTGTCAAGTAAGATTTATAAAGAACATTATGAAATTCTTCTTTATTTACACCTCAGGAGGGTAATTTTTAACATGCTTCGCAATTAGCAGCACTCCCTTTGCTTGGGGCAAAGAGCAAAGCCATGAAAAAACAACCCTAATCTCAGGGGGTAATGCGACTATACGCAAATAAAAAAACTGCCTCGAAAGGGCAGGATATACCGTAAAACTGTTCGGCAACCAGGCTGTCATAGTGCATTGGCACGTTAGACCCTATGGCTTTGCGTCGCTGTCTTTAGACAACTTTGCCCTTATCTTTTTTATTTAGTTGATGCGTTAAGTTAAAGGAATAAAATACTGTCTTAATTGACATAGAATAATAAATACGCATATTGAGTTCGTATTTGTCATGTTATGTTAAATTATATGATAAACTCTTTTTGCATAAATCTATGTCAAATTGTGTTGTCGAAATAAGCGGATATTGTATAATTGAGTTGTATTTTGAGTTGATCATGGTAAAGGGCAGATACTCCCTGGATGGTCAGTATTCCAGTTCTATTGAAGTTCCCTTTTACTCTCTTAAAACAAAAGTAATGCTTATTGATGAAAATACCCATATATTTCATAATTCGAAACATTATTTACTGGTTCAGTGTCTTTGAAAAATAAGGGTGAACCTATAACCGTGAAATGCATTTTTTATAACTTCCTTTTTCGTTTAAATGAAGCTTCGTCGATCAAGTACACTTAGAAGCTTTAGAATTGATTCATCTGAAGAAAGGTATGATTTGGTTCAAACAAGGAGGGTTTTATCGTTAAGATAAATACACTCAACTAAATGAGCATATAAAGTGTGCGAAACACTAAACCACCCGCTATTTGATTTGACGGGTGGTTTAGTGGTAGTTTAGTGTTTCGCTCCAGAATCACTGCATCTCGTGGTCTAAGTGCCTTATTTGTCCTTAGGACCACAATACGTCATCAGAATTATACTCTCCACGTGTGTTTTGGCATTAAAGAGATACTAATACGCGGAATTACTGCTTTTGAAAAGGGGGCCGCTTTAGGGGGGGAGTGCGAAACTCGTAAATCTTTTCTCAAAACAATTATAAAATACTATCTTAGATTAGGTAGGTTATTTTGCATCCAGCTGTCATAACTTTATTTAACTCATCATTTTGGCAAATTACTAATTGCTTGGTTTGAGCCGATAACGACTAAAATATCGCCTTGTTTAATAAGCGCCTCCGCGCCAGGTGCCGCGATTATTTCTTCTACACTTTTAATGGCTATCACACTTACCTGATATGTTGCCCGCAAATTCAATTTTCCTATGGTCTTATCTACAAATTCCCGGGGAGCATATACTTCTATGATGCTATAATCGGGAGATAACTCAATATATTCTAATAAATCATTGGTGGAAGTGAGATTATGTGCCACCCGTATCCCCATATCGCGTTCCGGATAGATAACCCTGTCCACTCCTATTTTTTCTAAAACCCTGCCATGAAGAGCGTCTTTCGCTTTGGCGACAACTCTCTGTACCCCAAGTTCTTTGAGCAATACAGATACTAAAATATTTGATTGAATATCATCACCAATCCCGACAATGGCGACATCAAAATTGCGAATACCTAACCTTTTTAAAGCCTCTTCGTCTCTGGCATCCAATTGAACCGCCTGGGTTACTTGATTAGCGATATCCTGTATTTCTTTTTCCGAATTATCGATGACTAATACTTCATAACCAAGCTTATACAAGGAAGTAGCCACACTTTTCCCAAAACGTCCGATCCCAATCACCACAAACTGTTTATCCTTTTTCATTTCTCTTGCTCCTATCCAATCATTATTTTTGATTCGGGATATTTTGCTTGATTACCTGGATTGTTACCTTTACCGATGGAAAAAGCGATTGTCAATAAACCAACTCTTCCAACAAACATTGTAAGAATAATTAAGATTTTCCCAAAAAGGGTAAGATCGGAAGTTATTCCCAAGGATAGACCGACCGTCCCGAAAGCAGATACAGTTTCAAACAATAAAGTTATCAAGTCCGCCTCTTCCGTAATCGACAACAACCCAGTAACTAAAATAATCCATATAATAGCCAAGGTCATAATCGCCACTGCCTTCTGGATAACTTCTTTGGGAATAGATCTTCCATGAATGGTTACTTGACTTTTATTTCTGAATATGCTGAAAATCGATAACATGATCGCTACAAAAGTTGTTGTTTTTATCCCTCCCCCGGTCGACCCAGGCGAAGCTCCTATAAACATAAATACTATCATAAGTAGTATCGTTGTATCTTGAAGCGCGGAAATATCTATAGTATTGAATCCGGCAGTACGGGGAGTAACCGATTGAAACAAAGAAGAAAGAATTTTTCCTTGGTACCCAAGATTGCCAAGCGTGTCAGGATTATTAAACTCCAGGAGGAAAAAGAGTATAGCCCCGATTGCAATCAATAACCCCGTCGTCCGGATTACAATCCAGGAATGCAGGCTCATCTTCCTTCCACGTTGGAAATAGACATCTGAAATTACCGAAAACCCAATACCACCTAAGACAATCAAGACCATTACGGTAAGATTTATAACAATATCACGTTGAAACCTCATCAAACTATTTCCAAACAGGTCAAACCCTGCGTTGTTAAAAGCTGACACAGTATGAAATAAAGCGTAATAAAAAGCTTTGCCAACGTTAAAATCGAACGACCACCTTATCGTAAGGATAATGATACCTATAGCTTCGATAAGAAACGCCGCCAGGAAAATATATTTTGCCAGCCTTACAATCCCTTCCAAAGATGACTGATTATAAGCTTCCTGCAGAATCATTCTTTCTTGAAGATTTATTTTTTTCCCCAGAAGGATGGCAAAGAAGGTGGCGAAGGTCATAAAACCAAGACCACCGATCTGAATTAATAAAAGGATGACGATTTGCCCGAAAACAGAAAACACAGATCCGGTGTCTACAACAACCAGGCCTGTAACACAGACAGCTGAGGTTGCTGTAAACAAAGCATCAATAAAAGGTAATCCTTTTCCGTTAACAGTGGCTATAGATAAGCTCAACAACAAAGTTCCGACGAGGATGACAGAAATAAATCCGATAGCCAGTATCTGTGGGGGCGAGAGTTTTTTCTTTCCTTGCGTAGTTGGCGTGTTAATATCAATTTTAAATATGTCGTTCATACTTGTCTCCATGTAATTATCATAAAGTTATAATATTCATCCACTAACCGCTAACCAACCCTACCTTGTTGTCGTAAAAATATAACTGATTGCCATCAGCACTATTATAAGTTAAATTTATGACTTAGCTATAGGCGACCTGCATAATGAGGAAGGCTCTTTTTCGACGACATAAATATTTTTGGTAAAATCCTATAGTAACTGAGCTAAAAAGGAACCCATTGTCCTAAACATACTTCCTAACCTGAAGTAACCATTATCTCCAGGTGATGACATCGATAGAAAAAATAGCTGGATAATTTTGTGTTTAAAACAAGTAAACTAAGTAGACATACACTGAGGCTATTACCACCGAGAGTAACATTAAAGGAAAACCCAGTTTAAAGAACATTTTGAACGTAATTGAAAAACCTTGCTTTTCCGCCAGCCCAGCAACGATCACATTAGCGGATGCCCCGATTAAAGTCCCATTTCCTCCCAAACAAGCCCCTAATGAAAGAGCCCACCATAGCGGTCTTAGGTTTTCTATCCCGCCCATTTCCCCTATCTTTTGAATCAAAGGAATCATAGTGGCAACAAAGGGGATGTTATCTACAAACGCTGAAGCAATCGCAGACAACCACAGAACGGACATCGTTGTTAATGGCAACGAACCACCGGTAGCATCCAGTGCCTTTTTCGCAATCCATTCAATAATCCCTACATGCCCTAAAGCCCCGACCAGTACAAACAGTCCGGCAAAGAAAAAGATAGTTGGCCATTCGACTGACAAAAGGATATCTTCCGGCTCCTCACGGGTGATTAATAACAAAAGACTGGCGCCAGCCAACGCGATCGTCGCGGATTCCAGATGTAACATACCATGCAGCATAAAACCTATTATTGTAACAGCAAGCACAATTAAGCATTTGCGCAAAAGAAAGTGATCCTTGATCGCTTGACTTTCATCCAAGGACATAATTATTACTTTTTTATCATCATCCACACGTAATGATTTCCGATAAATATATTTCAGAGCAACCATCGTCGCAACGAAAATTATAACAATAACCCCACCCAGGTTAAGGATAAAATCGACAAAGGTAAGGCCTGTGGCACTGCCGATCATGATGTTCGGCGGATCACCAATTAGCGTAGCTGTTCCTCCAATATTTGAGGCAATAACTTGCGTAAGCAAAAATGGAATAGGATTTATATCCAGTTTTTCAGTTATCGAAAATGTAACAGGGACCATAAGCATTACCGTCGTCACATTATCCAGAAACGCAGATGCGATTGCTGTCAGAATTGCCAGGAACAGCATAATTAGCCACGGGTCTCCCTTTGCTAGCTTCGCCGCTTTTAAGGCCAGGAATTCGAACACACCTGTTCGACGGGTAATGCCGACGATGATCATCATCCCAATGAGTAATCCTATGGTGTTAAAATCAATTGCTTCAATCGCTTCCTCTTGGTTTAGAATGCCTATTAAAATGACAAGGGCACTCCCGACCAAAGCGACCACCGTTCTATGTATTTTCTCGCTTATTATAAAAGCATAGGTGGTCAAAAAAATTACCGCTGCAACGATAACTTGAGTATTATGTGACATCTTGTTCCTCCACTTTTAGATTAAAGATAGACCTATTTAATATTTTAATTTACTTTCTTTCATTTTGTCCAATTGTTCGTACACCCGCAAGGTATTTTTTATAAAAACAAAAGTGAAAAGTCTCAATAAACGACTTCCCACCCCAAAAGTCAACTTCTGATTACGTACCAGCATGGTCGCTTCAACACGTTTTAATTAATATTCCATGCGATTTACCAAGAGCTTACGACAACTCTGACTAACGAAGGAATATTGCATATTGTCATTTGTGTCAAGCGCCGAAAACATGCTATATGGAATTGGAAGAATACAATTATCTGCTCTGCTCTTGCTTACAACTAAAGAAGAACCTGAAGAAGGTATTACAACAGGTACATTGTTGCCAGCAGGCCCGTAAGAGTCATAACGACAGCGTAAGGCAGAGCCAGTTTTACCATTTCTAGGTAAGACAGACGAATCAGCGGAGCTAAAGCGGAAGTCAGGATGAACAGAAACGCCGCCTGACCGTTTGGTGTGGCAACTGAAGGGATATTTGTACCCATATTAATGGCAACTGCCAGCTTGTTGTACTGCTCCAGCGCAATACCTCCGGCTTCAAATGCTTGCTGTGTTTCAGTCATATATACCGTAGCAACAAAAACGTTATCACTGATTGCTGAAAGGACACCGTTGGCCGCAAAAAAAGCGACAAGCTGATTTTGCCCTTCCATGTTCAGTACCCATTGAATAATCGGCGTAAACAAATGCTGGTCATGAATAACCGCAACGACGGCGAAAAATACGACCAGCAACGCAGTAAACGGCAGCGCTTCTTCAAACGCATGACCGATATGCTTTTCTTCCGTAACCCCATTGAAAGCGGTAAGCAGGATAATAATCATCAGACCAATAAGACCAACTTCCGCCAGGTGCAGCGCCAGGGAGAAGATCAGCAGAACGCCACACAAAGCCATAACAATCAGGCGTACACGTCCACGCATATTCCTGGCAGCATCTTTGACTTTTACATCCTCTTCCATAACCTTTCGCACAGACTCAGGAAGCTGGTAGCCGTACCCCCAGAACTTGGTAACTTCAAGGATAATGGTGGTCAGAAGACCAACGATCAATACCGGGATAGACACCGGGGCGCATTGTATAAAGAAATCTACGAAGTCCCATTCCATAATGGAGCCAATCAACAGGTTCTGCGGTTCACCAACCAGTGTTATTGCACCGCCCAGCGCAGTGCCCACAGCGCCATGCATCATAAGATTACGCAGAAAACCACGAAACTCGTCCAGATCCTCATGAAGTTTCTCATCAACACTATGATCGTGATTAATGTCATACTTTTCGTATACTTTTTCGCTGGAAGCAAACTTGTGGAAGATGTTATAGAAACCATACGCCACGGCGATAATCACCGCCGTTACGGTCAACGCATCCAGAAATGCGGAAAGAACCGCACCCAGTACAGCGAACAGGAATGAAATCGCGACTTTAGAGTGTACTTTCGTAAGGAGCTTGGAAAACAGGTACACAAGACCTTCTTTCATAAAATAGATACCGGCGACCATGAACATCAGAAGAAGAATAACCGGCAGGTTCGTTTCAACTTCGGCATAGACTGTTTGCGTGTTCGTAAGTCCGAGCACAACGGCTTCGATCGCCAGAAGTCCACCGGCAGGAAGCGGATAACATTTCAGCGCCATCGCCAGGGTAAAAATGAATTCGACAATCAACACCCAACCTGTAACATACATACCGGCGGTATACATTAAAATAGGGTTCAACACCAAAAAAGCAAGAATCGTTCTTTTGTACCAGTCCGGAGCGTGACCCAGAAAATTTGCTCTGAATGCTTGTCCGATGCCTATTTGTTTCATATGTATCATCCTCCCAAGTGAAAATAAAAGACATAAAAAAGAGAGTAATCCAAAATGGAACTACTCCCCCCCAAGAAGTTCAATTACTTGCAGCCTGGCAATCATAGCCACTTACAAGCAGCCTTAGACCCATAGCTTTAGCGTCCTTCACTTTCACGAAGTTTACACCAACTCGTACAACTTTATATTGTCATTTTTGCTTAAGCTTTTATATTATAACAAATAATTCTTCTTTTGAATACCCTGAATATATCCATTTTATGCTGAAGTGTCCAGGTATTTATCTTAAGTATTTTGCTTTTTAATATGATCCTTTAGCAAATCAGGCTAGCTCTCATCCTTTGGAACATGGAAAAGAAAAGCGACATGGTTAGCTCCACCATTACGTAATTGAACAAAATCTTCTTCCCCTTGACAATCCACACTCGTCAACGTCTTTATCCCAATCTCATCGTCTGAAAGCGTAAATATTCCTACTATATACAAATCGCCATATTTAACTGCGATTACATCACCAGTATCAAGTTCGAGCCGGTTCTTCGGGTCGGGATATAATAAATGAGCCTCAACATTGTTTTTAGCGATAACTCCCATATAGTATTTTTTACCACACCTAAATTCCCCAAAAGAAATCTTATTCTCTGGATTTTGTATTGCTGCCCGGGCATATTCATTTGCTAAACTTGCACGTCCGAATTTAACCGCGTCAAGTATCTGTCTTTTCCATTCTTCCATTAGAAAACCTCCTACTTACTTTTAATACCGAAATATCTCATTAGTAATTATACCAAAAATAAAGTAATGCTCAAACCTTCGTGGTCAAGCTAATTCCTCATTATAGATCATAAAACTTATGAATAAAGGACATTTGCCAGTTATTGATGGTTTCAATGACAGGTTAATGTCCAATAATTTACTTAATTTAATGATTTTATCCAAATATTCATATCTTCAAAACCACCGCAAATATTGCAGTTGTTGATAAGCCTTCCTCTATACATATACCCCAGCTTGCTTAAAGACCGATTGATTCCAAGATTGTTCGCTCTTGAAAGGCTATATACTGTAGCAAAGCCATTATGTTTCAAGTGCGTTTCCAGTTGGAATATCAGTTCACTTACTATGTTTCTGCCTTGATATTTCGGATAAGTGGCACAATCCGTTATTTCAGCGTTCATGTGCTGTTTGTCCAGATCTGCCGAAGCAATACTGATAATCTTCCTTTCTTCTTCCGCCACCATAAACAAAACATGATCCCGCATGACTTTTTGAAGATACTCTCTGCTAAAAATTGGTGTTGGATAGGTTTCAAATACCGCTTGAAAAAGCTGAATCATCTGGGGAATATCGTCCGGCACGGCCTGCCTCATTGTATAGTTTTTATTCTTAGTCAGCTCGAATCTATTGGTATTCTTAACGCAATAGTCAATAATTCTGTTTTCTTTCTCCTCATAGAGTGAATTTTCGCGTCTTTTGTCAAGAAAAAGCGACATACAAGTTGCATCCTCTCCCTGAAAAAAACCGTCGATAACCCCCTCTGCTACAAACCCGCATTCCTCAAAGATATTTATCTGATGTTTATGACAATTCACGATAATTTTACCCAGGTTTTCTTTTTTGGCATAATCAACAATCTCTTTGATTATCAACTCAGACAGAAGAGAATGACTCAATATTTTAAGCCTTTTATTGTGATAATCTACGTATATGTCTATATCTGAAATATTAATATATTGATTCTTGAAGTTATCTTGATCTGTATTCATGAAACCCCTCCCTCTTGTTGAGTCTTACGTTTGTGCTTGGGATCAAACATACTTGTTCACCTCTGTATAACTTTTCTAATCCACGGTATTCTTTATTCTTGAATTTACCGCACGTGCCGCATTTTTGGCACTGGTGCGTTTTATCCTCAGGCTCGGTATACGTACAAATTACACCTTCAAAATTTCTAAGAATGACCTTTTCCGGAGAATATGAAATCAAATATTGCGGATTAACCGGGATCTTACCACCGCCCCCCGGCGCATCCACAACAAACTGTGGAATAGCTAGACCCGAGGTATGTCCCCGCAGCATTTCTATGATTTCTATCCCCACGGAAACCGAAGTTCTGAAATGCTCTATTCCTTCTGAAAGGTCACACTGATAAAGGTAATATGGTCTGATTCTGGATCTAACAAGGTTTTGCACCAAATCGCGCATAATATAGGGGCAATCATTAATACCTTTTAAAAGCACTGACTGGTTGCCAAGAGGTATTCCGGCATCAGCCAATTTTCCGCATGCTTCCCTGGCCTCAGCTGTCAGTTCTTTGGGGTGGTTAAAGTGCGTATTCAGCCAAATAGGATGGTATTTTTTCAGCATTGTGCAGAGCTTATCAGTGATTCTCTGAGGCATGACAACCGGTGTTCTAGTGCCTATGCGAATTATTTCCACGTGTTTAATTTCCCGAATTAATTTTATAATTGCTTCCAGCTTGTCATCAGAGAGACACAATGGATCCCCGCCCGACAAAAGCACATCCCTGACTTCTTTATGCGCTTTAATATAGTTGATTGCCCGTTTGATATTATCCAGGGAAAGCGCCTTATCCTCCTGACCGGCAAATCGTCTTCTGGTACAGTGACGACAATACATTGAACACTGATCAGTAATAAGCAACAGTACGCGATCGGGATATCTGTGAGTAAGGCCGGGAACCGGCGCGTCGGCTGTTTCATGCAGCGGATCACTACTGTCAAATTTGGAGATTTTGGTTTCATGAGTCGTTGGAATAGCTTGCCGCCTTGCCGGGCAATGTTCGTCATTTGGATCCATAAGTGTAGCATAGTAGGGCGTTATTGCCATACGTAATTTTTTAAGACTTACCGCCACTCCCTGACGCTCATCCTGGGTAAGGTTGACCACTTGTTCCAATTGATCAATCCTTGTTATTCTGTTGGAAATCTGCCACTGCCAATCCCGCCATTGTTCTTCCGTTACATTTTTATACAAGGTTATATCCCTAAAATTTCTTTGCATATTATTTAATTCCTCCTTCAGATTCTCATTGAAGATTGTCATCCTCAACATTTGTGGTATATAAAACAAAAAGCTGCAGAGAAGTATCTGCAGCGTATGCTAAAATATATACCTTAACTAAAGGTGTAATTAAGCATATCAATCACCTTCTCTTCCACCGCTTACGAGATTAGCTGACGGATTCGGGTCGAAAGAGCTTAACCCTACCAAAGCAACCGCTTTGGATTCACCCCTATTATTTGGGTCTCCCGTTCCTAACGGATTCAGCGTATAAATATATTCAGTTGTTGTCTTAAAAAAAATAAATAAAGGTGGATAGCTATACCAATATTTGGTAGCCTCCCACCCCAGAGCCCGCTTCTCTTGAAAATGGTAATAACCATTCCAACCGAAACTAACCTTATAAAATTCTTTAATTAAGTTAATAATTAAGTCTAGCTTTCTTTTATAAGATAACATTAAGCTACCCACATGTCAATTTAAACTGTTAATATTTGGTTGATAGAATTGTAGAACAGAAAGCTATCTGGCACAGCATGCAGATGATTTCCCCCTGACACTATACCCTAAACAACCTCCAATGCATTTCTTTTCGTCCCAGAACCTGCATCCGGGGCATTGCTTAAACGGAGGATTACTATATCTTTTACTGTCAATCTCACGCAGAAAAAAATCATTCACATCTTGAACGGTATTAAAGTCTTTGATATTCACACTCAGATAATCTTCAAAAACGAAACATCGGGCGACACTCAAATCGGGCCGTATATCCATAACCGGCGAACATATCCCCTTGTGAATCAGATCAAAACCAGAGTAAATGAAATTTACAAGCTGCTCACCGGAAAAGATACACTTGGGCGGATTATTGCAATCAACATGGGGAGAAATCGCGTTTCTATGGCAATCGTCTAAAAACTCAGCTAATCCGGGAACAAAACTTTCATAATGTTCAAGACTGCCCTTCTGGCTATTATCCGAGGGCACGGTAATGCTGTACCGGATGGTCTTTAGTTTTAGTCTCTTACTTTGCTCAATAATATAATTATATTTAAAATCCGGCTCAAAGATATTAATGCCGAGAGTAACTTGGGGTTCGATATTCTTTCTGTGATATTCGAATACCAGGTTTTCTACATTGTCTATTGTCCTATTATATAAATGCTCACCGATTACATCCGGCCCATTCAGATTAATCAAGAATGACACCTTATTATCCACAATGGATCGGCTCAAGGCATTATCCAAAGTAATAGCATTGGTGAAAATCTGAATTCTCCGGAAAAACGGATCACAGATTCCCTCATTCACCCACTTTTCGAAGTTCGGATGCAGTGTTGGCTCCCCACCGAGCAGCCTTAAATCAACATGTGCCGACTTCTTAAAGAAATCAATTATATATCCATAATTATCATCAGAAATATCGACCTTGTTCTTCCGATCACAATTTGCAAAGCAATATGAACATTTTAAGTTGCAGTAATTATTTAACATGATATTCATAGTAACCTCCATTCAGCCGCGCCGGTGGCGGCACAAATAGTAATGATGCTTCCATTTACCGGGTAATTACATTTTGGAAATGTTTTACATTTGTAATTGCAACAGCATTGCTCGATCCCGAACTATTGCTGGCAGTAACATAAAAAGATATCGGCTGAACAGTTGTCCCGGCGGGGATAGTAAAAGATCCCACCCATGTATTTCCTCCGTTATTTGTAAAGGCAATTACTGTTGTATTTAAGGAATTGGTCGCATTGACGGAAGTGGTGCTCCCGGTTGTCGTCGCTGTAATCTGAACTGTTGTGTTTGGAAAGGCGACGGCCTGTACGCTTGCCACAACCGATGGAGGCGGTGTCCAATTATTCCAATTGCTATAGTTGGAATAATTGCCATAATCACCCCAATCGCCATAATTACTATAGTTGCTGTAATTGGAATAGGCTGTCCAATTAGAATATTGGCTCCATGTTTCGGTATGGTTCTCCCATTGCGTATGGTTTTCCCAAGCACCGGCATTCGAGTAATTGGCGTTCCAATTCACGTAATTGCCGTAAGTATTGTTGTAGACATCGGTATAAGCCCCATAATTTCCATAATTGCTCCATCCTGAGTTAGGCCAGGACCATTCCACCCAAGCGAAAGCTTTTTCAGGCTGCAAGGAAAACTTAAGGCCCAAAGCCTTGGAGTATTTGCCCTCCTTGGCTTTGGGCCGGTCCGGATGATTGTTGTCAAGAACCAGGTCTTGGGTTATTGAAGCATGCAGGATGCTTAATGAAACAAAGGCAAACAGTAATTTTTTCAATCTGGAAAACGTTCTTGCCATATCATTCACCTACTGCACAGGATAATGGCTCGGCCTGTCCTTTCCCCGCAACATAATTCTCGATCTGTTCCGCTTTATTGAAACAATACTTGCATATAGCCCCGCACTGGGCGGCGCATTGCGGCTTTTTTTCCATGAAATAATCTAGCTTGGGCAAAAACTCGAATATTTCCTTCATTTTCAGCGTTCCGTACGGATGGAAAACTTTGTTCATAAAACGTGAATTGTAAGTATTATAGAATTCATTCAGCGCGTATTCCGGATCGGTAACACCAAGCATATAGGCCTTTATTTTATTGACCAATTCCGGCTTGGGATGATCCCTGCCAACCAGCTTGATGCTGTTAACCCCTATTTTCTCGTAGTAGGGGATTTCCCAAGGGTAAATAATCCTGTTCAGCACCATTTGAATTGCAGGACTTTTAAAGGTAATCTGATCGCAGATGAATTTGGGGAATTCCCGGAACAAAGGGCTGCATTTATGGATGTTTTCCTGCTTGCCGAACAAGGCATAATGAATATTCTTGGTCGGGCAACAAAAGATGCAGCCCTCATCGGCCATCAACTCCAAGCCAACATCAGGCAGCAGCTTTTTGAACGATTCGATAAAAGCAAAATTCTTGTTAAGATCGGAAGCCGGAATGATATTGGAGATCCCTAGATTTTCCCTGACATACTTCGCCTGGTTGATTGACCGGATATCCATCATCGTTGAAGCGTTTACTGCCAACCCGCTGAATTCCTCTTTCAAAAAGTCGGCAAGAAGCTGGCTTCCGACAGTAATGCTTCGCACCCCGATATCCGCCAGATGCTCGACAAACTGCTTCAGCTGGGGAATATTTGATTCAAAGTCATACAGAGAAACGGTTGAGATATTATTCATCAGGTAAATAAACGCCAGCCCGTTTTCCGAAAGCATTTTTATATAGGGCTTTAAATCTTCCAGAGTCCGAATTTTGCCGCTATCTTCCTGCAAATTAACCGACCGGCCATGTTCATGCCCTGATTTGGCATAGGAAGTAACAGGCAAACTGTTATATACAGAGCGGATTTTATACTTCGCCTTATCCTGGCTGTTAAGCCTTATTAATTCCTGAATATACCCATAATCAAACAATAAAGGAACTGAGTAGTACAGTTCCTGCGTCTGATTCTTTGGGGCAAATTTTTGTTTTTTCTTAAAGATATTAATCATGAATATCAACCTCTCTTTAAATCACGAGAAACTCCCTCAGCTTGTTTTCCGCGTTGACAGGAGTTTCGATCCGTTTAATAGATTCTTCTAAAATATTTTTCATCATCTTGGCGCTCCTGAACTGATGCCTGAATAAAAAGTTCAAGAATCTCGGGTTATATTTCGGCATATCGTCATAATCGATTTCATTAATAACGCTTATGATATGGCTAATCACGTGCTGATGGGTGTAGCAATTTTCAGGCTCCGGTTTATTCATGGTCAAATCATACTGGATGTTGTCATTGTAGCAGCCGCTATGACAGCTGTAGAAATAATCACAATCGCCGCAATGCTGCAGCATCCGCCGGGTTCCCTCGCGCAATCTTTTATGGTTGGGATGATTTAAGATATCCTGAACCGATTCCATTTCAAAAATATTCCCGAAAGACACGGCAGCGCTCTCCGGCCAGTCCCGGCCGCAATGATAAATCGTACCGTCGGGCTGGGTTGAAAACCAGTAATCCTTCCCTGCGCAATCCGTAAAAGCGCAGGAACCACCGGCATCCAATGCGGCCATGAGATATCTCTCGCACAGATCCGAATCAGCCGGTCTATAAGTGTCTAAGATCCAATAGTCAAAGAATTTGCAGATTTCCTCAGCAACCACTTTCCCGTCCAGGGTATAGGAATTCATATTTTTATGGGCCGCAAAGATGAGGTTCATCTTGCAGCCCAGGCCTAAGCGTTTAAAGTATTCGTAATCGTCAATCATGTGGTGGATATTATCTTTCGTAATGATCATGATGGCGCCGCCCAAGACCTTGTTTTTATCTGCCGTGGCAATGGACCGCATTAACCGATTAGTATTTTTCCGGGTCAAATGGTTTGTTAAGCCATCGAAACTGAACCCTGGCCGGATGTTCCACTTCCTTAACACAGCGGCGTTTTCATCGTCAATAAGCGTCAAGTTGGATTGCATACAAATATTGGCTTTCTTGAATTGCTGCTTAATCAGGGCGTTTGCTTCTTCATAAAATTCTTTTCCGATCAGCAAAGGCTCCCCGCCGTGCCATATCCAGGTGCCGACATTCACGTCTTTGAACACTTTTAAAATCTGCCTGACCACTTCCAGCGTGATTTTGTTCCCTTCCGAGTCAAGCTCCTTGCGAAACATCACATCGTAGCAATACGGGCAATGCAAGTTGCAAGCATGCGTCGTTTTGACAATCAAAGTAGTTTTATCTGGGTAAGTAATATTTTCTGCTGCAGCCATCTTTTTGAAATCGATATCGCCCTCAAAATACTCATTATGCCTTTTTATTTGCTTGAGAGACATAGAGAACATCAAGCTTTTATTGCCGGCAATAACGTCCAGAATCTCCCCGGAACTCATGCCGGGCATAATTTCCTGGTAAACTGAGCTGCGCAGCTCCCTTTCATATTTGTTGTTGAATTTACGGAACTGATATAACTCATCCTTGGCTATTAAATTCATAAGCATACCCCCTATATCTTCAGCTGGGTGTTTTCTTCAGAATCGACCTTCCAAACTCCGTTTACCTGCAGCAAAATAATTCTTTCCTCATATTTGCTTACCCAATAGTTGCCCCCATTTTGCGCAGCATTGATGACGATGGTTAACTTCAGGAAGGCCCCTTCCTGATTATTTAATTGGGGGATTTGATTAAAACTTATATCGTCAAGGCATAGAGACTTCACTTGTCTGGTATCCTTGTTTTTGATGCTTTCCGATTTGAAATTCGGAAAAAAGTTATCCAACGAATTTTGGAAATTCGCCGTCGTGTAACTGTTTCCCGGCATTTGCGACATTGCCTCAAGCTTCTTATAATCGGTAGATTTGAATTCTACCAGCCACCGGGCGGTCACTTCATAAGCGGCTTTCTCTTTGTCTGTTTTAGCAGCGTTATTCTGGACTTCAACCTGATGCCCCAAGCTATACAAAGATAACCCGGACTTGGCGGGAGGTTTCTGCTCCGGCTTGCTTGGCTGATCGGGTTCAGGCTTGGGCTGGGTTTTGGGCTCCTCACTGGACTCGGCTTTTGTTTCGATTTTGACTTCCGGCCGCGGAACTTGCTCAGGTTCAACCTCTTTAATCGGCCCAAGCTCTTTTTCCGGGCTTTGATTGTCTTTTTGAGTCTGGGTATCCTGCTGGACCGGAACATTTTGTACCGGCTCAGTCTTTTTGGAACTGCATCCAAAAAGAATCAAGGACAAAACAAGAAGCAGAATAGAAAATGTTTTAACTCTTAACTTTAACATGGTCGTATCCTCCTTTCGGGCCTACCGGAACATCCTCATCACCTATTTCGATATAGGTTTGGGAAAGTGTTTTTTTCTCCGACGGGTCAGCAATTCTGCGACGTTCGTCCATATTCATCTCCATTTCCTCCAGTTGAGACAATATGGCAAGCTTGATAAATCTTTCCTTGCTCATCCCAATCGACGCGCTGAATCCTTCCGTTCTTTGATTTAAGTTATCTGAAACCTCTAGTTCCCATTTAAACATATCCATATCTCCTCTTCAATTATAGAATTTGCTCTTAGATATTCATTATTTCATAGATTTTCATTAGTTGTTACAACTTGATCGCCTCCCCATAAGTTGAACCAAAAAAATAGTGGTTCAGATGATTGAGGGTCCCCCAAAAAAGCTGGTCCACTTTCAATGTTAGAAATCGTTCTTATTTGCCGAAGAATCGGCAACTGTAATCTTTGGCTGGTAGATCTATCTTACTTATATCATAATGACTACATCACCCCTTGATTTTTTCTAGCCTGTTTTCTATAGATGCATTTGAATAAAAATATTATCACTTGATATGTCATAATTTACGCCAACAAGCAAGGAGATAATAAAAACTGAGTAGGGATGCACTGGTATTTAAGAAGGTAGAAGCAAAATATAGTGAAACATTTGACGTATTTACTACCCATTTTCTTCATATTACAATATATACATAAGAATTTAAGGGAGGTAGGAAACGGAAATGGAAATGGAGCAATTAATTAATCAAGTTGTATTACAGTATTTTCAAAATAAGGGTGTTCAAGAAAGATTTCTGGATTATCTGAACCGGCATGATGTTGTTGGTCGAGAGATATTTTCATATCTTGGCAAGGATTACTCAAATATCGGGGACAGTCTCTTATTCCCACCTATTCCCAAAAAAGTATTCCTTCGTAGAATTCCATTCTACTTCTATAAGCCAGACATAAGCGCAAATAGAGTAGGTTGCTTGTCCCAATATATTAACAGTTTTTATATTAAAAATAGGAATGAAGAATCCTATCGCGACAAAATTGAAGTTTTTTATGAAACGCTTGAAAAGTTATTATACGATTATAAAATTCCGGTTAGTGAGATCTTTGAATACCCCATTATTCAAAGTGGGCGCATCGAACAAGCAGACCTGCTTTTACAATGGGTGCATTATCTTGAGTTAGCACAAAAATACGATATAGAGAACCTAATGCCACAACACTTTTTTATTTCCTATAATAGTCTGCTCGAAAAGGAAAAACTGCCCCCAGTCATTTTTGATTTAAAGGAAATGTACATCGGGGAATACGTGGGCAGAACGAAAAATATTTTCCGGATGGAAGGTACATTCCCTTGCGATGAAAAGGGAAGACCGATTATGCGATGGATAGGTGTTGATGTTAGAAACGCCACTCGCATATGGGCAGAGGTCAATGAAAAGCATAAGGGATATCTGTTTGTTGAAGCAAATCCTAAAACATTAATCCGAGGTCGGAATTGTTGGGGACCAAATGATGATGGTTCCGACGCTTGGTACGAGCTATATGCCGGTCCTCAACTGATGGAGTTTGATTTTGAGGCACTGAAAGACATAAGAAAGAGAGAGGGCTTAACACAGCAACAGATCGCTGATTGGATTGGTGCATCACTAAGAACATATCAAAAGTGGGAAAGCGGAGACACGAATCCAGACTGTTACTACTTACTCAGATTAATGAACGTTCTGGATATTAGGCAAGTATCGGAATTGACGAAAATAGTTGATGTTGATTGACTCATGTTGTACCATTATTTGTAAAGCTACTTGCATTAGAAAGAAAGGTCATTTTTATATGAAATCAGTTTTAATCGGCAATGGAATCAATATTCAATTTGGCGGTAAGGCCTATTACAATGACTTCATCTTAATGAGGATCATGTTCAACGCCAAAGCGAATAAATATAATCCATTGTTTGACGGCCTACTTTCAGGTGAAGGCATTGAGAGCATCTTCAGAGCTTTCGTAGATATTGCAAACAAAGCTCGAAACGGTGATTATGATAGAATCGGCAATTCTGATGACCGGAAAGCCATTGCGGATTTTAAGGACAGATATACCGTTCCTGTCACCAAATATTATGAGATTATGCTTGAGGACTGGTTTCTGCTGATCCGGTTGTTCTTTATTGCGAATGCCGACATAAAAGATCAGTGGCAGTCAGCAAAGCAAGGATTTGAGCGTATGATCCTTGATGGAATCTATAATGATGGGATGCTTACTGACGTCCATCAAAATATGAACAAAAAGGTGAAGCGTTTTTTTGCTGGATTCGATAATATTTTTTCTCTTAATTATGATTGCAACCTCGAAGCGTTAACAGGTAGGAATGTGCTTCATCTACACGGCAACTATTCTGTCCCCGCTGACAGTGAAAACCCCGACACTGTTGAAGGGTATATGCGCCAGCAGGCAGGGCAGTTGGTTGTCATTGACGAGTTCCGGCATTGCTTTTGCAATGCGCTGCTGGATTATAGCGGCGAACTCAAAATTAAACGAGCTTTAAATGTCAAGAAAGGCACCACCGAAATGAATCGCTGGCTTGAGCTATCAAGACGCGACGAAGCGGAATTTAAAAAGCAAACTGCACTTCTGAGGGCAAAGGACGAATATGCTTTCCAGTTCGTTAACACGTACGTTCAGAACCCTAATCTGAAGGTAGGCACGGATTATCATTTTGAAGCGCTCTCAAATTTAGAGGGGGAACTGCATATCATAGGGCTGTCCCCAAACAATGACAGCCATATATTTAGGTGCATAAACGAAAGCAAGTTGGACAAAGTCTGGTTTTACTATTTTTCCGAAACAAATAAAGACATCCCTGTCGCCAAACCCTATGAACCATTGTCCGTCAAGGATTTATGGAAATCGTTAGACGCTGAAAAGAAAATATATAATAACTCCTATCCCATACCGGATAACCCCGAAGTGGATAAGTTTATCGAGGTGTTCAATGCGTTGTCGTTTGACCCAATTCCCAAGAAGAAAATTATTGACGAAGTAAACTCTATCCCACAGTTTGAAGCGACCCGGCTATGTACAATGGTAAGAAAAAAGATGGAAGAGCAAAAAAGTCGTGGAAATCCCAAAAACGAAAAAGAGCTGGAACTGGACATCTTAGAGATCGGCAGTATAGGGTTGCGTGAAGGGGTTTTGCCTGCCGCCCTGTTAATGCTGTATATAATGAATTATAAGAATTAGGGTAAAAATCACCAAGCGAGCGGGGGTAAATTAATGTACGAAGTTAATGTTAGTGATGATTTTGGTATATGCCAGTTTGGTAACTATGCTTTGTTTAACCCTGAAAATATTAGCAGCCTCTCAAAGAAAATTATTGATATATCTAAACCATTTACAAAATTGCTCCCTGTTTTGAAGGAAATAAAAAACATGTATATTGTCTCTTGTTTTCAAAAGAGTGATGAGATAACCAATGCAATTGAATTAATCCGCCTATGCCGTAATAACCATACCTTTATTACGGTTATTACCCTAAAAGCCTCATTAAGAGGTCAATTGGCAGTTAATCAAATTAAAAAATGAAGCGGACATTTTTTTGATTCTTGAAAATGAATATTGGGAAGATGAGAAAATAGTTGACCCAGTATCGTATGCAATTTCGTTTTTGGTTGAAGCATTTGATGAAGTAATAATAAGCAAAGATCACGTGCCGTCGTATGATGGCCCACTTTATGCATTTTCTAAATCTGGAACAGCGGAAATAATAACATTTAAAGTTCTAAAAAGTGAATATGAAAAAGAAAATTATGAGATTGCTGACGAAATAAAAGAAAAACTATCTGGAAAGCGTTTAGCCTTATTAAATATAAAGTCAGGTGATGATGTGCGTGTATGGCCTAAGGAGGTAATAACTAAGGCTGTTAAACGCGCTTCTGGAAATATGCTTTATGCTTCTTGGTGTTCTTTATTTGGTCAAAGCATTGGTAAAAGAACATGGGTAACAGTTATTGTTTCAGATTTAGATAATAAGGATAATAGCTATAATGGCCCCAAAAATAGGACTTTTTTTCAAGGTGGACACTTATGATAACAAAACCTTCATTTCTTTCCTTATAGGAATACTCGTAAAAAATAATTTTAATATTTAAACAATAATGAAGTAACTATATAACATAAAGAGATCAAAGTGGCACCGCCACCGGGAAAAAATCTGCTTTTTACGCCATTAGCAAAGAAATTGTTATTTTCTCCGATAGCGATCAAAACAAGTGAATCTGTTTTTATATCATTAATAGTTTGGGTTAAGCCTTTAACCCGTACAGTTTGAAAAAAGAAATAAAAGAAAGCTGAAAACATGAAGAGAGCTGAATTAAAGAAGAAGGCTCCGGGTGTTAAAAACAGGCTCAGAGCCAATAACAATTTAACATCACCTCCCCTCATCGCCCCGTGGGAATAGACGAATAAGAGAATTAAGAAAAGGAATAAGAAAGAAACGCCATAGCTTACGGAATATGTTTTGGCGTATATGACATAAATTATCCCGAGAATAAATCCGGGTATTGTCACCCAATTATATATTTTCCGCTTCTGCCAATCCGTCAGAACACAAATTGACAGCATCACTAAAGGTATCAGCAATGCTAAATAATTGACCATACATTTAATCATTCCTTACATTCAAATTATGGTGAGATTTTTAAAGCAGCGTCTTTCGCTATTTTAATTGTCCAATAAGGGGTTGAATTTACGATTTGGGTAAGGCCTCGCCTTACTCTGACTTCGATATAAACCACATAGGACGGCTCAGTGATAGCGTGATCGTCAATCGGGCTTACTGCCGGCAAAACATCAGAATTATAGGTTTTATAATAAAGCGTTGCTTTATTGACATAAATAACCGGCGAGCCCGGTAGCGGATTGAGGTTATTGTCTAAAGACAAATTTTTCTTTACCATCTCTAAAAAAACAACATCCGCTTGCGCTGGGTCTATAGCTAAAATACCTTGATTTAATTTGGCCTGGTCGGTTTGCTGGCTGGCTGCTAAAGCGGCAAATTTTATACTGTCCGTTATTCCCCGTTTTATGTTTATGGTGTGGTAGTAATCCGTCCCCCAGCCAATAAGGGCAAGAGAAATGCCCAAAAAAATCAGCAGTTCAATTAAAGATGAACCCCGGTCGTCTTTTATTATTTTATATAGCTTCTTCATAAACACCTCATTTAAGGCAAATATTGACTCATGATCGTTTTGGTTACCGTAACCGTCTCCGATTTGGAAACTGGGTGTCCGCTTGACCAATCGGTAAATTTCCGGGGTCCGGTTATGGAAATTGTTATATATTGTCCGTAAGTAACGCGGCTAGCATCACTGCCCGATCCGGTAACCACAAATAAACCGGTATCGACGCCGGTGTGTTTCAGCTGATCTTTCATCAGATTTCGGACCTCTGTCGTAGTTCCTCCGACAACGGCAGCCCTTTCCAACCCGAGATTCACGGCGTTAACCATGGATCCCTGCAAGTTATTAAGGAAAAACATCGATATGAATGTGAAGAATATCGCCATCCATAATGCAAAGACAATTAAGAATTCAATCAAGGTAGATCCGCGTTCATTATCAGGGTTTTTCATTAGTTTTTTTTGTAATTTCAGCATAATTTTAAGCGGATAGCATACGTCTGAACATATACTATCCGCCATCTCCCTTCCTCCTCACGGTGAGGAATATTTTCATTAAGGAGTGGTGATATTTGTTATACTGGTATTCATATCCGTCAATTTGCCGCGGATTGTAACAAACAACACCGATACGGCTGCAACCGTAGCCAGAACACCGCCGAAGATCCAAATAATATTTTGAACAAGATCTCCGCCTTCATCTTTGTAAAGGTTTTTTAGAAAATTTCCCATAAAAAAATAACCCCCCCTTCTTAATTAAGTTTGCTCATTCCGGCTGAGTCATTTGCTATTTTGGCTGTTATTGTATTGTAAAGAATCACCGCAATGCCTATTGTTGCCAGAATACCACCAAGCAGCAAGACGATATTTTGAACAAGATCCCCCCTTTCATCACGCAATACTGTTGCCAGATAGCGGACAATTTTTTTCACATATTGTCACCTCCCTACATTATTTGGCCAAGGCTTTGGTTGGCCTGGTATAGCAGCGGGACAAGAATTATTATCGGGATCATAATAAATGGAATTGCGGTCAAGGCTTCAACAAGCATTTTCTTGTTTTTATACCGCCTTATTTCTTTTAATCCCTCAATATAATCAATATCCCGTGACCGGCTTGCCAGATATGCAACCATATTAGAACTATCAATGGTGATAGATTGCATTAAAATATCTGCTAAGTTTTTCAATTCTTCAATATCAGTTTCTTTACTCAATTTTGCGAGTGCCTGTTTTGGCCCTGTTATTGACATATCTTGCAGGAGTTTTTCTAAGAGAGGCCGTAATTTATTTGTCGCAAATAAGGCCCCCCGAATAGAATCAGGTATTGTTTGCCCTGCTTTTCTTAAATCAACAATATAGGTCATGATTTCCGACAACTCATTGATAAGATCATTTTTGTATTGGTTATAAAAATAGGAAAGAATGGCCGTAGGCGCTATTATCCCCACAAAAAAACCTATACAGATCAGCCCTATTATCATCAGAAAGTCTTTCGTAGAAAAGCCTGCAAAGCCAAATAAGATCGCAAATATGAAAGGGGATAATTTTTTAAAAGTCATATATTCTGCATATCCTATCGGCATTGGTTTTCCGGGCTGTTTGAGTATTTCCAGCATGTTCTCCGAACGATTATGCCCCGGCTTTTTGCTTAATAATTTAGTGATATAATTTGCCGTCTTTTTGCGAAGTTTTTCTAAACTAGATTCCTGAGTTTGTCTATATGAAAGCACAGTAGTGTGAATAGAATTTATTCTTTTAGACTCCTTACGGTTTGTCCTAATAAAAAACGCCGCAAAAAGCAGCATTAAACCCAGTGAAATTCCTATAGAACAAATCAACACCATATTCATCACTAATCCTCCATTGATAAGAATTTTAGTAACAGAGTAGCCTCAATTAGGATGGAGATAATTATCGCATTGATATATAGGTGTCCTATTGAGGATTGTTTTACCAGGGCTATTGAGTCCGGCCAAACAAGACTTACGCCTAAATACGTAAGAATCATTACCAGCGTAAATGCCACAGCTTTTGAGATTAGAGGATTAAGATCCTCTTTAATTGATTGCGCCCTGTTTTTTCTTGATCTGATTTTGTCCGAAAGCCTGTATAAAAGATCTTCCGTGTTGCCCCCGGCCATTCTCGAAGAAACGATAACGTTGTAAAAATCCCTGAAAGACTGCAGTTTTAGAAGTATCGATATTTTATATATAACCGTGTCGAATTCTTCCCCATTATTGACCCGGGACTGGATTCGGCTAAACAAAGAGCGCATTTGAGAAGGCATGGCAGCAATTGAATCCCAGGTTGCAGCTTCAAGATTATTACGCACAATATAATTGTTTAATATAAGATTGAAAGTGTTCAAGGCTTGTTTATTCAGCATTCTTCGCATACTGTGATAGATTAAATTTAACAATACCCACGGGATCATGAAGCCGACAATCATAAAAATAACAATCCCGAAAATATTATGGCTTACGATTATAGCCCCCGGATTCTGATAGATTGGATTCGGAATTTTTTCTGAAAGGATCACTATTGACAGGAAAAAAGCAATAAAACAAAACCCTATACTAATAAAAAGAAGAGCTTTTAAGCTCAACTTCAAATTTGTAATATAGATTCTTTGATTGTAATATCTTGCAAAATTACTTATCCTATTGTTATTTTTCACTTTGTCTTGCAAATAGTTTATCCTTTTATTTATGAAACCTGATATTTGCTTCTTTTCTTTTTTCCCGAGAAACCATACAATTACAGACAATAAAAGCCCAATGCTTATTCCATAACAAAGAACAAGCGTCATATTAACCACCTCTTAACATCACTGGCATTTTTTCTGCCTTTGGCAATAAGACGATAAGCAAGTTTTTTGCTTATGGGGTTAAAGATCATTTTCCCGTCGCTATCTCTTTTAAAAATATCTTTAATGACAATATTACACTCCGTATCCAGGTCTAATTCAGCTACCTGGGTGATTTCAATTTTTCTATCCACTATCCCTAACTGGATAATAATATCCACTGCCGTGACTATTTCAGTGTTAATTACCTTATCACTGACATTGGAGATAGTTTGAACCTTGGTTCTTAATTCCTGACAGCATGATTCAGCGTCATACGTATGAATTGAAGCCATTGTATTTGCATGGCCGGAGCGCATGGCCCGCAAAGTATACATTGCCTCGATCGGGAAACGGATTTCACCAACCAAAATTACATCCGGGTCCATTCTCATAACCTGTGGGTAGATTTCCTCTACCCCTATAGGATTATATTTTGTGTCGCGTTCCAGAATTTCAACAACCTCAAGGCCGGGGTAGTATTTTACCAGCTGCAGCTCCGGCCCATTTTCGATAGTTATTATCCGCAAACCGCTTTCGGGATCGCCCGGACTGGTTTCATTCGGAATAAGATCTTGAAAAATCGAGGCCAGGGTGCGGATCAAGGTTGTTTTTCCGGTGTGAGTCCCGCCGCTGACTATGATCGTAGCCCCCGCTCTTACCACATCCCGAATAAAATTAAGCTGCCGGTAAGAATGTTCTTCGTTCGGAGCAATTTTGATCTGTTCACACTCTTTATTAAGAGAGCTGCGATATTTGCTTCTTTCAGCTGTTTTTAACGTCCCGATCTTTTCAAGTTCTTCCAGGGAAAAGTTTTTATCCCTGAATCTTCGGATATTTAAGGTAATTCCGTGGCTGGGGACGATAGCGCTTTTATTGATTACAACCCTGCTTCGATCCGGAAGCCACGCATTATCCACCATAGGGCTTCCCTCGTTGGCCTCCGAGTGGCAGGTGAGCAATATGCGTTCTGTTATTTTTTCAAGATGGGCCAGATCTACAAACTTTATATCCTTGGCTAAATACCTGACTCCATTCTTTTTATAAGTGATTTGATGCGGACCGTTTACGCATATTTCCGTTATCTCCGGATCAAGAAGGAGGTCATGGATAACATCATATCCAATAATGGTTTTATATGCCTCCCAAGCAATCTCATCGATACTCATATCGGGTACATCGAGTTTTTCATGGCGAATGACATCTTTTATAACATTGCGGATTTGTTTTTGAGATTCCCCTACTCCATAAATGGCGTCGTTAAGCAACTTTGGGTGGTTTTCAGTCAATATTGACTGGATAATACTTGTTGTTTTATATAGATGGGTTTTGCTATCTGTGTCATATGCATTTGGGTCAATAGCTTTCGCTGAACTGATTCTCATTTCAATATCCTCCCTCCGATCCTAGTTCTGTGCCAGAAAAACATACGGCGTTTTTTTACGGCCACAGATAAATGAAGCTGCAGCAGAATGTTTTCAATAGATTTTTCAAACTTGCCGTATTTCAATAATGGAATAAGCGAAACAGTGGAGTTATCATAAATTACCTTGGAAACACCGTGTATTGTCCCCAGCAAAGACAGCCCAAGATTGCTCTCAATTTTGTTTTTCGTGTACAGCGCCTTATTGGAATATTGGTTGATGATCAGCTTGAATTTACTTATATCTATATTTCGGACATGCAGATTATTAAGCCATTTGGCGGTGTTCTCAATCGTGTTTCTGTTTTGGTCTACAACAACCAAAACGTCCGTTGCTTTCTTAAGTGCTACGTCGGTAGGTATAATCAACGTATCGCTTTGGACGTCAATAAAGAGTATATCTACTAGATCGGACAACTCAGTGATGATTGTACGGGCTTGAATATCTCCCAGTTTATCTATTAATTCAGGTTCTTTCGTCAATCCCGTCCAGCATAATAAATTGGGAAGGTTCTTCGTTATGTGGGCATTTTCCTTAAGTAAATCGTGATAAGAAAAATTATCCTGCCAAGACTTAAGGATATATTCAATCGAGCTTTCTTTATCTTCCAGCTCTAAAAACAGGTGGAGGCAGGGCGTTATTAACGAAAAATCCAATAGCCCTATTTTTAAGTTTGTTTCCTTTGCCAGTTTCCGGGCAAAATTGCAAGCAAGTGTCGACTTCCCAACACTGCCCACACTCCACAACGCGATTATTTTCTTTGTCTGCTCTTTGACCGCTTTATTTTCATCAGCCATAAGTTTCCTCCAATAACAATTACTTTTGAAGCTGAAGCAATGAAACAATAAAATCTTTGCCAATATTCATCTGTGAATTTTCGATAACATCGTTTATGTTGTAGAGATCTTTGGCATTCCTATCGCGCTGCCCCAACGAAATCGTTCCCATTGTTTCGGCCTGTTTGATTACTAAAAACTGTTTAGTCGTAACCTTGGCAATTATTTCTGTCGGGATGCCGGTTGCTTGCTCACTGCCTGACGAACTCACAACAGATGCTGGTCCATTCAAATGCGGGATATCTGCGGAAGATAATATCTTGCCCGCTGAATCGGCAGTCGCTTCAATAAATAAATCCGTGACAATATATCCTGCAAGCGATAAATTGCCCGTTTGTTTCGGGTCAAGAGTTAAAACAAGATCAACGGTTTGTCCGTATTTAGCAAGACCGGCAATGGATCCGTTGTAATCTGTTTTGAAGGCAATTAATCTCGAATTTTCAACCTCCGCCTTTGTGTTTTGTTCTATTTTATCCAACCGCACCGGATCGTCTTCTTTTAAAGGCCAATTCAGAGACTTGTTTGCTACCTGGCTGATACTTGTAGCAACTCCCGAAGGCACACTTTCCTTTGGAACATTTTTCACTTTCAATTGCTGTGCGCTAATAACGGTATCCTCAGAAATATTTGTGGCGGCATAAACCACAGGAATTAAAGCCTTTGCATAATCCAGATAAAAATAAAGGCCTATGCCGCTCCCTAAAGCGATAACCAAACCTAAAATAAAAAATACTTTTCTCAAAAGAAACACTCCTCAATTTATTATTTTAGAAACCGGAAAATAAAATTTCAGGTTTTCCAAGGAAGTAACCTTGTCCATAGTGAGAACCGTTTATCCTTGCCGCCTGCAATTGTTCATGGTTTTCTATGCCTTCAACAATCACCTTGGTATTCAGCCTTGCAGCATGTCCAACAAAAGCCGTTATCAGGCTATCGCGGGTTACAACATTCTTTGATTGGATGAGACTCTTATCAAGCTTAATATATTCAGGATCTACAAGGCACAAAGATTCTAATGTTGCCGAACCAGTACCAAAATCATCTAAAGCCAAAATAAAACCTAAGTCTCTTAGGACATTTAAAGACGGAAAGCAAATTCTATCCGATTCCGTTATTTCCAATACTACATTTTGACCTTTTAAACATTCCCAAAAATAAGGATCGGGCAAGCTTGGATGAACGTTAATAAACGTCTTTTCTTTTGTGCTTTTTCCGATCCGGCATATTTCCGCTAAAATTATAGTTTCCAATTCCAGCACTAAATTTTTTTGGGCAGCCTCCCTAAAAACTTCATCAGGCCTAAGATTTTCCCATCGGACTAAAGCTTCAAAGCCGAATACCTTCATTTTTTGCAAATCCCAAATTGGCTGAAAAGCTATTTCTGTTTTTATCCTTCCGGACAAAATATTGTCCAGAAAACAGGCTGAGCTTTTTGATTGGCTATTCGTGATAATCACCTGCCTTTACTTTCAAGATAGGAGACAGCTAGCTATTCAAAAAACTTAGGTCTGCCAATCATATAGAAGCCTGATGAACTTGAGCCGGAAACACTGGTTACCGCTACATTGTTTTCTCCGGCATTGCAATTGGCAATCAACAGATCTCCGTTTTGCTTACCTACAACTATGCCTACATGGCTTAAATTGGAATAAAACGCCAGATCTCCCGGTTGTGCCTGATTCCAACTTACCGCAGTACAGGCAGTATACTGACTGGAGGTACCGAATCCGATTCTATCCGCGACATCTGAATTTTCCGTAGCATTGGCAAACACCCATGCCACATAGCCCGAGCAGTCCAATCCGAAAGGCCGTACTGTTCCGGTGGTAGGACTTCCCTCGGCTGTTACCTTGGTAAGTGTTCCCCACCGGCTGTCCCAGCCGATAACTGTGGATTTGCCACCCCAAAAATAGTTTACTTTGCCGAGAAGGGAATAAGCAGCCAGCACAGTATTTTTCCGTTGTTCATCCAAATCTTCCGGTAGGTTTTGCGTAATAGCCGCGATTTCCTGCGGGGAAAGGGTAATATCCATATAGCTGCCGATAAGCCTCATAAATAGCTGCTGGTATTTGTCCTGCATAAGCTCGTTCAACATTCCCACTTGCTGCGGATTGAAATGGTATTCGACGATTATGTTCGAATAAGATTTAGAGGTGACATGAATATGCAAGACTGTCTCGGTGCTGATAACCGTTTCTTCGCTTGTGTTGCCGTCCTTATCCGTGGTGGTTGCCGTTCCCTCATGCTCAATTGTTTCCAGCCAGTAGTCGATTTTGTTCATATCCCAAAAAATATTCCGCAAGATCCCAACTTTTGTGTCGTCAAGGGTGGCAACTTCAATGCCGTTTTCCGGATCAGAGGCCACTTTTACCGCGTAAACCGCCAGGATGTCCCGCCAGTTACTGACTATATTGCTACTATAGTTGTTGGATAAATCCAGCGTGTCATGCGGGTTTTCCTTCTCTATCTGATCAAGTTTTGTCGCAAATTCTCCGTTCAGCTGGCTAACGGCCTCTGTCATAACCGGCGTATTCTTACCGGTGTCTTCATTGGAAAAGAAAACCCCGAAAACTGACTCTGACATGAGCCCTACCAGGCATACCAGCAGGATGATAACAACCGCTGCCCAGCCGCCTGCGGCAATCATTGCAAGCAGGCTCTTCGACGCCGCAATGATTGCTTTAATTGTGGTCTGCATTGCTTTTACCGCCGCTTTTGCTGAGACAGCCGCCACTCTTGTTGCCGCCTGCGTAGCCCTTTTAGCGGTTTGGGCGGTCTTAACGGTGTTTTGGGTTGCTGACCGTGAGATCTTAATGGCTGTCTTAGCACTGCGTTCGATGGTCTTAACTCTTCTTTGCGCCGTTTTTACCGTGCCTTTAGCCGCTTGCTTTACGGTTATACTACTCTCTCTGGCAGATTGTTTGATCCTGCGTCCTGTTTGGCCGTGAATTTTACCGCCCTGCAATGCTGCTTTTTCTGCGGACTGAAAAACTGAATTTTGGAAGGTCTGTGCAGCTTTTCTTTCAGCCGCTTGCTTCGCCGTTAAAGTTGCTTTGCCCTGAACATATCTCTGTTTTGATTTTGGGACTTTAGCGCCGGGATAGGAGGTATGCCCCGACTGATCCCCGCGAGTAATAGTGTTAGAAGTACCCGTCACGCCTGCCCGCCGTTCCTTGATTTCCCACACCGCGTTTTTACCGTGTTCTCCCACAGTTAGCGCTTTTTGAGCAACTGTTTCCGTACCGTCTTTTACTCCACTCACTGCCTTATCCACATAGTTACTGTCTTCGTTATGCCCATTTTGCTCCGTCTGCTCCTTTGTACGGATATAGGCGTTTTTCATCCTATGAGATACATCCGAAGCCTTATCCAGTACCTTAATATCTCTGATAACAGATTTCGTCCTTATTTCTCTCATCAACCCACACCTCCTCCCCGACTGGACATAATCTATCTGAAAGGTTTACAGTTCCTTTGCAGAGAGCTGCCGATCAGGATGCTCCGTACCCCGGCAATACTCGGGATAGCGCAGCCGGATAGCTTCAAAAAAGTAAGGAGCAAAACGGCAGTCAAACAGTTCATACGGCGCGGAGTACCTCTCTTTTCCCCCCTCTGTCCACCCGTTCCAAAGGTTAAAAGCCAAGCGGCACAGATGGATGGTTCCTCCCGTCTGCCAGGCTGCCGCAAGATTTTGCGTCTCGATGCAATTCTCTTCAAAATCAAATAAGGAATGAATATTCTCCCTTGTTTCCTTACTAATCCCCATCGTGTAAAAAAACGCCCTGTGATACACGTCGGTATTACCTGCCGCTTTAAGCATATTGTAATAAAAGGCCTCATGCTCTTTGCCTGCAAATCGGATATTTTCCATTGAATTTCCTCCTTCAATATGATGAAAAAGCCGTCATTACGTACCGGCTTTCCCCAATGAACATATAGGATTAGATTTCAGCCTGTTCGCCAGGTTTTGTAGTCATCAGGCGATAGAGCCTGGTGTTGCGCGGAAATTGATCGGCAAAGGGGACAAGGGAGCTTCCCACCTTAATCAACCCGTTCCCGGCGTCCACGTTAGTGATGTAGCTGAGCTGAAGGTCAGAAATGTTCAAAAGCCTGGCCAGCTCCATTCTGTCGGTGCTAGCCTGATTGAGCATGACGATAAATTCACTGTTGGCCAGCATGGTCCTGGCTGTGTGACTCTGCAGCAAATCATCAACATTTTGGGTAATGCCTGTGCAGAACGCCCCGTACTTCCGGACGCGCTTCCACAGGGTAAAAAGGAAATTAGCCGAATACTCATGCTGAAACATCAGGTAAATTTCATCAATAATTATAAAAGTATTTCTACCCTTGGCCCGGTTCCGGGTAATCCGGTTTAGGATGCTGTCCAGTACCACCAGCATACCGATGGGCAAAAGCTGCTTGCCCAAGTCCAGAATGTCGTAGCAAATCAGGCGGTTGTTGACGTCCACATTGGTCGGTTTGGCGAAAGTGTTCAGGCTGCCGCTGGTGAACAGCTCAATAGCCAGGGCAATTTCCTGCGCTTCCGATTCATCCTGTTTTAAAAGCTCCGCATGAAAATCCTGCAAGGTGGGCGTTATCCCATGAAAGTTGCTTTGCAGATACTTCCGGTAAACACTTGCGGTGCAGCGATCGATCAGGGACTTTTGTTTAGCCCCCAGGTTTTGGCCACCGATCAGCTGCTCACATAAGGAAAGGACAAATTCAGATTTTAGGATGACCGGATTAGCCCCGTCGCCGTAATCGCGGTTCATGTCCATGGCATTGATATGGTTCGGTGAAGTTGCGGAAATATGGATGATCTCACCGCCCATGGCTTTGACAAGGGAAGAATATTCTCGCTCCGGGTCGATCAGTATTATGTCGTCATCGCTGGATAGGATCTGGTTGACAATCTCCCGCTTGGCTGTAAAGCTCTTGCCGGAACCGGATACGCCCAGGATGAAGCTGTTACCGTTTAAGAGCAGCTTGCGGTTGGCGATTATCATGTTCTTGGATATGACATTCTGGCCATAATAGATGCCGCCGCTGTGGGAAATTTCCTGCGCCCGGAAAGGAATAAACACCGCCGTACTCTCGGTGGTTAGCGTCCGGATAGCTTCGATTTTCCTTAGCCCATAGGGCAGCGCCGTATTTAATCCGTCCATCTGCTGGAATGTCAGGGTGGAAAACTGGCAGAGATGCTTCCGCGCAGTGGTCAGCAAGGTTTCGGTATCGCTGTCCAGCTGCTCCTTACTGTCTGCAACATGCACCATGGTCAGCACCGCAAACATCATCCGCTGGTCGCGGGTTGTCAGGTCGTCGAGGAATTCCTTACTTTCTTTGCGTTGCTGTTCCATGTCGTAGGGCACAACGGCGGAAAAGTTATTGTTCTGGTTTTGCCGTCTCTGCCAGTTTGTGATGTTGGTTTCCACCCCAAGCAGTCTATTTTCCACCTCCCGTACCGCTTCATCCGTGGGGATGGGGATAATATCCAACGACAACATCATGCTGCGGTTAAAATCGCAGAGTTCGGATATCATGCTGTCTTTGATATAGCTGGCGTATTCCCTTAAGAAAATGACGCGCCCGTACTTGTTTCCCATGCGGAAGTGGTCTTTTGCAAATTCAAAGGTGTCTGGAGAAATATAATCCTTGAAGTCGTGCCCCTTTTGCATTGTTTCGGATAGATCGAACCGGAAATCCGTTTCTTCGCCGGGACGGAAAAAATCATGCAGGATGCGCAGGCGGTCCATAGTATCCAGTTCCACGCACTTGGAGCCAAGGTGGGAAAAGTGGGTGATCAGGTCGGCTCCGATGCGAGAGAAGTAGTTCCGTGCTTCCTCAATATTCTTTTTCAGCACCGATACGGTTACATATTTATCCTGGACAATCCCGTTAGCGCCGGTGGCCTTATCCAAAAGCATCCGGTTGTATTCCCCACGATAATCGTCCAGCCCGTCCCCTCTATGCGGGATGAGAATAGAGCTTTCAAAGTCCATTTTGTTCAAGCGGCGGTTGTTGATGGTGATTTTGGTGGTCGCTCCGCTGTCCAAAGAATTGAGCAGCTCCGAATAAGACAGGAACATTGCTTCCTTGTCTTCTTTGGAGGCCACCGCGTAATTAATATCTGTAAAACGAAAGGACATGGAAAATTTGTTGCCCACCTTAAAAATCCCGTCAGACCAAATGGCCTTAATCGGGATAACCTGCTGGACGCCTTTGGGGACAACAAACTTCTCCTTATCCTGCTTCACAATTTTCTGCAGGGTCTTAATCATGTCGTTTCCATTCCTCCTTTTCCTTGTTTTGAATGCTCTGCTTCAACGCTTCGAAATACACGTTTGTCGGATAAAACATCAGTTTTTTGGGCAGGATAAACTCCGATTTGAAATACGCCCAGAAAAACTGTTCCGCTGTCATGCCGTGATAGCGGATAAACCCCATGACGGCAAAGGGGAACGCACCCAAAATGCACACCCAGCTCACTGTTTCCGTGCCTAAGACATTCCGCAGGCCGAAGTAGATGCCGACGGCAACGCCAACAGCTAGGAGAGAAAAAACAAACTGCCGCATGGACAGTCCAAAGAACAAGCTTTCCGTGTAATCCCGGATTTCCCGGTTGATTTTAACTTCCAAAGTATATCCACCTCCGAAAAAAAACAGCGCCCCTCAACGAAGCGCCATCAAGATTTTTTTTACCGTTCCTGCCGGTTTTTTTTATGCTTTTCTTTTTCGATTTGGATCTTGACCACCAATTCGTCAACCTTACGGTTCTGTTCCATAAATGCCTCATCCTCTATAAGGCGAATACCGTTTTTCAAAGTTTTATTACCAAGTCTGTTAAGTTTTTTCTTCTCTCTTTCAAACTCGTCATAGAGAGACCCCTTTTTCATTCTCTAATCTCCTTTGTCTGATTTTAAGCCGGATGACAAAAGAGTGTTCTTCATCATCCTCATAATGCAGCTTGATGTGTTTACGTACCATGAAACAGCAGATTTCTGTCTCATCTTTTAGAAGGACTCCTTTCGGTTTTTACTGCGATTATCGACTTATTTTTATATTTTACTGCGATTATCGCATTAAAACCATTGTCTCTTCACATAAAATTGAGAAGAATAGTGAGGTGCAAGGGTATGAAACCACGACAGAACCCGCCCGGCAATAAAAACATGATTGGAGCCAAGGTTGTTGCCCTTAGGAAAGCAAAGAAAATTAAGCAGAAAGATTTTTTAGCGAAACTGCAAACCGTGGGCTTGGACATCAGTGCGACAAGTCTTTCACGTCTTGAAGGGCAATACCGTCTTGTTCAGGATTATGAGATTGTTGCGATTGCGAAAGCATTGGATATTTCTATTGAAGATTTGCTGGGGAAAAGACGGAATGATTAATAAAGGTACGCCGCTAAAATAGTCCGTGCACAGCCTTCCATTTCCTTCCTTGATACGTAATAATAGGGATAGGAAAGGAGGGTTCGTTTGTGTTGTATACATCCATTTTCTTATTTTTACTGATGCTGGCTCTAAACTTCATCTTTAAGATTGCGTCGGTTTTTCGCTTGGGCGTGCCGTTGCTTTATGTTCTTTTGGTGGGCGCTTTGTTCCCAAACTTTGTACAGGAACATGAAATGCTGACAACCCTAATCTTTTTAGCCCTGCTTGGCCTTGTGGCTCTGAGTTGGGTTGCGGCCATCCGTCGAAAAATCCGGCACAGGCGGGAGCAGAAGGAAAACCAATATTATGAGGACATAAACACCTGAGAGTATTAAATTTACAACCCCATCATTTCCCGCACCACCCGGTCAGCCATTTTTACAGCCCCGACCAGCACCAGCATATTGAAAATCGACTCCCCGATATAGGACCATACCATTGTGACGGCGCTGGCACCGGTGTCCACCATCGGTGGGGAGGACGCAAAGACGGAAAAGATTACGCAGGCCAGGACGATAATGGCTCCTTCCAGACACACGGCGGCGTAGCCTTTCAGAAAGGCTTTGCCGATGCTTTGGCTCGGCTCTCCGGCGAAGGAGGCCAGAGGCACAGGGGCAATTGCGGTGTATAAAAATATTTTAAAAAAACGGGCGTACACCGTAAGGATCATAATGAAGGAAAGCACCGTAATAAATAATCCGCCGATAAGCGTCACCGCCCACAGTGGAATACTCGCCCAGAAACCGCAATTCTCAATGGCCTGCACAATGGTGTCGGGCAGTACGGTCTGGGTGGTCGTCCCAAAGCCTGCAGCGCTCATGATGGTGGAGATAATCCCCTGCACGATATTGAACAGAGCCATCATTAGGTCCAGTCCATAAGTCACGACGCCTTTGGCCAGGGCAAAACGGATGAACAGCTTTAAAGCGTGTTCCGGCTTTTTGACTTCGGCGAAGCTGCCGCAGGTTTTCACTACGCCAATGACAAAAAACAACACCAACAGGGCCATGCCAACGGCCTGCAATGCGCCATGAATATTAACAATAACATTCCAAATACCGCCGCCTTTAAATTCAGTTGGCGATTGGGTAATAATTTGCAAAATCTCCGCCAGCTTTGCATTCCAGGTTGCCAGGGCGTTATTGAGATTGTCGATGACCCAGTTGCCGTTTGACAAATAAACTCACCTCATTTCCGAGACAAAGCCCGCGTACGAAACGTGGGCTTATCATTGTAATCGTTACCGGCATGGTTCATCCCTGCTGGGCATTTTGTCCCTGATGACGCCATATTTGTCATCCACGTAGAATTTATTGACAAACGGGTTATAGATTGCATGACACTTGACTCCGTTATATTCAGCAAGATAATCGTTGTCACCCAGCCTCTTGAGGATGGTAGCTTTCCGCAGTTCGCTGTTCAGTGAATGAATGTGCATTTCTTCATTGATCGGAAATGTATTAAACATGGCGATCAGCCTCCTGTAATCAGAGTAAGAATCTCTTTGGCAAAGGTAATAATCACTCCGCCCGCCAGCGTCAGGAAGCCGTTGGCCCGCTGGGAAGGGTCGTGGGATTTAAGGGAAAGGCCGATTTGCACAATGCCGAAGCCTAAGAGAATCATCCCAATGGCGCGGATCAGTCCAAAGATGAAGTCGGACAGATTGTTGACCACCTGAAGGGGATCGCCTGCCGCGTAAGCAGGGGCGGCCAAGAAGGAAAGCATTAGTACCAGTGTGCAGTAAACGGCAATAGTCATTTTGATTTTCCTGGACATTTTCATAGAATCATGCCTCCAATGTATTGTTTTTCAGGATTGTATCTGGGTTTCGAGTTCTTCCTCGGAGAGAAGCTCGTAATCGCTGTTTTCGTTTAGGACCACAGCTTTCCAGTCCAGGGCGGTTTCCGTACCGCCGTGCCGGAAAGCTTGGCCGCCGCCGTCAACAGTCAGTTTCAGATTGGAGTGTTTAAGGATATCATACTTGTCGTCCATAATGGCCCGTTCACCGCGGATAAAGAGCAAGGCATAGCGGTTGTCCAGCATCCGCACCTCGTCGGGGGTCAGAAGCTCGCGCCCCGACAACTGATAATTGACGGAGTAGCTTCCATTACGGCCCTTACTCTGACCGTAGGTGTTCATGTCAATGGTTTCCTTGCCTAAAAGCTCGGATACATACTTATGGGTACTTTGCTCATTGCCGCCCAAATATAGAAACTCGTCACAATTACCCAGAATAGATTCCCAGGTATCCTTAAACAGGGCTTTGAGCTGTGCCAGGTTTTGCAGGATGATGGACACGGATATTTCCCTGGAACGTATGGTGGAAAGCAGCTTGTCAAATTCATCAGGCAGAGCGACATTGGCAAATTCATCCATGACAAAGTGGACATGAATGGGCAACCTGCCTCCGTACTTATAGTCGGCAAGGTACATGAGGCTTTGGAATAGCTGGGTGTAAAGCATCCCGACGATAAAATTGAAGGATGAATCGTTGTCGGGTATCACGGCAAAGAGCGCTGTCTTTTTTTCCCCGACTGAGGACAGTTCCATTTCATCCACCGTGGTGATTCCCGCAAGGGTGGACAGGTTGAACTTTTCCAGCCGGACACCCAAACCGATGAGAATAGATTTGGCGGTTTTGCCCGCCGCCAGTTTGAAGATGTTATATTGCTTGACTGCTAGGTGCTCCGATTCCCGCATTTCCAGCCTTTCGAACAGCTCGTCAAGGGGGCTTTGATAGGATTCGTCATCCTCATGGACCTCGGCGGCGGCGATCATCTCCATGACCATCGGAAAATTCTGCTCTTCCTTAGGCGCTTCATAAAGAAGATAGAGGATTAATGCCTCCAGTAAAGCGGTTTCAGCGCGTTCCCAAAAGGGGTCATTGGTGTTGGAACCTTTGGGCGTAGTGTTGCGGATCAGGTTGGTGACGAGCTTTAACACGTCTTTGTCGTCCTTGAGGTAAGCGAAGGGATTGTAGCAATGGGACAGGTGCATGTTAATTAAATCCAGAATCTTGATTTCATAACCTTTTGCTTTCAGCAGGTTTCCCGTGTCCCGCAAAATTTCCCCCTTGGGGTCGAGAACGATAAAAGAGGTGTTAGCCTGCATGACGTTGGGTTTGGCGTAAAACCTTGTCTTGCCGGAGCCGGAGCCGCCCACCACCATGACATTCAAATTCCGTTTGTGCTTACGACCGTCCAGGCCGATACGAACGTTTTGCGTCAGGAGTTTGTTTTTTTGAGGATCTTTGTCCCGGTATTTCTTGCAGACAGTCGCCGCGCCTCCCCAGCGCGCGCTGCCGTGCTCCTCCCGCCTGCGGTAATTGCGCTTGGTAGAGAGGTAAATCCCTGTGCCCATGGCGTAGGCGGCAACAAAGAGCAGGATGCACTTGAGCGAATCGTTTACCCACCGAATGTCAAAAGGATTGTTTATCGCTAGCGTGAGATTGGCAAGAATTTCAGGAAGCCCTCCGGAAAGGGAAGGGGCGGTCAGCAAGGCCGCCCATACCACAGGGATTAAAAAAACCGCAAAGGGTATCAGGTTGCTCCTTGCGGTTTCAGCGCGCTTCATCGTGACTCCTGCGCTTCTGCTTTTTGGTCGGGGCGTCGATGGTTTTGAGAAGCAGCTCATCTACAGCATCGGTGGGGCGTTGTTCTTCAATCAGGTCGTTTCGCAGTTCGTTCAAAGCGTTCACCACCACGCCGTATTCGTAGTCGTCCAGGGTGAGCACCCTTTCTTCTTCCTTCATAGGCAATCCCTCCTAACGTTCCGGTTCCGGCCGTTTTTGCTGCCGCTGCTGCGCCAGCATCCGGTTCATCCTGCCGGAAATTTCACCAGCAGTTTCTCGAATGGTTGAAAGCTCGGCGCGAATCTCCTGTGGATTCATGTTTTCCAGCATTTCTGGAGCGTGGTTGAAACGGTAACTGCTTGTATCCGCACCGTATTGCTTGCAAAGCATATATGACGCGCAGTAGGCGTGGAAGCCATGTTCGGAACGGCCATAATCTCCGTCGCCTTTGTCCATTTCGGCATGGGCTAGTTCCTGGGATAAGGCGCGGAAAATATTTTCCGCGTCCATGCCGCGCCGGATTTGAATTTCCCGCGTGTCCGGCTGATACAGCGCGTTTGTGCCTTCCGGCAGCGTATCACTGATACGAATAGGAACAGGGGCGTGATCCATCAGCGCCTTGATACGGGTGCGGTCGTCGGGATAGGCCGAAGTCTCGTGTTTTAGGGCTTTCCCGGTCTGGGAAATGTCGAACATCTTTTTGGGGTTATAGCTGATGCCGCTGGTGCCGTCGTCGCGTTGGTATTCCTCACCCGGTTCCAGGATGTAAAAACCGCTTTCCTTTTTGCGGATATAGATGCCTTGCTCTTTCCAAGTATCGAAATCCGCAATGCGGGTAGCAGTCGGTTTTTGGGCAAGGATTAAGAGGGCGTTGGAAACGCTGTAACGGTCAAAGCGACTCTGTACATCCAGATAGCTTTGGAATTTTGCGCTGTCCTGCGCTATGGTCTCCGCCGTGTCGTCGATCAGGGAGTATACCATTTCCCGCTGTTCCTGCTTCCGTTGCTTCCATACCTCTTTGTCAAAGGGCTGGTCGCTTCGGGAGGCAGGTGCTTCTTTTTCCTGCCGGAAAAGATCATCGAAACTGCTCATAGCATCTTACCTCTCTTTCGGTTTTTTGGATTTGGACTTTAATTTCTGCCTGTTTGATTTAGCTGTCTGTTTTGTAGTTTTCTGCATTTCTTTAGCAGGCTCGCGCTTGGCTTCCGTCTGCTCCCTTTGAGCCTCCCGGATTTCCTTCAATTCCTGACGGACGGATTTCCGTTCAGGCTCAACTGTACCCCCGGCGGTTTTCCCGCTGCGCTCTGAGGTAGGCTCGGACGGAAGGGGTTTCTCCGCCGTCGCCGTCGTAGGGTTTGGGTTGTCAGGCTGTTTGGCGGCAGGCTCCGACTGTGTGGGTTTTAGCATGAGTTCGTCCAGGAAAGCGTCCGCACTTTTTTCGGCGGGAGTTCCCTTTATGGGAGGCGCTTTCTCGTCCGGGCCTTTTTTATCCGGCGCTTCTTTTTGCTTGGCTGCCCTGGATTTTTCGATTTCACTCCTGATGCTTGCGGTGTCCACGGTAGCCAGCTTGAAACGTTCCACGATGCGGTTGATTTTGGAGGCGTCTTCGGCCCGTACCATGATGTCGCACATCTCGTCCAGATTCTTTTTGTCCCGCAGGGCGCAGTATAAAATGCCGTAGCGTCTGGCTTCCTGGGTGAATTTCTGCAAGTCCTCGTTTCTGACTGTAAAGACTTTCAGTTCCTTGCCGCTGCGCAAAAGCGTTTCAAGACGGGTTTTACCTCTGGTTTTCTTCTGATCTCTCAACACAGCGTACAGGTAGGTGGCAAGGTTTTTAGCACCTTCGCCGGAGATTCTGGCTAGTACCTCAATTCCTTTAAAGGTCATATTAACGATCTGATCCGCTGCGTCGGCTCCGTTGTTCATAGGTCTTTTCCTCCTTCCTTTGCTGGATTTCCTCCTGCTTAATCCGGGACAGCTTTTTCTGCATTTCCCCAGAACGGGACAGGATGTCCGCACAGAGCTTTACTTGCTTACGGAGCAGGCTGATTTGTTGGGAAAGCCCGGAGATCTGCCCCTTGTATGCCGAAACTTGCTTATCGTTCTTGCACCGGCGTATCCGGTTATAAAGAGCTTTGCGGGAGTCAAACAAAGTAGTCATTTCCTGCTGTAATCCCTGCTTATAGGTGAGAAGCTGCTCTTTGCTCGAAATATGGCGGGCGCAGAGTAGCTTTGTTTGGGCGGTAAGTTCCTTCATGTGCCGGAGATCCTCGCGCAATAAAAAATGCGTCCTTTTGCTGGACGCGGATTTTTTTGGCAAAATGCCCATTTTATAGAGGTAGTGAAGGTAAAGTGCCTGCATACCGGTAAGCTTTTTTGTGGCTTTCAAGTTCTTACTACTCCGGATGGCATAGCGTTTTCGCTTTGGCTCCGGAAATGAATGTGGCCGTTTCGGAGCGCGGTTTCGAAGAATCCGCTGCTTAATAGCTTCCTCGGCATAATCGTCGCCCAAAGTTTTCAACCGAACAAAACGTTCTTTTCCCGGGGGACGCACCGCCATATATTTTACACCCGTTTTTACCTCGTAGCCCTGTTGACGTAGGGCGACGATAAATTGCGTGAAGGTAATGGATGCGGCAACGGCTTTGTCCACATCCTTGCGGATGAGGCCTCGCCAGGTGGCTTTTCCTTCCTGTTCGGCCTGCCACTCGGCGTGGTGCTTGGATTTGCCCCACTGCGGGTTTTCGATGACGGACAGGGCGTATTCCCGACACAGCCGGTCGGAAGTCTCCCGCATGAGGGCATAGGTAGCGTTGTTGTCGTAGTACCGCTTGCCGTCCGCGAAGGATACGGAGTTGAGAACAAAATGATTATGAAGGTGATGCTTGTCAATATGGGTGGAAACCACCACCTCAAAGCGGTTACCCCAAAGTTCTTTTGCCAGCTTTACACCGATGTGATGGGCGGCTTCGGGAGTAGCTTCTCCCGGCATAAAGGATTGATAGCCGTGGAAGGCAAGGATGCCGTCGGTTTTCTGGAATTGCAGCTTTGTCCGGGTCATTTGCTCACAGGCAATAACCGGATCACAATTGATACCGGTTACGTAAAACTGTTTTTCAGTCTTATCATCCTGTGCGGTATATTCCAGCACGTTGCGAAGCCCCTGGAAATCCGGATTTGAGAAATCGAGGTTCTCTGTTTTCTGGGGATTAACGGCATAGTTGATTACCCGATCAAGGCGGTCTTTTACATCCCATATTGCTGTGGTCGCCATCTTCATTTCTCCTTTCCGGCGACGTGACCGCTGCCTGGATGTCCAGCACGGTCTTTCTCAGCCGGGTGGCTTCATACTGGAATAGAGTCCGGTCAATGTGCCCCGTGGCATTAGCCTTGGCCGCGATTTGGTTCAAGTTGACGCCAATGGCGCGAAGCTCGCGCATCATGGCGTAGTAATCGGGTGGAGGAAGTTCTTTGGGCACATAACCGTTAATGAGAGTACGGATAAAGGTTTCCTGGGACAGACCCGATTTCTTTACCTGCTTGGCAAGGTTCTGCCGTTCTTTGGTGTCCAGTCGTACAAGAATTGGAATATTGCGTTTTCTCATCGTGCCTGCTCCTTAGGCTTGGGCTGGGAGAGTTCCTTTTCCTTTTTCATAGCAATCCGCGCAGCCTGATTGAGGATGGCGGGATGTTCATATAAGTTTAGGGCGAAAATACGCAGAGGCTCTTTTTCTTCCGCAGGTGCCGGTTGGATTTCCGGATAGCGGTTCGCCCAAGCTTTGACTTTACTGGAGTAACGCTTGTCCCAAGGAGCTTCCCGGATAGTGTTGGACAGCAAAAGGGACACATTCTCCAAGCCATGTGTCCCAATAAGCTGTTCCATAAACTTCTTTAATGTGTTGCTGTTGTACGCCTGCGATAAGGCACAGTCATCCATCATGGCTTTTTTGCAGTCCCGCAATTTGTAGTAGTATTCATTACGCCATTGGTCTATAGTGCCATAATTTCCCATTCATTTTCCTCCCTTTCGTATTAAATGTTCTTATAAAAATACATAAAGGCGGACCCAATGGCATCGCCAAAAAATAAGGCATTCATTTGTAATCAAAAGGCCGCGGTACGAGGAGTGTCACCACTCAGCGTACGGCGGACCGATCCCCGCGAGTGCTTTGATGTGCCATCATTCATGATTCAGTGCATAGGCACATGAAAGCGGGAGTAAGACGGAATAGGAATACCCATGAGCCCTGCATTTTTTTTGGGGTTTTAGGGGGGCATCCCCCTAACAAGCGAATTTGGCTAGCCAAATTCAGTGCTTGCTGCAACACAAGACATCAGTCTTGTGTTGTAAAAAAGTCACGATTGGTCTCAATAGATACCTGCCGAAAAGAAAATTCTGCCAGTCATCGTTCGCACTCGCAAAACTAAAATATTTATTGCAAATACTAATTATAAGAAGGAAATAAAAACCTGGTTAACATATTTGTCAATCAGGTATTTGTAAACGTAATTGTCTTATTTTTAAGGCTATGCTTGTGTATTTAATACACGTCCATCAACAGGAATTCCGCAAGATGCTTGTGCTTAATGCCCTCCACGTTATCATTCCAAAAATCATCCATTGTAACGACGTATTTCGGATAATGGTCTTTGATGGCCAGCAGCGGAGCAAACTCACGGTTAATGGTTTCCTGGGCGACAGCGGGTGTATAGGATACTTGAACGTAAACTTTTTCATTTTTTCTCTCAGCAATGAAGTCAACCTCTTTGGTATCGAGCTTTCCTACAAAAACACGGTAGCCCCTTCGCTCAAGCTCCAGCATAACGATGTTTTCCAGTATCCCGGCAATCAGCCTGTCTTTGTAGCCCATGACCGCATAGGCCAAGGACTGATCCCCGATATAATATTTTTCGTTGGTTTGTAGAATCTCTTTGCCCTTGATGTCATAACGGGGAATCTTTCTGATTATATAGGCGCTTTCGAGGGCGCTTAAATAGTTGTAGACGGTATTTAAGTCAATCTTGCGCTGCTGGCTCTTAAAATAGTCGGCTACATTTTTTGCGGAAAAGGTATTGCCGATGTTGTCAAACACAAACTTGACCACCCGCTCCAACAGTTCGATATTGCGGATGTTATGCCGCTGTACGGTGTCGCGGAGAATTGCCGAAGAATAGATGTCGTTCACAATGCGGTAAGCCGTGTCTTCTTCATAATCACCGATGTGGACGGCGGGAAACCCGCCAAGACGGATATAGTCCCTGACTTCCTCCCGCATATTGACCGGTTTCTCGCCTGTGCGCACCTCCTTAAACAGCAGATATTCCTTGAAAGAGAGTGTGTTGATTTTAATCTCGATATAACGGCCTGCGATGTAGGTCGCAAGTTCGGATGACAGCAGGCGCGAATTTGAGCCTGTGATATACAAGTCGGAGTTGGCGCCTGCCAGCAGAGAGTTGACCGCTTTCTCCCAGCGCTTGACTTCTTGGATCTCATCTAAAAGGATATAATATCGGCCTTCACCTGTCATGCGCGCTTTCACATAACTGTGCAGCTTCTCCGCCGTATTCAGGTCGGAGAAATCAAGGTTTTCAAAATTGATATACAGGATGTTTTCCGGTGCAACGCCGCTGCTCTGAAGCTCATCCCGCAGCATCATCAGAATGGAGGATTTCCCACAGCGCCGGATGCCTGTCAGCACCTTAACAAACGGTTTCCCGATGAACGGCCTGATTTGCTTCATGTATAAATCTCTTTGGATCATGATAACCACCGCCTTATTGGTATTATACCACAGAACGGTGCAGATATACATAAAACGTTTAGGGTTATAACCCTATAAATATATAAAATTATTTTGCTTTTTGCATCCTATCATTGTTTTATAGGTGATAACAGGCAAATAATAAAATAGTTATCGCTCCTGTCCATGTCGTTTTTCCAATACATTTTTCAGATAATCGTTCATATCTTTCCCGCACTTCGGCGGTTCGTCGGAAATAGCGTAAGCAGGGGAAAGGATGGTTTGAAGGGTTTTTGCCGCCAGCCGTCCCGCCGTATCGTTGTCCAGGTGTAACGCAATTTCCTTGATCTGCGGGAAGTCTTTTAAGTATTGGACGAGCGCGGCGGGTGAGGTGCTTTGTTCGATAATCTTTTTCGGCTTATAGATTCCCGCAAGGGACAGACAGTTTTCCTTCCTCCAGTCCCTGCCGGAAAACAGCTCCAGCGTGCCGTAGGAAAGGAGGTCAATGGCGCTTTCAAAAAGATGGAGTTTACGGCTTCCCTGCCGTGCCGGAATGGAAAAGGAAAAATGCTTGTCGCTTCCTTCGGCTTCCCCTAAAAACCGTTTGCCGGTTGTTCCACGAAACGTCGCATATTTGGGAACACCCTGGCGGTTAAAACCGACAAATACAGCATTATGATGTTCGTGGCCTTCGTATAGCCGTCCGGTCCGGATGCTGTATTCAATTAAAGTCCTGTGGATGCCGCGCCCGGAGAGATAAGCAATCACACAGTTGTTGTTTTTGTTTTTTTCCGGCAAAAGTAAGTTTCTCTGGTTGGTGGGTTCTTGTGCTTTTGACGGGACCGGCGGCATGATAGCCGCCCGTCCGTCTATCTGAATGACTGCTTCAGGGAGCGTCATACCTCGAACCTTGATGAGATAGTCCAATGCAGAGCGCCCGCCGATGCTGCGCGACCACCAGCACCATCTTCCGTTACTGATTTTCAGGCTGTCATGAGTGCGGGTGGTATAGACGTTGCCGGAAAAGTGCACCAGCTCATGCGGCTCGTAATATTGCAAATAAGTCAGCAGATCCATTTGCTTGGCCCGTTCAATCTGCTCTGGTGTTACATAAGGCATTTCTTTATCACCTCACCTTTCATAACCCACAGTTTTCTTTTCCGGAACATCTATATCCTCGTCAGGCTCGCAGTCGATCACCTCGTTTTCATGTTTATCCATGTTGAGCAAAATGTTCAGCTCTGCCAGTCGCGCAGACTTGGTTTGCAGCTCCTGTTCCTTCTCAAAGGGGATGTCAATCTGTTCTTTAGCCGTTTCCATCTGCTGGCGAAGAGTGCTTAATTGCTCCCGGCAATATTCCAGTTTTTTGGGCATTTCAGCAAGGGCATTGTTAAGTCGGGTAATATTCCCGTAAATGTCCGTACCCAGTGATACTGTATGGCTTAGAGTGCCCTGCAGGGTGATTTGATATTGCTTATGGAAGCTGTCAAAGGAAAACAGCATTGGAAAACCCATGTAGCTGCCCAGCTCCTGCGGTTCGGGAGAAGTCATCAGCTTACATGCTTCCAGAATTGCCGCGCCTGCCTTGGCTTTTTCAGTGTAGGCAACGTTTTTCACCGTCATGCCTGCAAATTGGCTGTCTTCTGTGTTGCCTTCGGTGGGTTCCAATACGCTGTGATGCTCATACAGGGTAAGGTCTTTTTCATAGCCCGCAATGCGTTCCTCGGTGGTTTTGATCTGCTGCGGATAATGTTTGAGCAATCTGTCTTCCAAAGCATAACGCTGGCTTAAGTGATTGGCTTTCAGTAATTTCAGCTTGGAAACCTGAATGTCCAGATCCATCTTTTCGCGTATATAGGGGTTACCTGTCGCCAGTGCCTTCACTTCGGCATAGGAAAGCGCCGTCTCGTCAATGTCCTCGGCGCTTCGCACGGGGGATTTACTGGTCATAATCTGGGAAATAAACCGCTGCTTGTTCTCCAATACCTGATAGAGATAGGCGTCAAAGGTGTTTTCCGTCACATAGCGGAAGATATGCACCTCGTCGTTTTTGTTTCCCTGGCGGACAATCCTGCCGCTTCGCTGTTCCAGATCACGGGGACGCCAAGGGCAGTCCAGATCGTGAAGGGCAATCAGCTTATCCTGCACGTTGGTCCCGGCCCCCATTTTAAAGGTGGAGCCTAACAGGATTCGTACCTGTCCCTTGCGCACCTTGGCAAACAGTTCTTTTTTCTTCGTTTCCGTGTCGGCATTATGAATGAAAGCAAGCTCATCGGCGGGAACACCTTGGAAAACGAGCTTTTGCTTGACATCATCGTATACGTTGAAATTCCCATCGCCTTTGGGTGTGGACAGGTCGCAGAACACAAGCTGAGTGAGCCTCTTATCTCTGTTTTCCCGCCAGAAACGAAACACATTTTCCACGCAGGCGTTTACCTTGCTGTTCTCGTGATCGGGAAGCATGGGACTCACCAGCCGCTGGTCAAGAGCCAGCTTGCGGCCGTCGTTGGTTATTTTCAGCATGTTGTCCTCATTCGGTTCTACCATCCGGTTGCGCACCCGTTCGGCGCGCTCCGCAAGCTCGGCTACCATATCCTGCTGGAATTCGCTCGGCTTGACCGCAACATTATGGTAGTTGGCTTTCGGCACGGGAAGGTTAAGCATATCCGCAGTCTTGATGTCGGCGATTTCCTTGAACATATTCATGAGTTCCGGCAGGTTATAGAAGCGGGCGAACCTGGTTTTCGCCCGATAGCCTGTCCCCTCCGGCGCAAGCTCGATGGCCGTCACGGTTTCCCCGAAGGTAGAGGCCCAACAGTCAAAATGCTGGAGTCCGTTTTGGCGCAGAGCTTCATATTGCAGATACCGCTGCATGGTGTACATCTCCGTGATGGAGTTGCTGATCGGCGTTCCTGTGGCAAAGATAATGCCGCGCCCCTCCGTCAGTTCATCCAGGTAACGGCACTTGGCAAACATGTCGGAGGACTTCTGCGCCTCAGTCTGGGACAGGCCTGCCACGTTGCGCATTTTGGTATATAAGAACAGGTTCTTGTAAAAATCGGCCTCGTCCACAAATAAGCGGTCAACGCCTAATTCCTCAAAAGTGACGACATCATCCTTACGGCTGGTGTCATTGAGCTTATCCAGCTTCAGCTTTAAGGTTTTCTTTGTCTTCCTGACTTTAGGACTTATAAGACGAAAAACTGCTAGCACTCAGCCCTGAAAACCGTTTAGATAGCGGAGTTCAGGGCTGATTTTTATGTAGAAAATATATTATATTTTGTCCTATTATGTCCTTTTATATTAGTTGCGATTATGGTATAATAGTTTTAGATATTTTTATCCAGAGGAGCCTTCTGTATGTACGTTGCCATAACAGGCTCGGGCAAGGCCCGGGTCATACAGTTTAGAGAAGATACCCGTATTCCGGGAACAACGAAGAAAAAGACGCATGTCGTGAAGACGATTGGTAACTATGAACGAATGCTCGCTGAGGATCCGGACATTATTGCCAAGCTTAAGGCTGAAGCAGCTGAACTGACAAGGGCAAAGAAGGAAACGAACGCTCCTCTCGCTTTAAGCGTTACCGTTATGGACATCACATCACCTCAGGATGTTGTTCCTTCCTTCAGGTTCGGTCATGCGCTAATCAAACAGCTTTGGAGCACTATGGGGTTAGACGCCTTTTTTCTTGCTAATTGCGGAAAGCGCAATGCTACAGCTGTTGGACAAGCTCTATTCTACCTTGTCGCCCATCGCTGCGCAGATCCTTGCAGTATCCATGCGAGTGCATTGGAACAGAATTCCTATGCGGGTATCCTTTCTCTTGGGATCGATGTCCTTTACGATGTTCTTGATGTACTCTCCCAGCAGAAAGAGGCCATCATAAGCCACCTTGCTGACTTCTTTGAAAAGAAAACCAGCCGCAGTGGTCCTGAAGCATACTATGACGTCACAACGTACGCTTTTGAGAGCACCCGCTGGGGCGAATTACGAATGTTTGGCTTCTCGAAGGATCACAAAAATAACGAAGTTCAGGTGGTCATGGGGCTGCTTTTGGACAACAACGGCATACCCATAACGTATGAACTTTTTCCAGGCAACACGATGGATCAGTGTACTCTGACCCGATCGGTAGAGAAGCTTAAGAGTCTGTACAGGCTGGAAAAGATCACGGTGGTTGCCGACAGAGGACTCAACAGCGGCAGCAATCTTGAGTACCTCTGCAAGGGTGGGCACGACTTCGTCATCAGCTATACTTTAAAGCGTTCTCCTGACTCCTTTAAGGAACTTGTATGGAACGACGAAGGATGGCAAGATAGTGTGGACCTTGCCACAGGGGAGATAACCTCTCGTTCCAAGATCGTAGAGCAAATACTGGAGGTCAAGGTTCCCATAGATCAGGATGAGGAAAGTGCTGAAAAGAAAAAAAGAGGAAGGCCCAGGAAGTACACTATTGAAAAAATTCCCGTAAAGATACACTTAACCTGGTCGGCCAAACGGGCTAACAAAGACAGATCCGACAGGGAACGCGTACTAGAGAAGCTCAAGAAACGCCTTGACAAACCCTATCAGCTTAAGGCTGCAGTAAAACGGGGTTGCAATCAGTTTTTGCAGATGGAGCTTGACACAGAAGATTGGAAGCTGGATGAAGCAAAAATTGAGCAAGCCGCCCGCTATGATGGGTATTATGCGGTCATTACCAACAACCTGAACTTGAGCACAGATGAGGTTTCCAAGATATACGGAGGACTATGGAAGATCGAAGAGAGTTTTAGAATACTTAAGACTGACCTTAGAGCACGACCGGTTTTCGTATGGAATGACGAACATATTAAGGGGCACTTTGCCATGTGTTTCATCGCGTTATGCATACTCCGTTATGCACAGTACTTACTCGAACAATCAATGGGCAAGAGCGTTTCGGCCGCGCAAATCATGGAAGCAATACAGGACCCCCTTGCATTAGTTCAGGGAGAATACCCAAATAATATCGTTACCCCAACCCAAGTTTCCCAGACTTATCTCGATCTCGCATCGATACTCAAACTGACTCCTCTAAAGACAAACATGACACTGACCAAGTTCCGTTCATGCACAAAATTGGATCTAACAATAAACCTAAAATAATAGGACAATTTAAAATCGCTGAATCTCTTGCGCATCAAGTGATTCAGCGATTTTTCGTCTTTTATCTTCTAAAGTCAGGAACAGGTTCTTGTAAAAATCGGCCTCGTCCACAAATAAGCGGTCAACGCCTAATTCCTCAAAAGTGACGACATCATCCTTACGGCTGGTGTCATTGAGCTTATCCAGCTTCAGCTTTAAGGTTTTCTTTGTCTTTTCAAGCTGCTTGATGGCGTAGCGTTCACCGCGTTCCTCCTTGAGTTCCTGGATACCGTTGGTAATCTCCTCAATTTGCTCCTGCAGCTGCCGCTTTTGGCGCTCAGCGGAAATGGGAATTTTCTCAAACTGACTGTGGCCGATAATTACCGCGTCGTAGTCGCCAGTAGCGATTCTCGCACAGAATTTCTTACGGTTTTTGGTTTCAAAGTCTTTTTTCGTCGCCACAAGGATATTGGCTGATGGGTAGAGCTGCAAAAATTCCCCGGCCCACTGCTCGGTCAGGTGGTTGGGAACGACGAACATGCTTTTGTTGCAAAGCCCCAAATGCTTGTTTTCCATGGCAGCCGCCGTCATCTCGTAGGTTTTGCCCGCACCGACACAGTGTGCCAATAAAGTATTGCCGCCGTACAGGATGTGAGCGACCGCATCCACCTGGTGCTTACGCAGAGTTATTTCCGGATTCATACCGGTAAACCGGATATGGCTGCCGTCGTACTCGCGGGGACGGATGGAGTTAAAACGGTCGTTATAGAGCCTTGTAAGTTGTTCCCGGCGCTGGGGATCTTTCCATATCCAGCTTTGGAACGCTTCCTTGATGGCCTCCTGCTTCTGCTGGGCAATGGCGGTTTCCTTTTTGTTCAGCACACGCTTCTCAGCGCCGTCCTCATAAACCGTGTCGAAAATACGCACATCCCGGAGATTCAGGGTTTCCTCGATAATTTTGTAGGCATTGATGCGTTTGGTCCCGTAGGTGACGTTGGCTTTGATATTGTCGCTGCGGTCGTCGCCTTTGCCCTTAACATTCCAGTTGGCGGTATAGGAGGAATAAAAAACGTCGATATAGCGTCTGTACATATGCGGGGTTTCCAGATATTCAAAGATGAAATCCCTGACCACCTCAGGAGGCAGCCAGGTTGCACCCAGCCGGACGTCAATTTCCGAGGCGTCCAAATCTTTCGGCTGTACCGCTTCCAGCGCCGTGACGTTAGGGGCGATCTGCTCTGCAAGGTCAGGCCGCATCTGGGCGAGTCCTCTGGCAAGGCGGAGCTTATTTCTCACATTGCAGGAAAGATATTCATCGGCTGTAACAAAGGGGCAACGGGTTATATCAAAAAAAGCTTGCGGCACATGTGCCGGGTCTTGTTCGCCGAGGCTGCGGAAGATGACGCCTTCCAGGTCTTTTACAAGCTGTTCCTGGGAAAGCCCCGTCAGGCTTTGCATTAGATCTATGTCCACACAGGCTTTTTCTGCGATGGAAATAGCCAATGCTTCGGTGGCGGTATCCACATGGGTGACGATGGTGCGCTGCTTGATGGTGCGTTTGGTGAACATATCCGCCTTGTGCTCCAATTCGCCGTTTTCATCGAGAATCTCCAGAGAGCAGAGCAGGCAGTAGGAGCTGTCGTCGGAGAAGGCCATGTTGTTGCCGCGGCTGTTCAAGAGTCCATACTTGTCGACAAAGTCGTCATACAGGCGGTTCAGATTGCGTTGCTGTTCCCGGATAATTTCGTCTGAATAATCCTCGATTTGGTATTCGATGAGTTCACGGACACAGTCCCGGATGGCGATCATGCCCTTGATTCGGTTGGCCGCCGTGACGGAAACTTCTATCTTGTTCATCCGGCTGTTTTCGCGGTAATAGATTTCGCCGTCCACCAGGCAAAAGCTGAAATTTCGCACATTCGGATCTGCCGGGATGGAAGTATCTGCTTGTTCGGTGACATCATCAAGTTCGTATTCCGTGATTTCCGCATGGATGTTTTCCAGCGCCTCGCGCAAAAACTCAGTAAGGTCGGCACCCTCATAAGGGATACAGGTGGTTTCGCTTTGGTTGCCGTACATCCGATCGTCAAAGGCCATCGTGCCCAGCACCATGTCCGGGTTGGCTGCGAAATACTGATTGATTGGCACGCCATCCTCAGTCGTGGAAAGATGCACCCAATCCGGTTCAATGTCGATAACCCGGTCGCGCTTTTGCAGGAAAAGGATGTCGGTCGTAACCTCGGTTCCGGCGTTGGCAAGGAAAGCATTGTTGGGAAGCCTGACGGCTCCCAATAGTTCGGCCCGCTGGGCGATGTACTTGCGGACTTCGGGGTTCTGCTTATCCATCGTACCTTTGGAAGAGATAAAGGCGATTATGCCTCCGGGCCGCACCTTGTCTAAAGTTTTGGCAAAAAAATAATCGTGGATGTAAAACTTGTACTTGTCATACTTTTTGTCCGCCACCCCGTAGCTGCCGAAAGGCACGTTGCCTATAGCCAGGTCGAAAAAGCTGTCGGGCAGATTGGTTTCCTCAAAGCCCTGCACCGCGATACTGGCTTGCTGGTAAAGCTGTTTGGCCATACGCCCCGTGATGCTGTCTAGTTCGACGCCATACAGCTTGGAGTTTTTCATGTTCTCCGGTACAAGGCCGAAAAAGTTGCCGATGCCGCAGGCGGGCTCCAAAATATTGCCTGTCTTAAAACCCATGTTTTCCAGACAGGCGAACATGGCCTTGATGATGGTGGGGGAGGTATAATGGGCATTTAGGGTGGAGGCCCGTGCGGATGTATATTCCTCCTCAGTGAGCAGCTCCTTCAATTCGGTGTATTCCTTCGCCCATTGACTGTTCTGCTCGTCAAACACCTGCGAGATGCCGCCCCATCCGACGTATTTTGAAAGGATCTCCTGTTCCTTCGGGGTGGCAAGGCGGTTTTGTTCCTCCAGTTTGTTCAATAGCCGGATAGCGGCGGCATTCCAGCCATATTTGGTTTTTTGGCCGCCAGCGCCCAGGTTGTCGTCGATGATTCGGAAATCGACGCGTAGTTGTTTTGGCGTTTCCTGCGGAAGGTCAATGATGACTTTCGATACTTGACTATCCCGAGTTTTTTGCCCCACGGGTTCTTTCGCCTGCTCCAAAACGCCGCGGACAAACTCAATGCTCTCCCTGCGGAAAATAGGGAGGCCCGTGTTTTGTTGGAAGGTAATATCCCGTAGGCTGACCGTTCCGGCTCCCTCATTAATGCTGTCTATGGCATAGTGCCGGTCCTCAATGGCAAATTCCATGCCTACAGCCATTTCTTTTTCGGCCGGTTGCTTTTCCGTCTCTCCCGCTTGAGCATCCGGCAGGGCGGCATCAAACTCCGTATGGAGTTTTTCACCCTCGCCACCGCTGTCAATGGTGTCGCCTTCGCGGGTAATGGCCGGATCGCCGGTTGCCCGCACCCAGGCAGGGGCGTCGGGGTCGTCGGCATGAAGGGTAACGCTGTCCCTTTTTTCTGTTAGATAATCTTCATAAGTTCGCTGGAATACATCCTCGGCAAGCCATTCCTTAAACTGGGGCAGGGTGGTATAGGCTTCATAAAAAGCCGGGTGTTCCTCCCGCATGGAAAAGACAATGCGGTCGATGGCCTCGCCTAACGCCCGTTCGGCGCGGTCCGGGTCGGTATCCCTGTCTCGGAGGTATGGGTAGATCTGGTCAGTTCGTATCTTATTGACGATTTGAGGCAAATACACCTGGTACAGCACACGGGGGGATGCGGATTCCGTTTTTTCTTCGGCTTGTTGCGCCGGTCCCCCCTCGGCTGCAATAAGATGGTCGTTTAAGGGATTTTCCCGCAGCATCCGGTCAAAGTCATCCCGTGCCAGCTCTTTGCTGAACAGCGGAAAGCTTATATCTCGGAGAATGACCTTGCCTCCGTCAAAGGAAAAAATCTCATATTCATCCGCGCCAAGATACACAGTGTCGCCAAGAGAGAAGGAGCAATGGGCATTTTCCCTTGACGGAGGCTCTGATTTTTTGAAGGGGGCTGGTTCTCGGCTCAGGATTTCACGGGCGTAGGCTTGCTCGGCAAGCTGTTGCCGGCGTTCCTCCATCTGCTGCTTATAAACAGGCAGGTATTCCTTTTCCTTGCTGTTTAAGTAGCGGTCGGCGGCAATCAGTTCGCCAAGGCGTTTTTGCACCTTTGCCCAGGGTAGAATTATTTTTATGTCAGGTTCGGTGTGCTTTCCTCTGGTAAGAGTGATGCCCTTGGAATCGTGCCATTCGTCGATATCGGAACCGATCAGAACGGGTGCGCGCCCGCCTATGCCGTATTCTTTTTTCAAGAAGTCAATTGTTTCTTTTGTAGAAACATTCTGTTGAAAGTGCAGACAAATCCGGTATTTGCCGTCCTGGATACCGCTTCCTTGCTGTAAAACCGTATCAATAACTTCCTGGGGAATAGAAAAAGCGGAGGATTTTTCTTCCTCCGCCTGTTCGATCAGGGTCATTTGCTGCTGAACCGAGGGTAACATCGGTTGATCAAGGAATTCGCTCAGCAATATCATGCTGCCGAAATGTCCGGCAATGACGCCCCAGTCGTAATACCCTTGGGATATTCTTGAGGCGTAATTGCCTTCCCAAAGATGAAGAACGTTTTGATAGGTCTTATACCCGACATGCTGATCTTCACCGATAATCAACTCTGTATAGTCGTTATTAAAGATGCTTTTAATGTATTGAGTACGCTCGCTATTGTCCTCGTGAACAGTATAAAAAGCCACAATTTCCTGCTTTGTCGCTTTCAAATGAGGTGTCGAGCGAAGTATTTGATTAATAAGCGGCGTGGAATGGAAAAACGGAAGACTTCTATCCTCCGTTTCCCTGTCATACCATGTTAATTGTAAATCAGCTCCGTTAAGACTGTCTCCTCCGCCGAATGCCGCAGGCTGTTCATGTGTCCCGTCCAGCCCAGCGGGTCGGTCGCCTTGTCCGGCGCGGGACTTCTCTGCAAGAGCTTCACCGTGATTTGTTCGATGTGCTCCTTCGCCGTCCGGTCGATTTCCGTCAGGTGGCTGTTCAGCTTGCCAGACAGCATCAGGCTGGCGTACATCCCTTTCCTGTGGTTCTTCAGATATGTTTTGCGCAACATCCCATACTTGCCTATGGGCGTTGCTTCCTCCGGCAGCGTCAGGTCGGGTATCAGATAATCGCCGTGCAACGTGTAAGTCAGTTCCATATTCATCAATCCTTTCAGACTTTTGAGCTTGCTTTACGCTTTCATTGTGCGGAACATCCTGATTTTTTGCAAAGGTGCGGTTTTGTTTTTTCTCCGTGATTTGCAGTTCCTTGACCGTCGTCTCGATTTCCCGCAGGAGCATTTCAGAAATATCGCTGGCAGCGGTTCCCAGGCGGGAAACGGTATCCAGCGTATTGAAATTGGCAACGTCTTGAAAATCCTCTAAAGTCAGGTATTGATCGGCATTACAGCCGCAGCGAACTAAGAGCATGTAGGCCACGGAGCTTTTTAAAGCGTTTTTGAAATAGATTTCGACATTGAGGTCGTCCAGCTCCTCCAAATAGCTGTTCTCCCGAAAGGAAAGCAAGTCGGGGAGATAATCCGTAAAATTGTCCTCCACTGCATTGTGGGCGGCTGAAAACAAGGCGGCGGGCAAGCTGCTTTTATCCTCCAGGCCGCCAAAGGCATTCTCCAGCGTTTCTGTTACGGTTTCGGCGTACCGGTCCCGCATTGTCCAAAGGATGGAGGGACGGTTATTCCGGCTGTTTGTGTCCGACACGTCGAACACATGGCGCAGGCTCAACCGGTCCCCGCTATCATTGATGAGGGCAATGCCCTTTGCCCCGCGGTTGACCCAACGGCCCAATTTTTGATTCCATATTTCGATGGGAGCGCAGGCTGTAGCTTCGGGTCGCTGCGCATAAATCAAAAGCTGGTCCTGAAAAGGATATTTATAGTTCCAGGCAGCCGTTTTCAGAAAGGAGGTCCAGTTGACATAGTTTCTTGTGATGCTGCGGGCTATTGTCTGCGATAACTCTGTAATTAACTGCAATTTCGTTACCAACGTTTATCCCTCCTTCCTTAAATGAGTATTGGTTGTGGATAGCTTTCCTGTTTGCTCCGAATAACAAGGCCCTTTATCGTTTCGGACTTCGTTTTTCCTTTTTGAGAGCGGGCTGTATTTGTTTACCCTTACCTTTATCATGAGCCGTTCTTTTGCCTTTTTAAAGCAGTAAGCATAGAAGTTATAGTCGCTTGCTATAACCCTCCTAACGCTCCGGTACAGACTTTTTCTTCCCATTCTGCCTCACCGGGTTCTTGCCAGCGTTTTGCTCCTGCCGGAGGCTTTTCAAATGATGGACTTCATCCAGCGCGCGATTGCACAGATCTTCAAGGGCAGTCAGGCGGTCATTGCTGTAATGGCCCCAATAATAATCCCTTTCACCCTTTTTGACCTTCCAGGTTACAAATTTGGCGGGGGCACTGTCGCTCTGCCCGATGACAAATTCAGCATTTGCTACGGTCAGTCGGTCGGTAATGGTATATCCGGCATTAATCTCTTTTTCCATAACTCAACCCCCCTAACGCTCTTGTTCCTGATTTTTATGCCTTGCCTGCCGCTCGGCCTGTATCTGTTTCAGGCGTTTCTTTGCCCAATCGGGCATATATTCCGGTTTAAGCGAACCTAAAATATCCTCCCGGTTCCAGCGCGATTCCTTGCCGGAGTAAAGGTTAACGGTGTAGACCGCGCGGCCTCTGGAATTGCCATAAGCGCCAAAACCGCCAGTGACCAGCACAAGCTGCTTATCGGCGGTACGGTATTCGGGGTGCAGGCATTCCGCGCGGATGATTACCACCTTGTTTTCAATGTTCTCTTTGTAATCGCTTGGGATGCAATGCTTCAAAGTAAAAGGCTGTAAAGGAACAGTAATCTTGTTCCGTTCCGCATTAACCGCTTCAAGCTGTTTTCTTACGCGTTCGGTAAACTCCGTCATCATTTCCAGATAGTCCGCGCTTCCCATGGCATCACTATATTGGTCAACGCCTAAAGGGTTATCCCAGGAACAGTTGCACACAATATACGGGCAGGAGGTTATTTTCTCATCTACCAGAAAGAGGATTTCTTTATCGCCGACATGGATGGCGTGTTTTACCTCATAGGTATCAACCATGCGTTTAGAATCATCCATTTTGCTATCACTCTCCAATCAAATGGATGGCGGAATAGGGATGAATCGCCGTCCCGTTCATAAAAAAAGCTCTCTGCGTTTAAATAGAGAGCACCATTACAGGCCGAAAAAGAAGGGCGGTTGGTTTTTTCGCTCCTTCTCAGTAGCCTGAACTTTGTTATCCTTCTGTATCTCCTTATTGTCCGTATGAACCTGGCGAATAAGGGTACGAAAGACTTTCGGCTTCTTTTCTGCTGTCTGTTTCATAAAAAGGTTCCTTTCTGGGATCAATTTAGTGGTTTACCAGACGAAGAGTATTTCTTTTTCGGCTGGTAAATTTTGAGGGGAGGGGTGTGGGGAGGGGGAAACGGCAAGCCCCCAATTCGATGACTGCAAACAAATGGACATACCACCCCCTTGGCATACAATTTCTATAAGGTTGTTACTCTTCAAACAAAACGCACTTTTTCTTGCTGCATTTACTGTGATGCTTGACAAAGTAAAGACAGTGCTTGCAATCCCGTTCTTCTACCGTTTTAGTAATAATACTTTTGCGGTCAAATTCCGGTTTTTCCTGCATGATGCGTTCGTATTTGCGCAACTGTCCTTCTGTAAAGTACATGGAGGCACCTCCTTTTAAAAAAGGACAATAAAAAATGCTCCTGCTGGTTTGAGAGCAAAATGATTATTTTTATGCAGCTGTAGTAACCTGTTTCATCGCTCCTGCTGCTCCCTCTGGCGCTTCTTGTACCAGCTTTCCAGAAGCTGGACAACTAACTCCTCCTTTTGTTTTTCGGTAAAGTTTTTAGGAAAATAGCGGTCGATACGGTCACGCTGAATATGGAATCTTTCTTTTTGATTGGGCTTTTCTTCCGTGAGAATGGAATAAATGACATCTGCGTTCAGCCTGCCTTCCTGGCTGAACTTCTTTATCCGCTGTGCTTGTGATAGGGAAGGGGTGCAGTCCTCCGACTGTATGGTATTGTAAAGGTCCTGCTGTTCATTTTCGGACAGGTAGGAGATTTCCACCGCTGGATTAAAAGCAATCTCTTTTTCGTCCACCATTTCAAGAATAGAGGGGAGCAGGAAGGTAAGGCGAATGTAACGGTGAATTTGAGGGCCGCTTTCTCCAGTTTGTTTTGCTAATAAATCCCGTGATTGTTGTCCTTTATAATCCAGTTCAACTTGAACTGAATTTTCTTTGCTTGGTCGGCCTGCTTGACGTTTCATGGCTTCCAACTTCATTTTATAGGCAAAGGCTTTTTCGCTCGGCAAAATGCTTTCCCGTTGTAGGTTGCTGTCAACCATGATAATTGTAGCAGCATCGTCGTCCAATTCACGGACAATACAGGGCATTGTTTCCTTGCCCGCAAGCTCGCTTGCTTTTTTGCGGCGGTGTCCGGCCACCATTTCATAGCCGCCGTCTACTTTGGGGCGTACAAGGCCGGGGACTAAAACGCCGTACTGTGTTACACTGTCTGCCATTTCCAGCATAGCTTCATCCGCTTTTACTTTAAAAGGATGATTTGAAAAATCACTGATTTCCGACAGGGGAATATCCAGAACCTTTTCTAGCTGACTATCTGCGCGGTTTTCCTCCGTGGTAAATAATTCATCTACTGAGGTCAGCTTGATGCTGTTTCGCACGTCGTTTTTCGCCAATGTCCTGCACCTCCTTTGTAAAGGATTGATAGGCTCTGGCAGCTATTCCGTGCGGATCGAACGCATAGATGCTTTTTCCCTGCGCGCTTGTTTCAGCCGCCCGGATGGACAGGGGAATTTCCGTTTGAAAAACTCGCAGCTTGTCGCCGTAGTCCCGCCGCAGGACAAAGGAAATATCCTTTGCGAAATTGGTGCGGTTATCCACCATTGTTAGCAACACACCTTCAATGGTAAGTCTGGGATTGATTTGCCTTCTCACCCTGGCAATGGTCTGTAAAAGCTGTGTCATTCCTTTAACGGGCAAATAGTGGGCCTGGACGGGAATGATTACGCTGTCTGCGGCTGCAAGGGCGTTGATGGTCATCATGCCAAGAGAGGGCATGCAATCTATTAGCACATAATCATACCTGTCTTTGACCGTGTTGATATATGTGCGGAGTATCGTTTCCCGGCTCATGGTGTTGACCAGCGACACCTCAATAGCAGACAGTTCAATGTTTCCCGGCATCAGGTCTACACCTTCCGCATGGTGAAGAATTCCTTCGTCGTACTCATATGGTTCCTCTATCATAGCCTTGGTCAGGATGGTAGCCAACGAAATAGGCAGATTGTCCGGCTCCTGATAGCCCAATGAATCCGTCAGGTTCCCCTGTGCGTCCGCGTCCACCAGCAGCACCTTTTTACTCTGTACCGCAAGACCGATCCCAAGATTGACTGCCGTCGTTGTTTTCCCTGTGCCGCCTTTTTGATTGGCAAGGGCGATTACTTTAGACACTTTGATTTTCTCCTTTCACGCAAAAAAGCCGCTTGCTTTATCGGGATAATAAGGCAAACGGCTTCTTAAATTGGTTATATATAAAAAGAGAACATAAGCTAAGAGCCTATCTTCTCTAATTCATTCGATTATTTGTGCAATATGGATAATGTGCAGTTCAAAACGCGACAGGATTAAACTGTTATTAAACATAATACGAAACTCAAATCGTATTGATCGTGCATGTAGTCTACTCGATAAACTGTAATTTGTAGGATAAGAGTATTTCTAATCATGCGCTATTTTACTTTAATAAAAGAGAATACTCACTTTTACCCTATAGCATTCTCCAAACTATCTTTTCTGCATGCAATAACTTCAATATCATTATCTTCCCAAAAAGATGCTACACTAGTTGTCGTTCCAGTGTTAACTGCTATAATTTTCTTTCCTTTACTAATAGCATAATTAATTTCTGCACGTCCCATGCTGCCTGCCGTAACTGCTGCTGGACGTGCTGGTGCAAGAATCACACTAGCACTATCAATCTTGCCTTTTATTGCATCTGTCACTTGCTTTTTTGTTCCCACCAATGGATCAGAACTCTCAATCGAACGATCAGACACGTCATATTTTGACCTATCTAATACTGCACTAATTTTCTCGTAATCCTCTTCATAATCCCAACGATGACTTATGAACACATTCTTTTTTCCCATTTTCATGACCTCCACTTAATATTTATATACTTAAATGTCCACAACATGCATGGACTTATAGCCGCTTCTAACATCATGAATATCTTTAAACATTTCCTTTATTTACCAGATTCCAATAATGTTGTCCTTGAGCTGTTAATTTACACGACTCATGTTTTATCGCAGCGTAGTACATATGATCAGCATTTACCGGTACCACTAAATTTAGCTTCACATATTTTTGTAAAATAGAAAATATCTCTTCATGTTCAAGATTTACATCTTTAATGTCAGCCTCGTGTTTATCTGGTTCATATGTAGGATCCAATGCGTATTCATCATACGGCGTAATAAAGAATTCCGTAATGCGACGCAATTCTCCAATAGCAATTGGTGGAGCATTTTTTCTGAGCGAAACAAATTGCTTTATATTTGCCTTAAACACTGGTCGTTGCTCCCATCCTCCCAAAGAACTATCTATATAAGAATAAATGCTGCCAGGAGAAACCTCACCAAGTAGATTCATTGCTCCACCATATAATGCTTCAATCAACAACGATGTAAAAACACCATGACCATTTTCTTCCGATGAATACTGATTTTCGTCGCATGCCGCTAAAATAGTTGTGCCGTTATGTAGCACAGAATAATTTTGCATTTCTTTTGAATTTGCTGCTCGTCCGCTAAAACAGCTATCAAGTATTACAATTTTGTTTTGTGCACGGGAATCAGCTACTATCCCCATAAGGTCATTCAATGATAACCCTTGATCTTCTCTTTCCACTTCGCTAGTACATAGATATCCACCAAGTGCATCATAAGAACCATGTCCGGCATAATAAAAAACAGCAACTTCGGATTCATCTCTAAAAAGATCTTGAACTGCATCTTTCAATCCCTCTCTAGTAATGTAAGATGCTTCGCTTGTTGCACATAGAAGTTTCGTAGAAAAATTTAGTGTTCCATCGCCATTTCTATCTAACGCTGCTTTCACCCCATTTGCATCATTAACACATCCATGTAAATCCTTGATTTTTTCGTAACTATCAATTCCAACACACAATGCCTTTCTCATTCTGCTCCTCCTGACTTCTCTTAATTAAGAAATCTCTTACATTTAACTCTGTGTTACTTAAATACAAACAATTTACAATATGCTCATCCCCGACCTGCATTACACCTATATAAGAGCATGCTTTTTTCTTTTGCGTAGCAAATGCACCACCTTTTTCTGTGAAATCAGATCGTGTTTCATATATACTGTCAGCATCAGTCAACTGAATTAATGCAATACCATGTTTTGACGCATATTGTACTGCACCACTTTGGAAATTAGATGATGACACCAATACACCCTTATTTGCTCCACAAGCTCGTATTTTGTCATAGAGTACAGCAACTTTTTCTCTGGATATACTACTTTTATAATGTTTGCACTCTATTAAAGTTTTATAATAAATGCCCATAAGCTCAAACTCTATGTATCCATCAATTTGATAATTTCCATCATGTACCTCCATAATCTTATTATGTTGAAAGTTGCAATTTCCAATATCTTGTATCTGCTCAGTCAATATACGCAATGAGTGCTTTTCAAATTCAGTAGGAGTCATCTCAAGAATTGATTCTTTACAAGGCATAAACATTTTTTATCACCTCCTATATGTTTTTAGTCTAAATAAAGCGTTCTTTATTGTACCATCAATTTCCAATATCACTATAGCAACCGCACCATCAAATTCGGATTTATTGAGCTGCACATTATTGCTATTTTATCGAATTCAGCCAGCTTCGCCTTAATAGGCGGTAGATATAACTCTACTATATACTACTATCCTATATAATCCGGATATTTTCCAGGGGAATCTTGTCGTAATCGGTCGTAATCGATTAAATTGCATAAAAAAAGCAGAAGCACATCTCTAACATTCTAGAATTGTTTCTGCTTTTTTACTCTTCATGCTTTATAATATAACGCCGCATAAAAACCGACATTCTTTCATCATTACCCAGTCTCCAGAATTGCACGCACTTCACATGATTTGTCAGGGAAATTACCTTTAATACTTCAAATTCCAGCTAGCTCAATTTTAAAAGTTGATGAAAGTAAAAGGTATTTTTTTTATTTGCTTTTATATTGTTGCAACTCCCGATTGAATAAATAGGTAATAACACTATTTTTTTGTAGAAGATAAGCATTATGGTGCATGAGATATCTTACCTTTCCAGATTTACACCATGAAACTATTGTACTAATTGAATGTCCCGTAACTTGCTGTATTTGTAAATTGGTCATCATATCTGGATAATCTTTAAATTGCTGTTCTAGATATTTCTGATAATCTTTAACTTCTTTTATGCCTTTTAGCTTGTATACGTATTTATAAGTATCAGGTCGTGGTTTGGTCTTATACTGCCTAATTTCACTCGGTAAAAAAGGATTGTTAAAATGATTCGGTAGATGGTATTTCGTGGGGTTTTCATCTCTGTCTTGTAGAAAGAAAATAATATCTTTCAACGCAATTTTATATCTACGTGTCTTTTTCCCAGAATCAATGCAGGGAATTACGCCATTCTCCAGATAATACAGCGCTGTTTTTTTGCTGATATGGCATATCCTATAAAACTGATCTTTCGTTACAAAATTGGGATACCTATTAATAAGGAAGGTATAATCAGACATTCACAGCACCTCGCTTTGACATGAAAGTGTCAAAGAGTTGCTCATATTGTCTGGCTTGCTCTTTATGCACGTCTGATTTCCTTGTTATGTTCCTATAATACGGGCCGGTTAAAAAATCAAGAAAGGTATCTTTTGTTATAACGGACCCCTTACCTCTACGAAATGATTGTATTCGCTTGTTTTTAAAGCTCAGAGGCTTCAATTCATTGCGCAGTATCCAATTGTTTACTGCTGTTTTTGAATATCCAGTAAAACGCATTACATCAGAAACTAAAAGCAGTTTAGGAATTTTACGCAATTGCTTTTGGTAATAACGGCGCAAACCTTCAATAAATTTATTTTCTGATTCAGTAAAGCACATCGTTTCGTATTGGTATCGCAGGATGTCGATAATCTTTATCCGTTGTCTTCTTCCTTCTGATGTGTTTATATATTCAAATGGAATCATGCCTTTTTTCTGGATGGAGTAGGCCGTGGATGTGCAAATACCCAAGATGACACACATTTCTTTCTGTGTGACATATTCAGGATAACGATCAATTACTGAAGAACAATATTCATCAAAATTCATTTGCTTCACTCACTTTTCTCGAATTTGTCAACGGCAAGTGGTGAAAGCAAATCTAAGAGTTAAAAATGATAGTTTTTTCTAGTTCTATCCGAGTTCTATCCAAAACAGGTTTTGGATCAACTTTTTCGTTATTTTTTTGCTATGTTTTACTTTCCTTGTAAATAAGGAATAATTCTCTGGAAACCTGATTCTATAAGAGTTTCGTGGGTTTTTATCTACATGCATTTACCGATAACTTCCTCTATTTTCTCTTTTAATTTGACCACTCGAAATGCGGTTGTCCGCAAGGGCACGTGGGTTCGAATCCCACCTTCTCCGCCATAAAGAATACACGAACCCGCATGAACACTGAGTTTAGGCGGGTTTCTTTATACCCTTCTAATGGTGAGAAAATATGCTCTTGCCCTAATTGTTATCAATGTTATCAAAATTGTTATCAAAATATATCCATTTATTGTAAATATAAAAACACCTGTTTTCGAAAATTGTTGTAAAAATGTTATCAAACTATACGGACGGCTATAAAAGGTTATGGAAAGAAACAAAGAAAAACATATGATTACAAAGGAGGCAAAGACAATGAGTGAGATTAACACCAATTACAACGCGCTTATTAAAAAGGGTATCCTCATTTCTGAAAACTTAATCAGCAAGGACAAAATTAACCTCATATCCGGAGCGACGACTGCCCCATTGATTGAAACTATCTGGACTTTCTCCGGCAACAATATCGAAGCAATAAACAGGATTTCGGACATGCTTACCAAGCTATACAGCACGAGCCGGGGAAGCGAAATGCTGGACATCCTGAGAATTCTATTTGATGTTGTAGGCATGGAATTTCCGGAGGATGTGAATCTGTTGGCAACCCACCCAAAGGCACAACGATACTTTCTATTCTCTTTTCTACTGGATATGGACGACTGTATGCAGGACTTCATGCCTGATGTTAAAGGAGAATAAACGACAATTAATAATATGAGGGAAGTTTAAACCAGAGTTTATAGAGGATTTAACTGATGTTTTTGAGAGGACTAAGTGGTCAGAGGTTCGAGTCCTCTCAAACCCACCAATTCCCAAATTGGTGATAGTTAAACTAATAACCTGAAACCGTTGGTATAAGCGAACTTGTAGAGATTTAATTAAATATGGGGATTGGACAAAATCATTTTTATTCAATTAAATACCTGTAAAACGTCGTAAATATTTCTAAGTATTCAGTCAAAAGTTCAGTCAAAATAGTAATACAAAAAAACAGCCAAAACTGTAGATTAAATTATAGTCTAGAGTTTTTTTATATACAGTGAATATTTTTAAAATATCTACTTGTCATTTGTGTCAGTTTCACAAAATAAAGTAATTGATAATATAGCTCAAAGGCTCTATTACCCTACATTCTCAAGCATCTGGCTAAGAGGAGAGCAAATAAAAGCTGAGCCATTTATAAAATACGATTTTTAAAATTCAGAACCTTCGGACCAGCCAACCAACTAGAATAATCGATGCAATTGGTCGGATGGTAAATCATTTTTTCCATCATCATATACAATACTCAAAAATTTTCACCTTCCTTATTTGTTTATTGTAAAAGAGATTTGTAGAAAATAGCAAAGCAGATTCTGAAATTTGCAGATATAAGTTAAATAGAGAGTGGAGTAAAGGCTTTGCTTTTTCTGTTCATTTTTTAAAAAATGTGATAATCTTAATATGGTAATTTTTTGTTATAAACGATGCGTAAGAATACAGATAAAGGTTATAAACATTCACAAATTTCTATTTTGGATTTAGGGGATTAATCTAACATAATTTTCTTAAGATTGTAGGTAGCAAATGAGAAAAATAGTTATTGATAATATCCGTAGTGTGAAACACCTGGAATTTGAAATACCTTCTTATGGCGTTCATATATTAACCGGAGAAAATGGAACGGGGAAAACAACACTTCTCACATGTTTGAACAGAATATGCAACAGCAATGCTTTTCGCATTGGGTTTCCCACAACAAGTATACAAAATTATGATGAGAATACAGGATCTATAACATATTGTACGGATACATTGTCCGTACGATATACTAAGCGTGCAAGCGGTCGTTGGCAACCAGATACAAATGGTGATGTTTTTTCACAATTTGGCTTTACAGATGTTGTACATATTAGTACCAAAAGTGAGCGTATCTTTACACAAGTAATTAATATTCCGAGAAAACAAGTACGTGCTGATGCTTGGCTTATTTCTGCCTTAAACAGCATTATGCAAACGGAACGGTTCACTCCAATGATTAGAATTACAGTTGGAGATCTGAGATCAAGAAATGGAAACGCAGATCAACGCAGAAGAAATACGGCATTTGCAATACCGCAAAGTAGAGGAAGATACTTTACTGAGCAAAATTTTAGCTTTGGGGAGATTGTTTTACTCAATCTACTTTATGATATTGAAATGGTCGAGCATAACTCGCTTGTACTTATTGATGAATTGGAAATGGCGTTGCATCCAGCAGCGCAGATTAGATTGATTCAGCTATTAAAAGATTTGGCGAATGAAAAGCATTTAACGATTATTATTTCGACTCACTCCTCCAGTATTATTAAATCACAAAAATATGTGATTCTGTTGGAGCAGAGTTTGCAGCGTGTATGTGTGACCTATAATTGTCCACCAGCTAAGGCTATCGGAGCGATCGGAATGCGTGAAGATACTATGGCTGATATTATTGTAATCGTAGAGGATGAAATGGCCAAAGCGCTTTTCATGGCACTATTAAATAAATATAATTCGCTTTGTACCGATAGTTATTATTTGGATGTAAGGGTTTTAGGTGTGGGTGGATACCCAAACATCATCAATTTCTACGTTGAGGCAGAGAATTATATCTTTTATGACAACGTGTATGTTACTGCGTTTTTGGATAAGGATGTAGAGACAGATATTATACCCTTTAAGCAATTTGGCAATAGGGATATTATTGAAAAGTATGAAGCGAATACTCGAAAAATAAAATTCCTACCCTATACACCTGAAGTTTTACTATATCAAGAAATGAAAGATCATCGTGCGGACTTGCTTGCGCATATGAGACGTGCTTATTCCAATCAACAACTCAATTATAATGTTCAAGACATTCAAAATTTTGCTGATTATGATAATCCACTTCCTGATTTCGCAACACAAAATGATTACAATGCAACTATTCAAACACGTGGCACCATTCGAAACGCTTGCAAAAATGAGACTGAACAAATTGCTAATCTTCTTTCACGGCAGCTAAATATAAGTGAGAGCGAAATATATCGATATATTTTTCGTTCAGCAGTTGAGCACATGGAAGGAAACACTCTTAATGTACGAGCTTTTTTGGCTTCGACAATGAAGCGACTGTGACTGAACTTGCATTTTTTGAATTTAGCACAATTCTATGATTTTTAGCTTAATACCTAAATTACGTAAGCGTAGATAATTTTAGGGCATTGTCGGTTATAAAATAGAAAATACTCGGACAGTAATTTAGGCTTATTGCCAAGTCGCAATATATCGGGATAAAAGAATTAACAAAATATATATCTTTACAAAAACAAGAAGATTGTATCACGAGAAGATTTTAGGGGATGCAGAATCTGTAGTAACTATTAGTTAAGTTGGAATCGCTCCTAAATGGATATAGTAGCTAATAACTGTCAGTTGTTACTTTGAATTGGTACAACCATAATGGGAAGGAGATATTGTTGTGGCACAGTTTACTGTTGATTTGAAGGGTAGAATAAATAATACGTTTTTGCCGGAGTCTAAATCACTTTGGCCTTTGTTTGAAGCTGTTGTCAATTCAATTCAATCTCTTGAAGATTCAGAGACTGTGTCCAATAAACTAATTCGAGTATTTGCACAGCGGCAAGAAACAAGCCAATATGATATTAATGGCAAAATCGAAGTAACTCCGTTTGAAGCATTTTCTATTACAGACAATGGTAATGGATTTACATCCGATAATTATCAATCTTTTAGAACAGCTGATTCCTCATTAAAATGGAAAAAAGGTTGCAAGGGAATAGGGCGCTTCTTATGGTTAAAAGCATTTGAGAAGGTGGAGATATCTAGCACTTTTTTTGAAGATGGCAAATGGAGAGACAGACTATTTTCGTTTGATTTTAATGGAACAACTCCAGATGACAACATTCAGGATTCAGCTTCTAATGAATATCAAACAACAGTAACGCTTGAAGGATTTAAACGTAATTTTCGTGAAAAGTGCCCTATATCTTTAGAAGTTCTAGCAAAAAAAATTATTGAGCATTGTCTTGTATATTTTTTATTTGATGATTGTCCGAAAATTGTTGTACAAGATAGTTTAGGCGAACAATTCTGGCTTAATGATTACTTTGACAGATTCATAAGAGATTCTTTGCACCAAGATAGATTTAATATCGCAGAACGAAGTTTTACATTATATCATATAAAGATGCCGGAGGGTGCAAATGCACACGAATTACATCTTTGTGCTAACAAAAGAGAAGTGAAATCGTATCAACTCAATAAGTATTTACCCAACTTGCAAGGCCGAATCTATGATGAAACAGGAAAGAGTTTTCATTATGCTGGCTTTTTATCCAGTTCATATCTGGATGGCGCAGTCAACTCATCAAGAACAAATTTCGATTTTGAGAAAAACGGTCAGATAGACATAGAGCAAAATTTACCCGAAAAAGAATTGATTGATGCAGCGAACAACTACATTGTTACTTATTTAAATGATTATCTTGACGAAATCATAAAACAAAAGGAAAAAAGAATAAATGACTATGTAACCCATCGCCAACCTAAGTATCGTTATTTGGTTGCCCAACGCCCTACTACGTATGATGCTATTGCTCCCAATATTAGCGACAAAGAATTAGATATAGCTTTATACAAAGAATTACTACAATGGGATTTAGAAACGAAAAAGACAGGTGAACAATTGCAAGAGGATTTGTCTAAGAATCTTCTTTCAGCAAGTGACGTAAAGGCAAGATATGATGAATATTACAAGCAAATTAATGGATTGAGTAAAACCAGCCTTGCGGAATATATCGTTAGGCGAAAAGTAATTTTAGATCTGCTGGAAAATGCTCTTCAAATAACACCCGATGGGAAATATGCTTCTGAAGAGAGCGTTCATTCAATAATTTGTCCCATGCGATATACATCAGATGAAATAAGTTTTGAGGAAATGAATCTTTGGATTATAAATGAAAGATTAGCCTATCATAATTTTTTAGCTTCGGATAAGCAAATGAAATCCATACCTGTTATAGATTCGGAATCTGATGACAGAATGGATATTGCTATTTTTGACGAAGCTATATCGTTCTCGGATAAGGATAATTCATTCAACTCCATAACGATTATTGAATTTAAAAAGCCTAATCGAAATGACTTAAAGCCTGATGATAAAAACCCAATTCATCAAGTGCTACGATATGTGGAAGAAATAAAAAATGGCAAGAAAATGCGTGCTAATGGTAGACCATTTGGGAATGTCTCAAACACTGCTTTTTATTGTTATGTCATTGCAGATATGACTGATTCACTAAAGGAAGATGCAAAATTTGCAGGTTTACGAATTACACCAGACGGAGAAGGATACTTTGGTTATAATCCAGATCCCGGTGCTTATATCGAGGTAATCTCTTTTGATAAATTGATTAGGGATGCTAATGAGAGAAATCGGATACTCTTTGATAAGTTGTTTACACCTAGCGCAAGAACAATCCTTGACCACAATATTTAAAATTATAGTTAAAACTGATTTTATATGGAGCGATGGAATGACAAAAAAAATTTATTTGGAAGGAAATATAAGCCTTAAAATTCTTCTTCATTAATTGAAAAATATTAAGGGAATGCTGGTCTTATCTGGCATTCTCTTTATCATATATAAAATGAGTAAAGAAGCCGTTTGCTTTATCGTTTCAAGAAAGCAAGCGGCTTTTTTGCGTTAAAGGAGGTAAACAAGATGTCTAAAGTAATCGCCCTCGCCAACCAAAAAGGAGGCGTAGGCAAAACAACAACTGCTGTTAACCTCGGCATTGGTCTTGCCAGACAGGGTAAAAAGGTGCTACTGGTAGACGCAGATGCACAGGGCAACCTAACGGATTCCTTGGGCTTTCATCAACCGGACAATTTACCTGTAACTTTGGCAACAATCCTTACAAAAATCATGACCGAGGAGAAGTATGATCCTGATGAAGGCATACTGCGCCAAGAAGAAGGCGTTGACCTGATGCCGGGAAATATTGAACTATCTGCCATCGAAGTGTCGTTGGTAAACACTATGAGCCGAGAAATGGTGCTACGCAGCTATATTAATGCCGTCAAACAGAAGTACGATTATATCCTGATCGACTGTATGCCTTCGCTCGGAATGATGACCATCAACGCCCTAGCTGCCGCGGACAGCGTGATCATTCCCGTCCAAGCACACTATCTGCCTGCCAAAGGAATGACGCAGCTTTTGCAGACTATCGCCAGAGTGAGAAGGCAAATCAATACGAAACTGACGGTTGACGGCGTTCTTCTTACAATGGTAGATAACCGCACCAACTTTTCAAAAGATATTTCCTTTGTCCTTCGGCGGGATTACGGCGACAAGCTGTGCGTTTTCAAAGCAGAAATCCCATTGTCCATCCGGGCAGCCGAAACGAGCGCAGAGGGAAAAAGTATCTTCGCGCACGACCCGCATGGGATAGCTGCCAAGGCCTATCAAGCCTTCACAAAGGAGGTGCAGGACATTGGTAAAAAGCAACGTCAAAAACATGAAGCTGACCTCGGTAGATGAACTTTTTGAAACGGATGCAAGCCGCGAGGACAAACAGCGCGAGAAGGTCATGGATATTTCTTTATCGGAAATCAGCGATTTCCCGAACCACCCTTTTAAGGTAAAGGCGGATGAAGCCATGCTAGAAATGGCGGACAGTGTAAAACAGTATGGCATCTTAGTCCCCGCCCTTGTCCGGCCCAAAGCTGACGGTGGTTATGAAATGGTTGCCGGCCACCGGCGCAAGAAAGCCAGCGAACTGGCGGGCAAAGAAACAATGCCCTGCATTGTCCGCGAGCTGAACAATGACGAAGCAATTGTCGCTATGGTTGACAGCAACCTGCAACGGGAAAGCATTCTGCCAAGCGAAAAAGCTCTTGCCTATAAAATGAAGCTGGAAGCCATGAACAGGCAAGGACAAAGGACGGATTTAACTTGTTCCCAAGTTGGGAACAGGTTGGACGGGAAAAAATCAAGTGAAGTTTTAGCTGAACAAGTTGGTGAAAGCAAAAACCAGATATTCCGCTATATCCGTTTAACCGAACTCATAGTGCCCATCCTTGAAATGGTGGACGAAAAGCAGATTGCCTTTAACCCTGCCGTGGAAATCTCCTACCTGACCGAAAATGAACAGGTGGAGCTGCTTACAACGATGAAGCAGGAAGAGAACACTCCGTCTTTATCTCAGGCGCAGCGGCTTAAGAAGTTTAGTCAGGAAGGCAGGCTGAATACTGATGTCATTTATTCCATTCTCACGGAGGAAAAACCAAACCAAAAGGAAAAAATCAATATTCAGCGTGAACGCATTGACCGTTTTTTTCCTAAGAACTTTAACGAGAAGCAAAAGGAGGACCTTATTGTCCAGCTTCTGGAAAGCTGGTACAAAAAGCGGCAAAGAGAGCAGGAACGATAAGATGTAGTCCTGCCGTGTGCAAAAAGTGCCCGGCTTATATATTTTCCGTATGAATTTCCAAGCGTCATACAAAGGGGGTAGTCTATCAGTTTTTTTGCAGGCGTCGCAAAGCGTTTCTGTGCCGTCCCCCTCTCCACACCTCACCCCCTAAAAGCTTACCAGCCGAAAAAGAAATATTCTGTCTATCAGTAGGTAATATTCCTAAAACTACATATAGAAAGCCTTTTGTGGAACAGACAGAACAGACGAACCCAAAAACATTCCGTACCCTTATTTGACAAGGCAACAGCAGAATTGGGTAGATGCTAAATGGAGATTAAGTGGATAAGGTGTAGATAATGTCTGTAAAAGAGGTCAAAAAACATTCGCTTTTCTTTTTCGGCAGGTAATAGCAGCTCTTTGTGGAAACACAGGGGGTTTTTTACGTTTATGACCAAAAACAACATGGAAGGAGGACTCAGAACAATTTGAAAATACGAAAAACCGGAATTTCTAAGCGTCCTTTATACACATCCGGAGAAAAATGAAATAAAGGCAGGCGGAAAAAAGTGGCAACTTCGTCTTTTTTCTGTGCTTGGATTGGAGTGAGAATGAAAGTGAACGATGAAAAACGGACGGTGGATACCTATGAGGTAAAACACGCCATCTGTGTTGGAGATAAGGAAATTCTCTTTGGGGTGGACGACAGGAAAACAGATTGCGCGTATATGGTGTGCAACTGTACTTGGGATAATCCTTTGGGGATTGACTGTTTTTTTGAAGCCGTTGGAAGCACAGATTATTTGGAAATGATGACGGAATTTACCACCCGTGTGACGGCGCAGCTTGAAGCTGTAAAGGCGGAACGGGCTAAGATAGCTACTCCCTTGGAGCCTTTTACCATAGAGCACTGCATTCCTGACGATTACGGGGAAAGCATTGAAAACAAGGTAGTGGTTATTCGTGCGGAACGACTGCGTCCTGAATTTAGGACCGCCGACAAGCAACTTGTGCTGGCAACGGGCGGCTTTGGTGCTGTGGCCAATTCCAGAGGTCGAGCGGTCTACACCGTCAACCTCTATTCCGGCAAAGAATCCCGCTGGAACCGGGAGGACATTTTAGGTACGGTAAAGCCGGAAAAGTTACCTGATTGGGCAAAGGAACGGCTGAAACAGATACAGGCCGAAAGACAGGCCAAGCAGAAAAAGCAAGAACAGGTGCGTTAGGAGGTGCTGGGAATGGAGAAAGAAAACAATGCAGGGTATACCATAACCGATCGTTTGAGCGTCGGAAACGAGGAATTTGTCATTGGTCAAAACAAAAATGCTCCAGCCAAATTTGTAACCTGGAAATGCAACAAGGGTGAAAAGAATTACTACTGGGGGCATTACTGCAATGAACGTCTAACTGCCCTTGAAGACTTGTGCAACCGGGCGTTGGATGAAATCCACCATTTGAAAAGCCTCCAGCAGGAAAAGGTTGCATCCGAAAAGCCGGTGCGACATGCCGAAAAGAAAAGCCGGGAGCCGGAGAGATAAGGAGGGATAAGAGTTGGCAACGAAGCTGCAACTGATTACAGAGCTTTCGGAAAGGACGACACATACCGTAGTGAAAAACCCTGTCAACTGGACTGCCTTTCTGAAGACGGCGGCATGGAACTACAAATATCCCTTTCAGGATCAGCTTTTAATCTATGCACAGCGCCCCGAGGCAACGGCCTGCGCTCCGATTGAGCTTTGGAATCAGAAGCTGGGCCGGTGGATAACCCGGGGCGCAAAGGGAATCGCCCTCATCGAAGACACCGGAAGCCGTCTTGCTCTGCGCCACGTGTTTGATGTGTCGGATACCAACAGCCGCCAGAATGGCCCCATTGTGCTTTGGATGATGCAGGACAGATATGCCGGAGCTGTTGCGGAAACGCTGGAAAATACCTTTGGTGAGTTGGACAACAAAAGCGAACTGCCTGCCGAGTTGGTTTCCGCCGCCCGCAACGCCGTGGACGACAATTTCCCCGATTATCTCTCCGACCTGGTTGACTGCCGGGGAAACAGCTTTTTGGAGGAACTGGACGACCTGAACGTGGAAGTAATCTTCAAGGACGTCCTGAAAAGCTCTGTGGCCTACATGCTCTTAGTCCGCTGCGGCTATCCCGCCGACGAATATCTGATTTTTGAGGATTTTCAGGGTATTGTCAACTTCAATACGTTGGATACCGTTTCCCGTTTGGGAGCTGCCACCAGCGACATTTCCGAAATGCTTCTGCGTGAAATCGGCGCGACGGTCAAGGAACAGCAACTTGCGGAGAAAAAACAAAGCCGTACCTTTGCAGGAAATCAGGATGTGCGTCACAATGAAAGCGTAAAGCAAAATATGAGTCCCGAAAGGATTGGTGAATATGGAACTGACCTACACGCAGCAGGGCGATTACCTGATACCCGATCTGACACTGCAGGAGAAAGAAGCGCCCATCGGCAAGTATGGGATGTTGCACAAAACATATCTGAAAAATCACAAGAAAGGAATGTACGCCAGCCTGATGCTGTCGGTCAAGCTGAACAGCCACCTGGCGGAGATCGACCGGACGGCGAAGGAACGCGTCGAGCAGATCACGTCGAGACTCTTAATGAACAGCCCCGCACCAGACAAAGCGAGCAATCAAATGGCGTGGGTGGGACACATGAACAGCCTGAGACATCAGGCGGAGGAAACAGTGCTGACGGAGCTGATTTACAATTAGCGTGGTATGACCGAAGAGCGGAGGACAAAAGTCTTCCGTTTTTTCATGATTCATCACTTATCAACCAAATCCTCCGTTCTACCCCGCACTTAAAAGCGACAAAGCAGGAAATTGTGGACTTTTACGTCACCTTTGATGATAGCAGCGAGCGTATCGAGTATATCAGAAGTATTTTTAATAATGATTATACAGAACTGACTATCAACGGAGATCATCGCGTTGGGTACAAGACCTATCAAAATGTTCTCCATCTTTGGGAGGGCAGCTACGCCGCAAGAACATCACAGAGCCACTATGATTGGGGCGTTATTACCGGACACATTGGAAGCATGATCCTGCTGAATGAATTTCTTGATGAGCAACCGGCATTGCTATCGGTGCAGCAGCAAATAACCCTGATCGAACAGGCAGAGGACGAAAAATCCTCTGCTTTTTCGATTCCCCAGGGAGCTATTGACTCGGTTTTGCAGCAAGGAAGCGGTATACAGGACGGAAAGTACAGGATTTATCTGCAATTTCAGCAAAATGCCTCCGCAAAAGAGAACGCCGATTTTTTAAAAAATGAGTACGGTATTGGCGGACGGACACCCGCCCTGACAGGCACCGATATTCATGAATGGCATGATGGCAAGGGAATAACCCTCACCAGCGGAAAAACCATCGGGCCGGATGCAAAGATTGTTTTACTCTGGGCAAAGGTGCAAAAGCGCCTTGGCGAACTGATCGCCGCCGATCGCTACCTGAACCGAAAGGAAAAGGAACATCTGCCTATTTACCAGCAGGAGACGGAGGAACGCCGTCAACAGCTTGCCGAGCAAGCCTACGCCCGTGAAATCTTGAATCGGGAACCGGTTCCTTCTGATCCGGAGCCGCCTCCACGGGAAAACGCCCGCTATGCCTTTTCTTTTGGCGATACCGTTTATATTGATGCTGATGAATATGAGATTTTTTCCTTTGACGAAAGTATGGTGCAGCTCCGAAATGTGAGCTTCCCGCTGCTTGGCAAGGAGCTTGCACGGAGTGCCTTTGACAAGATGCTGCGGGAAAATCCTTTAAACGACCATCTTATTGCGACGGAACAATCAGCCGAAGAAAGAATAGAAACAGAAAAAAGAGATACGGACACCATTAAGGCCGACGATCCCGGCGCACCTGCATGGATGCGTGAAACCGGCGATATGACTATCACCTGCGAGGGCGATACCGTCACCATCGACAGCGGCAGCGAGCACGAAAAAACCTATGTGGAATTTGAGCTGGAGCTGCCGGATGGTGAAGTCGGAGAAATAGAAAAGCAACCAGCCAAAAAAGAAATGGCCTTGGGAATTGAATTTACCATTGAGGATCGGCGCTATGCAATTGACAGCATCGACGAGAAAGCCGGAACAGTCAGCTTGCAGGATATTACTTTCCAGCGCAGTGTGGGCTTCCCAATTTTCCGCAGGGAAAGTATCGCATTTGTGCGTGGTGTACTTGAGCGGCAGGAGGAACCCATCTGGCAGAAAACCAGAGGCAGCGAAGTAGGCAGAGTCCGCATTGACCTGCTGCCTGAACTGCCGAAACAGGAACACATCAATTTCCATATTACTGACGACAACCTCGGCATGGGTGGCCAAAAAACAAAATACGGCTACAACGTCGCCGCCATCCGGCTGCTCAACCGGCTGGAACAAGAAAACCGTCTTGCAACCGCCGAAGAACAGGAAATTCTTGCACTTTATGTGGGATGGGGCGGCCTGCCGCAAGCCTTTGACGAAAACAACTCCTCATGGGCGAAGGAATACGCCGAACTGAAGGAGCTGCTTGACGAGGGTGAATACACCTCTGCGAGGGCCTCCACCTTAAACGCTCATTACACTTCTCCCACCGTCATCAAGGCTATATATGCCTGTCTTGTAAACATGCGTTTTCAGACCGGCAATATTCTGGAGCCTGCCATGGGCATCGGCAACTTTTTCGGTCTTGTTCCCGAAAGTATGGCAAAATCCAAGCTGTACGGCATTGAACTGGACAGCATTACGGGACGGATTGCCAAGCAGCTTTACCAGCAGGCAAACATTGCGGTGCAGGGCTTTGAGGAAACCAACCTGCCCGACAGCTTTTTCGATCTTGCCATCGGCAACGTGCCCTTTGGGAATTACAAGGTAGCGGACCGGAAGTACGACAAGCATAACTTCCTCATCCATGACTATTTCTTCGCAAAGACACTCGACAAGGTGCGTCCGGGCGGTATCGTGGCATTTATTACAAGCAGCGGCACGCTGGATAAGCAAAACCGCGAAGTCCGCAAGTACATCGCGCAGCGGGCAGAGTTTTTGGGTGCTGTGAGGCTCCCAAACAACGCATTTTTGAAAAACGCCGGAACGGAGGTCGTCGCGGACATCATCTTCCTGCAAAAGCGCGACCGCGTGATAGACATCGAGCCTGATTGGGTGCATCTCGACAAAACTCCCGAAGGCTTCACCGTCAACAGTTATTTTGTCCAAAATCCCGACATGATTTTGGGACAGCTCACCGAGGAAAACACGCAATACGGGCGGCAGGAATGTACTTGTGCGCCCTATGAGAACGCTGATCTTGCCGACCAGCTTCGCGAGGCAATGAGCAGTATCCATGCCGAAATCACTGAGTACGAAATGGACGACATAAGCGAGGACGAGGATACTTCAATCCCTGCCGACCCCAATGTGCGCAATTTCAGCTATTGCCTTGTGAACGGCGGAATCTATTTCCGTGAAAACAGTCGGATGAACCGCGTGGAAACCTCAGTCACGGCAGAGGGCCGCATCAAGGGCATGATCGGCATCCGGGATTGTGTCAGGGACTTAATCGAATATCAGACCGAGGATTACAGCGATGAGGCTATTCACGAGCAGCAGCGCAGGTTGAACCGCCTGTATGACGCCTTTACCGCCAAATACGGACTGTTAAACAGCCGCGGCAACAACATGGCGTTTTCCGACGACAGCTCCTACTGCCTGCTCTGTTCCCTTGAAATTCTGGATGAAAACGGAGAGATGGAGCGCAAGGCCGATATGTTCACCAAGCGCACCATCCGGCAACGCACCGTAATTTCCCATGTGGACACCGCCACCGAAGCATTGGCTATCTCTATCGCGGAAAAAGCCTGTGTAGACATGGGCTTCATGCGGAGCTTGACCGGCCTTTCCTATGAACAACTTGAAAAAGACCTTCAGAGCGTCATCTTCCGCAATCCTGAAAAGCTAGATAGTGAAGAAAAGCCAATGTTTGAAACGGCAGATGCCTATCTGTCCGGCAACGTGCGGGAAAAACTGAAAGCAGCCCGGAAGTTTGCCGAGATGCATTCGGAGATTTACGGCGTGAACGTCACGGCGCTGGAAGCGGTGCAGCCGAAGGATCTGGACGCTTCTGAAATTGACGTCCGGCTGGGCGCGACTTGGCTTCCCCCGGATGTGGTCAAGGACTTTATCTTTGAGTTTTTGGAAACGCCTTACCTCTATAAGCGGTACATTGATGTTCTCTACTCCACCTATACCGCCAACTGGAACGTCAAGGGCAAAAGCGACGACCGCAGCGACAACATCAAGGCCAACGTCACCTATGGTACGAAACGCATCAATGCCTATAAGATCATCGAGGAAACCCTCAATCTCCGGGATGTGCGCATCTTTGATACCGTCTATGAGGATGGAAACGAAAAGCGGGTGCTGAATAAAAAAGAAACCGCCATCGCTCAACAAAAACAGGAAGCCATCAAGGAGGCGTTTCAAGGCTGGCTATGGAAAGACCCGAAGCGTCGGGAACATCTGACAAGGCTCTATAACGACCGATTTAACTCCATCCGTCCCCGTGAGTATGATGGCAGCCATATTCGTTTTACGGGAATAAACCCGGAAATCACCCTGCGCAAACATCAGGTGGATGCGGTTGCCCATATCCTGTACGGCGGCAACACGCTGCTGGCACACTGTGTTGGCGCTGGAAAAACCTATGAAATGACGGCGGCGGCAATGGAAAGCAAACATTTGGGGCTTTGCAACAAAAGCATGTTTGTCGTGCCCAACCATTTGACTGAGCAATGGGCCGGGGAGTTTTTACAGCTCTACCCATCGGCAAATATCCTTGTGGCGACGAAAAAGGACTTTGAAACCAAAAACCGCAAGAAGTTTTGCGCGAGGATTGCCACCGGCGACTATGACGCAGTGATTATCGGGCACAGTCAGTTTGAGAAAATCCCTATTTCTGCGGAGCGTCAAAAACAGCAGTTGGAGGAACAAATCGCGGAAATCACCAGCGGTATTCGGGAGTTGAAAGATGAACGCGGCGAGCGTTACGCGATTAAGCAGCTTGAAAGAACCAAAAAGACCCTAAGGCTGAAACTGGATAAGCTTAACGACACCAGCCGTAAGGATGATGTCGTCACCTTTGAGGAACTCGGCGTTGACCGGATGTTCGTAGATGAAGCAGACTTTTATAAAAACCTGTTTTTGTTTACCAAGATGAGGAACGTGGCGGGCCTGGCGCAGACCGAGGCGCAGAAATCTTCCGACCTGTTTGCCAAGTGCCGTTACCTCGACGAGCTAACCGAAGGGCGCGGCATTATCTTTGCCACGGGAACGCCAATTTCTAATTCCATTACAGAAATGTACACCATGCAGCGGTATCTGCAATATGAAATCCTGCGCAAGAACGGCTTACAGCATTTTGACTGTTGGGCTTCTACCTTTGGGGAAACCGTCACGGCCATTGAACTTGCACCGGAGGGAACTGGTTACCGGGCAAAAACCAGGTTCGCCCGGTTCTACAATCTTCCGGAACTTATGAGTATGTTTAAAGAGGTTGCCGATATCAAGACGGCGGATATGCTCAACCTCCCCGTTCCGATAGCCAATTACCACAATGTTGCGGTGAAGCCAAGCGAATTTCAGCGGGATATGGTGGCCGAGCTTGCGGAACGTGCGGAAAAAGTACGCGCCAGAGAGGTGGAGCCGTATGAGGACAATATGCTCAAAATCACCAATGATGGCCGCAAACTGGCCCTTGACCAGCGCCTTGCGAATCCAATGCTGCCCGACCATGAGGACAGCAAGGTAAATGCCTGCGTGGACAGCATATTCCACTTCTGGCAGGAGAATAACGACAAAAAGCTGACGCAGCTTGTGTTCTGCGACCTGTCAACGCCTCATTATGACAACAGCTTCAATGTTTACGATGATGTAAAAAAGAAACTGATTGGAAAAGGCGTTCCTTCCGATGAAATCTCCTATATCCATGACGCAAACACGGAAACGAAGAAAAAAGAACTGTTTGCAAAGGTGCGCAAAGGACAGGTGCGCGTTCTTATTGGAAGTACCTTTAAGATGGGAGCCGGGACCAACGTGCAGGATAGACTGATTGCGCTCCATGACCTGGATTGCCCGTGGCGGCCCCGCGATCTGGAGCAGCGCAGCGGGCGTATTGTGAGGCAGGGCAACAAAAACGGCGAGGTGCATATCTACCGGTATGTCACCGAGAACACCTTTGACGCCTATCTCTATCAAATATTGGAGAACAAGCAGCGTTTCATTTCGCAGATCGTGACCAGCAAATCCCCCGTGAGAAGCGCAGAGGACATTGACGAAACGGCGCTTTCCTATGCGGAGGTGAAGGCGCTGGCGACCGGCAATCCGCACATACGCGAAAAGATGGATTTGGACATTCAGGTTTCTAAGCTGAAATTGTTGAAAGCTAACCATCTTAGTCAGCGTTACGCGCTGGAGGACCGGTTGTACAAGCACTTTCCGCAGCAGATCAAATTCACCGAAGAACGCATTGTGGGCTATGAAAAAGACCTTGCTTTGTACGAGTTACACAGCACTTCCGGTCCCATTGAAGAAAATACCGACAGTGCGGAGGACAGCAAATTCGCGGGCATGACTGTCAAAGGCATTCATTACGCCGAAAAAGTCAAGGCAGGCGCGGCCATTCTCGAAGCCTGCAAACTGATGATCTCACCGGAGCCGCAGGAATTAGGAAACTATATGGGCTTCCCGATGCTGTTTTCTTTTGATAGCTTTAACAAGAAGTATCAGATCACACTGCGCGGTGCTCTGAGCCATACGGTGACATTGGGTACGGACATTCACGGCAACATTACCCGCCTTAACAACGCCCAAGGCGAATTGCCTAAAAAACTGGAGTATTGCAGAGAACAGTTGAAAACGATCCAGCACCAGATGGAAACAGCGAAGGAGCAAATTGGCGTCCCGTTTGAAAAGGAGCAGGAGCTTCAAAGCAAATCTGCCCGGTTGGCGGAACTGAACATCCTGCTCAACATGGATAAACGGGAAAACGAAGTCCTGGACTGCGAGCCTGATGAAGAATTTGAGGTTCAGGAAAAGAAGGCCGTGGGCCATGAAAGATGAGGCGATGAGAATGACCTATGTTACGCCTGAGCAGATCGAACGGGCCAAACAAATGGATCTGCTGACCTATCTAAAATATTATGAGCCGCAGGAGCTGGTGCACTTTTCCGGCAGCGTCTTTACGACACGAAGCCATGATAGCTTGAAGATCAGCAACGGAAAATGGTGCTGGTGGTCGCACAGCATCGGCGGGCGTTCCGCCCTGGATTACCTGGTTAAAGTGAGGGGCCTTTCCCTCCCCGAAGCGGTAATTCAAATAGACGGACAGGCCGCAATGTCGCCTATTCCGTCAAAAAAGCCGATATCCACCGAGCCGAAGAGGCTGCTTCTGCCGGAGAAAAACGAAAACAATGCCCAGGTAATTACCTACCTGACAGGTCGAGGTATCCACCGGGAGATCATCGACTACTGCATCCAAACTAAACGGTTGTATGAAAGTCGCAATTACCACAACGCGGTCTTTATCGGTCTTGATCGGCAAGGCATTCCCCGGTACGCATCGCTCCGGGGGACGTCCGCCAGGAGGTTTATGGGGGAAGCTAACGGAAGCGACAAGCATTTTTCCTTCTCCATTCCAGCAAGGAACAAATGCTGCAAGCTGCACGTATTTGAAAGTGCTGTTGACTTAATGTCCTACGGCACTTTGGAGCTGTTTTCAGGCAGGGACTGGCGAGAGGATTCCTGCCTGTCCCTTGCAGGCATTTACAAACCAAAAAAGGACATTGGGGAAAGCACCCCGCCTGCCGCTTTAATGCAATACCTGAAAGACTTCCCGCAAATTGACGGCATTGCCCTGCATTTGGACAACGACACTGCCGGACGACAGGCGTCAGAAACGATTCAAACCATTCTTCTGTCTAAATACACTATTTTTGACGATTCGCCAAAGCGCGGAAAGGATTATAACGACTATCTGAAAATGACCGTCATAAAGAATCCATTGCATGAGAGATAAAAATTTCAAACCACTTTTCCTTTACAATGTATACAAATACACTCTAATATGAAATAATATAGAGTGTATTTGTACTGCAAAGGAGGTGCATGATGGATAATATCGAAAAAATCCAAGAGATGCTCGCGCAAAACAATGGAATAATTACCACTACACAGATTACGGAGGCCAATATACCAAGGCATTATCTGAAGAAAATGCTGGTTATGGGGTTCCTGGCCAAGGTTGACAGGGGGATTTATATCAAGCCGGAAATGTGGGAAGATGAAATGTATATATTGCAGTACAAGTACAGCAGAGGCATTTTTTCTCACGAAACGGCCTTGTATATTCATGGCTTGACGGACAGGACACCCAAAAAATATACCATGACATTTCCCTATGGATATCATGTGCATTCTTTGAAAGAAGAAAATGTAGTAATCAAAAAATCCGTTCAGGATCTATACGAACTCGGGTTGACCAATGGCGTTTCGCCCTGTGGCAATCGGATATGTCTGTACGATGTGGAACGGACGCTTTGCGATATCGTTAAAGGCAATAACACCTGTGACATTCAGATTGTAAATCAGGCAATGAAGCAGTATGCCAAGATGCCGGGGAAGAATATTACGCAGCTTTTTGACTATGCCGAGAAAGTGCGGGTAAAGCCTAAAATACTGAACTATATGGAGGTTTTGCTATGAGAACGAACAATCCAATGCAATTGAAAGCATATATAAAAAAGATGGCCGCTGAAAAGAACATTTCCGCCCAGCTTATCATGCAGAACTACATGATGGAAAGGCTGTTGGAACGTATTTCTGTATCCAAATATCAATCTAATCTGATTTTAAAAGGCGGATTCTTGATTTCTGCCATTGTCGGGCTGGATACAAGGGCAACAATGGATTTGGATACCACAATAAAAGGATTTGACGTTAGCCATGATACTATCCGGAGAATTTTTGAGGAAATAAGCTCCATTCCCATTGAGGATGATGTCAAATTCGAAGTGCTGAATACATCCGATATCCGCGAAGGTGATGATTATCCAGGAATCAGAGTATCTTTGAGGGCCAATTATCCTCCACTGGCTGTTCCACTTTCCGTGGATGTTACGACCGGAGACAAAATCACTCCCAGAGAAATCGAATACTCTTTTAAACTTCTTTTTGATGACAGGACGATCATAATCATGGCGTACAATCTGGAAACGGTGCTCGCGGAAAAGCTGGAAACTGTAATAACCCGGGGAATTGCGAATACAAGACCAAGAGACTTTTATGATATTTACATTCTGTATCAGCTCAGAGGCCATGAATGCGATAAATCGGTGTTGAAAAGCGCTTTAGTGGAAACTGCTTCCAAACGAAAAAGCATTTCTATTATGTCAAATTACAAAACGGCGATGGAAAACATCGCCGCAAGTGAACAATTGAAAGGCTTCTGGAGAAAATACCAAACAGATTTTGACTATGCACAGGACATTGCTTTTACGGATGTCTGCCATACGATTAGCCAAATTTTCAAAGAAATTGGTTTTTGAGAGATACAAATAAACTCTAAATTGTTGAAGTTTAGAGTTTGTTTGTATTCTTTATATGCAATAAGAACATTAATCTATTCTGAATATTGGCAGTTAGATGAATTCCCTTGAATGTTATATATACAAAACAAAACCTACACAGGATATTTTCACGTGCAGGTTTTTTAAAGAGGCATGTTTCTTTGGATAATAATAGCATATCCATTAATGGAAAAAATTCGTGCATTATTTACTTCTTTAGTCTTGTTCTAAAAGCACCTATGTCTCTCTCGGTTAGCGTGTATTTAGAGTTCTCAAAGTTGAAATTAAGATCAAACGATTTTAATTTGCCGTTTCTGGCTTCAATATTTTGAATGATTTTAGCCATTGTCACATTTAAGAACAAAGATAAATCATCCTTAGAAAACTGTCCTACTTTAATAAGCATAAGGCACCCATTACTAGTATATTAGTATCTAAATTTGTCCGTGAAAAAAGAACAATATAAACAACGCCTATCTAATCAGGTATATATTCCATCAAGTCACCCGGCTGGCAGTTTAAATACTTACATAGTTTTTCAATAACATCTAAAGAGACATTTTGACCTTTGCTCATTTTTGCCTATGGTGGACGGAGAAAACCTTAAGGCAACTCTCAAGTTTTCGCGAGTCATATTCTTATCAATTAATATTTTCCATAAAGGGTTAAAAGTAAAAGGCATAGTATTTTTCTCCTTTCCAAAATTATAAAAGAAAATCTATAAGATATCAAAGAAAATCAAAGAAAATCTAAAACGTAGAATTGACCAAATATACAACTTGCAATAGAATATATTCGATATGTAGTAGATTAAAGAATTAATTTATTTGGGGGAAGAGTGTATGTCAATTTTAAGCCTTATTAACAATCATGATGAAAATCTAAATCAAATGATTAGAAACGAGGCTGAATACCACAAATATCTAGATGAGGCCGGTGATTCTTGGCACGAGTTAACAAAAACGGGTATCAGCCAGGAGCAAAAAGATTTAATAGAGAAGATAGAACGAGCTTCATTATGTATAGGGTCTGTTACCTCTGAGGTTTGCTATGAGAAGGGTTTCAAGGATGCCGTAAAGCTTATTATGAATCACTCGTATCCTAGTTGACCATAGTATCATTTCAATTCAGAATTGATTCAGAAATCACAATTTTATTTTTGTATACAGTTACCTGATTAACTGAAATGTTGATCGGGTTTTTTGTTCCCCATTTATCTTTGTAATCAAATATTTTGGTTTTTGGGAGTGCGAACGATGACCGATGGACTTTTCTTTTCGGTCGGTAATATCTGAAACCAACCGTAACTTTCATTCCAACACAAGACCTGTGTCTTGTGTTGCAGCAAGCACTGAATTTGGTCTCCCAAATTCGCTTGTTAGGGGATACCCCCTAAAACCCCAAAAAGAATACCGGGCTCGCGGGTATTCCTATTCCGTCTTGCTCGCGCTCTCATGTGCCCATGCACGGAACCATGAATGATGGCACATCAAAGCGCTCGCGGAGACCGGGCCGCCGTACTCTGAGTGAGTGACACTCCCCGTACAGCGGCCTTCTAATTACTAAATGAATGCTTAGTTATAAGGCGACGCCATTGGCTCCGCCTTTATGTTTTTTTCAAAAACAACATTTGATACGAAAGGGAGGAGAAGGTATGAGAAATTATGACACTGTAGAGCGTTGGCGTGACGAATACTACTGCAAATTACAGGACTGCAAAAAGGCAATGATGGATGACTATGCCTTATCTCAGGCCTACAACAATCACACATTCAGGGAGTTTATGGAACAGCTTATCGGGACGCATGGTTTGGAGCATGTGTCCCTTTTGCTGTCCAACACCATCAGGGAAGCTCCGTGGGACGGGCGCTATTCGGGCGAGATTAAAGCATGGGCAAACCGCTATCCGGCAATTCAACCAGCACCTGCAGAACAGAAAGAGCCGATGCGCATTTTTGCCCTGTCTCTGTATGAGCATCCCGTCATTCTAAATCAGGCGGCGCGGATTGCTATGCAAAAAGAAAAAGAGCTTGCCCATCCCAAACATAAGGAGCCGGAGAGATGAGAAGACGCAACATTCGTGTTCAGGTGTGGCTCAACAAAGAAGAGAAAACAAAACTTCAAGCTAATGCCAAAAAAACAGGGCTTTCCAAAGAAACCTATCTGCGCACCCTAATAAACGGCTATGTGCCCAAAGAGCTTCCTCCGCCCGACTACTACGTCATAATGAGGGAGCTTCACGCCATCGGCGGCAACCTGAATCAGATTGCGGCAAAGGCAAATGCCACAGGTCATATCGACAGGACTGTGTTTCAGTATGAATCCAATCGGCTCCGCAAGGTCGTGCTGGATATTCAGGCTGCGGTCACGTCGCCGCAAAAGCTGGAGTGAACTATGGCGGCAACAGCGATATGGGATGTGACAGACCGGCTTGATCGGGTAATAAACTATGCCGCAAATCCCAACAAAACCGAGAACCTGGATTTTGCAAGCCCAAATTTTCAGAGCTTGCTGAATGTGCTGGAATACACCGCACGCGACGACAAGACCGAAAAGCAGTTTTATGTTGACGGCATCAACTGTGATCCGGCCATTGCCTATGTGCAGATGTCGCAGACCAAGCTGCAATTCCAGAAAACGGACGGCATTCTTGCCTTTCACGGCTACCAGTCCTTTGCGCCAGGGGAAGCCAGCCCCGAAACCGCCCATGCCATCGGCGTAAAGTTGGCGCAGGAGCTTTGGGGCGGACGCTTTGAGGTTATCGTTTCCACCCATTTGGATAAAAACCACCTGCACAACCATTTCGTACTCAATTCCGTATCTTTTGCGGACGGGATGCGGTATTACGACAACAAGGCCACCTATGCCCTCATGCGACAGGCATCCGACCGGCTGTGCAGAGAATACTCTCTGTCCGTCATTGAAAACCCGCAAGAGGGTAAATCCAAACATTACGCCGAGTGGGAAGCCGAGAAAGAAGGCAAACCAACCTGGCGGGGACTCATCCGTGAGGATGTGGACGAGGCAATCTCCGCATCCATGACCTTCAGCCAGTTTATTTCCACTCTTAGAAATCAGGGTTACGAAGTAAAGACGGGCGTGAAATATATAGCGGTGCGTCCGCAGGGGAAGGAACGGTTTGTCCGGCTGAAGACCATTGGGGAGGATTATACCGAGGAAATCATCAAGCAACGGATACTTAAGAACCGTACCCCGAAGCGGCAGGAAGTTCTGCCGGAGCCGAAACGAAAACGCTATATCGCCAGAAGCAGGCCCAATCCTAAAAAGGCTAGAAAACTCAAAGGCTTGCGGGCGTTATACTTTCACTACCTATATAAGATGGGCATTTTGCCGAAACAATCTGCGTCCAACAAACGGACGCATTTTTTATTGCGCGAGGACATCCGGCACATGGAGGAACTGACTGCTCAAACAAAGCTGCTATGTATCCACCGGATTGAGAACAAAGAGCAGCTTTCCACCCATCAGTCCAAGCTGGAGCAAGAAATGACAGCCTTATCCGGCGACCGTAAATCTCTTTACCACCGCCTGCGCCGATGCAAAGACGATTCGCAGGTTGCGGACTGCAAACAGCAGATTGCGGGACTTTCCAAGAAGCTGTCTCTGCTTGGGAAGGAGGTGAAACTTTGCACGGGCATCCTGTCCCGTTCCGAGGTAATGAAGAAGAAATTGTCCCGGATAAGCCTTGAGGAAAACGAGCTAAGAAGGGAGGAAAAGGAATATGAACAGCGGAGCCGACGCAGCAGACCAAATCGTCAATATGAGTCTTAAAGGGATTGAAGTATTTGCCAAAATCTCGGGCGAAGGTGCTAAAAACCTTGCCACCTACCTGTATGCCGTCCTGAAGGACCAGAAAAAAACCAAAGGTAAAACTCGTCTGGAGGGGCTTTTGCGGAGTGGCAAGGAGCTAAAAGTCTTTGCGGTCAAAAACGATGATTTACAAAAGTTTTGTCAGGAAGCCAAACGCTACGGCGTTCTATACTGCGCCCTGAGGGACAAAAAGAGCCTGGACGGGATGTGCGATATCATGGTGCGGGCGGAGGACGCTTCCAAGATCAACCGCATTGTGGAAAGATTTAAGCTGGCCACCGTGGATACGGCAAGCATCAAGAGTGAAATCGAGAAAACTAAAGCCGCCCGAGAATCCCGTATTGAGCCTGCCGTCAAAGTTACTCCAGCCGAGAAAAGCACCGAGGATTTTTTGAATGAGCTGATGTCAAAACCGGCTCAACAAGAAAAAACCGCAGAACCGGTTGGAAACCCAAACCCCACGACGGCGACGACGGAGAAATCCCGTCCGTCCGAGCCTATCTCCGAGCGCAGCGGGAAAGCCGCCGAGGGTGTTGAGCCGCCAAGAGAATCCGTCCGCGGAGAACTGCGGAAAATCAAGGACGCTCAAAAGGAACAGGCGGCAAGACCTAAGCGCGAACCAGTCAAAGAACAAGCCCAAGCCGTGAAGCAGAACGCCAAGCCAAAGAGGCGAAAATCAAAATCTCCAAAATTAAAACCGAAAGAGAGGTAAGTCTTGATGAGTACTTATGACGACCTGTTCAGGCCGGAAAATGAACAGCCTATCCCCGGAAACGGCCTGCCTTTTGACAAAGAGGCATGGAAGCAGCAGAAACAGGAACAGCGGGAATTGGTTTATTCCATAATCGACGATGCGGCGGGAACCGTAGCGCAGGACGGTGTTGCTTACCAAAAATATCTAGATTTGCAAAGCCGCTTTGACCGTTACAGCGTGGCCAACGTTCTTTTAATCCTTGCGCAGAAGCCGGATGCTACCCGAATTGCGGATTTTGATACATGGAAGGAGCAAGGCATTTTCATCCGCAAAAAGGAAAGCGGCTTTTATATCCTGGAGCCGGGCGATGAATATCAGCGCGAAGACGGTTCCGTGGGCATCAGCTACAATCCGAAAAAGATGTTTGACATTTCCCAGACAGGAAACCGCAAAAGGCAAGACCCTGCGCTAGTTTCGGATGAGCGCACCCGCCTAAAGGCCCTGATGGAACACGCGCTCGTGCCGATTCGAATCAGCGATGCTCTGCCGGAAGGTGTTAACGCCTTGTACTATCCGGAAGTAAGGGAAATCCAAATCAGGAGGGGAATGGATGCAGGCAATATCTTTCGAACTCTGTCCCAGGAGCTTGCCCATGCGGAAATGGATACGGGAAACGAAAATTACAGCCGAACTGATCATGCCTTCCACGCCTACTCTGTGTCCTATATGCTCTGCAGGCAGTACGGCGTAGATACGGGCGAATACCGCTTTGGTCGCGCTCCGGAAATGCTGAAGGGCATGAATGCACAGGAAATCCGCGCCGAGCTTTCTGTCATAAGGGAAGCTGCCGGTGAAATTTGCGGCAGGATGAACCGGATGCTGGCGCAGCAGAGAGAGCATTTACGGAAGGAACCAGTACGTTAGGAGGAATGTGGCATGAAAGATGAGGAACGGGCACTCACCCTTGACACTTACGAACACGGCATAGTAGTGAATGCCTTAAATGAACTCAGGAACGACCTGATTAAAGAAGAACGTCCGACCGATGCAGTGGACGAACTGCTACTTAAAACAATTGACGCTCCAACAAAAAGGCTGAAAAGCAGAAAACAAGATGAAGCGCGCTGATACCGCAAAGAGTGAATTCATACTCTTTGCGGTTTTTTTAATTCCTGTTGTGTGGGCAGCTCTACTGATTGCTCCTGCCTTATCGGGAGGGCTTCCCGAGATTCTTGCCAAGCTCACTGCGGCAATGAATAGTCCTTTTGATATTGAGTGGGTAAAGGATACGCCCAAATGCATTCTACTGTTTATAGCCGCCTATGGTCTTGGCATCGGAATTTACCTTTCCACTAAACGCAATTACCGGCGAAGGGAGGAACACGGTAGCGCCCGCTGGGGAGGGGCGGCGGCTGTCAACAAAAAATACAGGAATAACGACCGACACAGGAATAAAATCCTGACACAGAATGTCCGCATCGGTCTGGACGGCAGAAAACACAAAAGAAATATAAACGTGCTGGTGGTAGGCGGCTCCGGCTCAGGCAAGACCCGCTTTTACGCGAAGCCCAATGTTATGCAGGCCAACACCTCGTTTGTCGTGCTCGACCCCAAGGGCGAAATCCTGCGGGACTCGGGAAATTTACTGAAAGCAAAGGGCTATGAAATCAAGGTACTTGATCTTATCAACCTGCACCTTTCGTATTGCTACAACCCTTTTGCCTATTTGCAGGACGACAAGGATGTGCTCAAGCTGGTGACTAACCTGATCCGCAATACCACGCCCAAAGGCTCCAATACCAACGATCCCTTTTGGGAACGCTCTGAAACCGCGCTGCTGGAAGCTTTAATCCTATACTTGCTGTACGAAGCGCCGCCGGAAGAACAGAATTTCCCGATGGTCATGGAATTGATCGCCGCTGCCGAAGTCCGGGAGGAGGACGAGGAATACCAAAGCCCGCTTGACGAGTTGTTTGAACGGCTGGAAATGCGCGAACCGGAGCACCTGGCGATCAAGCAGTACAACATCTTCAAGCTGGCGGCGGGCAAAACAGCAAAATCAATTCTGATCAGCCTGGGTGTCCGCTTAGAGAAGTTTAACCTTGCCTCCATAGCCGGGATTACCGCCACGGACGAATTGGAGCTGCCGTTCATCGGAGAGCGCAAAACAGCGCTTTTTGCCGTAATACCCGACAACGATTCGTCCTTTAATTTCATTGTCGGAATGCTTTATACGCAGCTATTCCAGCAGCTCTATTTCCTTGCCGACCACGTGTACGACGGGCGGCTTCCAGTTCATGTTCATTTTGTGATGGATGAATTCAGCAATGTCGCCCTGCCGGACGAGTTTGACAAGCTGCTTTCCACCGTACGTTCCCGGGAGATTAGCGTGTCCATCATCCTGCAAAATCTGGCGCAGCTGAAAGCCCTGTTCAAAGATACCTGGGAGTCCATTGTCGGCAACTGCGACGAGTTTTTATATTTAGGAGGCAACGAGCAATCTACACATAAGTATGTGTCCGAGCTTTTAGGAAAGGAAACCATCGACGTAAACAGTTACGGACAGAGCCGGGGCAGGAACGGTAGCTACTCTACCAATTACCAGTTGTCGGGGCGCGAGCTTCTGACTCCCGACGAAGTACGGATGCTGGACAACCGCTATGCCCTGCTGTTCATCCGGGGCGAACGGGCAGTTATGGACGACAAATACAATATTCTCAAACATCCCAATTTAAAGCTGACAGTTGACGGCGGCGGTGAGCCGTACCGGCATGGAGGTACGGAAAACGCTCTGGACTGGAAAACCACAACCTTAAACGAAGAAGGCGATTACGAGCTTCTCTCTGAGGAAGAACTCGAAACCCTGTTGCAATCCTAAAAAATATCTGGAGGTATTATCTTTTGAAAATGTCTAAAAAATAAAAAGGACGATTGCTGTTTATAGCGTACTCGTGCTAATAATTGCCCTCTTTCCCTTATCCGTTTATGCGACAAATGATCCGCTAACCGTCGTCAACAACTTGTCCGATTTTATCTTCGGATTGATCCGCGCCATCGGGATGATCCTGCTAGGCTTCGGCATTGTGCAAATTGGCCTTTCCCTCAAATCTCATGACCCGTCCCAGCGGGCAAACGGCTTTCTGACCCTGGCGGGCGGTGTGATTATTACCTTTGCCAAAGAGATTCTGACTCTTATTACAGGCGGATGAAGCGTCACACGTTTAAGGGGAACAGACGAAGAAAAAGCCTGTTCCCCCAATGTACTTAAGGAGGTGATTACGCTGTGTCAAGCGGCAACTGGGTAATCGACAATCTGAATATCGCCCTGCAAACATGGAACGAAAAGCTGGTGGAGATTTTCCAAATAATCTCCCAATCGCCCACGGAATTTAAAGGCGGCGGTATCTGGAACGTCATCGTAAATATTCACGGCGCGCTGCAGGCCATCGGTCTTGCCCTGCTGGTACTGTTTTTTGTCATCGGCGTGGCCAAGACCTGCGGCAGCTTTGCGGAAGTCAAAAAGCCGGAACACGCCCTGAAGCTTTTCATCCGGTTCGCCCTGGCCAAAGCCGTCGTAACCTACGGGCTGGATCTGATGATGGCGCTCTTCAACATTGTGCAGGGGATTATCTCTACCATCATGAGCAGTGCCGGCTTCGGGACGGCTGACCAATCCGTCCTGCCGGAACCTATCGTCCAAGCGATTCAGAACTGTGGATTTTTCGAGAGCATCCCCTTATGGGCCGTGACGCTGATCGGCGGCCTGTTTATCACGGTGCTGTCTTTCATTATGATCATGACGGTGTACGGCAGGTTTTTTAAACTCTATTTATACACCGCCATTGCCCCCGTGCCTTTGTCCTCTTTTGCAGGGGAGCCGAGCCAGAGCATTGGCGTATCTTTTTTAAAAGGCTATGCCGCCACCTGCCTGGAAGGGGCGATTATTGTCCTAGCCTGTATTATTTTTTCCGTTTTTGCGTCCTCCCCGCCGGTGGTGGATACCAGCGCCAGCGCCGTGACCATGGTATGGTCCTACGTCGGGGAACTGATTTTTAATATGCTGGTGCTGGTCGGCGCGGTGAAAATGGCCGACCGCGTGGTGCGGGAGATGATGGGACTGTAAGGCTGTCAAGTATTGATGTCCTCATTATACCGGCTCTCCTTCAGCTCCCGTCTGCACCGGATTTTCTTGCGGATGCTTACAATCCAGCTCAATAAGACAAGACCGATCAGCACATACCAGATGCCCATGGCGAGGGCTTCATTATTATGAAGCCAATCCGTGAAGAAAAGCGGCACGACAAAGGCATAAAGCAGGGGAATACCCAACCGGAAAAACGACGCGATTTTAAACAGGAAATTTAACACGAACATCAACAAAAATATGCAGATCGATACGTACAACATCAATTAACCCTCCTTTTCTGATTCCATTATGACGCAGTAAGGAAAAAAATGGAAGGGTATTGCGCTGATTAAGACAAAAGGAGGTACCGGGATGAAAAAGGAAAGCTTAAACGAAAAGTTGGAAAAAGAAAAGGAAAAACTCCATAAACTTGGGGATGAAGCCATGAAAAAGGGTATCCCCCTCAGGGAGGACGAGGCTTTTATGTCTCAGAACCGCAAGGTTGACGAATTGGTATTTAAGATCCAAAAAGAGAAAGAAAAGCACAAAGAAAACCGGCAGGAACGATAAAAATTCTGATAGCGCTTTATTTAGGTGCTATTTTTTATTTGGAGGCGATTGAATTTTGGAAGTCAAAATCAACCGGGAAATCCGGGATTACACGGAAAGCTTGTTCTTTGGACTGTCCATGCGGCAGTTCGTTTTTTCTGTCTTGGCTGTCACTATTGCCGTTGGCATATACTTCGGCCTGCGGAATTTATTGGGCACGGAAACTGTGAGCTGGGTGTGCATTTTGGGGGCGTTTCCGTTTGCGGCGTTGGGGTTTATCAAATACCACGGCATGACGGCTGAGCAGTTTTTATGGGCGTATATCAAATCGGAGTTTCTCATACCCAAAAAGCTGACCTTTTATCCGACGAATGTGTATTACGAAGCATTGAAACAGAACATTCAAAACCGCGAAAAGGAGGAATGGAAACGCCATGATTAAGACTTTGCAAAAAATCATGAAGCAGGATAAAGAAAGGTTTGTCGTACCCAAAGGCATCCAGCAGGCCATCCCTGTCCGTGCCATCTGGCCGGATGGGATATTTCGGGTGGGCAACAAGTTTTCCAAATCCTTTCGCTTTGAGGACATTAACTACGCGGTGGCGTCTAAAGAAGATAAGGAAGCGATGTTTCTCTCCTATTCGGAGCTTCTCAATTCCTTTGACAGCGGAGCGACCACCAAAATTACCATCAACAACCGCCGCTTAAACAAAGCGGACTTTGAAAGCTCCATCCTGATCCCGCTAATGGAGGATGGGCTGGACGAATACCGCAGGGAATACAACCAGATGCTTTTGGATAAAGCCACGGGTTCTAACAGTATTGTGCAGGATAAATATGTAACTGTATCGGTGCTGAAAAAGAACGTTGAGGAAGCGCGGAACTATTTTTCCCGCATCGGCACCGACCTGATCACCCATTTTTCCCATCTGGGTTCTAAGTGCGTGGAATTGGATGCGATCGACCGACTGCGCATCCTGCACGATTTTTTCCGTTCCGGTGAGGAAACGGATTTTCATTTCGACTTTTCCGAAATGATGAGAAAAGGGCACGACTTTAAGGACTATATCTGCCCAGACACCTTTGAATTTGAAAAAGACCACTTCCGCATGGGGAATAAATACGGGCGCGTCATCTTCCTGCGGGAATATGCCAGCTACATCAAGGATAGCATGGTGTCCGAGCTATGCGACTTAAACCGAAGTATGATGCTGTCTTTGGATATCATCCCCATTCCCACGGACGAAGCCGTGCGAGAAGTGGAAAACAGGCTGCTCGGCGTAGAAACCAATATCACCAACTGGCAAAGGCGGCAGAATCAGAGCAACAATTATTCCGCTGTGGTTCCCTACGATATGGAGCAACAGCGCAAAGAAAGCAAGGAATTCCTCGACGACCTGACAACCCGTGATCAAAGGATGATGTTTGCTGTCCTGACGATGGTGCACATTGCGGACAGCAAGGAACAACTGGATAGCGACACCGAAACTCTGCTTACCACCGTACGGAAGCACCTTTGTCAATTTTCCACGCTGACTTTCCAGCAGATGGACGGATTGAACACGGCGCTGCCCTACGGACTGCGGAGAATCGAAGCCATCCGGACGCTGACCACCGAAAGTACGGCGGTGTTTATTCCTTTCCGAGCGCAGGAAATCTCTCAGAATGGGGGCATTTACTACGGGCAGAACGTTATCAGTAAAAACATGATTATCGCCAACCGCAAGCTGCTTTTAAACGGCAACAGCTTCATTTTGGGCGTATCCGGCTCCGGCAAGAGCTTCACCGCCAAACGGGAAATCGTCAATCAGATTCTGTCCAGTGATGACGATATTATCCTGATTGATCCAGAACGCGAATATTCCTCCCTTGTCAAAGCGATGGGCGGCGAGATCATCCATATTTCCGCGACCTCCCCGAACCACATCAACGCCATGGACATGAACCGGGATTACGGTGACGGCGCAAACCCCGTCATTCTGAAATCCGAATTTGTCTTGTCCCTGTGTGAGCAGTTAATCGGCGGCCAAAACCTAGGTGCCAAGCAGAAATCCCTGATTGACCGCTGCACCGCGAGCGTGTACCGGAAGTACCTGCAAAGCAATTTCCAGGGAATTACGCCCACCTTGCAGGATTTTCACGCAGAGCTCATAAAGCAGGACGAATCAGAAGCGCAGGAAATTGCTCTGGCGATTGAGTTGTTCACCAGCGGCAGTCTGAACACCTTCGCCAAACCGACCAATGTGGACGTGAACAACCGCCTGATTTGTTACGACATCCTTGACCTCGGCAAGCAGCTGCTCCCCATAGGAATGCTGGTGGTGCTGGACAGTATCCTGAACCGTATTACGCAGAACCGGGCAAAAGGCAAAAACACCTTCATCATCATTGATGAAATCTATCTGCTGTTCCAACATGAGTATTCCGCCAATTTTCTTTTTACCCTGTGGAAGCGCGTCCGGAAATACGGGGCGTTTTGCACTGGCATCACGCAGAATGTGGACGATCTTTTGCAGAGCCACACGGCAAGAACAATGCTTGCGAATTCTGAGTTTATTGTCATGCTCAATCAGGCTTCTACAGACAGAATGGAGCTTGCCAGGCTCTTAAATATTTCCGACCTTCAGTTAAGCTACATCACCAACGTGGATGCGGGGAACGGTCTGATTAAGGTGGGAAGCTCCCTTGTACCCTTCGCCGATCAATTCCCGCGCAACACCAAGCTCTACCGCTTGATGACCACAAAACCGGGGGAACAGGCGGAAGTCTAACCCTATAAGCTAAGGCGAAAGGCTGGGCAAATAAACGGACGACTTTTTCCATCATTATTGAGGAGGAAAAGACAATGGAAAATATTCGGTTTGCCAACAAAGAGCATGAGGCTTTTTATTTCAATATGCTCGCAGCGGCAGGCAATACCGATGTGTACCACAGGGCGTTTTTCTACACGATGGGAATCAGTGCGGAAACAAGGAACCATATCCGTTCCTTGTTTAACTTTGAGGAGAATTGTATCCGGCCACAAAACCTTGTGGCGGCTTGGCAGACAGGCGGCACTACCCGATTGTGCCGTCTGGCCTTTAACCTTTGGAACGGGTGGACGGAGGACGAAAAAGAGAAATACTCAACACCTTATGAACTGTTTGACTGTCGCTTTGCGCCGTACTTTTTTGAAGCAATCCCGCTACGTTATCCCGAATATTGCAGGAGCCTAGAGCATCCAATGCCGCATTTTTCCACAAAGGAACGGTAATTTTGCAGGAAAAACTTGAGTTCACTTGCGGAAGGAGGTACGCGCTTTGAAAGAAATCAAAATCAAATCGACTATCAAGGACATTAAAGCGCTGGATAAAGTCACGGATGTATCCCACAGAATGAAAAATGCCTATATCCGCACCAAAGATCAGGCGAAACAGAACGGGCAAAACGATGATTGCAATTATGTGGACAATGCAGGGGATAGAGTACAAAGTGGCACGAAAACCATTACCCGAAAAGCGGGATATACTACGGGAAACTACGGCAAAAATACGGTTCGAAAAATCAGAAAACGCCGGATGGGGAATACAGATGCTTCATATTCTGGTGCTTTAAGTGGGAATCAGGCGCGGCATATCTCTAAAAGTGAAACCAGCAATCCAAGGATAGAGCAGAAATTTGTTCAGAGCAAAGCAATGCAGACGTCAAATCAAAAAGCCGCTCAAGCTCAGGCGAAACAAGCGGCTGAAAGAAAAATTGCGCAGACTGTCCAAAACCCTGTTTTCCAACGGGTAGAAAAAGCAGCTGCGCAGATCGGCAATACCTCCGGCCAAACAGGGCGTACGATTAAGCGATCTGCCGAAGTCGGTGAAAAAACTGTAAAGGAAGCAGCTAAAGGTACGATTAAAGCGGTGCAAAGAACAGTCAAAACCGCTGAGCACAGTGCAAAGACTGCCATTAAGACCTCACAGTCGGCGGCAAAAAGCGCCTCCAAAACCGCACAAGCCACCAAAAGGGCGGTACAAGCAGCGCGGGCGGCAGCGAGAGTAGCAGCTGTTTCGGCAAAAACGGTGGCAAAGTCAATGGCGGCCACAATTAAAGCGATCATTGCAGCATTGAAGAGCCTGATTACAATGATTACCGCAGGCGGCTGGGCGGCGGTTGTTGTTATCTTGCTGGTATGCCTGGTGGGGCTTATGTCAGGCTCAGTTTTCGGGGTTTTCTTTTCCAATGAAGATATCAGTAAGAACACGCCGGTTATGACGGAGACCGTCAGCCGTCTGAACGGAGAATTTGCGACAAAACTTGATCAGATAGAGAAGGAAAACCCGCATGACACGCTGGATTTATCCAACAACGATAGTAGCAATATGGTCAGTAACTGGCGGGACATACTGGCGGTTTACGCGGTAAAAGTGGCCTCTGATCCGGAAAATGGCATTGAAGTTGCCACCCTTGACGACACAAAAGTTGGGATCCTGCGGAATATTTTTTGGGATATGAACAAAATCGACTACTGGCTAGAAACGATTGAGCATGAGGGAACGGCAACCACCACAGACAAGGACGGTAACACAAGCGAAGAAACGGTTACCAGCACCGAGACAGTCTTGCATATTCATGTCACCTCTAAATCTTATTCGAACATGATCGTCGAATACAATTTCAATCCGCAGCAAGCGGGAATGTTGAACGAGCTTATGCAGGATAAATACCAGCAGCTATTTATGAGGCTTATCGGCAGCTATACGGATATTACCCTTTCCCCGCAGGAAATTGCGGCTATTACGCAAAACCTGCCGGAAGATTTGGATGAACAACGGAAAAACACTGTGCTGGCTGCTTATTCCCTTCTTGGCAAAGTAAACTATTTTTGGGGCGGCAAATCCACAGTTATCGGCTGGGACAGCCGGTGGGGAACACTTACCAAGGTAACAGCCGAGGGAAGTCCTACCACCGGAACAGTACGGCCTTTCGGATTGGACTGCTCGGGCTATGTGGCATGGGTGTTTGCCAATGCTACGGAAAATTCAGATGTCGCGGATAGAATCGGATTCGGTACCTCCAGTCAGTATACTGCCTGTACTGCGGTAAGTTGGAATCAGGCACAGCCGGGAGATCTGGCGTTTTATTCCGATTTAAGCCATGTGGGCATAGTTGTAGGCAAGCAAAACGGAGAGCTGTTGATTGCCAATTGCAATGCCAGACAGAACAATGTAGCGGTAAGCAGTGTTTCCGGTGCAAGTTCATCAGGCTTCTATACAATTGGCAGACCAAAGTTTTTTGGAAAGTAAAGGCGGGTGATTATCACGAATTGCCAATCAAAAAGTTCAGCCTGTTTTCTGGACAATATTTTGTCCGGTAGGATAAAAACAGAAATAGCTTTTCAGCCAATTTGGGATTTGCAGAAAATGAAGGTATTCGGTTTTGAAGCATTAGCCCGATGGGAAAATCTTAGGCCGGATGAAGTTTTTTTAGAGGCTGCCCAAAATAATTTAGTGCTGGAATTGGAAACTTTGATTTTGGCGAAAATATGCCGGATCGGAAAAAGTACTAAAGGAAAGACGTTTATTAACGTTCATCCAAGCTTGCCCGATCCTTATTTTTGGGAATGTTTAAAAGGTCAAAATGTGATTTTAGAAATAACGGAATCGGATACAATTTGCTTTCCTGCTTTAAATATCCTAAGAGACTTAGGGTTTACTTTGGCTTTAGATGATTTTGGTACCGGTTCGGCAACATTAGAATCTTTGTGCCTTGTCGAGCCTGAATATATTAAGCTTGATAAAAGTCTCATCCAATCAAAGAATGTTGCAAGCCGTGATAGCTTGATTACGGCTTTTGTTGGACATGCTACAAGGCTGGATACCAAGGTGATTGTTGAAGGCATAGAAAACCGTGGACAATTGCAGGCGGCAAGGATAAATGGTTCTCACTATGGACAAGGTTACTTCCTCGGAAAACCTGAAATTATTTGGAAAAGGTGATTGTAACGGGGAATAAGTAGAAGATGCTCTCTCCCTGTTGCAAAATATTCTATCGTGGCAAAAACAAAGAAAAACTATATTTACCGGTTTCTAAAATTATAAATTAAGGAGTGTTTTTTTTGAGAAAGGTATTTTTCATTTTGGGTTTAGTTATCGCTTTAGGAAGTGGCATAGGCCTTTATTTTTATATGGATTATGCAAAAGGTTTGATTCCTGTGGTTTATGCCGCCACAAATATTACTGAAGATACCGTTATAAGCGCACAGCAATTAAAAGTTAAAAGTGTTCCAAGGGAAAGTGTGCCTTCAGGAGTTGCAGCAAGTATCAACCAGGTAGTAAATAAGTCTCTTAATTGGCCTTTAAAAGAAGGCGATCCGGTGCGGTTGGATAAGATAGAACAAAACACGAAGGCGGAGGTTGAGAATTCGCGATTAATCGCCTTCAAAACAGATTACAACGGATCCATTGCCGGTCTCGCCAAATACGGACAAACCGTCGACCTTGTTTTAACTCTTGACCCGAAACAAACAGGCAATTTATCGCTTGCAGGATATATTATCACTGATTTATTTATTGAAGCGACTGCTGATTCATCGGGGAAGATATTATCTTCTGCAGATATCCCGAATTTAAATAAATCAACATCTGTTGTGAGTTTATCAGGCAGTGAGCAAACAACCGGTATCCCGACAGAAATAATAGCAAAGGTTACGCCTAAACAGTTTTTAGTAATAAAACAAGCCGAAACAATGGGAACTATTTCATTGGGGCAGCGCGATAAGAATGCTAAGGATCTATACAACATAAACAGTGTTATCGAAAATTCACAGATGAATATTGGCAAAGATTTTATTGTTTCATTGCTTCAGCTTCAAAAGTAAATGTTATTGGAGGAAATCTTATGGCTGATGAAAATAAAGCGGTTAATGAGCAGGTGAAGAAAATAATCGCGTTGTGGAGTGTGTGCAGTGTTGGAAAGTCGACACTTGCATGCAATCTTGCCCGAAAACTGGCAAAGGAAACAAACTTCAAAATAGGGTTGTTGGATTTTTCGTTAATAACGCCCTGTCTCCACTTTTTTTTAGATCTGGAAGATAAAGAAAGCTCGATTGAATATATCCTTAAGTCTTGGCAGGATAATTATTCTTATCACGAGTTACTTAAGGAAAACGCCCACATAAATAAGAACCTTCCAAATTTATTATGTTGGACGGGATTAATGAAAAAACCTGAATTGATAGATAAACTTGGGGATATTCAAGCTCGTACAATAATCTCTGAGTTGTCCGATCTCGTAGATATTCTCTTTATTGACGTACAAAGCGATACGCTGATTATTCCTACCGACGTAGCGCTTAAAGCAGCAACAGATGTTTTGGTTGTTGTTGACCAAAACAGAAACACGATTGAGAACACCGCTAAATGGCTTAACAATTTGCATGCCCGAAATATGGAAATAAGTAAATTCAAACTGATCATAAACCAATATTCAAATAAGGTACTGTACACGAAAAATAAAATTGAGAGCAATCTCGCGCTGCCCTTGCTTGGGACAATACCGTGTGTTTCCAAGGTAAATTATGATAACTCTACTGTTTCGTTGATTCCATTATTAAAATACGGCAAGTTTGATAAATCAATTGGAGATATTTTGTTACAGCTTCATTTGTATAAAGCGGTAAAAAAACACCGTATATTTTTTACCGCACCGCGCTTGGGGAGTTCGCGCTGATGCAGAATTCGAATTGGGGGATATTTATATGAGAATCAGTTCAGCTAAAGCTGTTGAACCAAAAACATATGACACAGAGGGCAAAAATTATCTATATAAAACAACAAGTATTATACAGTCAATATTGACTGAAAATCAGCAAAAATTACTTAATGATGCTATTTATGGGGTCGGAGAATGTCAAAAACAAATTCTCGATGTTATAAAAGATATCATTCGTCATGAGAAACTCGATGTACCTAATATGAGTATCGATGAAATTGCTTGGGAGGTATATAAATACATTATTGGGTATGATGTTATCCATGACCTTCTTCTTGATACGGAGATAACGGAAATTTGCGTAAATGGTCCGTATCAAATTACTTATAAAAAGAGTGGAATCAGGTATTTGGCAAAAGAAATTCAGTTTACCGATCTGGCCCATCTTGAAAAAATAACAGAACGCATCTTGCTCACCTGCCACTCGGAAGCCAACGAAGGCAGCCCTATGGTGGATAATGCCTGGCTTCCGGATCGAAGCAGGGTTGTAATCAATAAAAGCGCAATCGTCCCCAGCCACGGAATCACATTAAATATCCGGAGATTTAGGGATAAAAACTTTTCCCTGGAAGAACTTGAAAAGATCGGGACGTTAAAAATAGCTGAGAGAAGCAAATCTCGTAGCTCTCTTAATAGAGAGTATGAAGAGATCAAAAGTATTCCAAGCGAAGAACATTCCTATCGACAGCTTGATTTTATTCGGGATGTGGTAAGCGCGGGTGCGACTATCATAGTCAGCGGCGGGACTCACACAGGGAAAACAACTTTGATTCGTACCTTGGCCTCAATTTTTCAAGATATCATTCCGGATGAAAACGGTCCGGGCGATCCCGAAAGCGGTTTGCGAATAATAACTATCGAAAATGGGCCGGAGTTGCAGCTGGTTAAATACTACCCTGGCCTGGAGGTAGTTGAAATGCTTGAACGCGACACAAAATACAATCCTATAGGTGTAGAGGAGATTTACCCGCAGGTTATGAGAATGGACCCTGATGTGATTTTGGTTGGTGAAATCCGTTTCCCGATCGAGGCAATGTATACTTTGCGGGCCATGCGATCCGGCCATGCAAATACAATGGCTTCAATTCATACGTATGATGCTGAATCCTGTTGTCAGGAATTAAGAACCAAGGTTCAAGCTATCTCCAATGTCAGTGATAAGGTCATTAATACGGAAATCGTCACGGCAGTGGATATTATTATCCAGTTAGGGATAGTGGACAGAAAAATTGAAATCACCCAAGTAGCTGAATTAGACCTGGATTCGGAATGTAATATAGTCATTAAAGATATTTTTAAAAGAGACAGCGACGAGAAAATGATCTTTATCCCCATAAGCAAAAAACTTGCTTATCGTCTTATTGCCAAGGGCAGAAAAAATGCTGGTGATGTTAAGAGGTGGTTGGTATGAGGCTTGTTCTTTGTTATGGAATAAGCATTGGGCTTTTATTGTCTGTAATTGTATGGTTTCTCGGGAAAAAAGAAAAGAAGCAAATATCAGGTTTCATAAATAAAAGAATAAACTATTTGCATGACAAAGTGAAAAATAACAATAGGATAAGTAATTTTGCAAGATATTGCAATCAAAGAATCTATATTACAAATTTGAAGTTGAGCTTAAAAGCTCTTCTTTTTATTAGTATAGTTTTCTGTTTTATTGCTTTTTTCCTGTCAATAGTGATCCTTTCTGAAAAAATTCCGAATCCAATCTATCAGAATCCGGGGGCTATAATCGTAAGCCATAATATTTTCGGGATTGTTATTTTTATGATTGTCGGCTTCATGATCCCGTGGGTATTGTTAAATTTAATCTATCACAGTATGCGAAGAATGCTGAATAAACAAGCCTTGAACACTTTCAATCTTATATTAAACAATTATATTGTCCGTAATAATCTTGAAGCTGCAACCTGGGATTCAATTGCTGGCATGCCGCCTCGAATGCGGTCTTTGTTTAGCCGAATCCAGTCCCGGGTGAATAATGGGGAAGAATTCGACACGGTCATATATAAAATATCAATACTACTAAAACTGCAATCTTTCAGGGACTTTTACAACGTTATCGTTTCTTCGAGGATGGCTGGGGGCAACACAGAAGATCTTTTATACAGGCTTACGGATAAAATCAGATCAAGAAAAAACAGGGCGCAATCAATTAAAGAGGATCTTAATCCTCTAATCTCAAAAGCGGTGGCTTTTACGCTGGTAATGATTCTTACGTATTTAGGCGTAAGTCTTGTTTGGCCGGATTCAATAGCCCTGGTAAAACAATCCTCAATAGGACACCTTTATATCAACTCTATAATAATCTCCATTTTAATTGAGGCTGCTCTGTTACTAAAATTCTTATCAATGGAGGATTAAGTATGAATATACTTTTGATTTGTTCTATAGGAATTTCACTGGGTTTAATGCTGCTTTTTGCGGCATTTTTTATTAGGACAAACCGCAAGGAGTCAAAGAGAATAAATTCTCTTCGCACTACTGTACTTTCATATAGGCAAGCCCAGGATACTGCTTTAGAAAAAATTCGCAAAAAGACGGCAAATTATATCTCAAAATTATTAAGCAAAAAGCCAGGGCATAATCGTTCAGCTTACATGCTAGAAATACTTAAACAGCCTGGAAAACCGATGCCGATTGAATATGCGGAATATAAGACTTTTAAAAATTTATCCCCTTTCATATTTGCGCTCTTATTCGGCTTTGCAGGCTTTTCCACGAAAGATTTTCTGATGATAATAGGGCTGATCTGTGCAGGCTTTTTTGTGGGGATAATAGCACCTACAGCCATTCTTTCGTATTTTTACAACCAATACAAAAATGATCTCATCAATGAGTTGTCGGAAATCATGACATATATCGTTGATTTAAGAAAAGCGGGGCAAACAATACCCGATTCTATTCGCGGTGCCTTATTTGCAACAAATAAATTACGGCCTCACTTAGAAAAACTCTTGCAAGAGATGTCAATAACAGGGTCAAAACCGGCACTCGCAAAATTGAGTAAAGAAACTGATATTGATGAATTGAAAAACTTAGCGGATATTTTAATGCAATCTATCACAATTGATAGTTCTAATATGGTTGCATATTTAGCAAGCCGGTCACGGGACATTGAATATATTGAGGGATTAAAAGAAATAAGGCGGTATAAAAACAAAAAAATACTTGTCGAAGCATTAACCGCAATTCCTTTTATTATGATCCCGGTAATAATTCTTGTCCCGCTGCTATACCAGGCCAACCAAAGCCTTGGCCAAATAATGTAGGGAGGTGGCTATATGTGAAAAAAAATGTCTGCTATCTGGCAGCAGTGCTGCGTGATGAAGGGGGGGATCTTGTTCAAAATATCGTCTTGTTGTTCGGGGGCATTCTGGCAACGATAGGCATTGCAGTGATTCTTTACAATACAATAACAGCTAAAATAGCCAATGACTCAGCCGGAATGAGCAAACTTAATTAAGAAGGGGGGTTATTTTTTTATGGGAAAAACTCTAAAAAGCCTTTATCAGGATGAAGGCGGTGATTTAGTTCAAAACATCATCTGGATCTTCGGTGGTGTTCTGGCGACGGTTGCAGCCGTGTCGGTGTTGTTTGTTACAATCCGGGGCAAATTGACTGATATGAATACCAGTATAACAAATATCACCACTCCTTAATTAAAATATTCCTCACCGTGAGGAGGAAGGGAGAGGGCGGATAGTATATGTTTAGACGTATACTATCCGCTTAAAATTATGCTTAAATTACTAATAAAACAAATGAAAAACCCTGATAATGAACGCGGATCTACCTTGATTGAATTCTTGATTGTCTTTGCCTTATGGATCGCGATATTCTTCACCTTTATATCTATGTTTTTTCTTAATATCTTACAGGGCTCAATGGTTAATGCCGTGAATCTTGGCCTGGAAAGGGCTGCTATTGTTGGAGGAACTACTACAGAGATCCAAAATCTAATTAAAGATCAGCTTAAACACACCGGCGTCAATACCAGTTTATTTATGATTACCGGATCGGGCAGCGATGCCAGCCGCGTTGCTTACGGACAATATATAACAATTTCCATAACCGGCCCCCGGAAATTTACCGATTGGTCAAGCGGGCATCCGGTTTCTAAATCGGAGACGGTTACGGTAACCAAAACGATAATGAGCCAATATTTGCCCTAAATGAGGTGATTTATGAAGAAGCTATATAAAATAATCAAAGACGACCGGGGTTCATCTTTAATTGAACTGCTGATTTTTTTAGGTATTTCTCTTGCCCTTATTGGCTGGGCGACGGATTACTACCACGCAATAAACATAAAACGGGGAATAACAGACAGTATAAAATTTGCCGCTTTAGCAGCCAGCCAGCAAACCGACCAGGCAAAATTAAATCAAGGTATTTTAGCTATAGACTCAACGCAAGCGGATGTTGTTTTTTTAGAGATGTTAAAGAAAAATTTATCTTTAGACAATAACCTGAATCCGCTTCCGGGCTCGCCGGTGATTTATGTTAATAAAGCAACGCTTTATTATAAAACCTACAATTCTGATGTTTTGCCGGCAGTAAGCCCGATAGACAGTCACGCTATCACTGAGCCATCCTATGTGGTTTATATCGAAGTTAGGGTAAGGCGAGGCTTAACGCAAATAGTAAATTCAACCCCTTATTGGACAATTAAAGTAGCGAAAGACGCTGCTTTAAAAATTTCACCATAAATTCAAACGTAAGGAGTGATTAAATAGATGGTTAACTATATAGCATTACTGATACCTTTAATTATGCTGTCAATTTGTGTTGTGACGGATTGGCGGAAGCGGAAAATATATAATTTGGTGACAACACCCGGGTTTATTCTCGGGATAATTTATGTAATATACGTCAAAACATATTCCGCAAGTTATTGCGTTTCTTTATTTTTCCTTTTCTTAATTCTCCTATTAGTTTATTCCCATGGGGCAATGAGGGGAGGGGATGTTAAATTGCTATTGGCTCTGAGCCTGTTTTTAACACCCGGAGCCTTCTTTTTCAATTTAGCGCTCTTTATGTTTTCAGCTTTTTTTTATTTCTTTTTTCAAACTGTACGGGTTAAAGGCTTATCCCAAACTGTTAATGATGTAAAAACAGATTCACTTGTTTTTATCGCTATCGGAGAAAATAATAATTCCTTTGCAAATGGCGTAAAAAGTACATTTTTTCCCGGAGGCGGAGCCGCTTTAATTTCTTTATGCTATATAGTTACTTCATTATTGTTTAATATAAAATTATTTTTATGAGGAGATATGGATATGTTGAAATGGGAATTAGATGTTTCAGAGAACTTAAATCAAAGAACGGAAGGATTCAGCGCATCAATAGGGATGGATAAAATGGAATTCATCAAATTTGCAGTTCTTATGCAGTTAGAAAAAATGGAAGCCATGATGGATGAAAGAAGAAAAAACGGCAGTCCAGCCAGTAAATCGATAATTTCTGAAACTAGCTATATTGAAATGGGAGACAAAATAGTGCCGTTAGAAAATAATAAATAAGAGGGAATTATCATGAAAAAAATATATATTTTGATCATCTCTATTGCAGTTGCAATAGCTGTTGTTTCCGCTGTTTTTTTAATAAATAGCGGAGTTTTTTTATATTCCGGGACAAATGATACAAATCCCAATACTGCCATTCAGAAATCAGATTCTGAATCTCAAAATAATTCTAATCCTGAGAAAAGCTTAGATCCTATTATCCAACCAAAGGACAGAAATGGTAACGCTAATGATAAGGGAGATCAAGAGCTTACCGTCGGAACTGATCCTGCCCCAACCGAAAAGGAGGAATATAGCAAAGGGGACTTATCTTTAAGCAGTCTTGGCCGTCCTGTTGATATTAAAAATTATGTTGTCAAAACGGAGAAGGAAATGACTGTTTTTAAAATCGCAGCATCTTGGATCAATGAAATGAGAACTGTTGATTTTAAAAATGCTAATAACCTAAATACGACACCCGGAAGTCAATATACAACAAGCCACTTTCAAAAAATGATTGATGGTTCTCTGCCAGGGCTTAAATCCGAGGTCATAAAAAACAACGATACCAAGCAAGTACTGACTTTATACTTAGAGGAAATTGGATTTCAGGCGATTCCTCAACTCGATAATCAAGAGGGTGCTTTTTTAGAATTTCAAATGGACTACAAACTATCTCAGTTGAACGGGGGATATGCTGTGGTTCAATGCAAAGAAAAAGTAATATTAATCTATGAGCAAGGCGCATGGAAAGTAGACGCAGAGACGTTTGAACAATTGAATGTTTATCACAAGGAGGGTTAAAGATGAATTTATTATCCCGGAAAGAACTGCATCAATTCAGAAAATATAATAACAGATTTGAAAGAGAATTACGCAAGACTAATTTATGGTCTATTGATCCTGCTATGAATCCGGAACAAATTATTAGCGTGGTTAATGATAATAAAACAGCATTGTTTTCTTCATCAATAAAACAGTTTGACAGGCACCCTGATTTATTTAAGAAGGATCTGGACTTTGGCAAAATGGACCTTGTTGAAAATATTAAATACCCTGAGCGGACTACATTGATTATTAAGGTAACTCATGCTTGTAATCTGCATTGTCCTTATTGTTATGACCTTATGTATCGCAAAAGCTTAAACGCTGAAGGGAATTTATTAACGATCGATACTGTAAAACAAATTCTAAAAGTATTTAAGGAGTTGGATATTGGTCAATGGATATGGCATGGCGGCGAACCGTTGTTAGTTGATAACGTTTTTTACGAAGAAGCGAATTCTTTGATTAATGAACAGTTCCCGAAAGCTTCAATTGATATGCAGTCCAATCTTGTTTTATTAAATGACGAAAAAGCCCGGATGCTCAAAAAGTGGGATGTACGGCCTGGTTTTTCATTTGACGGTCTGACAAATCATTTGACCAGAAAAAACACGGGTGATCTTATGCGCTCTTTATTGGTTGCGGAAAGAAACGGAATCTTTAGTGGGGCAATAATGCTGATAACCAGCGATAATATCAATCAGCTGATAGATGAATATGAGTATTTTAAGCGTTTAAGGCTGCATTGTAAGATGAACTTAATTTTTGCAGCAAATAAAAATGACAAAACTTACAATTTAGATGGCAAATTGGCTGCTGAAAAGCTTTGTGATTTTTTCGATTACTGGATAAAAGATACTCAAGGCCCTGTCAGTTCCGATATTTGTGAAAGATATCTTTTTGCAGCCTTAGATGCTGGTGGATCATGTAGTTTCACTGATTGTGCCGGGGAAAATTATTGGTTCTCTGTTCAGCCTAATGGAGATATTTATCATTGTGGGCGTGATTGGCCTGAAGAAAATTCGCTTAGTTTCGGTAATATTTTTGATGTAGAATCTGTTTCAGATATTATAGAACACCCAAATCATAAACGCTGGTACGAAGGTACAAGAAGGATGCTTAAAAATTGCAGTAGTTGTGACTTTTTCTATTCCTGTCATTCCGGCTGCTATAACGACAATGTGCAATATGATCCTTCCTTGAATAAGCCTGAGCCAAGCAACTGTTATCTCCATAAACACGTCATTAGTCATATTATTAAAACACTTAATGAAATAGATTTTGATGATATGCCTAGTTATAACCCTATATTTTTAAATTTTCTATTTAAGTTTCAATTTAGAAGCGCCAAGATGCTAAACAATATTTTGGATGAATCTATCCGGCAAATTGAAGTGCCGGTGAAGGCTGAAGATAAACTCAAAGAATTTCTTGTAGGTTAGGAGGGTCTCTTTTTTATGATAAATATTTTTAAAAGAAAACAAAAATTTAATCCCCATATCCCCTCAAAGGATATGGTTTTTTCTGTACCATTGTTATATGACTATGGGTATATACATGAATTGGCTAAACTTAATAACCAAAATACCAAATATAAGGTTCGCAGTGTCTATAACAGTCTTCCTTCATCATCCTACGCGAAATCAGGATTCGAGCATGGACGGTCAGTCAATGTACAAGAAGACAGTAATAAAATAAAGACACTGGCTGACCTTAAATCTTATGTAGAGAAACTTACGGAGAATGGTATTGATTTTGTATATACAATGAATAATATTTCAACGGTTTCTTTGTACGATTTTGAACTGCAAATAGTTCAGTTAAAAGAATTTGTAAACCATTTAGCTGATATTGGAGTAAGAAGCATCACAGTGGGCAGCCAACTCCTTGCGGATTTTTTCAAAGAAGAATTTAGGGATTTATCTGTAAACGCTTCAACAATGATGGATATTAGGTCAATTACGCAGGCTAAATATGTCGTTGAAAATCTTGGTATCTCGAATATAATACCGGCTTCAGACTTAAATAAGGACTTTACCTTTATTGAAGCATTTAAAAAATATTTTCAGAATACGACTTTAGAGCTTATGGCCGACGAGGGATGTATTTTTGCCTGCCCAACAAAAAACATTCATTATTCATTGTTCGGCAGACAAGAAAATATTCATAAATGCAGCCCTGTCTTCAGGGAATTCCCCAAATTTATCTGTGATGAAATTACTCAAAAAAATCCAGCCCTGCAAATGTCTATGAACCGAGTAATCTTCCCGTGGGAACTAAAATATTATGAAGAACGCGGTGTGAATATTATTAAGCTTGTAGGCAGGGATCACCCAAAACCTGAATTATTGAATAAAATTCGTGCGTATATGATCGGGGCAACTGATATTGAATACGGTCAGAACGAATTTTACAACACCTACAATTCACGGTTTCTAAATTCAAAATTCCATATTTATGGAACAACCAAGATGAATGAAATAATGGAGTATATGCCCAATTTAGAGTTTTTTATTGAACATAAACCTCAATGTTCTAGTCAGTGCGGGAGCGTATGCAAGTATTGTTACGGATGTGCTGATAAAATTAATGAATATATAAAATCTAAAAATATCCTGACAAATGTCGGTTGTATAGGTTAGAGGTGATGATATGGCAAGAAGTTATAACAAAATCAAAAGGTTAATCCAAGGTTTTCTATCTTTAAGCATCCTTTATTCTTCAATAACAAATGACTTGGTTATCGATCAATCACAGCCGTTAGATAAACCTCAGCCAAAGGATGGGAAATACTTACTCGGCACACAAATAAAACTTGTACCCCAAAAAGCTTTTGCCTGGGTTGATTGGGTATGGCCTAACTGGGGACAAAGTGTATATGGGAATTATGTAAATTGGAATGCTGCATATAATAATGCCGGCGTGTGGGAAGCTCATAATCAATGGGAAAATCATAGCGAAACATGGAACCAATATTCTAATTGGACTGCTTATTCTAATTATAGCAATTACAGTAATTATGGTAATTATGGCAACTGGGGTGATTATAGCAATTATTCTAACTATAGTAATTGGAATAATTGGACACCACCTCCATCGGTTGTGGCAAGTGTACAAGCCGTCGCATTTCCAAACACAACAATTCAGATTACAGCAACAACAACCGGGACCACCACTTCTGTTACTGCTACAAATACTTTAAATTCAACAGTAATTACCTTTACTAATACCGGTGGAAATACATGGGTTGGATATTTTAATGTGCCTACCGGTACAACTGTTCAACCGATAACCTTTAATGTTACAGCTAGTAATAGTACTGGATCGAGTAATGCTGTTGCAATCACAAACGTAAAACACTTCCAAAATGCAATTACTCGGTAATTTAAGTAATAATTTCTATTCTTTTCCCTAACCTGAATATTTTAAGATATTTCTTTTAAAGGAGTGTTCCCATGAATATTATGTTAAATAATTACTGCAACCTAAAATGTTCTTATTGCTTTGCAAGTTGTGATCCTAAGAACATGGTCAATATTTCTGATGATAATTATGAATATATAATCAATTTTTTTAAGAAATCGGCGCATGTTGATTTAAGATTACTGGGTGGGGAGCCGACACTGCATCCAAACTTTGAAAAATGGGTTAATCAAGGAATAGATGATCCATTTTTCCGGAGAATTCAGATTTTTACCAATGCTATTGCTTTAGATAATACATTGAGCCGATATATAGTGGATAATAAGGTTTCGTTTCTGATTAATTTAAATGGGCCTAATGTAATCGGTGAGAATCTATATAATAAGACAATAGACAATGTAGAAAACCTGGTATTTGAATATCGGAGAAAAAATATGGAACCTCAGGTTACTCTCGGCATTAATATCTTTGAGCCGAATTTTAACTATAAATATATTATTGAGCAAAGCAAAAAACTAAAATTAAAGACCATCAGATACAGTATTACGGTACCCTCAGAAGATACTCAGAATGGCAGTCTTGAACATTATGAAAGTTTTGTTTCCAAATTAGTTGAGTTTTTAGATGATTGCTATAGAAATGAGATTTCTCCTCATGTTGATTGCAATAATCCGCCTAAGTGTATTTTTTCTAATGAACAACTTGTGAATTTCATTTACTCAGGTTTTGATCTTATTCGCAAGGGAATATGTTCGCCGGTTATGGATATAAGGCCCGACTTGAGCGTCGCTCGATGTTTCGTTTTTGAGGATTATCTAAGTGTAAACATTAAAGATTTTAATACCGTTCAAGATGTCAATGATTTTTTTCTAACAGAGATAGACAGTAAAAGATATAATAATCCTCCGTTTAACCAATGCCCCGGATGCAGGTTTTGGGAAGAAAAGAAATGTATCGGCGGTTGTTTAGGGTATAGTATCAGGGGAAAATCATCCACATGCTGTGCAGGATAGCTTTCTTCATGGTGACAGAATAGGAAATTCTTCCAAAATTGTGGTATGATTTTACAGTAATAAAATGACCCGGTTGATTAATATATTTGGAGGTTGTTATGAGAAAAATGACATTTGGTATTAAAGGTATATTTTCTATAGTTCTTTTGATGCTGGTTTTGGCTAGTCCTGTATTAGCATCCACGGATAGTTCGGAAAGGATATGCGGAGCGGATAGATATAAAACAGCAGAGGCAATTGCAAATACGGTTAATAGCAAGGAGGTCGATTGTGTAGTTTTAGCCCCCGGCAATAGTTATGCCAATGCTTTACCAGCCGGTGTGCTGGCCTACAAAAGTAATGCCCCTTTGTTATTAATAAATTCTACGGCAAGTAATACCATCGAAGCTTTTAATTATATAAAATCTCATTTATCTTCGACAGGGAAAATATATCTTGTTGGAGATAATGACCTTATTGGAAATGATTTTATTACAAGCCTTAATGGCATGGGTTATACCAATATAATTAAGATTTCTGGCTCTGATATTTATAATACTGATTACTTAATTGCCAAAGAATTAAATGTTCCAAATAATACGCCCATGGTTATAAGCTCTGGAGTAAACTTCCCGGATGCATTGGCAATATCCAGTGTAGCTTCATCAAATGGTTGGCCTATTTTACTCACAGACGGAAGTACATTATCAAACGATATTAAATCAATAATTACTGAAAAGCAGCCGCAAAAGATATATATTACCGGAGGAATAGCTGCTGTAACAAATTCTATTGAAGATCAGATAAAGAGTATCGCGCCAAACTCTACAATCATTAGGTTTGCCGGTAGTGACAGATATGAGACGTCTACTCTTATCGTAGATCAGTTTTTTTCTTCTTCAGAGAATATTTATTTAGCTTCAGGTCTTGATTATCCAGATGCTTTAGCAGGAAGTGTCTTAGCAGCTAAGAGCCAAAGCTCCATTATTTTAATAAATCCAAATACAAAAAGATCTATTCCTGGGAGCGTAGTGCATCTTTTGGTAGAGTTAAGGGGAAAGCAAGTAGGTAAGAATTTAACTGCTCTTGGAGGTATTACCGTTGTCCCGAATGAAGTGCTTCAATTAGCTAATGACCTTATGGGTAAAATTAATTTGACCAGCCTTGGGCAGCCGGTAAATTTCAGTTATGCTTTTACAAAAGATCCCCAATTTAGTCATAACGGTAATTTTGTTGAAGGTACTGGAAGTTTGTCTGAGGAACAACAGATAGCTTTGATTACAGCGGTGAAATTCTATAATTCATGGAAATCGATTAACTATCAAAATCTTGATAACACATCTTATGGATATGAATACTGTACAGATAGATTTGCTGACGGGGAAAAACAAAATCTTTTAAATACTAAATCCTCGCTTATCCAACGAAAATACGTACATCAAATAAATAAAATCACATTATCAAGTTATGGCACGGCTTATATTTTAAAAGATACTCCTTATACTTTCTTCCGTATTGCTGCTGATGTGCAGGGCCATGATGCAAATACAGGAGGGTCTTTTCATGGTACCGAATACCAAATGATTTTGCTTTATAATGTTCGAGGCTATTGGGAGATTGATAGTATAAGATAGTTGAAATTCGTAAAGGAGCGTATGTTTTTGAATTTGATAGGTATTCCACGGTTACATGAGCTGGTTGTTATTGGAATGCCCAAGAACTAAGAAACAATTCTTCTGTCGCCCAGATCTAGTATCGCGCACTCAGATAAGCCTTCAGTTCATCGGCTGGGACGGCCGGTGTGGAGCACTTACCAAGGTAACAGCCGAGGGGAGTCCCGCCATCGGAACAGTGCATCCCTTTGGGTTGGACTGCTCCGGCTATGTGGCACGGGTATTCGTTAACGCGGCGGGAAATTCAGATACGGCAGAGATCATCGGAACCGGTACGTCAAGCCAGTATGCTGCCTGTACACCAGTAAACTGGAGCAATGCACAGCCGGGAGATCTTGCCTTTTATTCCGACTTAAGCCATGTGGGTATTGTTGTAGGTAAGGGAAATGGGAATCTGCTGATTGCTCCGCCGCCAGCCAGAACAATGTAGTGGTATCCTGCGTGTCCGGTTCGAGCTCATCAGGATTTTATATGATTGGCAGACCTGAGTTTTATGAATAAGATTCTGATACCTGGCTAGAAGCGATAAAGTTTTGCGAAACTTCATAATATAATAATGCCGATCTGAATGGGCTCTAGCTTTCTCAGATCCATTAAGAAATGATGCAAGTAGCCTATTGTGATGGCTTCTATCTTCGCGAGTTTTATTAAAAGTAATATTTACAATCTTATTTAATAATCATATAATTATATATGTATATGTTAATTCTTGCGAGGAGGTATTATTTTGAATGATTTATTAAATTTGTTTAGTATGCTTTCAGATAAAACGAGACTACGCATTTTATTATTATTGTTGGAACATGAATTGTGCGTATGTGAAATCTCTGCAGCTCTTGAAATGTCCCAACCCAGAGTATCTAGACAACTGGCAATATTAAAGCAGGTAAGACTGATCAAAGACAGAAGGGAAGGCAAATGGATATATTATAGAATTGAAGAAAATGCCGACACAAGATACTTGATGCGTATACTTTCACTTCTGCCGGATTGGTTAAAGGATGATTCGGAATTCAAGAATGACAAAACAATGTTGAATAAGATTTCTTGTTTGAAAAATAAGTTGGAGAGCTGTGAATGTATCTTGCCCAGAAGTGAAAACATTGGGGAATAATGAATGCTGCAACCTGAGCATCGTGATGAATGTGAGCAACGATTTTAAAAACTCTGCATTTGGTTTTGGTAACCTGTAGGCAAGTCAGTTCATAAAGAGGAGGATAAAAAAATGGAATTTTTACAAGAACAGTTGAAAGCAAAAAAGGCGGGTATTTCTTATGCAGTATTGACAGTGGCGGAGACAGAAGGCACCTCTCCTTGGAAGATAGGTAAGAAGATGCTTCTGCTGGAAGACGGCACGACTTATGGGACCATTGGCGGCGGAGAATTAGAACGCCAGGTACTTCAAGAGGCCGCTCAAGCAATAAAAGAGAAACAGAACTTTTTTCGGAGATACACAAATACTCCTTCATACGAAGAACCTGGCTTGGGGTGTAGTTTTAAGGCGAGTTTGCTGGTGGAAGTGGTCTGTTCCAGTTTACAGCTTGTGGTCTGCGGAGGAGGGCATGTAGGCAGTGCTGTGCTGCGTTTAGGAAAACTACTGAATTTTGAGACGACACTGATTGATAACCGTTTTCCGGGTCATATTGAGGAGAAGATAGATATAGCGGATCGTTTCATTCAATGCAACACATTTGAAGAAGGTATTTCAGGTGCGGATATCTATGATGGAGCATACTATCTATGCTGCGCATCCACGCACACTCAGGACAAATCTGCCCTTAAAGGCGCACTGCAGAAGCGCTTTGCCTATGTGGGAATGCTAGGCAGCATCAAAAAAACCAAAGAGATGTACCGCCAGCTTGAGGAGGAAGGCATCAGCAAGGATTTGCTTGAGCAAGTACACTCGCCCGTCGGGCTGGATATCTGTGACATGTCCCCGGAAGAAGTTGCCTTTTCCGTATTGGCAGAGATTTTAATGCTAAAAAATGGCGGCACGGGTAAACCCCGCAGGGATCTGAAGGCAGCGCCAACAACAAAGGTGGATTTGTAGAAATTCAAATATAAAAATTTATATGTTTTACCTAGGGTTTTAATAAAATAAAGGAGTGTCTTGAACATGATTATTAAGATTTTAGGATCAGGCTGCAAAAATTGTGTTACTCTTACTGAAAATACTAAAGTTGCTTTGGAAGAAGCGGGAGTTTCTGGCGAAGTAATGAAAGTTACAGATATCCAAGACATCATGGCCTATGGCGTGATGTCCACACCAGCCCTGGTTATCGATGAAAAGGTGGTATCTTTTGGAAAAGTTCTAAAACCAAAAGAAATCGTTAAGATTTTAGAAACTGTGAGGTAGAAAACAAATGGCTCCGGAAGAACTATGGATTATCTATAGTCCCAAGCTTAAGAACTATATTATGAAACAGGTCTCGGATCAATATGAAGCAGAGGATATTCTTCAGGAAGTAGGTCTTCGGATACAAAAAAGTGCGAGCAAAATCCAGGAGATCACGAATGTGGAAGCCTGGTTGTATCGAATCGCGCATAATCTGATTGTGGATTATTACCGAAGTGCAAGAAAGTATGCGTTGACGGAAGATATCGGTGATATCGCTGATATAGCTAATTTAGCTGAACGGGATGCCACAGGACGGGAAAACTACAATAATGAAACAGCGGAGTGCTTGCTTAAACTCGTGGAATACCTACCAATAACCGATCAAGAAGCTATTCTGGAATGCGATTATAAGGGGACCAAACAAAACTTACTGGCGGAAAAATGGGGAATAAGTAAATCGGGGAGTAAAAGCCGGATTCAGCGGGCGCGAAAAAGATTAACTGCTGTGCTGCAGAGCTGCTGTGAAGTTAAAAAAGACCACGCTGGCAATATAATTGAGTTTAATAATAAAGACCATACTGGAACGGAGTTTTCCTGTTTAAAGTGTTAAAATTGTGCGTCCTTTTTTTAAGAGTGCCGTCTTAACTATTGAAACATGTATAAAACAATATCATAGGGAGGCATAAAAATGAAAACACTGAAAATTGAATGGAAACACCTTGACGTAGAAGGAGAGACCTGTGATCGCTGTTATGATACGGGCGAGAATCTGGCTAATGAAGTAAAACGATTAAACAGGGCCTTACAGTCAAAGGGCATTGAGGTCGAATGGATCGAAACTAAGCTTGATGATACCCAAATTCCTCAATCAAATATGCTCCTTTTTAATGGCGTTCCCATTGAAGATATTCTGAATATTGAGGTATCAGAGAACTACTGTGATTCCTGTACAACTTTACTGGGAGCTGAAACCTACTGTAGAACGGTAAGGTATGAAGGCAATGAGTATGAAGATATTCCGGCAAAAGCCATCCGGCAGGCGGCACTCAAGGTAATGGGCATAGACGAAGAACCCCCAGCAGAAAAATCTTGCTGCAGCTGCAATAGTAGCGGTTGCTGCTAACACCAATTGAATTCTCTCCCTTGTACAGTCAAGGGTTTTTATGAGGTCTTCTTGCCAAAGGGATTGGTCGGAAGACTTTTTTTATTAAAAAAGCGTGAAAAGACTTACACAAAAAAATGATATAGTATATAATAATCTCATATACGCATATCCGAATAAACGAATAAAAGGAGTGAATAAAATTAAAAACATTGAAGATATCCTGAAAGCCTTAGCAGATGAAACCCGATTACGGATCATCAATTTACTGTATGAAAAGGAGGAGCTTTGTGTCTGTGATTTGTATGAGGCATTGAAGATAACCCAAACTAAAGCTTCCAGACATTTACAGTATTTAAAAAATGCAGGACTTGTGGACGATAGAAAGCATGCCCAATGGATATATTATTCAATAAAAAAGAATGAACAAATGAAATTCATAGACAATCTGGTTTATAACAATTTAAGAAACATCGAACTATATAAAAATGATTTGGAAAGTTTGACGGAATGGTTAAAACAAAAAAATATTCTGTGCGATAGATAGTGGAGGTAGGCGCAATGTGTGGATGTGGTTCATCATCCAGGGAAAGAAAAAAGACAAAAGAAGGAACAATCAAACAAGAGACGCAAATTAACCCAGACGGGAGTTTGCCGCTTTCCGAAGAGGTTTTGGAACAACTGGGAATAACCGCGGGGAGCAAAGTTATCGTCAGCAGTTCCCCTTCGGGACTCTCACTGAGGAATATAAATCCGGCGCTGTCAAAAATCTATATTGAACCGACAAATACGTGTAATCTGAATTGCCGAACCTGTATCCGTCATACCTGGAAAGATCCGGTTGGATTTCTGAAGATGGAAACATATATCAAATTGTTAGAAGAAGTTTCCACAATACCATCGATAACGAAGATTAGCTTCTGGGGCTTTGGAGAGCCCTTGTTACACCCTAACATCGTGGAGATGATTGCTCGGGCAAAAACATTGGGTTTAGAAACACAGTTAATAACCAATGGACTTTTATTAGATTTGAAAATGGCGAAAAGTTTAGTTGCCGCAAATTTGGATAGTATCGTCGTGTCCATCGATGGATCGAGTGAGGAGACTCAAGCGGATGTCAGGTCAGGTGCAGATTTGAATTTAGTGAAGAAAAATATAAAACAATTACGATTAGTCCGTTATCATAATGAAAGCGCTACACCGGAAATAGGGATAGAGTTTGTTGCGATGAAGAGCAACGTAAAAGAACTGGGTAACATAAAAGACGTGGCCTGTGAACTCGGGGCAAATTTTATTTTCGTGACAAATGTATTACCCTATAGCAGTGAATTAAAAGATGAGATTCTCTATTGGCAAAGTGTAGATATGAAATTACCCCAGCAGGGTTGTGAATTTATGCCTAAGATTACTTTTCCGCCGATGGATAATAGAAGAGAAGAAGTAGGCGAAAACTTATTTAAAATCTCAGGACCGGTTGACTTGTCACATACCATTGTGAATAAAGGGGATGGCTACTGTCGTTTTGTTGGGGAAGGTTCCTTGGTGATAAGCTGGGACGGCGAGGTTAGTCCTTGCGCAGCACTGATGCACGCTTATTCCTGTTATGTTTTGGGACGAAAAAAAGATATCAAACGTTATACTGTGGGAAATATCGAACAAGATAATATAACTGACTTATGGGATAATCAAGATTTTACTAATTTCCGGGAACGGGTACAACGTTTTGATTTTGCTCCATGCACGCATTGCGGCGGTTGTGAAATGGCTGAGTCCAATGAAGAGGATTGCTATGACAATACATTTCCAGTTTGCGGAGACTGTCTATGGGCGCAAGGGGTCATTCAGTGCCCATAAATTTTCAGTGTGACGAAGATCAAATTTGTACTTGTTTCACGTAATGATCGTATCGACGAGAAATGTCTTGTGTACATCGACGCCACAACAGATGGGATAAACGATTTTCAAATTTCTCCCTCCTTGCAATGAAATCGTGAGGGATAAGACAGTGACTGGATTGCCGAACATTTAACGCTGAGCTAAAACAATGATTAGCGTACGGCCTCGTGGCACCACTTATTTGTGCTTGAAAGGCGATCCTTACACTGGTTTTTATACTGATTTAAGCAAAGAGGCAGTCTGCAACTCACCTCACTGTGCTTTGTAGTGTGCCTTTTCCTCAGAAACATTGTAACGTGGGGATGACCGCTGAACACCCCTTTTCATTACTAATTGTGTCGCCCGCAGCAGGCGGCGAAATGGAGGTTGTTATGAACGATACATTAATTCAGGAATTAAAACAGAATGCTGAACAGTTATATAGAAGTGGTGACTACCTTTGCTCGGAGGCAGTATTTACTGTAGTCAATGATTATCTCGGGCGGCCTTTACCTCCTGAAGCAGTTCGGATTACATCCGGTTTTCCTGTTGGAATAGGTCATGCAGGGTGTACATGCGGGGCTCTCAACGGTGCTGTTGTGGCCTTAGGGCTAAAGTATGGTCGTACTGGTCCAAAACAAGACAACCAGGAAATTATAAGTTTAAGTAAAGAATTACATGATGAGTTCAAAAAGAAATTTGGCAGTACCTGTTGCCGTGTCATCATTAAGGATTTTACTTTCGGGAGTCCTGAACACCTTGAACATTGCATTAATGTTACTGGCGAAGCTACAAAAATGGTATTAAATAAATTGTAAACAGCTTATGAGCGAACAGGGAGTATTGCTAACTACTTTTTTGAAGTAGTTAGCAATACTCCTTCTGCTTTTCTCTTGAAAATCTGCACTTAGATAAAAAACTCTTGACAATGAAAAGGGTTACAGACATAATATGCACAATAGTGCATATAGGCATATAAACTATCTGCTCACTATATAATTATGGAGGTTAAAAATGTTTGCTGAACAATTAAGAATCGCTCTTGCGGAGTTTTGGCATGTGGCATGGGTACTGGTGCTTTTAATTGCAGCTATCTCTGTCCTTACAGGTTTTGTCAGAGAGTATATCCCTCAAGAAAAGTTTCAAAAAAGAATGAAGAATCAAAACAAAATATTAGGACCGATTATGGGGGCAAGTCTTGGTGTGCTTACGCCCTTTTGTAGTGCCTCAATGGTACCTGTAGCCATGGGCATGATAGAAATGTCGGTACCATTTTCAACGGTTTTTTCCTTTTTTATTTCAGCCCCGCTTTGTAATTTTGTTGTGGTCGGCATCATATTTGGAACATTCGGTTGGAAAATAGCATTAATCTACTTCCTTTGGACTTATTGTTGTGCTATCATTGCAGGACTTACCGTGGGTCGCAGTAAGGTCAAAAATCATGTGAAGAACTTAGCGGAAATAGCCGCAGATAAAATGAAGGCAAAAACAGAAGGAAAAAGCAAAAAGTGCCAAGCACCACCGGCATGCTCTACTCAAGTTGCTGCTGCAAGTTGCAGTGATGACTCTGCCAGTGCCTGCTGTGCTCCAACGCCAACTCCAACTTGTACTGTACAACTTGCTAGTACAAGCTGTTGTAATGCTAGTCCTATCAATATCAGTGATAAAACTAACAAGAATACTTCTTGCTGCGCACCAGCATCGTCTAACGGTGGGCATCAAGAAAAGATTAAGGGTGCCTTTCAGTTTGCACTGGCGTTATTTAAACAAATTATTCCTTACGTTATTATTGGGGCAGCGATAAGCGGAATTGCACTTGCATTCATTCCCACTAGTATTGTAGAAAAGTATGTTGGAAATGACGTATGGTACGCTATACCTCTAGCAGCTGCTATTGGCGTACCGCTATATTTGAGGATAGAAATGGCAATACCTATCCTTAGTGCATTGCTAGTAAAAGGCATGAGTATGGGTGCGGCTATGGCACTTCTAATAGGCGGTACTGGGGCGAGTTTGCCCGAAATTGCTATACTTTCGTCCATGTTAAAGCCCAAAGCACTTGTTGCCTTTGTGTTGACCGTTTTTGTAATTGCAACATTGGGTGGAGTTCTGTTTATGCTCATATTATAATGCAAGACGGTGGATTGCTTCCCAGTATCGTTGACAGATATTTATTGGAGCCATATACTTTAAATATGCGTAACATGGCATATGTAGAGCTTATGGAGGTTCACATGGAAAACTATGAAATTAATCCCTTGGAGCGCTATACTATTATATTTAAAGCCCTGTCTGATATGACAAGGCTGAAAATCATGTGGTTATTGCTTTCTGTTGATTCAAAAATAAGTGTATCTGAGATTATAGACGTTTTGGGGGAAAACCAATACAACGTTTCTAAACACCTAAAGATTTTGAAGAATGCAGGACTCATCTTTGAAAAAAAAGAGGGAAGATGGACTTTTTACCACTATCTAAGCAGCGAGGACGCTTTTGATACAGAAATTCGAATAACTGTACTAACTATTCCGAAAGAGTGGATGACGGATGCGGTATCCCGTTGTGAAAAACGTTTAGCCATGCGCGTTGATGGCAAATGCGTAGTTGGTTCTGAAAGTGATGAATGGGCTGAACTTAGAAATGACGGATGATAAGAGCCTTGACCAACATATTTATTTCTAACAGGTTCAATTATCAAAAGGTGAATAGAGAACAAGGAGTGGATTATATGACTTTTTTCTTTAAAAAAGTGCTTGCTCTGCTCAAAGCTTTCGCAACATATTGTCCGTACTGTTTAGCAGGAAAAAAAGTTGTACAGGTTGCCAGTGGAAAAAATAAATTGAAGAAAAAAAATAATCCGACGGAGAAGGAAAAAAATCTGATCGGAGGGATAAAAATGGGAAAATACATTGCAATTATTGGTGTTTTCTGCCCATTCTTTTGGATTTCTTTATTAACAGGAGCCAGCATAGAGATGATTCGTTTTAATGCGATACATTCTGGAATTGTTATTTTGATTGGTTTTGTAATTATGCTTATATGCAGAGTCGGTTTGGAAAAAATAAGAAAGGAAAGCTCTTCCTCAATGTAGATATAGAAAATGCAAATTCCAGCCACATTTATCCTTGTTTCAGGAAGGGACAAGGATTTTTTGCTATAAAAAAAATATTCCTAAACGGGTTGTAAATTAATACCGATAAAAGATATAATATATGCGTAAGCAATTAAACGATTAAACGATTAAACGATTAAACGATTAAACGATTAAAAGATTATAGGCAGTTATGAATGTACAAGGAGGAAAATTGAATGGGTTGCGGATGTGGATGTTCGTCTGGTGATAGTAAACCAAGAGAAGTGAGCCTTAAAACAGAAAAGCAAACCGACCAGGACGGTAGTTTACATCTTCCTGCGGAAGTAATGGAAAAACTACGGGTAACGCCGGGGAGTAAAGTACTTATTAGTGCTTCTTCAAACGGACTGTTATTAAGAAGTACAAATCCTGAGCTGTCCAAGTTATATATTGAACCTACCAATACCTGTAATCTTAGCTGCCGGACCTGTATCCGCCATACTTGGAAGGATTCGGAAGGGTTTATGAGTAGGGAAGTGTATTTAAAACTGTTGGCTGAAGCAAGTGAATTTAAATCACTTCGTAAAATAAGCTTCTGGGGTTTTGGAGAACCCTTGTTACATCCCGATATAGTTGAAATGGTAGCCCAGGCGAAGCAATTAGGAGTAGAAACACAGATTATAACTAATGGGCTGTTATTAGACAAAAAAATGGCCGAAGGTTTGATGCAGGCCGGATTGGATAGCATTGTGGTATCCATAGACGGTACTAGTGAGGAAGTCCAGGCTGACATCAGATCCGGTGCAGATTTGAATGCAATAAAGAAAAATGTTAAATATTTAAGACTGATACGTGAACGAAAAAGCCAGATGAATCCGGAAATAGGGATAGAATTCGTAGTTACCCGAAGCAACGTGAAAGAATTGGGCAATTTAAAAATATTAGCTAATGAGTTGGGAGCTAGCTTTATTTTTATTAGTAATCTCTTACCATATAGCAGTGAAATGAAAGATGACATTCTCTACTTGGATAGTGTACGGATGGGAACCGGCGAGAACGATAATCCACGTATCTATTTTCCCCCTATCGATAATAGGCGTGATGAGGGAGAAAATATAATTAAAGTCTCCGGTCCCCTAGATCTATCTCACACCACTTTGAAAAAGGGAGACGGATACTGCCGTTTTGTTGATGAAGGAACCTTGGTGGTAAGTTGGGATGGAGAAGTGAGTCCTTGTGTCGCTTTAATGCGCTCTTATTCCTGTTACGTATTGGATCGCAAAAAAGACATTAAAAAATACACAGTTGGAAATGTAGCCAAGGATACAATTAAAGATTTATGGGAGAAACCCGATTTTGTAAGCTTCAGGGAACGGGTACAGCGTTTTGATTTTGCACCTTGTACTTGCTGCGGTGGTTGTGATATGTCCGAATCGAATGAAGAAGACTGTTATGGCGATACTTTCCCTGTTTGTGGAGACTGCCTATGGGCTCAGGGCGTAATACAGTGTCCATAAAGTAAAACAAACGTTTTTATTTTTTAGGAGGTGGTTTATTATGGATAAACTATTAGATACCTTAAAATCACTATCAGATGAGACTCGATTAAGAATCATAAATCTATTATATGAAAAAGAGCTTTGTGTTTGTGATATTACAGAAACACTGCAAATATCGCAGACGAAGGCATCAAGGCATCTAATTTATTTGAAAAATGCCGGTCTTGTGCAAGACCGCAAACATGCTCAATGGGTGTATTATTCATTGCCTAGAAATGAACAAATGAAATTTTTAGACAGCTTGGTTTATGATAACCTAAGAAATATCGAACAATACAAAAAGGATATGGAAAACTTGAAAGAGTGGTTGAAACGGAAAAATATTAAATGTGATTAAGGAGTTTGATTGAAATGGATAATGTAAGTAAAACTAGACTATCATTTTTAGACAGGTTCTTAACCCTATGGATATTTATAGCAATGGCTATCGGGGTTTTAGGAGGTTATTTATTTCCTAACCTGGCGGTATCACTGGGGAGCTTCAGTACAGGTACAATATCATGGCCTATAGCCATTGGGCTTATCGTTATGATGTATCCGCCGCTTGCCAAGGTAAAATATGAAGAGATTGGTAAAGTAGCACAAAACAAAAAGGTATTTGGCTTTTCCTTAATTCAGAACTGGATCATCGGACCAATATTAATGTTTGTTTTAGCCATAATATTTTTGGGGGATAAGCCCGAGTTTGCCATTGGTCTGATCATCATCGGGTTGGCACGTTGTATTGCAATGGTTATTGTTTGGAATACCCTGGCCAAAGGGGATAATGAATATTGCGCCGCCTTGGTAGCGCTAAACTCTATATTTCAGATACTTTTATACTCAGTATATATTTATTTGTTCGTTACCCTTGTTCCCAAATGGCTGGGACTTTCCTGGGGTGGACAAATCGTTGATGTTTCTATGTTAGATGTAGCCAAAAGCGTGCTCATTTACTTGGGAATACCTTTTGTAGCCGGCTTTATCACCAGATTCACCCTGATAAGAGCGAAAACCAAAGAATGGTATGAAAAAGTATTTATTCCCAAAATCTCTCCCTTGGCGTTGATAGCGTTACTATACACAATCATTATTATGTTTATTACCAAAGGCGAACAAATTATTAATAATCCTCTGGATGTTGTTAGGATTGCAATCCCGATGTTGATTTATTTTGCAATTATGTTTTTTGTCAGCTTTTATATGGCATATAGAGGTGGCTTCAGATACGATCAAACTGTAACGTTGGCCTTTACAGCAGCAAGCAATAACTTTGAGCTGGCTATTGCTGTGGCCGTAGCAGTATTTGGAATAGCTTCCGATGTTGCTTTTACGGCAGTTATTGGTCCATTGGTCGAAGTACCGGTAATGATCGCTCTGGTCAATGCAGCACTCTATTTTAAAAGAAAATACTTTAATGAAAGTGGCTTGCCCAAAAAAATGGAGCAGAGGGCTTAACGCATGCTGATTCAAGATGGCGGAAGCTATAGATTGCCTCAGATGGATAATAAAGTTATTTAACCAATTTATCGTTTGAATTGCTGATGAGGGCAGGAAAGGGCTCTATTACTACAAGGACAAATATATTTAATATATTTTGACTATAAATCGAAGGGGGGACAAAAACATGATTGTATTTATCACATAATTGTTCATGCCCCGAATACCTTTGACGAGGGTTAAACGTTATTCAGTTAGATAATATTTAGGGGAGGTTTTCTAATGAAAAAGATGTATGAGGAATATTTTCCGGAATATGCGGAAAAATTGGGAGAACTTGACGCTCAATTGTTTGGAAAAGGTAAACTTGATTTAAAAACTATTCACTATATTTGCCTTGCATTAGCAATAAGAGGACGCTCTAAGCCCTGTGTGATTAAGCATTTTAAGGGAGCCAAGGAAGCAGGTGCTACGATAGAAGACCTCACCAGCGTCATTGCTTTAACTATGCGAGAAGCAGCAGGGCAGGATGACGATTGGACACATGATGTACTTGGGGATTGGAATAAACTTTAAGCTCTCCAGAAAAAATAATAGAGAAGAGAATAGTTGCGTAATCTAAAAAAAATATTTGATGTAATTATAAGACTTAGCAAACTAAAAAATGCATTCCGTATACTCCCAGCCCATACTGGGAGTTATTTTCCTTGATTACATGAGCTGAATTAGCACGGGGATCATATCATGAAAGAAGTAAAATGATGTAAGGCGTTGAGCCGGTAATGAGAGGACTTGTAGCAGCACCTATTTAAAAAATATTTTAAGGAAAGTGGCTTGCCCAAAAAGTTGGGACAGAGGGCTTAAAGCATGAAGGAAAAAATTAAGATAGCATTCGTATGTGTTCATAACTCATGCCGTTCCCAGATGGCGGAAGCTATTGCAAAATTGATAGCTGCTGATAGTTTTGAGGCTTATTCCGCAGGTGTTGAGATTAAACAACTTAACCAGGAGGCAGTTGCAGTAATACATGAGCTTTATGGTGTAGATATGAACCAGAGCCAAAAATCCAAACTGATTTCTGATATTCCACCTGTTGATATAGTGGTTACTATGGGATGTAATGTTGATTGTCCTTATCTTCCTTGTAGATATAGAGAAGACTGGGGATTGGAAGATCCGACAGGGAAAGATAAAACAGAATTTATTAAAACCGCTGAATTAATAGAAAATAAGCTGAGAGACCTTAAAGATAGAATTAAAAGTGGGAAACTAAAAATATAAAATTGGAAAAGTATTTAATAAAATTTAGAGGGGGGATTCCGAGTGAAAAACATGTGTCGCGAAGCGGTGGAACTATTGCAAAAAGGACAAAGCTTTGTGATGGCAACTATTTTTGATAAAACCGGTTCAGTCCCACGTACCGCAGGAGCAAAAATGATAGTTCGGGCGGATGGTTCAATTGTCGGCACAATTGGGGGAGGACGTATGGAGGCAGATGCCATACATCTCGCTTTGGAGACATTGCCTTCCAAGCAAACAGTAATGCATTCCTTTGATTTATCCAGCAAGGATGTCGCTTCCACGGACATGATTTGCGGCGGAAAGGGCGAACTATTGTTAGATTTCATCGATGCTGACGATAAAAATAACCTAATGATCTACCAGTCTGCAGCACAAATTATGGAGCGGAGGGAGAAAGCGTGGTTAATAACCGTGCTGGGTAGTAGTATTCCGGGTGTTTCTGGGATATCAAGGCAACAATGCCTGGTAAAACCGGATAAAACTCTTATTGGCCGAGTTGATTGTGATCCATACATTTTGGAGAAGCTAATAGCCGGGCCAGCTAAGATTTCCATCCATACCGAAGCGATTGATAATCAACGCTTTTTGGCAGAACCACTACGACCGGCGGGGACGGTTTACATTTTCGGCGCAGGCCATGTGTCACAAAGAATTGCCTCATTAACTGAAACAGTAGGTTTTAAAACGGTAGTATTGGATGACCGTGCCGACTATGCTAACCGTGAAAGGTTTTCTAGGCCTGTGGAGATTATGGTAATTGATTCATTTAGGAAATTTCCTTCTTTGGAGATTAACGGAGACAGTTACCTTGTTATAGTGACCAGAGGCCATCTGTATGACAGAATTGTCCTGGAGCAGGTACTGAGGAGCGGTGCGCGGTATATTGGCATGATTGGCAGCCGAAGCAAAACAGGACAAATCTTCAAAGAAATGATGAATCAGGGATATAAAAAAGAAGAACTTGACAGTGTTTATGCGCCGATCGGCACGAACATCAATGCTGAAACACCAGAGGAATTAGCGGTAAGTATTGTTGGCGAATTAATCAAGGTGAGGGCGGAAAGAGAAAATATCGGCCCAAAACAAAGAAGCGGTGATGGTGATGGTAGTACTTGCTGCAGAATACTAGTCCCGGATGCTGGAGTTTGAACCATAAATACCGTCAAGACATCTAACGACTCTTAAAAAGTGTGGGATGTTTGAAACTTAACTGAGATATAATCTAAATAATAAAACGATTGGAGGGTCTGGTTATGAAAGGAATGCAAATCTATGAACCGGCTATGTGCTGCCCTACTGGGCTTTGCGGAGTAAGCGTTGATCCTGAACTTCTTAGAGTTTCTACTGTCCTAGACTCATTAAAGAAGAACGGCATTGAGGTGCAAAGGTTTAATCTCTCAAGTTCGCCGCAGGAGTTTGTCAACAACAAATCAGTCAATAAATTTATAACTGAAAAAGGTGTTGATGAGCTGCCAGTTACTGTTTTAGATGATGAAATCGTGATAACAGGCAGATATCCTACAAATGAAGAATTTGCAAAACTGTTAAATGTTCCAAGCAGTTTTTTGGGAGAACAACCAAAGACTTTAAAATTAAAAGTAAAAAGCAAATCAGGAGATTGCGGGTGCTCTGGTGATAACTGTTGCTGATTTCAAGCTACTGTCTGATTGATAAGGGGTGGTAGCAGTAGAATCTGTATCAATAGAAAGGCGCAGCATATGAATAATTTTAACCCCAAAAAAATTGCACTTACAAAATATTTATTTTATACAGGGAAGGGTGGCGTTGGGAAAACCTCCACTGCCTGTGCCACTGCAGTCACCCTTGCCGACAGCGGGAAAAAAGTGCTGCTCATCAGCACTGATCCTGCCTCAAATTTGCAGGATGTGTTTAATGCCGACTTGAATAATAAAGGTGTTATAATTAATGAGGTGCCAAACCTTACTGTTGTAAACCTTGATCCGATACAGGCAGCAGCCGAATACAGAGAGAGCGTAATTGCACCTTATCGTGGGCTGCTTCCCGAAGCGGCGCTGAGCAACATGGAGGAGCAATTATCCGGTTCCTGTACGGTCGAGATTGCTGCGTTTAATGAGTTTTCTCATTTCATCACCGATGAAAAGGCCCAAAAAGAATATGACTATATCCTATTTGATACTGCGCCGACAGGTCATACCCTCAGAATGCTGCAATTGCCGTCAGCCTGGAGCAATTTTATCAGCGAAAACACCCATGGTGCATCTTGCCTGGGACAGCTGTCCGGTTTAGAAAGCAAGAAGGGAGTATACAAAAGGGCTGTGAACACCTTAGCCGATAGCAAGTTGACAACGTTAATCCTTGTTTCCCGCCCGGAAGAAGCTCCTCTCAAGGAAGCAGAAAGAGCATCTAAGGAGCTTGCCGACATCGGTATAAACAATCAGACAATGGTGATCAACGGTGTACTGACTTCTTACGATGACAGCATCTCCGAAAGTTTGTATCAGAAACAGCAAAAGGCACTTACAGAAATGCCCCAGGGCTTAAAGGGGATTACCGCCTACATGATACCGCTCAGAGCTTACAATATTACAGGTGTGGACAATGTGCGTGCTTTGCTTGCCAAAGATAACTGCATTGTAAGTGATGGAAAAATAACAGCCCGGACAATTCTGAAGTTGAAAGACGTGATTGACGATCTGTATCTTAGCAACAAAAAAGTGATTTTCACCATGGGCAAAGGCGGTGTGGGAAAGACCACGATTGCGGCAGCTATAGCGTTGGGATTATCGGCCAAAGGTAAAAAAGTGCATCTAACGACAACTGATCCTGCAGCGCATTTGAAATTCGTATTGGCTGAAAGCAGCGGAATCAGCATGAGTCGCATTGACGAACACGCCGAGCTCGAAAAATACAAAGAAGAAGTGCTTTCCAGAGCGAGAGAGACCCTGTCCGCTGGTGATATTGCTTATGTTGAGGAGGATCTGCGATCCCCTTGCACCCAGGAAATTGCTGTTTTCCGTGCTTTCGCAGAGATTGTAGACAAGGCGGATGAGGAAGTTGTGGTCATCGATACTGCACCGACCGGGCATACGCTTCTTTTGCTCGACTCGACCCAAAGCTATAACAATGAAATCAAGCGTTCGCAAGGCGATATTCCGGAATCTGCCAAAAAATTGCTGCCACGGCTGCGAAATCCTGATGAAACAGAAGTCATTATTGTAACGCTGGCTGAAGCTACACCTGTCTATGAAGCAATGCGTCTGGAAGAAGATTTGCAGCGCGCCAGTATTGCGGCAAAATGGTGGGTCATCAATTCCTCAATGTATCAAACAGGTACGACAAACCGATTGTTGTCCGCAAAGGCAAGCAACGAGGTTGAATGGATTAACAAGGTTGATTCCCATACAAATGGTAAGTTTGCTGTTATTCCCTGGAGTCCCGATGAAATAAAAGGCGATAAGCTAAAAAAGTTGATAATATAAAATGTAAGCAATTATCGCCTTCATTTTAAGATGTTTTACGATCAAAAGTTGGAGGTACTGCGCAAATACATTTTGGTATTAGCATAAGTGGAAGAAGTTCGGTAAAACCGGTCCAAGTGGATGCCGCAGTGGGTCCGGTTGTTGCGGATGAGTTGAAAGGAGAATACTTATGGCTTTAGATGTAAAAATAAAAGAATTAGTTGCCGTTGGCGCAGCTGTTGCTGGAAACTGTATCCCCTGCCTTCAGTGGCATTATAACAAATGCATTGAATTAGGCATTCCAATTGAGGATGTGAAAGAAGCTATCGAAATGGCAAGAATGGTCAAGGAAGTGCCTATTAAAAAAATTGATGAACTGGCGGAAAAACTTACAGGTACTCTAAAATAAAATGTCTAAGATAGTTATTTGTACTTTCTATAGAGAGATGGTACGAATAACTATTCTTGACAAGAAGGTCTTAAAACAATAATATATGCATATACGTATATGCATATATTATTGTTTTAAGAGGAGGTTAAAAAAATAAAAACTTTAATGGTAATACAAAACTTAACGAAGTAAACGCAAAGGTACAAAGACTCATGAAAGAGTATTTTTCTAGTAAAGGAAAATGAATGATGGATAAGCTTCTGGATTTCTTTGGTATTGTAGCAGACGAAACCCGTCTCAGGATCATTGGTCTCTTAAATCAGAAAGAACTTTGCGTCTGTGAGATGTGCGAGATTCTAGGATTATCACAGCCAAAGGTGTCTAGACACCTTTCCAAGCTTAGGGATGCAGGGATAGTCATAGATTCCCGGCAAGGACAGTGGGTTTTTTATTACCTTAATGTGAAAGACAATGTGATGAAAGATTTGTTATCCGTAATAGTAAATAACAAAGAACAGTATCCGGCATTGAAGACGGATTACCAAAAGCTCAAAAACCGGATTGAAGAGCATAAAATGTGTCATAGGGAAAATAAAGAAAAATAAAGGAGTGTGGATTGATGTCAACAATGAAAGGGCTGGCTGATCGTCTTAAAGAAATATTGGGTTTGAATAGGGAGCCTGTAGGGGTAAAGTTTTTGGATGAAAAAGGCCGGTCAGATTTAAAAAATAAATACGATAGTGAAACGAAGACCAGGTACTGTCAGGCTCTCATGCGGGCAGGCAAAGGTGAGAATATAATTATTACGAAAGATAATGTTTCCTGTCCTGCATCAGCAGCCGCTTTTGGAATAAAGCCACTGCCCGAAATGTTGCAGACAGGGCAAATGCTTTTAAATATGGGGCTGTTTGAGAGCCTTGAAGCTGGTAAGAAAGCCATGGATGGCATGACGCGGCTTGAACAAGGAAAATATCAAGCTGTTTTGCTAAGTCCGTTAGATAGTATTGAAATAGAACCGGATGTGGTTGTAATTGAATCAAAACCTGAGCATTTGATGTGGACAGCGCTTGCTTATATTTTTAAAACAGGGGACAGGTTATCGTTTAGTTCTGCCATATTTCAGGCAACTTGTGTAGATTCTACGGTAATACCTTTTGCCAAGGATACAATTAATTCAAGTCTGGGCTGTTATGGATGCAGAGACGCAACGGATATTGAAGATTCAGAATGCCTTATTGGGTTGCCTTATAAGAAGCTGGAAGAGGTCATCGATAATTTGGAGAAGTTATCCGAAAAGGCTATGAAAAAGACAAGAGTGAAAGAAGCCTTTCACTCTTTCAGCGGATGCGGAGAGTAGAGGTTAATTAGGGGTTAGGTTGCTTAACAAATTGTAATCTAGTCAAAAAGCCAATCTTTCCATCCCAAAATACTCTTCTGAAAATTAGATTAAAAGAATCTGGAGCCTGCGCTCCAGGTTCTTTTAATCTAAAAGGCTATGTTTTTTTAAGCATCTATCCAACGGAAAATCCAGAAGAACTATGAAAGCGTATAATTAAATGTTAAATGTTATACCTAGTAAGGTGACTTTGTTCTTGACTGCTTTGCAGGGGGCCGGAACAGCACTCTCTGTAGCTGAAAAAATGAATAGACGATGAATTGGTAGTGACATAGAAAAACGGTCTTTGTATACAATACTTGTGAGGAAGAACCAGAAGAATCGGAAACTCCCGCACTATCGACACAGGGTGGCATGGTGTATCCGACGGCGGAAGTACTGGAATCTGCGACCAAGAAGAAAGCACTTGTATGCATTGAGTAGGGGGCGCTCATTTATTACTCGGTGATTGGTATCATCTGCCAAGGAGATGAAGCTCTTCCGCAGCACGGTCAAACGAACGATTTCTCACCACAAAAAAAGCGACCACCTTCGCAAATAGCAAGGGTGGTATGAAAACGGTAGCCAATAATTGAAACAGAACTTGCCTATATTAACTACCACCTGCATTAGTAAGTTGTCTTGATAGGTTTTTAAAAACCATTTTTAACATTGGAAACATAAAATGGTCTTTATTCAAAGAATATAAATTCCAAACTGCTTCTTGACGTTTTATGAGCAGCCCATTTTCTGAAAGTATTTTTAAATGATATGAAAGGGCTGATTGTGATGTATTAAAGTATTCGGTTAATTCGCATACACATTTTTCTCCATTTTGGAAAAGGTAGAAAAGAATATTAAGCCGGAATTCATCGGATAATGATTTAAAGTAATCTGCATAATTAGAGATTGAAGTATCGATGTTAATGCCTCCTTTTATATCAAATTTGCTTGATATAGTTAATTATATGAACAATGCACTAAGACGTAAAGAAAACTCTCTTCAACCTCTAAAAAAATTTTATGAGCAGTTAATGATTCCATTCATGCATTCATTTCATCCTGAATATATTTCTTTATTTCTTCTTTACTTGGGACTCTGCCCATGGCCTTAACTTTGTTATTAACGACAACGCCAGGAGCCTTCATAACGCCATATTCCATTATCTTTTTCATGTCGCTAACCTTCTCAACCGTAGCCGTTATACCCAGTTCCTTAATTACCTCCTCTGTTGTCTTCTGTAGACCATAGTTTGAACAGCACGATACTAAAATTTTGATATTCATTAACAATCAACCCTTTCATTTTTTATATAGAACTTTAATAATCTCCTAGTGATCGGTACTTCCAACTTTTTAAACAAGAACTATATTGAAGAAGTAACCAATAAATATAATCGTGATTGCCATTATACCTACAAATACAGCGAGTAGTTTCGGCTTTAAAACCTTACGGAGAATGATCATTTCAGGAAGACTTAAAGCTGTTACCGCCATCATAAATGCCAGTGCCGTACCCATGGGCACGCCAACCTTGGTAAGCTCACTCACAATAGGAAGTGTACCTGCCGCATTGGAATAAAGAGGTATACCAATAAGAACAGCAAGTGGAACTGCCAGAGGATTGCTCCTCCCTGCATATTTTGCAAGCCAGTCACCTGGAGCCCAACCGTGTATGGCAGCTCCAATGACCAGACCAATAATAATATAGGGCCAGATTTTTTTAACTAGGTTTAGGTCATAACTCCATGCATCTGTAATCCGCTGCTTCCAGGTAGGCTTTACTATCTCAACATCACCCATCTTAATGTTACATACATCTTCCTCAAGATATTTTTCCATCTTTAGTTTGCCAATAATGGCTCCTGCAACAATCGCTACAGTTAATCCGGTTGCCATGTATAACAAGGCGATCTTCCAACCGAACAAACTCCAAAGCATAACAACAGCAACTTCATTTATCATCGGTGAAGCAATAAGAAATGAGAATGTTACGCCTAAGGGTATTCCTGCTCCTAAAAATCCAATAAAGACGGGAACAGCCGAACAAGAGCAGAAGGGGGTAACAATACCCAGAAGAGCAGCAAATATGTTGCCGATAAAACCTCTGGTTCTTCCGCCTTCCCCTAGAAGTTTCCTTGTCCTCTCTGGAGGGAAAAAACTTCGTATAATTGATACGATAAATATGATAATGATAAGCATCAGGAAGATTATAATCGTATCAGTGAAGAAGAATTCAACAGATTCTTTATAACGTGCTGAATCTAAAAATGCAGGATTTTGGCCCAATAAGTCCAAAATCCATCTTAAAAATGTCGTAAGTATATAGCCTAAAATATTTGCTATCCAACCAACTGCTGAAAACACGTATTTCACACCTTTCATATTCGCATTTTAAATTACTGTTCATTGCTGCTATCAATACCCGTCAAAGCCCTAAATATCTCAGATCGGTGAGAGCAATGTGTGGAAAGAATAAGCAGACTAACTTAGTTTATGGGTACTTGCATATCAAATAAATTTGTTGAATATATCAAATTTATTTGATATATTCATTGTATGCTAGTCATAACCGCATGTCAATACATCAAAAAAACTTGATATATATTTATTGTGGCTCAACCAAGAATCTAACTGTTCAAGGTTTTCAAAATCATTATCGATATGATAGATAGAATTTATAATGGATGAAAATAGATTTGTGGTGACAATAAAATTCATGGCAATATGAGTGGTTTAAAGGATGATGCCAAAATCAATGCATGGATATACCGGATAACCCGAAATACAATTGTTGACTACTACCGAAAGCAAAACAAGTCCATCGCATTAATGAAGTTTACGGAGAATTTAACCAATGTGGAGGACGAAGATTTGTCAGCAAGTGGGGAAATTGCATCATGTTTAAAGACAATGATAGAGCATTTACCTGAAAAGTATAAAGAAGCAATTATGTTAACGGAATTTTATGAACTAACGCAGAAGGAGTTAAGCGAAAGGCTTGGCCTTTCCCTGTCGGGAGCAAAATCCAAAGTACAACGGGCAAGGGGACTGCTTAAAGAAATGCTTTTAGGTTGTTGCCATCTTGAATTCGACCGATTGGGAAATATCATTGAGTATTCACACAAGACAAAGGACTGTAAGTTTTGTTAAGCAAAAGGTCATAAATTTGCATCCTTTTTTCATAGACTTCGTCTTTATATATGTAAAGTCTATAGACTAAGAAATATATAAGGAGTGTTTTATAATGGTTGCCGAAAACAATATTTTTGCAGATTGTTCCTGCTGCTCGGATTGTGCAGATGATTCACAGGATACCCAAGCGAATGGTGCAGGTGGCTGCTCCTGTGGTCCCGGCTGCTGTGATGCCACAAAGGATACCAATGCTGAAAAAAGGCTGATCGTTATCGACTTTTTATATCTGGATTTGAGTGTATGTACACGCTGTCAGGGTGCGGATTCAAGCCTTTGTGAAGGTTTGGCTGAAGTTTCAAAGGTACTTGAGGCGACGGGGGTTAATGTTGTTGTTAATAAAATCAATGTCCTCAGTGAAGAAATAGCCATTGCCCACAAGTTTGTTAGTTCACCCACGATTCGTATTAACGGACAGGATATTCAAATGGATGTCAAAGAAAGCCTTTGCGAATCTTGCGGGGATTTATGCGGTGATGAAGTAGAATGCCGTGTCTGGGTTTATCAAGGTAAGGAGTATACTGTGCCTCCAAAAGCGATGATCATGGAAGCAATTCTTAAAGAAGTATATGGAGGAGATAAGGGCAGCAATATCGTGGAACAGGAATATGTCATGCCTGAGAATCTAAAACAGTTTTATGCTGCAATGAAAAGCAATTCTTCTGGCTCAAAAAGCTGCTGCTAATTAACTCTTAAAAGAATCACTTCGGAAAAGAATAACTTATATACTTTTAATGATAACATAAGAGGTTGAGAATTGCTCTCAACCTCTTATGTTATCATTCGAATATTCTAAATCAGTATAGAATCAATTTAATAAAATAAATTTCCCAAAAGGCTCCGAAAAGTCAGGGCACTTTTTTGTTACCTAAAAATATTGAAGAAAAAAGTTGTATTTCCATCGTTAGAAGTACTTGATAAGATAAAAGAAAGGGGGAGCGTCGAAAAATTTAGTATAAAGATTTTATTGCTATATAAAGAAATATTGAAAAATGTATGAAATCGAAAGAATAGAAGTAAGAACCAAAAGTATTTTTTTTATAAATGTTTCTGGTAGAAATTTTTGTAGGTAAGCGCCAAAGTAAGTTCCAATAATTCCACCTACTCCCAACATCAATCCCAAAAGCCAGTCTGGGGAAACAGCGGAACTAGATACCGTCGTAACGGCTAATATTTGATAGTATACTACGCCCGCAATCGAGGTAATAAACGTGCTTGCCAAGGCAGCACCAGCCACAGTGTATATCGGGAGGGCAAACAGAGAAACGCAAACCGGTGAAATAATTGATCCTCCTCCAATCCCATATATTCCACCAATAAGGCCAACTATTAACGCAAGAATAAAAACGGGTATCGTCTTAAATGAATAGGTTTCTCCCCAAAACTCATATTCGACTTTCAAAAATGAAAGATATTTTGTCTTGACCACAGCTTCAGCAGGCAGCCCGGCAGTCAGACGGTTTTGATTCGCTTCTTTTCTTAGGACAACTTGTTCCGCAAATTTTTTGTTTAAGAGCGCGTTCTGCTCCTTAGTCTTTTTGTTCCAGCCAAAGATGTCCGAAAGAAGACGATAGGATAAGTATAAAAGCACAATTCCTACGAACAGTTTGAAGGCTTTAGGATTGGTAAGATAATGTATTCTGATCCAGGCGCCAACAAAAACGCCTGGAAGGGTGCCAATAGAGATGATACCTGTCAAAGCCCAGGCCATTCGTTTTTCTTTTATGTACCGATATAAGCCGCCGGGAGCAGCTATGACATTGTAAATTAAATTTGTGGGGCTAACAGCAGGACTATTAAAATGCAAAACACTAACCTGGAAAGGCAGTAACAGGAATGCGCCGGTAATCCCCGCAGAAGCAGAAATCGAAGATACGATCATAGCGACCAACGGCGGTATCAGCGGAAACACATCGACACCGGATACCGGGAAATGCATAATATCAATCTCCTTTTATCAGTCAGAGCATAAAATGCTCATTATTTACTCTTTTGAATTAATGTTGCGCTAATCTTAATTAAAACGATGCGCAGGCTCCCTGTTCATTAAAAAAACCTTGTTCTCAGGAATACGAAGCCATAGTTTTTGACCAATAGTATTTTTTAAACGCAGAAAGTCGTTGTTGGAGATTTCGGCCTGCAAAGATTTTCCCTGACAATTCACGATCACGGTGGTGGAAATAACGCCTTCAATCACTTCTGTTGCCTGGCATTCGAAGGTGTTGGATTCTTTGGTATTCTCCAGTGACAATATCAAATCATGTGACCGTACTCCCGCCATCATCTTTGATTGAAGTTCGGTATTGCTTTTTGATGTTTTCAAACATAAACTTCCGGATTTAATCAGCAGCGATCCGCCATCCTCACCGCTAACCTCTGCCTCAAAAAAATTTTTGCAGCCGGTGATCCTGGCAGCAGATACGGTCGCTGGATAACGGATGATCTCTTCCTTTTCCCCAATTTGCACAGATTTCCCCTTATCTAAGACCAAAATCCTGTCGCAAAGTCGGTAGGCTTCTTCAATATTATGCGTAACCAATAGAACAACACCATGATAGTTCTTTTTAATAATACTCAGTAATTCTTTTTCCAGTATTTGCTTTACATGGCTGTCCAAGGCTGAAAAAGGTTCGTCTAAAAGCAATAATTCCGGTTCGGTAATCAAGGTCCTGGCTAAAGCAACACGCTGCTGCTGCCCCCCTGATAATTGAGAAGGGTATTGGTTTTCGTGACCGTTCAGCTGCATTTTCTGGATCATCTCACTGACTTTCTCATGGTATTTGGCTTTATCTAGGTGCTGTATACCATAGGCAATGTTTTTATAAACAGTCAGGTGAGGAAATAAGGCATAATTCTGAAATACATAACCAATATTTCTATGCCGGGGAAGCACATTGACTTTTGTTCCTGAATTGAACAACTCTTTTCCGTTGAGCTTTATTGTTCCTTTGTCCGGGTGATAGAGCCCTGCGATACATTTTAAAGTCAGACTTTTGCCGCAGCCGGATGAACCGAGAATTCCCAAAACGCCTTTGCCGCTGGCAAAAGATGATTGCAGCGTAAAATTACCCAGTGTTTTCTCAATGGATACTTCGAGCATTTTTCCTCACCCCTTCTTCATCTTTTTTTCCAGCCGATTGACAATATACAAAACCGCAACGGCAACACTTGTCATGATCAGAACGAGAAAATTGGCCATATTATAATTACCGGCCTGCAAAGAGTCATAAATGGCAATTGGCATGGTGAGAGTTTTACCAGGTATGCTACCGGCAACCATTAATGTTGCGCCAAAATCCCCCAAAGCTCTGGCAAAGGACATGGTGATGCCGGAGATAATACCTCTCCAGGCAATCGGGATCATAATGGTCACAAATATATTGAATTCAGTTCTTCCCAAAAGTCTGGCCGCATTCAGGTAATCCTCGTTGATTTCGGAAAGAGCGGCCTTGGATGCTTTGATCAGATACGGAATGGACACGACAGTGGCGGCAATAACTGCCCCTGTCATTGTAAATACAATCATGATGTTGAACTGTTCTTCCAGAAATTTACCTACCCAGGAATTACGGCCCAGTAAGACCAGCAGATAATAGCCCAGGACTGTTGGCGGCAAGACAATGGGAAGGTTTGTCAGCGTATCGATAAAATCGCATAATTTTCCTTGGCGGCGGCTTAATAGATAGGCTAGCGGCAAACCACAAACAACTCCGATAAAAGTTGCGGTAAACGCCACCCGTAAGGACAAAAAAAGAGGGAAAAGGTCGATGTTCTCCATGTTTTTTACACTTCACCCGGCAGGACAAAACCATATTTTTTCATAATATTCCTGCCTTGCTCCCCGTTAACAAATTTTATAAAATCTCTAGCTACTTGCTCGTGTTGCGTCGTCTTAACGATGGCTATGGCTTGTTTCAAAGGGTTATGCAGTTTATCATCAAAGAGCAGGAAGTTGACATCATCTTTATTAACCACTGAAAGGGAGATAAAAGCTGCCTCAACATTGCCCGACTTTAAGAGTGTCAAGGTATCCTGAATATCTTTGCCATAGACCAATCTGTCTTTGAGCTGATCCCACAAACCCATGGATACCAGTGCTTCTTTGGCGGCCAAACCATAGGGGGCGTGATCTGGATTGGCGATGGCAATTTTCTTGAATTTCGGATTTAATAAATAGCTTGCTTCTTTAACCTGAAGTGGGCTGTTTAGGAGTGTTGCCACACCCACGCGACCAATGGCGTACAATTCTTTACTGTCGGCGATGATTCTGTCCTGAGCAATCAGGTCATCGACAAACTTGATATTGGCCGAGGCATAAACATCATATGGCGCACCATTGGCAATCTGTTCTCTGGCTGTCCCCGAAGATGAGTAGGTGATTTCAACTTCATTTCCGGTGGCTTTTTCGTACAATTCTCCTATTTCTTTAAAGGCAAGAGATAAATCAGCGGCAGCGGCAACGGTGATTTTCACGCCAGTTTTAGCAACCGTTTGATCAGCGGTATCCTTCGCTGTAGAAGTTGATGCCTTACATCCTGTCAGCGCAGCCATAAAAACGAATAATACTAAAATTCCAGCTATATATTTTCTATTCATAATTTTTCTCCTCGTATGCCTTATTGCTATTTGCGTTACCTAAGTATTGACATTAAAAAAACGCATCAAACGAGTGTGCGCTACGGCATGCTAAATAAGCATCGATCGCCACCTCCTTTTCATAGTGAAGGCATATTCGTTTCCAAATACACCCCGAGGGCTGTAAAGCCCTGGCCGGCTGCCAAAAAATAATTAGGCATTCCCGCTCGGAGATAATAATATTCAGTTCCGTTATGTTTCATTTCGTACATATTCGCACTTGAAATAAAATAAAATGTGCGATATAATACGAAACATAACATAGATGCATAATATATATGTTCTATATCTCAGATTATATTATTTGGAACAGTAAGTCAATATAGTAATAATTGGTATATAGCATTTTATTGAATTTCGCACATTGATCTAATGTTTAGGAGGATGCATATGACGGAAAAAAAGGCGCTTTCCACCCAAGATGTGGCTGCCATGCTGCATGTCAGCAAAAGTACGATTTATGACCTGATTAGAAAAGGCGAAATCAGCTCTTATAAAGTAGGAAGAAAGGTTCGTTTTACAGAAAATGACGTGCAGGATTATATATCCCGTTCTAAGAAAAGCCAATCTGCCCTTAATTCATCAGCAAATAACTTAGCCGACTTCAGCCTGCTCGGCAACGAAAAAAAACAAGAGGGTTTTATTATATGCGGTCAGGATTTGATTCTTGATATTCTTTCCAATTATATGAGACTGCACAATATTCCCGCCCTAAGGGCGTATATAGGAAGTTATGACAGTTTAGTTTCCCTATACAGAAATAAGATTAACGTTGCTTCCACACATTTGTGGGACAGTGATACAGATCAGTATAATGTACCCTATGTCAGAAGACTGCTTCCTGGTGTTCCTACTGTGATTATTCACCTTACATGCCGTATACAAGGATTGTATGTGGCCAAAGGCAATCCAAAAGGGATTATGACATGGGCAGATTTTGGAAGAGATGACATTACAATGATTAACAGGGAATATGGAGCTGGTTCAAGAGTCCTTTTGGATGAAAACTTAAAACTCCTTGGGATATATGGAAGTGCAATTAAAGGTTATAAGAAAGAAAACCAGTCACACTTAGCAGTTGCCAGCGCCATAAGCAGCGGACAAGCTGATGTGGCAGTGGGCAACGAAAAGATGGCGAGACAAGTTGATAATATTGATTTCATTCCTCTTAAGAAAGAACGCTATGATTTAGTTGTAAAAAAAGAAGATTTTCAATCGCCTGAAGTCCAAACAATGCTAAATATCATCCGTTCTGCAGCTTTCAAAAATGAATTTGCAAATATTGGTGGTTACGATACAAGCGACATGGGTAAAATCGTTGCAGAAATATAACGTGACATAGTAGCAATAACATTTCATTTCCCAAAAGTAGGCTGAGATGCGCAAAATGAAAGTAAATTCTTCCCATTATTGTGCTAAGAAAATAATTATGCTAATATAGAAATCAGTAAGGCAAAACCTTACTTGCGATGGGGCTCGCATATGCTATGGCTAATGGCTCCTACCTTTCAATTATGCAAGGTAGGAGCTTATTTTATTTATTTAAGGGGAGGGTGTAAGTATTAGTGGATCAGACTTTTTTAATTGCGACAGTATGGATTTTTTTAGCCTTTATGGCTAGTCTTATCTCAATTCGTCTAGGGATCTCTTTAGCTTTAATCGAAATCATAGTTGGCGTAGTTGCGGGGAATGTAATACACCTCCAGATTACCGACTGGGTAAATTTCCTGGCCAGCCTTGGAGCCGTCATTCTTACCTTTCTGGCAGGGGCTGAGATTGACCCTGCCAGCCTAAAGAAAAATCTCAAACAAAGTGTTGTTATTGGTTTCCTATCCCCTGTGTGCCTTGTGTTTGTGGAATGCTTGTAGCGTATTATTTGCTTGGTTGGGATGTAAATGCCTCGAAAATTACAGGTATTGCTTTATCTACTACTTCAGTTGCTGTTGTCTACGCCGTGATGGTCGAAAGTAGACTCAGTTCTACTTCTTTCGGGCAATCGATCCTGGCGGCTTGTTTTATTACCGACTTAGGAACGGTTCTGGCGTTAGGCCTTCTTTTCACAGGCTTTTCTTATAAATTGTTGATTTTTGCAGGAGCAGTCATTGTGGTATGTTTTGCCGGAATCCCGCTGGCCAAACGGATTTTTGAAAGATACAGCGGGAAAGTCAGTGAACCGGAGATTAAGTTTGTCTTGCTTATCCTTGTATTATTGGGTTACCTTGCGGTCTATTCCGGCAGCGAAGCGGTACTACCCGCTTACATTATCGGTCTGGCTATGGCAGGATTTTTCCTACAATATAAAGAGACACTCCATAAGATGCGGGCTATTGCCTTTGTCGCATTTACGCCGTTTTATTTTATCAAAGCAGGCTCTCTTGTTTCTTTAAAAACTCTTACTGTAACATTCTCGCTGATAGTAATCCTATTACTTGTCAAAGTTGGTGCTAAGTTCATCGGAGTACTTCCGGCAACCAAGTTCTTCAATTTCAAAAGGAGGGAAGGGATTTATACCACCCTTCTAATGAGTACAGGACTGACCTTCGGAACGATTTCTGCTTTATACGGTATAACAAACAAATATATTAATAGTTCTCAATATAGCGTGATTGTAACAGTCGTTATTCTAAGCGCTGTTATTCCGACCCTGATTGCCCAAAAATTCTTCTTCCCTAAAAAAGTTTTACAAGAACAAGTTTTACAAGGGGGACATGACGATGGAAGTAGATAAGATTCTTGTGTGTTATGAATTTTTACCAAGTGAGTTAAGCCGTACTTAGTATTATATAAACAATTTTAAAAATGGGAAAACATATTGACTAATATCGATATATTGTACATAATATAACATATCGACAAAAATAGATATGAGGTGGAAGAATTGGAGAGCAGGTATGAGAAAAATGCAAAGGTGTTTAAAGCACTCTGTGATCCAAACCGATTAATGATCATTGAGATGCTGCGAAGTGGAGAGAAATGTGCCTGTAAAATATTGGAGGAACTTAATATCGGGCAATCAACCTTGTCACATCATATGAAAATACTATGTGAATCAGGGCTTGTTGGTAGTCATCGTGTCGGAAAATGGACGCACTATTCACTAAATAAAGAGGGCTGTGAAACAGCAAAAAATCTATTAACTGAAATTACAACAGTAAAAGATAAGTGTGAGCTTAGCTGTTAAAGGAGGAGGTCTTAGGTGGTGAAGAAGATTGACACGACCCTAGCTGTCTTAGGTGGCGGTCCTGCCGGTTATGTCGCAGCTATACGGGCTGCCCAGCTCGGGGCAGATGTTGTTCTTATTGAAAATAAAGAGCTTGGTGGGGTATGCATGAATAGAGGATGTATTCCTACAAAAGCCCTGCTCAGGACTTCAGAGATTGTCTCAATCTTAAAGAAATCCAAAGAATTTGGAATTGAAGACAAAGGTATTAACATAAAATGGGATGTCAGCAATGAGCGAAAAAACCGTGTGGTTAAGAGTTTGGGTTTAGGTTTGGACCAATTGTTGCCCAAGTCAGGAGTCACTGTGCTCAAAGGCAGAGGTACAATCCAAAATCCAAAGATGATTTCTGTATGGACACAGGAAGAAGAAATAGAAGTTCATTGCGCCAAGATGATTATTACCACAGGGGCTAGACCATTAGTTCCTGATATAGAAAATATTCACAGCGAGGGTGTTTTAACAAGTAACGAGGCACTGCATTTGGAAAAGGTTCCCGAAAGTATGGTTATTATTGGGGCAGGCGTTATCGGCTTGGAATTTGCCACAATGTTTAGCGCTGTGGGCAGCAAGGTAACCATTCTTGAAATGATGGATCGAATACTTCCTATTGAAGATACTGAGATAGCCACTGAATTATTGAAAATTATGAAAAGACAAGGAATTTCCTTTAAGTTAGCTGCCACGGTTCAAAGAATTGAACAAACAGAGGATGGGCTTGAGGTACACTATATCGACAAGGACAAGAATTTAACCCTCAGCTGTGAAAAGATTTTGGTGGCTGTAGGAAGAAAACTCAATTCAGACAGTGAAGACTTTAAAAAACTAGGGCTGAACATTAATAATGGTGCCTTAGTAGTGAACGAAAACATGGAAACCAATATCGAAGGTGTTTATGCCGCAGGAGATGTAATAGGAGGAAATCTTTTGGCCCATCTTGCCTTTATGGAGGGGAAGACAGCCGCTGAAAATGCTTTGGGAATTGCTGGTAGAGTAAATTACAACGCGGTTCCGGCTTGTATTTATACCAATCCGGAAGTTGCTTCCGTAGGGATGACTGAGGAAGAAGCATCAAGTGCAGGAATAAAAGTGAAAGTTGGCAGATTTCAATTCAGAAACAATGGACGCGCCTTATGTTTAGGTGAACGAGATGGTTTTGTCAAAATTGTTGTCGAGATGGACAATACTATTATTGGCGGACAGATATTGGGAGCGAATGCTTCCGAAATGATTTCAGAAATAACCCTGGCTATTACTTTAAAAGCAAAGGCTGACACCATAGCCGACATGATCCATCCGCACCCTAGTTTGAATGAAGCTGTGTGGGAAGCTTGTGCAGATGCTGTAGGCAGGGCAATTCATAAAATATAACAAATAGGAGGATTTTATCATGGGAGAAAAAGAACGTTATGGATTTATTTTGTGTGTATGCACAGGAAAGTGTCCCGGTTTTCATGCGATGGATATTTGGGATTTCATCAATCAGGTAAGAGTTGAGCTACCGGTAGAATATGGATTTATTCATCCGCAACTCTGCGAAGAGGATGGCGACCGTTTTCTTGCCGACTTCTTAAAAGCAAATAGAAAAGTGATCATCGGGGCTTGTGCTCCCAATATGCAAAGAAAGATGTTCAAACAAGCTTTTAAAGATGCTGGTTTAGATGTAGAAAAAGACGCTGTAATGTTGGATATCCGTGATATGACCAATGAAAAGGCCTTTGATGTAGTTAAAAATGCGCTCAAGGAATTGGGATATGAAGGGGATGAATAATCATGAGTGAATCAACATTTATGGGCGTTTCCCGAGAAAAAATTGATTGGAGCCCAAGAATAGACTTCACGAAGTGCAACTATTGTATGGAATGTGTAGAATTTTGCCCTCATAAGGTATTTGAGGTGAATGAGGAGGCAGAACAAAAATTCAGTGTCAAGAACCCAAACAATTGTGTTGTGTTCTGCCGTGCTTGCGGAAAAACCTGTGGCTTAGATGCGATTGAGTTTCCCAACAAGACAGAAACCACCAAGCGGATCAAGGAAATCAGACAGGAGGCAGTAAGTGATGAGTAAAGCCTATGCGGTTTTACCCTGCAATGGTCTCGATAAATGTGCAGGGTGCATCACCAAAGAGGTTGCGGTAAAACTGACTCAAAAATCGGACAGCAAGATTATATGTCCAGTATTCTATCGCGTTTCGGATGCCCGATATAATAAATTAGCGGAAGAAAATCCTGTTATTGTTATCGATGGCTGTGCCACAAGATGTGCCAGCAAACTGGCAGCGGAAAAAGGAATTAAGGTTTCTAAGAAAATCAATATTGCGGACGAAGCAAAGACAAACAACATCGTCCTCGGGGAAAATTTGGTATTGGGTGAAAACGAATTGCGGTTAGCTGGAATTGTAACAGATAGCCTGTTAAAAGAGGAGTATAAGCTGCTAACAAAGAACGAGCAGAATAAGGCTGAAGATTCATCGGCTTTTCCTGAAAGCTTCGAGTATGAAAGCTATACCAAGGATAAGTTTGTATTTCGATTGCCTAAAGAAGAAGGGTTTTACTTCAATGAAAATGACTGCTGGGCCTATGTGATTGGTAATAAAGCACGAGTCGGCGTAACTGATTTTGTCCAAAAAAGCTTATCGGACATTATGTTTTTTACTCCGCCTGCTCTGGGCAGTCAGATTGAACAGTTTGAAGAAGTCGGTACAATTGAATCAGGCAAAGCAGTATTTGAAATTGTCTGTCCGGTAAGCGGAACTGTCACGGCGGTGAATTATAAGCTGTTAGAAGCACCTGAACTTATCAATCAAAATCCTTATGAAGAGGGCTGGATTGCAGAACTTGAATTAGCAGACTTTGAGAGTGATAAGGAACTTCTTCATACCTTTGATACTTACTTTAAAATATTAAAGCGAAAGGTAGATGAATTCCATGTCTAAAATAAAAATAATACCCTGCAGTGGTATTGGAAAAGCCTTTGGTCTTATGACAAGAGAAGCTGTATTTCAAGTGACCAATAAACTTAACCCCAAAGAAGCTGAAACTGCCTGTCTTGCTCATATTATTACCGGAGATGCCGAGGGTAGGGATAAAGTAGCAGGTCAAAGATGTATCACAGTCGACGGGTGTCCTAAACTTTGTGCTGCTAAAAGCGTGGAATTTGAGGGCGGGATTGTCAAACAACAATTTAGGGTTATTGATGAGATGAAGAACCATAAGGGTGTTAATCCAGGAACGGGTACGGCACTTTCTGAAGACGGTTGGATCATTGTAGATGAACTGGCTGAAAAAATCTCTGCGAAAGTTACAGAATTGGTGGAGGAGGGAAAAAACAATGCCTGACGTACAAATTGGGGTGCTGTCTTGCAGCGGCGAAGAATGTCTTGGCGGTACAATCTCCAGACTTGCTACGCGCAAAGTGATGGAAAAGCTGCGGATAGGCCGGACAACTTCACTTTGCCTGCCGCTTTATATAGCTGGAGGTGAGGAGGAACGCAATTTTGCCAAAGCGTATCCTGTAATTTCTGTAGATGGCTGTGACAAAAGCTGCGCCAAAAAGGCGACAGAAAGGTTTAGCGGTGATGTGAGTGAAGCCTTGGTTATTTCCGATATTTTAGGGGAAGAGGCTGCCTTGGATAAGACTGTATCGGCGAGGGATTTAACCGAGGAGCATTATACAATGGTGGATAAAATAGCGGAAGAAATATGCAAAAAAGTTGATAAGATAGTGGCTGAATAAGGAAAGCTTGACTATTGATCATATATTTTAATTTATTGAGGGAGGATATTATGAATATCAAAATTGAACCAACAGTGTTTGCGGAGCTAAAGGATGCTATGACAAAGGAAGGAAAAACAGCGGCAAGATTTTATGCTTCAGGATGTGGCTGCAAAGGACCGGTGTTTGATATTTCTTTTGATCATGTGAAAGAAGACGATGTGGTTGAAGAGTTCGAAGGCACTAAATTTGTTTATGAAAAAGATTTTGCAGCGGCGTTAAAGGCTCCGGAAATTATTAAGACCGAAAATGGTTTTGCTGTAAAACGCTCCGCTTGCGGTTGTTAATGATTGAAAGGCTAAGCTAAGCTAAATGCAGACGTATCGTTCATGATGCGTCTGCATTGCCAAAATAAAAGATATACTTCATAGAGAGGCAAAAATGATTAACGTTATTAACAATTCAACCAATCCTTTTATAAATTTAGCCTTGGAAGAATACTTTTTAAAATACAAAGCTTTAAAAGATGATGTCCTGATACTATGGCAAAATGAGCCGGTTGTCGTAGTCGGAAAGAATCAGAACACCTATGAAGAACTCAATGCAGAGTATATAGAGAACAAAAACATTAAAGTCGTAAGAAGATTATCCGGAGGCGGCGCAGTATACCATGACTTGGGCAATTTGAATTTCACTATCATAAAAAACAATGCAGAGGTATACAGAAACGATTTTTCATTTTTTGCTATGCCCGTGATAAAGTGTTTGGAAATCTATGATGTAACAGCATCGTTCAGCGGCAGAAATGATATTTTGATTGATGGCAAAAAGTTTTCTGGAAATGCGCAATATTTTTATAAAGATAAGGTTCTTCATCATGGCACTCTTTTGTTTTCCAGTGATTTAACAGTATTAGCCAAAGCATTAAAAGTAAGACAAGATAAGTTTGAGTCCAAAGGAATTAAATCTATGCAAAGCAGGGTTGCCAATATTGGTGATTATATTGATAAAGATATTACCTTAGCGGAGTTCCGCCAGACGCTTATTAGGAGCATGTTTGACTATGAACAAGAGCCGGTCAGGCATTATGATTTGACAGCTGAGGATATAACGGCAATTACCGAATTAGAAAAAACAAAATACAGTACATGGGACTGGAACTATGGACAATCGCCAAAGTCGAACTATAAGAAGGAAATGAGATTTACTTCAGGAATGGTATCGCTGGAAATGAACATAGAGGACGGTTTGATTACCCAATTAAAATTATACGGAGATTTCTTTGAGGAAAATCCAAAAGAAATATTAGAGAATTTGTTTATTGGTGAAAAATACGATCTTGTTGTAATCAGAAACATAATAGAAAAGGCGGATGTTTCGCGATATATACATAAGCTGAGCAATGATGAATTTATAGAATTATTTTTCTAGAAAACATAGAAAAGACTGTCGCGGATGTGGAGGAGACTGTTAATCGTTGAGGATATTAATAGGAAGATCAAACCAGGTGATAAGACTAGTAAAAGTACTTAGGCTGTGATAAATAGACTAAAAAATTATTGGGGGATTAATTACAATGGAAAACAGCCAAAAAGAAAGCATGTTCAAAAAACATGCATTAAAAATTATCATTCCAATCCTCATTATTCTAGCTATTGGTGCGATATGGTTCATTAAAAATGATGAACAAAAGCCAATGGCTGATAATATAGTAGGCTCTGACATCAGTACGGCAGAATCAGCAGACTTTGCACTTCATGTTACAGAGAAACTAGACCTTGAGAAGCTTAAATCCTACGGACTGCCCATTATGATAGACTTTGGTGCTGATTCCTGTATCCCGTGTAAGGAAATGGCCCCTGTTTTGGCGAAACTAAACGAGGAACTGCAGGGAAAAGCAATCATTAAATTTGTCGATGTGTGGAAATATCAAGAACTGGCAGAAGGATATCCAATTAGTGTGATCCCTACACAGGTATTTTTTGATAAGGACGGTAAACCATATACTCCATCTGACCCCAAAGCCTCTCAAATGAAGATGTACTCTTTAAAGGATACGAACGAGCATGTATTTACGACTCATGAAGGCGGTATGACAGAGGAAACGATTCGTGCTGCACTGAAGGAAATGGGGTTAAAGGAATGATAAATCTGTGGCTGGAAACATTGTCAACACTCATTTCTGAAAGTTTTTGGCTTGCGCCGATACTGGCGTTGCTTGCGGGAGTATTAACCTCTATCACTCCTTGTGCACTGACAAGTGTTCCTCTTGTGATAGGATATGTTGGCGGTACAGGGAATAATGATCCTAAAAAAGCCTTCAGATTATCACTTGCATTTGCCCTTGGAATGGCAGTTACTTTTACAACCCTCGGAACAGCCGCTTCATTGCTAGGGAAACTTATTGGAACATCAAGTCCGTGGTGGTACATTGCACTGGGTGTTTTAATGGTGTTGATGGCACTCCAAACTTGGGAAGTGTATAATTTTATTCCCTCTACATTTCTCACAAGCAAAACAACAAAAAAAGGATACATAGGAGCATTCGTTACAGGAATATTGGGTGGGGTGTTTTCATCACCTTGTGCAACTCCTGTATTAGTTGTTTTATTGGGTATTGTAGCTCGGAGTGGAAATGTAGCATGGGGAGTGCTACTCCTGCTCTTATACTCAGTTGGCCACAGTGTGCTGGTATTGGCAGCAGGAACATCTGTGGGCTTGGTGAAAAAAGTGACTTCCAGCGGAAGATATGGCATCTTCAGTAAAGTATTAAAGTATTTTATGGGTGGGGTCATTTTACTGATTGCATTTTATATGTTTTATTTAGCGTTTTAGCTATAAAAAAACAAGGAGGCTGTTGATTATGGGCATCTACTTGGATAATGCCGCAACATCATTTCCTAAACCTAAAACTGTTGTCCAATCTATGTATGATTTTATGATAGAAAATGGTTGCACATCCGGTCGTGGCGCTTATGAAAAAGCAATTGAAGCCGACATGCTCGTTTATCAAACCCGCAAAGCAATTGCTAATTTTTTTAATTTTAACGACCCCAAAAAAGTTATCTTTACTTCCAATATTACAGAATCATTGAATCTGGCTATAAAAGGTATTCTGAAAAAAGGAGACCATGTCATTGTAAGCAGCGTGGAGCATAATGCAGTATGGCGGTGTATTAAGACTGTTGAAAGAGATTTAGAAATTAGTATTTCTAAAATACCTTGTTCGGAGGAAGGTTATACAAATGCCAATGATATTGAAAAACTAATAAAAAAAAATACCTCTTTGGTAGTCATAAATCATGCTTCAAATGTTCTGGGTACGATTCAGCCTATCGAGGAGATTGGCCGAAGATGCAGAATACATAACATCCCATTTTTGGTTGATGTCGCTCAAACAGCAGGGGCTCACTCTATTGATATAGTCAAGCAAAATATTGATTTGCTGGCCTTTACCGGGCACAAAAGTCTCCTTGGCCCTATGGGTATCGGAGGTCTTATTATAAACTGGGAAGGAGACATATACCCGCTAAAGTCTGGTGGAACCGGCGGTGATTCTGCTTATGAATATCAGCCCGATTATTATCCGAACAGATTTGAAACTGGAACTTTAAATGTTCCAGGAATAATTGGTCTGCACGAAGGTCTAAAATTTATTCAAAAAGAGGGTCTAAATCATATCGTTAAAAAGGAAATTGAACTTGTGAATTATGCTTTGATGAGATTAAAAGAAGTTGACGATATAAAAATTTACGGTCCTCAAGACAGCAGTAAAACAGTTGGGGTCATCCCATTTAATTTAAAGAATAAATCCTGTAATGAAGTAGCCTATGAATTAGACCAAAACTTCAGCATCATGATCCGCTCCGGGCTACATTGTGCTCCGAGTGCACACCAAATTATTGGTACCGAAAAATCAGGCACGTGCAGAGTAGGGATAGGCTATTTTAATGAAAAACATGAACTTGATCATTTGGTTGAAGCACTAAAATCAATAAGTAGCAATTAACATATTATTCGAGGGGTGTTAAAAATGTACCTAGAGAAAATACAAATTACATTTATCGAACCGTGTACAGCCGATACTGAAAAAATGAGGTTTAAAGCAAAATTTTCGAGAGATATTGCAGATATTTTACCCTACTTAAACCGTCGGATAAAAACTGCGCAATATAACGACCAAGCAAAAAACCTTACATTTAATCAAGGAATTAAAATGATTACAATCTACAGGGATTCTTTGGCTGTTGCAAAAGTTATCAATGAGTCCGAGGCTTATGAAATGAGCGATACTATAAAAGATCTAATCAACGAAACACATGATACGAAAGATTTGCTTGTCCCCATGTATGAAACGCGCAAAAAACCATCAGTCTTGGATATATATAGATATTTACCAAAAACCAATTGCAAAATGTGCGGGGAGCTATCCTGTATGGCATTTGCAGCCAAACTAATATCTTCCTCTAAAAATATAGAATTATGTACACCTCTTTCCCTTCAGGATAAAAAAGAAAACTTTAATGAAATTGTTGAACTTTTAGATTTTTAATTCAATTATTTACATTTTCTGTATAGTGAAGAGGACAATGTTTTCTTGACTTTTTAAATATTAATTCTGAAAAACATTGTTAACTATTTCACAGTCATATAATATATAAATATATAATTATATGTTTATAAGGAGCTAAATAAATGTTTGAAAGCCGATTTAAAGCCCTGGGAGAACCAACTCGCTTAAATATTATTAAACTATTATCTTTTAAAGATTTATGCGTCTGCGAGCTTGAAGAAATTATGCAAATTAGTCAGCCGCGCATATCCCAGCACCTTAAGGTTTTGAAACAATCCGGTTTGGTCAAGGAACGAAAGGAAGGGCAGCGTCGAGTATGCAGTTTAAATACTGCCTTGCTGAACAATACGATGGAAGAGTTTATGGATTATATTGCCAAACCACTTCAGGAAATTCCGGAATTAAACGAAGCGTATGAGCGATTAGTGGATCTTGATGGCGAATCCTGTACAAGAAAACTGAAGCAATAAGACTTCCAAGTGTTTTGGAAAAAAACTTAATTTTAATCAATACTAAGAAGTTAAGAGAAGAAAGGTAGATGAATTTAATGTCTGAAAAAGTAAAAGTAGTTCCCTGCAGCGGGATAGGCAAGGTTCACGGTCTTTTAGCCAGAGAGATTGCCTTGAAGATCGTAAGCGAGCTTTGCGTGGCAGAAACGGAATCCCCCTGTTTAGCCTACATTGTAACCGAAGACCCAGAAATCAAAGAGAAAATTGCCCAGGGAAAATGTGTAACCATCGATGGCTGTCCCAAAATGTGTGCGGCTAAAAGCGTAGCGCATGCAGGAGGTAGTGTCGCAGAAGAGATTCGGATTCTGGAGATACTGAAAGACTACCGGGGAATTCAACCGGGGAATGCTACTGCTTTAAACGATGATGGTTGGAAAATTGTGGACGAGGCGGCACTCAAAGTTGCGGACCGAGTTCAAAAAGTATATGAAAGCGAGGTATGAAAAAAATGGAACCAGTTAAAGTAGGAGTAATTTCTTGCAGTGGGGAGGATTGTCTGGGCGGTACGATCTCGCGTTTAGCTACGAGAAAAATCCTGGAACGCATCCGGTTAGGCGAATCGGTTACCATTTGCCTGCCGCTGTTTATAGCCGGAGGGGAAGAAGAAAGAGTCTTTGCTACACTCTTTCCTACCATTACAGTCGACGGTTGCGGTAAATGGTGCGCCAAGAGAGCGACGGAAGAATTGAGCGGAAAAGTCAGTGATACGGTTCAAGTTTCAGATATTATTGGTCAAGAAGCAGCGGAGAGTCCTGTTCTCTCCACCCGGAATCTATCCAAGGAACATTTGGAAATGGTGGATAAAGTAGCGGAGCAAATCAGGGTGAAGCTCGATCGCCTGGTTGATGAGAATAAATAAATTGTGAATGGCAATGTAGCGTGTGCTTGCCGAAGATAAATGACCGCATGCTGGAGGTAACCAATAATGTTAGAAATAAAACTTAACAAGAATTTATGTGGAATCTTTAAAGTTGGCAGAGTGTTTGTCAAAGAAGGGGATTCGGTCCATTGTGGTGAGGGACTGTTTACGATAGAGGCTAATAAAATAAACACAGCAATTTATGCTAATTTTGAAGGTGAAATCATCAGCATGAACTTAGCAGGTGGGAATGTAGTTAAGCCGGACAGTATTATCTTAACAGTGGATGGACAGGTGGTAAAAGAATCTAAGACAATCATAGCAAATTAAGAAAACTTTAATAAACATATTCAGGAGGTAATTGGAAATGTTGGAAATAAAAGTAAAAGATTATATAGCCTCAGTCTGCAATGTGGGTAGCCTGTTTGTTAATGAAGGAGACTTCGTCAAATGTGGAGACAATTTATTTAATGTGGAGTCCCAAAAAATTAGTACGGTAATTAAGGCTAATTTTGAAGGAAAGGTCTTAGACATCAACCTGACTAGAGGGGAATACTTGGAGCCAGGAGTGGTTGTACTCACAGTTGATGGTAAAGTAATTGAAGAATCCGAGCATCTTAGTGTTGAGCAAAAATAATATGCCAAAGATAAAATTGAAAGTTATGGAACCGAAGGGTAACGACCCCTGGCTAAACCTGGCAACAGAAGAATATTTACTGAATTCTAAGACCTCTGAAGAAATCATCTTATTGTTATGGCAAAACGATAAGACCATTGTCATAGGCGCCAATCAGAATCCCTGGAAAGAATGCAACATTAGGCTTTTTGAGGAAGATGGCGGCAGGCTGGCCCGCAGGATTTCAGGCGGTGGCGCGGTTTATCATGATTTGGGGAACCTGAATTTTAGCTTATTAATAGATCAGGCTAATTATGATTTTGACAAACAGGTCAAAATCATCACGGATGCCATAGCTGATCATCAGATTATAGCTGAATTTAAGGGCAGAAATGATATTCTGGCCAATGGTAAAAAATTTTCCGGAAATGCCTTTTATCATAATGCAAATAAAGTCTTGCATCATGGAACCCTATTAGTGGATTGTGATTTTACTGAAATGACGAAATATTTGCAGGTCTCGGAGAAAAAAATCCAATCTAAAGGAATTGAATCTATCAGAGCTAGGGTAATTAATCTCAAAGATTTGAATTCCAGTATTACAATTAATGCCTTAAAAGAGAGTATAAAGAAGCAATTTGCGCTGAACTATGGGGTGGACTATGTCCAAATCACTGACGCTGAGCTCGATATGCACAAACTGGACTCTATTTATAGAAAACATTGTTCGTGGGATTGGAGATTTGGAGATACCCCCGAATGTCAGATATCATTTGCCAACCGCTTTCATTGGGGAGAACTAAGTATTAATTTAAATGTTGAAAAAGGTTTGATTAAAAATATTCAGATATATTCAGATGCAATGGATGTCCGGTTGGTAGAAAACATAAAAAGTCTTTTCACTGGATTGCCGTTTGATGCTGACGCAATACAAAAGAAGTATAACGATTACGAGGAGAAACAAGAGTACAAGGATGTCATCAATTGGTTTGTTGAAGAAGTTCATCATTATTAAACCTACAAATAAAGTGAGTGTAGATTTTTAATAGATTATCTGTTCCTGAAGATTTTGAAACTGGGGTTAAGGAGGAGGCGGCAGGTCCGCTGACTAAAAAGATGGTGAAAAACTGTTCTAATTGCGGGCTGGGGATTTCTCAGGCTGACGGTCAAATAAGCTGTTTTAAGTATAGGACAATAAATAAGGCAGATGAAGATAAAACCTCTTGTCTTTTCCATATTGAACCAATAATTGAGGATGGCGAGCCATTGCTGCCCTTGCAACATTTGTTGTTAAAGGAAGTAGAGATAAAGCAGCATGGTATGAAAGGTCCGCTTTAAATAGGGCAGTTACTAATAGATATTGATAAGGAGAAGAGTAGTGAAAGAAGATAATAAGGCGATTATTAAGGATGAACTGACGGTGCAGGTGAACCAGAAATTGGTAGGGGGAGGCTGTGGCTGTAGCTCGATCAGTGAATCGGAAATAATGATAGATAATGATGTCCCTAAAAAATATTTAATCCAGGCAGGCGAAAACAATCAACCGATTTTTCCGGCAGAATTGGTAAAGATGCTGGGTATGGAGAATGGATCATCTATACAGGTAGTTCTATATGAAAATAAAGTAGAGATTTACCCCAATATTCATAGTCTTTCTAAATTATATATTGAACCAACGTCCAGATGTAACCTTGATTGCCGGACATGTATAAGGGAGACTTGGAACGAGCCTTTGGGATCAATGGATATTAACGTCTTTGATAGCTTAGTCGAGCAAATTAAAGAATTCAAGACTCTCCGCACAGTTATGTTTGGCGGTTTCGGAGAGCCAACCTTCCATCCAGATATCCTTTATATGATCGCGAGGATTAAATCTCTTGGCCTTACCGTTGAAATGGTCACCAATGGGACATTGTTAAATGAGGAAATGACAGAAGGATTGATTAGAAGCGGACTTGACACCTTATGGGTGTCATTCGATGGGTCAAGTGCCGAGAATTTTGAAGATATTAGAGCAGGGGCAAATTTCGACGCTGTAGTTCAAAACCTGGTACATTTAAAAAAAATAAATAGAAATAGTTGTCGCAAAGTAAAAGTTGGGATTGCTTTTGTTGTGATGAAAAAGAACATTAATGAATTGAAGAATCTTGGAGTCCTTGCCAGGAAGGTCGGGGCTAAAATGGTGTCGGTAAGCAACGTAATTCCCTACAGTGAAGACATGGTTGAAGAAATGGTATGTGATTTGGGTGTAGAAAGTAATCGAAAGCATTACGTAGGTTCAATACCAATAAACATTCCCAACATAGATATGACAGAAATAACCAAACAACCCTTATATGAGCTGTTTAGAGACTGCGATAATATCAGTATTATGAAAAACAAAGTTGGGGCAGAAACCGAAAGCTGCAGATTTATTAAAGAAAGATGTACATTTGTAAGATGGGACGGGAAAGTAAGTCCTTGCATGGGGTTGCTTCATTCCTATAAAACTTATTTTAGTATGGGAAAAATTCAAAGAGAAGTATCAAATTATTCTTTGGGAGACATTGAAGAAAAAAAACTTAAAGATATCTGGAATTCCAAAGAATATTATGATTTTAGAGAAAAAGTTAACACATTTGACTTTTCGCCTTGCCTTCAATGCGGGCCATGCAATTTAGCGGAAAACAATGAGGAGGATTGTTTTGGCAATACTTTTCCAACATGCGGGGGATGCTTATGGGGACAAGGAGTCATTCAATGCCCATAAGCAAATCGAAGAAAGTTATCTATAACTCGAAAAAATTAAGAATGAGAGGAGCTTATCGATGTCAGAGAAATGGTATCCGGTATTAAATTATGAAGTGTGTTTAGAATGTGGGGTTTGCTTTAACAAATGTAGCCATGGAGTCTTCGAATTACAAGGAAACAGGCCAATCGTAGTTTCTCCTCAAGGATGCGTTGATGGTTGTCACGGATGCGGTAATCTATGTCCTGTAGGTGCCATCGAATATGTAGGAGATACAACAGGGTGGGTCGCTCCCGGGAAACAATCCTGCTGTGAAGGTGGTTCTGGCTGCTGTGGCAGTTCAGGCTGTTGCTAATAACAGGGTAGAGGGGATGCACACATGAATTCAAAAAAAATACTGTTAATACTTGGCCTAGCTGGATTTGTAGTCATGGCAGATAATTGGGTAGTATCACCTATCCTGCCTTCGATTTCAAAAGATATTGGTGTGGATATAGCGAGTTCTGCTCTGATTATTACTGCTTATATGGTGCCTTTCGGTCTATTTCAATTGATTTTTGGTTATCTAGCCGATAAATTTGGCAAAAGACAGGTTATCAGTTTTTCCATGGTATTCTTTACCATCGCCACTGCGTTATGCGCATTAGGGTCTGGGTTAACTGATTTAGTTATTTACCGCGCGCTGACCGGAATTTTCGCTGCGTCAGTAATGCCGGTATCAATGGCTTTAATCGGAGATATCTTTCCTATAAATGAACGCCAGTCAGCGATTGGTACATTCTTAGGGATTTCTTTTTTGGGGCAGGGGTTAAGCATGCTTCTTGGGGGATCTATCGCCTATTTTTTAAATTGGCGGGGTGTTTTTGCCGTATATGCATTATTATCGGTTATTGCAACAGTGCTGTTACTGACAGTAGGCAAAAAAATTCCTTCCAGCAAGAGCGAAACCAGTCAGGTCTTAACACCCTATATAAACCTTATTACAAATCCTTTAAGCCTAAAAATTTATCTGTTGGTACTTTTTGAAGGTTTTCTCTTGATGGGAATATTTTCTTTCCTTGGAGGATTTATTAAAACAACCTATGATTTCAATAACTTCATGATTGGCTTAATTATGACGGTGTTTGGTCTGATGGCTGTGGCAGGCGGACGTATCTCGGGAAAGATTGCTTCCAGAGTTGGACGCAAAAAGACGATCTTGATCGGTCTTATCTGTACATTAGTTGGGAATCTGATCTTTATCTTGTTGGGAAATGTGTTAGCTATTTTTATTATCGGTGTTGGCTTATTAGGTTTAGGTCTAATGCTTGCCCATTCTACGTTTTTAACAATCGCTACCGGATTTGCAGAAAGATGGAGGGGCGTAGCTATGTCTCTTGTCGCATTTTGCATGATGGGTGGCGGTGGATTGGGAACGGCGATTGGAAGCCGGATCGTTGGGAACAGCAGCTATCTAACGTTATTTTCTGTTTATGGAATAGGGCTAATTGTTTTAATCCTTGCAGTGCTTCTGGTAAAAAAGAGCTTTATGCTTAACAGCGTGGAGTTGAAGTAATAGAGAAAATATATATCAAATTTTACATTATAAAATGCTATAATAAATTAAAAAGTTTACTTAATAAAGGGAGGATACGTTATTATGAGAATGCTTGCCGAGTTATTTCCGGAATTTGCCCAAAAGTTTGATGAGATTGATGAGCTGTATAAAGAAAAACGGCTCATTGATGAAAAGACTTATCAGTTCATTTGTTTTTCAGTGTCAATTAAAGCCCGGTCAAAACCCTGTGTGATTAAACATTTTAAAGGTGCTTTAGACGCAGGAGCTACTCCTCGCGAATTGGCCTATATTTTTGCCTTGGTGATGAGGGAAGCAGCAGGTGCTGATGATTGTTGGACGCATGATGTCTTAGGAGAGTGGACTGAAATCGTAGCTGGTAATGTGGACTGCGGTTGTCCAAAATAATTCTACGTAGTTACTATTAATAAATTTGAATATTAGAAGAAGCGTTACTTTCTAAGATTAAATAAACGAAGAAAGTAACGCTCTTTTGTTTTATACAAGTAGTTGTTCCTGACTTTAGAAGATAAAAGACGAAAAATCGCTGAATCACTTGATGCGCAAGAGATTCAGCGATTTTAAATTGTCCTATTATTTTAGGTTTATTGTTAGATCCAATTTTGTGCATGAACGGAACTTGGTCAGTGTCATGTTTGTCTTTAGAGGAGTCAGTTTGAGTATCGATGCGAGATCGAGATAAGTCTGGGAAACTTGGGTTGGGGTAACGATATTATTTGGGTATTCTCCCTGAACTAATGCAAGGGGGTCCTGTATTGCTTCCATGATTTGCGCGGCCGAAACGCTCTTGCCCATTGATTGTTCGAGTAAGTACTGTGCATAACGGAGTATGCATAACGCGATGAAACACATGGCAAAGTGCCCCTTAATATGTTCGTCATTCCATACGAAAACCGGTCGTGCTCTAAGGTCAGTCTTAAGTATTCTAAAACTCTCTTCGATCTTCCATAGTCCTCCGTATATCTTGGAAACCTCATCTGTGCTCAAGTTCAGGTTGTTGGTAATGACCGCATAATACCCATCATAGCGGGCGGCTTGCTCAATTTTTGCTTCATCCAGCTTCCAATCTTCTGTGTCAAGCTCCATCTGCAAAAACTGATTGCAACCCCGTTTTACTGCAGCCTTAAGCTGATAGGGTTTGTCAAGGCGTTTCTTGAGCTTCTCTAGTACGCGTTCCCTGTCGGATCTGTCTTTGTTAGCCCGTTTGGCCGACCAGGTTAAGTGTATCTTTACGGGAATTTTTTCAATAGTGTACTTCCTGGGCCTTCCTCTTTTTTTCTTTTCAGCACTTTCCTCATCCTGATCTATGGGAACCTTGACCTCCAGTATTTGCTCTACGATCTTGGAACGAGAGGTTATCTCCCCTGTGGCAAGGTCCACACTATCTTGCCATCCTTCGTCGTTCCATACAAGTTCCTTAAAGGAGTCAGGAGAACGCTTTAAAGTATAGCTGATGACGAAGTCGTGCCCACCCTTGCAGAGGTACTCAAGATTGCTGCCGCTGTTGAGTCCTCTGTCGGCAACCACCGTGATCTTTTCCAGCCTGTACAGACTCTTAAGCTTCTCTACCGATCGGGTCAGAGTACACTGATCCATCGTGTTGCCTGGAAAAAGTTCATACGTTATGGGTATGCCGTTGTTGTCCAAAAGCAGCCCCATGACCACCTGAACTTCGTTATTTTTGTGATCCTTCGAGAAGCCAAACATTCGTAATTCGCCCCAGCGGGTGCTCTCAAAAGCGTACGTTGTGACGTCATAGTATGCTTCAGGACCACTGCGGCTGGTTTTCTTTTCAAAGAAGTCAGCAAGGTGGCTTATGATGGCCTCTTTCTGCTGGGAGAGTACATCAAGAACATCGTAAAGGACATCGATCCCAAGAGAAAGGATACCCGCATAGGAATTCTGTTCCAATGCACTCGCATGGATACTGCAAGGATCTGCGCAGCGATGGGCGACAAGGTAGAATAGAGCTTGTCCAACAGCTGTAGCATTGCGCTTTCCGCAATTAGCAAGAAAAAAGGCGTCTAACCCCATAGTGCTCCAAAGCTGTTTGATTAGCGCATGACCGAACCTGAAGGAAGGAACAACATCCTGAGGTGATGTGATGTCCATAACGGTAACGCTTAAAGCGAGAGGAGCGTTCGTTTCCTTCTTTGCCCTTGTCAGTTCAGCTGCTTCAGCCTTAAGCTTGGCAATAATGTCCGGATCCTCAGCGAGCATTCGTTCATAGTTACCAATCGTCTTCACGACATGCGTCTTTTTCTTCGTTGTTCCCGGAATACGGGTATCTTCTCTAAACTGTATGACCCGGGCCTTGCCCGAGCCTGTTATGGCAACGTACATACAGAAGGCTCCTCTGGATAAAAATATCTAAAACTATTATACCATAATCGCAACTAATATAAAAGGACATAATAGGACAAAATATAATATATTTTCTACATAAAAATCAGCCCTGAACTCCGCTATCTAAACGGTTTTCAGGGCTGAGTGCTAGCAGTTTTTCGTCTTATAAGTCCTAAAGTCAGGAGCGTTACTTTCTAAGATTAAATAAACGAAGAAAGTAACGCTCTTTTGTTTTATACAAGTAGTTGTTAGAAGTTAAAAAAATATTTTAACTGACAAGTTCATCTGGATTAAGAAATAATGCAAAAATATCCATTGAGATAGTTGACGGAAACAACTAAATCTGCGTATAATATAGTTGATGATATCAACTATATTATTTTCTGGAGTGGCATGATGGATGAAAGAATAACAGATATCTACAATTTGATGCTGGAACTGTCCTGGAATTTTGGAGACCATGGCTTCAATGGCGAATGCTGTGCAGATCTTTCCTAGTAGAATTTATGGTCTTTAGAAAAAATTCTAAAATACAAAGAGTATACCAATTCAGGAAATCGGCATCGCTTTGAATTTTACCAAGAGTGGTGCAACCCGGATTATAGATCGTCTGGAACAAAAGGGATATGTTTTACGAGAACAATCGCTGGTCGATGGGCGGGTATGCTGTGTGACAGTTACACCGAAAGGGATAGAAGTAATGACAAAAATAATAGAGAAATATACTGAATATGTTCAAGGCATATTGGAAGATTTTGAGTCCGGACAAATTGAACAAATCGAAAATTCATTGGAAATGCTGGTAGAAGCGGTACAAAATAATAAACCATTTGACTCAAGCTTCTAATATACTTTTTAGAGGAGATGTTTTTTTGAACACGTTAATCATTACCCTGAAGTATTTCATTACGATTATGGCAGAACTCACCGTTCTTTTTATTGGAATCAGCACAATTATAGCCCTAGTATTAATGTATATTCCTCAGGACAAACTAAAAAAATGGATGTCGGGCAAGGGTATCTGGGGTAATATTATGGCGGTGCTTTTTGGAGCCGTGACACCTTTTTGCGCATGCTCCACTGTACCGTTAACACTCGGTTTTTTGCAGGCCGGTGTTCCCTTTGGCACGGTAATGTCTTTTGTAATTGCATCCCCGCTAATGGACCCTTTAGTATTCTCTCTAATGACAGCATTTATGGGGTGGAAGGTGGCTGTCGGTTTTTTGGTTCTGACATCGGCTTTCGCAGTTATCTTCGGAATAATCCTTGAGAAAATGGGTTGGGCCAATCAAGTAAAAAACGTTCGCCTCAAAGGGTCTGGGCCGCAAATTGGAGAAGTGCCGGAGGGGTTCAAAAGCAGGCTGAAAGTTTCCTTTCTAAAAGCCTGGGGAGATTATAAATCAGTATTTCTTTATATGATAATCGGTGTTGGGATTGGAGCAGCTATTTACGGATATATGCCTACCGATCTTCTCGCCAAAGTGGCAGGACCCGACAACCCATTTGCTGTTATCATTGTCGCATTAATCGGGATGCCGTTATATATTCGTGTAGAATCTGCAATTCCTATTGGAATCGCCCTATTGGGGAAAGGTGCGAGTATCGGTGCTGTAATAGCATTTATTATTAGCGGAGCGGGTATTGCCATCCCTGAGTTGACCATGCTTGCCAGCATATTTAAGAAAAAAATAATTATTGCATTTATTGTGATTGTATTCGTTACTGCAGTAGCATCAGGACTGCTTTTTAATATGCTTCTCTAGGCATATTCATAATATAAAAAAGAAAAGCAAAAAGGAGTAATGTGTTTATGAAAGATGAAGATGAGAAAAAAGGGTTTTTTAGTCGTTTAACTGGGAGTAACAAAACGAAAAAGGATTCATGTTGTTGTAACTTCGAAATAGAAGAAGTTACTGATGGAAAAGAAAATGATCAGAACAAAGCAAAAGAAGATGAAGGCAACTCTTGTTGCAATAAGTAATCATTAACAAAATCTGAACCGATGCGAACTGCCAGGGCGTGATATCTGAAACTCTCTGGCTTTTTTGCTTCTTTAGGGATATTTTAGTTACTCTTTAATCAATAAGCACAAAAATTTACAGAAATATATTTATTATTTTATTAAGATGTAGTAAAATGCTTTTTGTGTTGTAAAAAATATACATAAATGGATGATTGTGAAAATAATGTTGTATAAAGGAAAATATTTATTCGAGAAGTGAAATTTAAAAAAGTAATCAGGGGCGTAAAGCCATAGAGTCTCGAAGGAGATAATATTATGATAAAAAAAATAAAACACCGATTACACCAAAAATACCGCAAAAAGAGAATAGACATAGGTAAGCAGATGGTCTTGAATCAACAGAAGTTGAAACAAGGCCATCTGTTTTTTTGTGCTCGACAGAATACTGTTATATATGACAGGAAGTTATAAAAACTGAAAAATAGAAAGGCGGTGGTAACAGGTATTATTAAACAGGATGAAAAGGAAGTAGGGTTTATTTCTGTGAAAAAAAGCACAAGACTTTACAAGAAAACGCCTGTGGAATTTTAACCATCTTATGTAAAGCAGATGCCGCCGTGTAGGTTGGAATTGATATTATATGGGACAAGCTCATTACAGTATAAAGCTTTTCACCGTCCCTGCCAAAGTACATAAGACAAATACTATACGCACACACAGATTTTATCACCATTTTAAAAGACAACAAAAGCTAAAAGGCGATAACGATTCAGCGGGTAGTAAACTGCTTGAGAAGATAGCTTTTATAGCCGAGTTTACGTTTTCATGTAAACTTGGTTATTTTCATTTTTATGGGCGTTCGTACAATCCTTCTGAATATGGCTTCTCTTGTTGTGCTCTGAAAACAGAAAAGTTTGAAAAGAAGAGTTGCCGCTCTCCACCTCTGTTTTGGTTTTTTACAAAAAAATCAAAACGGAGGTTTCTATATGACAAAGATCAATTTGAAAGATTATTATCTGGTCGATAAATCTGACTTTTTCGTTGAAGTGACTCCAGCGGTTGCAAATCTACTCAAACAGTTTAGCCGAAAAGACCATGCAGACTATGAACGCAGGCGTGTACACAAGGCATACTATTCTCTTGACGCTGACGACGGTATTGAAAAGGATGTTGTCCTGCTGGTCTTATCTCCCGAGGAAATCTATGAAAGAAAACTGAGCAATCAGGAGTTGTATGCCGCTATCAACAGTCTGCCGGAAAAGCAAGCAAAGCGTCTTTATGCCTATTTCTTTTTGGATATGAGCAAAGCACAGATTGCAAGGATTGAAGGAGTTAATAAAAGCCGAATAGCGCATTCAATCAATCAGGCACTAAAAAATATGGAAAAATTTTTAAAATATAGTTTGTAGGGGGGCAACAAACGCTTAAAAAATCTGCTGATTAATAGAGGGATATACTCTACCCCCTCGACTGATCCTTGACAATTGAATAAGTGTTTTATCGGGTACTTTCCCCGTATGTCCTGTAAAGGGAAGCCAGATTGCAGGTACGCCATGATCACCTGTCCGGTATTGCGCCGGATTACAGCTGAAGGATTAATGCCATTTATGGATTGGATGAAGGTAAGGTGAAAGCGATCAATACTCTTGCAATAGATAAATGCCGGTTGCATTTAGGGCGAAGACGCATACGGAGGAATTATGATACTTGCGTGCAGTCGAGGTTAAGTCCCAGAGCGCGCCCCGGTCGCTGACGGGGAGGTGGAATTCCTATGAGACGGTCAACCACTGTCTGCCGGATAAAACTAATAACTTTGATTAACCAAAACAGAATGTGGCATAGGGTATGCTCGGGGTGTAAATGCATTTCTGAATCACGGCATACCCTTACTGTCGCATCTCGTACCTTATAGAGATAAGACAATTCCAAGTCTTAGCGATTCCATATAAAGACAACTAGGAGCAAACAGGCGCGGTTTTTGTCTGTCAATGTTTTAAAGAAAGGAGACAGTAGTATGGCCGTAAAACAACAGGCTGTAAAAGCTATTGAACCTCTGCCTATGCTGAAGACAGTAGAGCAAATGAGCCGTATTTCCGGTATAGGCGAAAACAAGCTACGGGAACTGATGGACAAAGGTGAAATTGAATATGTACAGAACGGAAACCGCCGTTTGCTGGCTGATGCAGCCATATGGGACTGGTATGAAAGGAATAAAATATCAGCGGGCATAAGCAAGAAAGGAGGTAATGAGAAATATGTCGGTAGCACCAAGGCAGGTTAAAAATAAACGGAATCAAGATGGTGTCAGCACGTCCCGCACAGGAACGGTTTATGATGTTTTCATTCGCTATAAAACAGACGACGGCTATAAGACTTATGGTAAGCGCGGATTTGCGACCAAGCAGGAAGCTTTGAGCCATGAAGCTGAGATGCGTACAAAACTGACAAAACCGGGATACCAGCCTTTACAGGCTACGAAATCCAAACAAACCATGAAAGAGTATTTGGAGACCTGGGTGGAAAATCACGGCAAGGCAAACTTGCGCCCAAGCACTTTTGCAGGTTATAAAAGCCATATTAAAAACCATATTCTACCCTTTATTGGCAATGTTCCCTTAAAACAACTTACCCCTGCCATGATAGATAACATGTTTCAAAAGCTATTTGACAAAAAACTTTCTCAAAGCACCGTCCGTTATGCGCAGCGTATTTTGAGCGTAGCATTAGAGGCGGCCCGAAAATACCACTACATAGAAACGAACCCAGCCCGCGACATTATCACCAAGTTTGGAAAACAGGGCAAGACTCCCGACCCCTATACGGTTGAGCAAATGCAACGGCTTATGGGCAACTGCGTAGGAACAGAATGGGAAATGATTATTGTTTTAAGCGGCATGTATGGACTGCGTCGCAATGAAGTTTTAGGACTGCGCTGGGACAATGTAGACTTACAAAACAAAACCTTTTCAATCTTGGAGCAATTGCCTTATAAAGTTCCGCCTGGAACCATGACTATTATGGAAATGGCTCCAACCAAATCCAATGACCGTGTACTCCCCATCACAGAAACTACTCTGCCGTACTTCGTGCGTCAGCTTGTTTTACAACATAAGCAAAAGGAATTGGCCCAATTATCAGGGCAGGAATATTACGATAATAGCCTTGTCATTGCGAAGCCCAATGGTGCACCATTACGCGCTGATCGTGTATCTAGTAATTTTGGTCAAATGTTGCGCCATCTTGAAATGCCACATATCCGCTTTCATGACTTGCGCCATTCGGCAGCCACCAATATGCACCAGCTTACTGGGGACTTCTACACTGTAGGCGAGATTTTAGGCCATACCCTAAAAGGTATAGGCATATCACTGGGTATTTCCACAAATCTTGAAGCTGTCACAGCACAGTATGTGAATGTACGATTGGATCGAAAAAAGACCGTGCTCGATGCTTACCATAATGCCCTGCATCCGCAGGAGATTGCTAAAGCAGCGTCGAAGAAACCTAAGAAAATGAGTAGAAACATGGAGCGATAAATATGTAACGTCCTGTTTGAATTGCGTATTTATCAGTATGTCTCATTGACATTATGCAAATAAAGAGTAAGATTTATTCTGGGAAATTGTATTTAAAGTGAGGTGATTGTAATGGCTACAGCAGATCAAATCAAAGGGCTGATTAGAGCTCATTTTGATCGTGACGACGAAAAATTCAAGACAACTGTCTTGCAAATTGCTGCATACGAAGCTAAGCATGGCCATACAAATTTAGCTCGTGAACTAAAAGCACTTCTTGATAAGGCAAATTTCTCAAAAGCGAAAGTTGTTCAAATAAATAATCAGAATCAAATGTTGCTAATGTCCAGTCCGGATGATAGGCTATCGGATTTGGTTGTTTCTGATGAAGTGCATAATAGAATAATTCGTATCCTTAATGAATTTACCAACCGCGACAAGTTAAAAAAACACGGTTTGGTTAATAGAAGAAAGATACTAATCGAGGGAAATCCGGGTACAGGAAAAACAATGACTGCATCCGTTATTGCTTCGGAACTGCGTCTTCCATTGTTTGTCGTCCAAATGGATAAAATGGTTACTAAATTTATGGGTGAGACCAGTGTAAAACTGCGCCAGATCTTTGACTCCATCGAGAGTATAACTGGCGTTTATTTGTTTGATGAATTTGATGCCATCGGTGCTGATAGGGGCTTAGATAATGAAGTTGGTGAAATGCGCCGGATCTTAAACTCTTTTTTGCAATTTATTGAACAAGACGCTTCAGATAGTATCATTATCGCAGCCACTAACAATCATCGAATGCTAGATCAGGCATTGTTCCGACGGTTTGATGATGTCTTGCATTATTCATTACCATCATCCGATGATGTACAAAGATTATTTGAAATAAAATTAGGTGCATTTTCTCCTGATTTTGCGCCATCAGAACTGTTGGTTAATAAGGCGCTTTCTTTGAGTCATGCAGAGATTGCGCGAGTATGCGATGATGCAATTAAGCACTCTATTTTGAATGATGTTGAACTTTCACAAGAGAATTTGATGAGTATAATCAGCGAAAGGCTTTCGGTCTATTCTAATAAGGAGGCGTAATGATGGCTGTTGAAAAAAAGAACATATTTCTTTCTAATACAATAGAACCATTGCCTTATGTCTCCAAAAGCGGCCGAGGCCCTGAAAAGAGAATCCCAGATAGAGATGTCAATACTCATGCGAATTTTTTAAAACGCAAATTTGAGGAAGCGTATGCTCAATCACTCACACAGAAACAAGTTGCGGCAATTCGATATAAAGAAGGTACATATCTTGAATTTTCCGGCAAGCAGCAATATGATCTGAGTATCAAAAGTCTCGAAAATCTTTCAGCGGGGATTCGCCTTTTGAATGTTAAAACTGATAAAGAGACAGATACTGTTCGGGCAACTGTTTATGTTCCCGAAGGTAAAGAAGCGTTCTTCATTAACAAAGTAGAAAAGTATCTGGAATCTTATGAAAAAAATGGGAAGCCAAAATACAATGACCTTATTAGCAGTATTGATGATGTCAAGTTGGCATTTTTGGAAGCCTTCTGGATTGGCAAGAAGGAAGATATGCCTACAGACACCCCGGTATGGTGCGAAATATGGCTAAGAGTCGAAGATGTTCAATTTGATGAAGTTGAGTCTTCGTTCTCGGCAAAATGTGAAGAATTGGGCATTCATTGTGATGAGAAGTTAATTAAGTTTCCTGAGCGATTGATCAAATTGATTTATGCGAGTGCTACACAACTCGGAGAGTTGATTAGTCGCCATGCATACATTGCTGAAATTCGTAGGGCTCCTGAAGTCACGAGTTTTTTTGAAGAATTAAATAGTAAAGAACAAAGAGAATGGGTAGAAGATTTGCTGTCTCGTATAGATTATGATTTTTCAAATGCTGCTATCTGTATTCTTGATACAGGAGTTTCTTCTGGTCACCTTTTGCTTTCTGGCGCATTTGATGATGACACAGTCCAATCAGTTGAAGCAGCTTGGGGTAACGGCGACCATGACGGTCATGGTACGGAGATGGCTGGAATTGCTCTATACTACAATTTACAGGACAGACTTCTCTCTCCTAATCGCCAGAGAATTGTTCATCATCTTGAGTCGGTAAAAATCCTACCACCAAAGGGTGAAAATGATCCCAAACTCTATGGAGCTATTACCCAGAGAGCTGTGTATCTAGCAGAAATCAGCCGTCCTCATATTGAACGTACCGTTTGCATGGCTGTTACATCCGAAAGATATAATACAAATGACGGAAGCCCCACATCTTGGTCGGGGGCTGTTGATAGTATTGTTTCCGGTGCAATGGATAGAGACGAAAAGCGGTTGTTCTTCGTTAGCGCAGGAAATGTTTATCCATTCGAACTTTCACATTCGGAATATCCTGAATCAAGTATAATACACTCGGTTGAAAGTCCGGGACAAGCATGGAATGCTATTACTGTTGGTGCATATAGCCAAGATGTCCGCATAGAGGATAATTTGTTGAAAAACTATAGGGCTGTTGCTAACAGTGGAGAGTTATCTCCGTATAGTTCGACTTCTGTAATGTGGGATGATAGATGGCCAATAAAACCTGAAATACTATGTGATGGCGGAAATGTGGCGACTAATGGTACGGATTATACGGAGTGTACGGATTTATCATTATTAACAACTCATTATAAGCCGCTGTCTAGACTGTTCAGCACAATATGGGGGACAAGTTCCGCAACAGCTCAGGCAGCCTGGATGGCGGCACAGATTATTGCTGAATATCCAGGTATATGGCCGGAAACAGTTCGTGCATTGCTTATTCATTCAGCAAGATGGACTGATTCAATGAAATCTCAGTTTTGCAAAGATGATAAAAAAACAAAAGGTAGGCGTAATTTATTGCGTTCATGCGGATACGGGATTCCAAATTTGGACAGAGCTATCCAGTGCATGAATAATAGCGTGAACTTAGTTATGGAGGGAGAATTACAGCCATTTGTCAAAAGCGGAATGAATGAGATGCATATTCACCATATTCCATGGCCCAAGGAGGTATTGCAAGGATTAGGTTCTATCCCGACAGAGATGCGTGTAACGCTGTCATATTTTATAGAGCCAGGTCCTGGCGAGGTTGGTTGGAAAGATAAGTACCGCTATCCATCATGTGGTTTGCGATTTGATGTAATAAACCAGAATGAAACTAAAACTGACTTCATGAAACGCATTAATGTTAAAATGCGTGGTGAAGACAAGAAGGATTCAGGAGAAGGAACAAGCGGTAGTAAGTTTTGGTATTTAGGTACTGATAATCGAGATGTTGGTTCAATTCATTCGGACTTTCGTCAACAAAACGCGGTCGATTTGTGTGATGCTAATTACATTGCCGTGTACCCAGTTATAGGTTGGTGGAGGGAGCGGGCGTATCTTGGACGTTACAACAATAAGGTTCGATATTCACTAGTTGTTTCGATTTCAACACCAGAGATTGATATTAATCTCTACACGCCAATCATCACACAGGTTGAAGCTAGTATTAAAAATGCTGTGGAGATTGAAGTATCTTGATAAATGTTATCATGTTGTAAAATTGTTATAAAACTGCCCCGGATAATACAGTAAAATGATATGCGCACATATAAAGCCATTTTGGGAAATCCCTATAAAATCAAGCCTTTGAGGGATAAGGATACAAAAACATATAAAGCAAAACGAGCGAAAAACCCATAAAATTACCCCTCGAAATGCGGCGTACCTGCAAAGGTACCGTGGGTTCGAATCCCACCTTCTCCGCCACTGAAGATAAAGCTTCATCGCAAGATGAAGCTTATTTAAATAAGAAGGTGGGATTCGAACGGGCGGATAAAGAAAAGCCGACACATGGGAGGGTTTTCCCGCCCCGGCGTGAAAGCGAGCCGAAGGCGAGCGGAGCGAATCCCACCTTCTCCGCCACTGAAGATAAAGCTTCATCGCAAGATGAAGCTTATTTAAATAAGAAGGTGGGATTCGAACGGGCGGCCGCTCCTGCTGTCATCCATGGCCTGGCGGCAAAGTAAATTAGTTATTAAATAGTTTATCCCCATACTCAGCATATAACGAGTTGAACCAAAGCTTGTATTGCTCTCGCTTTTCTTGTTTATTTTTATACATTTCACTATCGGCATTCCTATAAATGCGGTCTAAGCTGCCATTATTAGCATCCCCTAATGCAGCACCAATGGAAAAACTCACAGGCAAATAAGAGTTTTCTTTGTTATGCTTTTCGAGTTCAAATTCGATTCTCTGACAGACCTCTTTTAGTGAGTCAGGTGAGCAATTTGGTAAAACAATTGCAAATTCATCACCACCTACCCGGGCAGCAACATCGTTTTCCCGGACAGAACGTCGAAGTATTGAAGCAGTGGAAGTAATAAGCAAATCTCCGGCATGATGTCCCAAAGTATCGTTTACCACTTTAAGCCCGTCAACATCACATTCTATAATCGCTACTGGATTAGATCTGCCTGAACACAGTCTTAACAATTCTTCATTAAAGAATGCTCTGTTGTATAATCTTGTAAGATCATCGTGAAAACTGATAAATTTTAACCTGTCCTCAATTTGTTTTCTATATGTTAAATCCGTAAATATGATCACTGTACCTTTATATTTTTCACTTACGTCCAGCATGCGGTGAAAGTTTATAACCAGATTCCTGGTTCCTAATTCGAGCATCTTCAAATTCTTTTCAATGGATACTTCAATATCATTTCCGTTGATAAAAGCAGTAAATTCTTCTGCAAGCCAAGGGAATACATCTACTAAATATATTTCATGTTTTTCATTGGAATAATAAGATGTCCCATCGATTCCTGCAGACTTGAGGAACTCTTTAGCTGCATTGTTCATGTTGTCAATCATATTATTACTATCCAAAATGATTGAAGGAGTTGGAATACTTTCAAATATTGTTAAATACTTATTTTTTTCATTCGTCATCATACGATTCGTATTTTGAAGACTTAACGTAAGTACTTCCTTCTTCTCGTTGATCCACTCACTGCTAAAAGCTAATTCTATACGATCAAAAAACCGATTAATAAACAATAAAAAGTAATCACAATCTATATTTTTTTTCCTATAGGTTTCTATTATCAGATCGAGATAGGATTGACGATAATATTTCATCAATCCTAAAAACATTTCCAGGGTAACTCCACGTTTGCGATGAAGCTGTGCCTCAAGTATCCCAAAAGAGCCAACTGGATCATTTGCATAATCTTCATCCACATTTAATTCAGGTATAGATTCACAGGACTTGAGAACTGAGATTAAAGCTTCGGACAACCCGTTAATTGATGTACGCCAAGCTTCTTCCAGAGTAGAGGTATATTTTGTATAATTATGCATTTTTGCATATTCTAAGGTACGTCTAATTAAAAATGTTTGATTTGATTGGATCAACTCAACCGGTTCTTTCATCATATTCCCTCCTCTCCTTTGGAAAAAGTAATTAAGCTTATTTAGATCAATGATTCGACATTAAATGACATACTCCTCTCCATCGTATCAAACTATACATTTGGGATTGTGCAGATCCATATTTCCTAATTTGATGGGACTTAATTCCTAAATATATAAATATTAAGGAAGAAAAAGGAATTAAATTAATACTGTAGAATTATAGATTTTACATAGTTGATCTTATTTTTTTACGTTATTTTTAGTTGAGAGTAAGTTACTCGTATGCAAACGGTAGTATGAAAGGAGAAAAGACCATGAAACCTCGTTTATCCAGAAATATTGCAATCGCGATATGTGCAGTCATTTTTTGTTTAGGCATAGTCACCTATGGTTATGCGCAAAATGCTTCCTGGCCCGGATTAAAAATAGGCGAGGATAAAACTCCTTATGTTGCGGTGGCAGTGAACGGGGAGATTTCTGGCGATAAAATTATCTTACATTGGGATCAGGTTGATCATCCCAAATTTTCCGGCTATAAAGTGGTGATTTCAAAGAACAATCCGAATCCGAAGTATCCCGACGACGGGTATTTATACTACATTACTGAAAGGACCATGACCAGTGCGGTGATCAATAACAGTGAAGCCTATAAAAACGGAGACTTTGGCGAGAAACTTGTCTCTGGTGAAAGATACTATTTTAGCATCACGGTGCTTTATTCGGATAAGACCGTTCCGGGTGATAGTCTGCAACTGACGTATCCGGGCGGTACGGCTGTCTCTTCACCGGAACCTGCCGAGGAAGCTATCGTAACGCCGGCCGAAACAACACAACCCACCAAGGAAACACCGGCTACAGAAATAAAACCTGCTGTCAAACCAGTTGTATCCTCCTCTTCCTCTTCAAAGGCACCTCAGGTAACCGTTTCTAAGGACGACAACCGGCTCATTGTCAAATGGAATCCGATTTACAGTGAAAGCTTCCAGGGCTATAAGGTCGTTATTTCCAAAAATAATTCCAGGCCGGCCTATCCCAGCAGCGGTTATTTGACTTACATTACCAATCAAAGCACCAGCCGGTGGGTAATTGACAACAGCATAACGTATCACGGTGGGGACTTTGGCAGTTATCTGACTCCCGGACAGGCGTATTACGTTAGTGTGACGGCTTTGTACAGTGATGGCAAAGTTGCCGGAAATGCCGTCCGTGTCACGTATCCGGCCGATGGATACAATCCACTAGCTGAGAAGGAAAGTGTCCAACAGAGCCTGGATCCGATTGCCATATCGGCAACAGCCAGCGGCAGTAATTTGATTTTAAGCTGGCCAGCTTCGGAAGCAGCGAATTTTGAAGGCTACAAAGTGGTCATTTCAAAGAGTAATCCTAATCCAAAATATCCAAATGACGGTTATCTGGAGTGGATTACCGACCGGAACAGGACTTCAGTGACAATCAACGCCGACACTTATTATCAGGGCGATATCCAGGGTAATTTAGTTTCTGGCGAGTACTACTATTTCAGTATCAGCATCATTTATGACGGATGGATCATTGTTCCGGGTCCCGCGCAATATGTCATGATCCCTTAGTTAGAAAATCTTCAGTTTCGGCCCGTTTTTTATGGTGAAAAGCGGGCCTTTCTATTGGACCGAAACATATAACGCAAAAAGTAAAAAACTAAAAAAGTGCTTTTTTTTTTGAGCAAAATCATATATTATAAAGTAGGTAGTTATAAAAAATTTATACTTGTAGAATGGAAGGATGGGAGAGAATGTTGTCACTGCTGCTTGCACTGCTGCCGATAGCAGTCATTGTTGTTATGCTTATTGTGTTTAAAAAGCCAGCCCATACCAGTGGAATTGTGGGTTGGCTTGCTGTTTCTCTTGTGGCGTTTTTGTTTTTTCAGACGTCGGGAGAAGTCATTGTACGCTCGACGCTGGCCGGTCTGATTAAATCTTTTTCAGTATCACTGATCGTAGCCACATCGCTGCTTCAAATGGCCTATATGGAAAAGACAGGAGCCTTAAAACGAATTATTATATTTATTAAGACCTTAGCCAGTGAAAACAGAGCCGTTCAGATCATGATGATCAACATTGGATTTGGAACGTTGATGGTTGCCGTCGGAGCAACTCCTGTATCTCTTCTGCCGCCTATCTTGATTGCGATGGGATACTCTACGTATGTGGCCATAGCTTTACCGGCGATCGGATATGACTCCCTGTGTACGTATGCCTTACTCGGCGCCCCGATCGTGGTGTTTGTGGATATCGCGAACAGCTTTTTAGGAAAAGGCAATGAAATTACCCTTTCTCAGGCCGGAAGCATCTTCTTTATGTTTTTGCCGGTTGTATCTACCTTGATCGGCTTTTCGATGCTTTGGATTGTCGGAAAGTGGAAAGCCGTCAAAGAGGGGATTGTCCCGGTATTGGTTACGGGCATTACCATTTCGATTGTCGCTTATTTTACCAATCATTATGACAATCTTGTTGTCCTCACAGGAGTCTTAAGTGGTTTTGCAGTCATTCTTGTAATGATCCTGTATCTTAAGCTAACGGGTAAAAAAATTATTGATCGAAGCCGGCTGACGCCGGAAGAACTTGCCTATGAAAAAGAATATCCTTTGTGGAAAGCCAGTATGCCCTGGCTGCTTTTGATCGTTCTGATTCTGGCGCTTAACCTGCCAAAGGAATCTTTCGATTATTTATACCGGACACTGACGCTCAGCATTCCCGGCTTATCTGCAGACGGCAAGCCGATAGCAACCCGAGCTTTATGGAATGCCTACACCTGGATTCTGGTCAGCATCTTGATTTCGATCCCGATTATGCGCCCAAAAGCCGCCCAAATTAAAGATTCAATAAAAGTTTGGTGGCGAAGGGCACCAAAACCTGTTTTCTCAGCAGCGATCTTCTTTGCGATTGGTGAAGTCATGAATATGTCTGGATTTAATATGGCTTCCAATCTCAATGCCGCACTGTCGAAAACACTGTGCCCAAGTATGGTGAAAGTACTCGCAGACTATTCCGCGCAGGCTTTTCATGGAGCCTACGGAGCTATTGTAAGCTTTATTGGATTATTCGGAGGATTCATTACCGGAAGTGAAGCTTCGACGATTGCGATGTTTGCAAAATATACCATGTCAACAGCAACGAATCTTAACTGGGGACTTAAGGGTATTATCATCGTTACAGCCGGGTTAGCCTTTGGTGGAGGACTAGCCAGCGTAATTTCCCCGGCAAAACTCCAAAATGCGGCCGCATCTATTGATAAACTTGGTGAAGAAAACAAAGTGATGCGCGTTGCCTTTATTTTTGCGCTCATCATGTCAGCAGTGACTGCTGCTGTGGTGGTCGCCTTGCTTAAGTTCCTGGTGTAATCGGGAGATCATATCGTAAATAAAGTCTATGCTGAAATATGATCCTTCAGTGTCCCGATCTCTGAGAAAGAACGGGTCATCTAAATACGAACAAGGACTTCAAAGTTGTGAAGTCCTTGTTCGTATTTTAGATATATCAGTTTTATATCAGCCTGAATTATCCTACGCTGACAGCGGGCTGATTTTTGCTAAGCCGTTTCATTTCCAGCGTTATCAACGTTGCTGTGATCAAAACGGATAAGATATCTGCAATCGGGGCAGCCCGCCAGACACCCTCAATTCCCCAAAAATGAGGCAGGACCAAAAGAAGCGGTATATATAGCAGTACCTGCCGGGAAAGGCTCAGAACAGATGATTGAAGCGGTTTGCCGACTGCCTGAAAGTAACTTGAGCAAATAATTTGAAAACCAATCAGCGGGAACATTGTAAAAAATATCAGTATCACGTGAGTTGCCAGTTCTGTAAGCGCCTTATCGTTATCACTGAACAAGCCAATGATTTGTTCGGGCCAGAAATGTATGACCAGATAGCCGACAACAGCAATACAGGTGCTCGCGATGATGGCCTTCTTCAATGTTGCCTTAACTCTTTCAAACTGCCCGGCTCCATAGTTAAAGCCTATGATAGGCTGAGCACCCTGGCTGACACCGATAATCGGCATAAAGAACAATGTTGAAATACTCATAATGACGCCGATGGCAGACAGCGCTAGGTCGCCGCCATAAAGCATGACACTCTTATTCAGAAGCATATTCTGCACACTGTTGGCAAGTTGCATTGCAAACGGAGCAAAGCCAATAGACAATATGGCCAGATAGATCGGAAAATCCGGTTTCAAATTTTTCAGGCGGAGCTTAAGCGTGCTATGGCCGAGAAGAAAATAGCCCAATACCCAAAGCGACGTAATGAATTGGCCCGAGACCGTTGCGAGTGCGGAACCCGCTATACCTAATCCCAAATGAAAAATAAAAATGTAATTCAACACCCCGTTAATCACAGCGCCGAGAATTTGCGTTAGCATCGCAATTCTGGGGTTTCCTTCAGCTCTGATAAAATTGTTCATGCCAAAACCGATTGCGCCAAAAACGGATCCTGCAACAATGATATTGGTAAAATCAAGTGCATTGGGCAATACTTCCTGATTAGCACCAAAAAAGACCAAAAGCTGTTCAGAAAATGAGAAATAAAAGACCATAAAAAGAAGCGGAAGCATAATTAAGAGAGTAAGTGCATTACCTACAATTTTTTCGGCTTCATCTTTTTTTTGTTCCCCGAGCCGAATGGAGATTAATGCTGTTGCACCAATACCAACTAGCATCCCCAGTGCCATTAATAGAAGCATAATTGGGAAGGCCACTGTCGTTGCAGCAATTGCAAGTGTACCGACGCCGCGGCCCACAAAAATCCGGTCAACAATATTATATAAGGCATTCACCAACATACCGACAATCGCCGGCCAGGAGAATTGCCATAATAGCTTCCCAATGCTTTTATTACCGAATTCAAAACTTTTATCCATGTACAGTCTCCTTCTACAGTTTCTTCATAAATTGGGGATTATCAGAAAAACAACAATTATTCATATTAACATTCTTAGTTGAAATTTTCAAGGAGCTCTTTGAAATATTCTTTTATGCATTTATCAAATAAAAAATAAAAGGACTTCATTCCGCAGAAAAATCCTTCTCATTTAAAAAATACTAATATTATTCTGTTTCTAATATTCCTGATCGCCGAGGAGCGTCGACAGACGGACTCCAAGAGCTTGAGTGAGATGGAAAAGTGTTTTAATAGATGGATTTGTTTTATCTCTTTCGATTTCACATAGATAAGAAACGGAAATACCGGCAATCTCAGCCAGTTCCTTTTGTTTTAAATGCTTTTTCTTCCGGATCTCCCGAATTTTTGAACCAAGGGACATAACACCACCTCCGTCTAATAATTACGCATATAGCGTAATTATGCAACGGTTAAATTTAGCCGTCTGCCAAAAATAGGTTCCAATCCCAAGCAAATATAGGATATTCTTCCACATTGCGCATATTTACGTCAAAAATGTATAGCAATTCAGTAGACCTGGCGTTTTTCAGCGATTATACTAGTATTAATTCGCTATTATCGAAAATTTGGGGGAAATTGCGTTGACTGTCGGTGATCGGATTAAAGAGCAAAGAAAAGAGAAGAAGCTCACACTTCGTAAGCTTTCTGAAAGAAGCGGTATTTCTATCTCTTATTTGAGTGATATTGAACAAAACAGAAGAAGACCTTCTTTAGATCGGCTGACAGATATTGCCCTGGGTTTAGGTGTATCGGTATCCTACCTTTTAGGGGAACAAACGAAGGATGCGGGTTCAAAACCTGAGATTTATTCACTGGCGGATAAAAGCGTCCATTTTAGAGAAGTCTTAGAGAAATTAGACGACTTTGATTTCTGGGAAGAAAAAGATCAGGAAGAATTGCTGACGTATCTGCAAATAAAAAAGAAGATCAGGGATTCCGAACTCTACTGAGCCGTACACCGGCCTTTAAACGGATATGAGACGTTCTAAAGACACTATTAATAAAAAATAAATGTATATATATAATGGTAATAGAGGAAATTAATGGTCCTCTTTTTTGCGTTTCTTGGTTTGATGTGGTAAAATCGGTTGAAGTAAAAAAAATGTAGAATTTTGTCACTTGAGATACAAGATAAAAATTATGGGAGGATCTCAAGTATTGGATAATTATATTCTGACAAAATAACAAAAGATGATGGCGAAAAGCTGTCAAAAAGTCCTTAAGGAGGAAAGACCGTGTTTCAACAGAAAAGGATTGGCCGTTTCCTGGCTATGTTCCTGGTAGCTTTTACGATTGCTGCACAGGTGATGTTTGTCGGGACAGCCGCCTTTGCCGAAGACAGGGAAAAAGTAAGCGAAGAAGAATGTAACGTCGTTAGTGTAAAAGAAGATCAAACATACAGGCAAGAGAATTTAGCACGAATTGCCAGAGACTATCAGGTTGATGCCGAATATCTAGCGTATATTGCGAGCGTAGAAGAGACCTTTCATCTGGAACCTTATGAACTGTTTGCCTTAATTGCCCAAGAATCAAAATATGTACCTGCCACCAATATGGATGGAGGATCCTTATCCTACAATACGACCCAAATGAAATTGGCTACAGCAAAAACGGCCTACATGGCCATCACCGAATATTATCATAAAGAGATCCCTTATCCGAACGGGGAACTCCTGTCAACAGACAAATATTATGCAACCTACTTAGCCGGTGGATATCTGAGGTATTTAGAGGATGTCTATATGAATAAATATGAATCGTATACGGCATATCGATTGGGTATCAACGGCAGGTTGACCTTTTACGAGAATAATGGGCATTACAAATCGGCTTATGCAGTTCAAGTCGAATCTTTAAGCCGTTCCTTTGCCCAATAATTGTTACATTCAAAAATTTCAAGTATACTTTTTCCTGGCAAAACCAAAAAGGATTTTCACCGATTACGGTGAAAATCCTTTTTTAAGTGCGCCCGGCATGGGTAGCAACTCGGCGGTGAGAGTCCGCTGCACGCTTGGTAGTAGGAAGTGCTAGCCGAACGGCAAGGGTGTCCATCGTGAGGTGGAATCTGAAGCTATATACCACGGGGTGGCTTAATTATTACGCTATTGCCGGTATGAGGAGCAGAATTCAGGAACTGAACAGGTGGCTGAAACGACGGATACGGATGTATATCTGGAAGCAGTGGAAGAGACCAAAAACCCGAATCGGGAACCTGATAGCACTCGGCATGTCGGTTTACTGGGCACACAAGAATGGGTACACTGGCAAAGGCTACTGGAGAGTAGCCGGGAGCGGGATACTTAATCATACGTTGACTGACAAATACCTCGAATCCCTCGGCTATGATGACATAGCCAAGAAATACGAGGTACTGCACTTAAACTATTGAACCGCCGTACGCGGAACCGCACATACGGTGGTGTGAGAGGTCGGGGGCGAGACGCCCCCTCCTACTCGATTGGTTCAGATAGAAGAAGTGCTATTTAATATATTCGTATAGTCAATTATTAATTCAGCATATTCCAGGCAGAATCGGAAGTCATCCCTTCAATGTCCGGATAGGCGCTTTCGCCATGCTGGCTGATATCAAGGCCTGTTTCCTGTTCTTCAGTTGTCGCTGCAAGAGGAGTAATGAGACTGATGACTTTAAGGATCAATAAGGTCATCACGCCGCAGTAAGCGTAAGTCGCGAGGATGGCCAAAAGTTGTATCCCAACCTGGGAAAATGACCCGGAATAGAAAAGTCCATCCACACCATTGGGATTCAAGGCTGTGGTGCAGAAAATTCCGGCAGCCAGGGTTCCCCAGGTTCCGCCAATGCCATGAATGCCAAAAGCATCAAGTGCATCATCGTAACCCAGTTTAACTTTCAGCCAAGCGACTGCAAAGTAGCACAAACCTGAAGAAACCAGTCCAATCAAGACAGCAGCAAGCGGAGTCACGTAAGCGCAGGCAGGTGTGATGGCGCCGAGCCCTGCAACCATGCCTGAGACAGCACCGAGTACGGTTGGTTTGCCATGAAGCAGTTTTTCAATGATTATCCATCCCAGTAGTCCGGCACAGGCAGACAGGTGGGTAGTGGTAGAGGCAAGCACAGCAATACCGTCTGCAGCCAGTTCACTGCCGCCATTAAACCCGAACCAGCCGAACCACAGGAGACCTCCGCCAAGAATCACATATGGAATGTTATGCGGGATAGCCTGCTCTGAGTCTTTATGGTAGCGTTTGCCAATATATAAAGCGGCAATCAAGGCTGAAAAGCCCGAACTTATATGGACGACAATCCCTCCGGCGAAATCCAAGACGCCCAGATCAGCCAGCCAGCCTCCGCCCCATACCCAATGAGCAAGAGGCGCATAAACCAAAAGGCTCCACAGGGAGATTAAAAGGATATAGGCTGGAAAGCGCAGTCTCTCCGCTGTTGCTCCGGTCATAATAGCTGGAGTAATAATTGCAAACATCATTTGATAGAGCATAAACAACATATGAGGAATTGTTGCACTTTCCGTTTTGGGATTCAGACCGACACCTCTTAAGCCTGCATAGTCCAATCCGCCAATCAAATGCCCGATATCCGGCCCAAAAGCCAGGGTATAACCGATAACAATCCAGAGAATTGAGATAATTCCGATTGCAGCGATGCTTTGCATCATAATCGACAGGACATGGCGTCTTTTGACGAGCCCTCCATAAAAAAAGCGAGTCCGGGTATCATTAAGAAAACTAGGGCGGTGCTGAAAAGCATAAAGGCAATATCGCCATAATTCATTACAATCTCTCCTTTTTATCTTTGTCGTCCTTGCCAGCATCTCCTTGCCATTCATGGCACCGCGACATTCGTCCAGTCGAATGACTTTGTCATCTATGACGTATTCGACACCGTGAAGGCTATTTAAACGCCTCCACGCTTCCTGTGCCGTCGTCCGTAGACATCAAAAAAAGAAGCCCCCAAAAAAACCAGCTTGCAGGCTGACTTTTTTTATGGCTTCTTTGCCTAAGAAGAATATAATGAACATTCAGCAGGCTGTAAAGAGATAATAATGATAAATAATGTATACAGAGAGATATACTGTATACATTATTCGTTGGCGAAGCGAATCCTATTTCCAGAAGGGATAGTTTGCTTGATTTGAGATACATAGGCCAGCATTTCCGCATAATCTGCGCTGTCCAGCAGAGGATCCTGCCCTGACTGATAATCGGCCAGGGCCTTTGTCACATTTAAGACACGATATGTCTTTGGACCGGCTCCCGGAGTTTCATCAACCCAGGTCGGATAGTACGCAACATGCGTAATAACTGGTTTTTCTGAAGAACGGATATCCAGAAAAATGTTAACCATGATACCCATATTCGCCGTATCTGTTTTCTGATCGGAGATAAAATTTCCCTGAGCATAGATCACCAATCCCTCTTTTTCTTTACCAGTGGACTTGTTTTTTACTTGGAGAAAGGTGATCGGTTGGACAGCATGGACATGATTGCCCGCGATGATATCGACCTCCGTATTTTCGAAAATCCAGGTGGCCAGATTGACCTGTTCAACGGACGGTTTTGTGGCATACTCCGTTCCCCAGTGCAAAGAGGCAATAACTAAGTCTGCTCCCAGAGTGCGTGCCTTCTCAGCATCCCTAAGAATTTTTTCCCGGTCCAGATAATTCACAGCAAAAGCTTTACCTTCAGGAAGGGTAACCCCATTGGTGCCATAGGTATAGCTTAAGAAAGCGATACGCAGGCCGGAAATTTCCTGGATCAGAATTTCCTGACTGTCTTCGGCGGTCTGATAGGTTCCCGTATGTTTCAGACCATATTGATCCAGAAAATCGATCATCCGGCTTAGGCCCGAAAAATTTCGGTCTAAAGAGTGATTATTGGCGGTAGAGACAACATCCACACCAAGTGTTTTCCGGACAGTATCAGCTATTTGTTCCGGGGTATTAAAGGAAGGATAACCGCTGTAAGTCATTTCTTTCCCGGCCAGGGTCGTTTCAAGATTGGCGAGAGTCAGGTCAGCGAGCCTTGTATCCTCCCCGATTTCTTCAAAAGAAGGTCTGAAATCATAGCCTCCGCTTGTCTGGGCGGCCTCGTACTGTGTTGGGTGGCACATGATATCCCCAAGCAGCGTAAGTTTAATTTGTGTAGACTCAGCAGCCTCAGGTTTAGAAGCAGCAGTCTCTGACGGATCACTTTCTGAAGCAGCACTATTGGCGGCAGGCATCAGTTCTGTTTCAGAAGCCAGCGGCGTCATGGTTTTTTCCCAAACGGTAACACTAAGAAGTAAGATCACCGCTGTAAATACAGAAAGCCAACGTTTTCTTAACATAGCCATCACCTAAATTCTTCACAAATTTGTTAACCAGCGTTCACATTAATGACACATAGAGTGGATAAAATAGCATCATCAAAAGATCGTTGGAATATGCGACAGGGGGTGAGCATGTGAGCAAATATCGCCAGGAAATTAAAATGAGCATCAATAACTTCGACAGAGCAGTACTGGTCAACCGTTTAAATAGGGTGCTTCCCAAGGACAAACATACCGGGCCCGAAGGCTTTTATACCGTCAGAAGTCTTTACTTTGATGATATTAATGATACGGCATTATTAGAGAAGTTGATAGGGGTTAAATATCGGGAAAAATTCAGAATCAGAACATATGATCATTCCACTGCAATCATCCGGCTTGAGAAGAAAGTCAAGAACGATGGGTCAGGTTTTAAAGAGAATGCGATTTTGACCGAAGGGGGATGTCGAGACTTAATCAACGGCAACTATCAATTTTTGAAAAATTGTCCGGAAGCTGTATGCCGACATCTTTATACGAAAATGAGAACCGGTCTGTTTAAGCCGAAAACAATTGTAGAGTACCGGCGTCAGGCCTATATATGGGAACCGGGTAGAGTAAGGATCACGATCGACGGTGATGTAAAAACCGGACTCGCCGCGACCAGCTTTTTGGATTTCACCACCCCACTGGCCTATGCTTTAGCGAGTGATACGGCGATTCTGGAAATCAAATATGACTGTTACCTGCCGAGTCATATTGCCAACCTGATTCAATTGGACAGCAGACAGAAGGCAGCAATCTCAAAATATGTTTTATCCCGGAAATACGGATAAAACGCAAAATATAAATAAATACAAAGAATGTGAATTAAATCCGTAAAATCGAATTTCAACATCAAAATAATTTAGAATCTTAATGGAGGATAGTATCATGGATACAACAACGACTGCCGTTACAACAGCGGCTACAGATCAAATGTTTACCTTTACAGATATTTTTAAAAACAGTTTTCTCGAAAACGCAGTCACAAATTTTTCTATTGTTGATGTGGCGATTACGTTGCTAATTTCTTTTCTACTCGGACTGTTTATCTATGCGGTGTATAAGAAGACGTTCAATGGGGTCATGTATTCCAGGAACTTTAATGTTTCTCTAGTAGGTATGGCGATGATTACCACACTCATTATCATGGGTGTCACATCTAACATCGTTCTTTCTCTCGGTATGGTCGGAGCTTTAAGTATCGTACGTTTCAGATCAGCGATCAAAGACCCAATGGACATCGTTTTTATCTTCTGGGCTATCGCAGCGGGAATCGTCAGTGGGGCCGGGCAGTATCTGCTTGTCATTAGCGGGTCGATTGTCATCGGAATCATGCTGATCATTTTTACAAGTAAAACAACCAATGAAATTCCCTATATGGTGGTTATAAATTGCAGTGGCAGCGAGGCAGAAAAAATGCTGCTAACAAAGCTGGCGGAGCATGTCAAAAGAATGAAAATTAAATCAAAAGCGGTTCGCGGTGGACAGGGAATTGAACTTACCATTGAAGTGCGATTAAGAGTTGACAATACGGATTTTGTTAATGCCTTGGCAGCTATAGAAGGTGTAAATGATGTCGTCCTGGTAAGTTATAACGGAGAGCTTGCAGTATAATCATCCTCCCTTAAGCAGCATTACATTCGACACCTGAAAAAAGAGGGATTAAAACATGGACAAAAAATTTACAGGGATCGTTGCGGCGCTGCTTACAGTATGCACCTTAACGACCGCCTATGCGGCACTGTCTTTCAAGCAGGGAGATAGTGCCAATGTCCGTTTGAACACTGGAAAAACAGGAACAGGCAGCTCCTCTGCAGAGTCTGTTTATTCCGCTTATACGGAACGTTTCTTCGATCCTGACAAAGTCATCGAAATTCGCATTTCAATCCCTGAGGCGGATTATCAGGACATGCTGCAAAATCCCGCAGAGGAAGAATATAAAGAGGCTCAGGTTGTGATCGATAGCGTGAAGACAAAAAATGTCGGAATCCGTACCAAAGGCAATTCCAGTCTTAATTCAGTCCTGAGAAGCAATTCCGACCGCTACAGCTTTAAAATTGATTTTGATCATTATATTGAAGGGCAAAGCCTCTCGGGGCTGACCAAACTGAATTTAAATAATGGCTGGGATGATGCGTCCTGCATGCGGGAATATCTATCCTACTCACTGCTGAAAGAGATGGGCGTTCCTGTTCCTGCTTATTGCTACGCGAACCTTTATATCAATGATCATCCAGCAGGTTTGTATCTGGCAGTTGAGGGCGTTGAAGAAGCATATGCGGAAAGGTACTTTGGCCAGGACCATGGGACACTTTATAAACCGTATGGCGATCGGGGTAAAGGAAACGATCTGGTTTACAGTGATGACAATATTGAATCTTACAGTGGCCTGCAAGCTGTGACCGACTCGAAAGAAGGCAGCAATGAGGCTTTAGTCAAGATGATCAGAGCACTGAATGAGGGCAGGGACTTAGAAACATACCTGAATATTGACGAGATCCTGCGATATTTTGCAGTTAACACCGTACTTGTCAATATGGACAGCTATCAGGGACAGTTTACCCACAATTATTATTTATATGAGGAGAACGGTTTATTCAGTTTCCTCCCCTGGGATTATAATTTGTCCTTTGGCGGATTTGGCGGAGGCACTGCGCTGTCGATTGATCAGCCGGTCTCCGGAACGACCTTGGACCAACGCCCGCTGCTGGGCAAACTACTCGAAGTACGGGCGTATAAGGATGTCTATCACCAATACATGAAAGCATTTATCGAAGGGCCTTTTGCTTTGGGGAAAATGACGGCTAAAATCGAGAAAACCGCAGATCTGATTAGACCTTATGTCACAAGTGACCCAACCAAGTTCTATACGCTGGAACAATTTGAACAGGCGATCGGCGAAGGCTCGTCTCAGGAACCCACAACAGACAGTATGACCACGTTTCGAGGTGGCTTTGGAGCTAGAAAGAATATGCCGGGAAGCGGAAAGTTGATAGGACTGGCTGCATTTATCCGGGACCGGATTGATAATGTCTCCAAACAGCTGAGCGGGGAACTGGCTTCATCAGGAACAACAGAAGATGGGGCCGGTGAAAATGCAGGCGGGCTGCAGCAGCCCCTGACAAGACAGGATCAACCGGGTATGCAGCCGCCGGGAGATATGCCTGAAGGAATAGAGCATAAGCAAAAGATGCCGGGCATGAATTGGCAGGAAGCATCCAGTCAAGATCCTAATAACGGATGGATCGGAAACCGTCGGGACAATTATTTTATTGGCGGTGCGGCATTCGTGCTTATGATTTTAAGTCTGGCTATCCTGAAAAAAAGAAACAAGCATTCGATCTAAGTATAAACAGGGCTTGCTGTTTGAACATTGATTCAGAGTAAACCTATCATGTCTATTCTGAATCTATATTTCTACTGGTAAGATTTCTGTATGACTGTGTTGTCTTGCAGCTCCTTGCCATACAAAATTTCCCTCAATGGTTTACATAAATTTTAGGGTTGACAAGGCACTAGTGCTGGACATCATATTCTTTAAGCTGGGAGATTACTTTTTCATTTTCCGGCATCACGTACTCGGATTTGACCAGACCGACGTCTTTCTTATAGTAATATAAGCTGTAATTTCCGCTTTCAGGATACGTGATTTTCACAGTCAGGCAATTTTCGAAAATCCCGGCTGGCACTTCTACCGTGGCGGCCGTGTCAATGATCTCATATGAATTTCCTTCACTGGTCCACGAATTGCCTGTAGTAAGCGGTAATTGCAGCAGGACGACCTCAATATTTGACGGTTGGTTCAAAATGTTTTTATCTTCATAGAATTCAGACTGTCTGAAGGTATTAACAACACGGTCTGCTGCAACTTTATACCTGTTAGCGGTAACAGTGCCGCCATTGTCAATCATGACCTGGTATTGATTACGCTGCTGGTACGTAACTTTTTCTGTATACGAAGCATATTCGTTACCGATTCCTTCATAGAACCAGTAATTGCCGACACTCAACGGAATGTACGCGGCAATATTTTCAGTCTGCTCGCTGGAGGGAGAAGGGGCCGGTTTCGGTTCCGGTTTGGCGAGAGAGCATCCGTTAAAAAACAAGAGAGCCAGGACGATAATGCTCCAGAGGACATGCTTTTTCGTTAATACATGTGTAATAGGTTCGGGGACAATTTTCATTGAATTAGCCTCCTTTGCAGTCTAAAAAATGATATAACGCTATTTTCAGTATGCCAAAAAAATAATAATATAGCCAACTTTTCATTCTGTTTGATTTCCTATTTTGCAAAACGATGTTGTCATGCTACAATGTCACTATAGTCATAAATTCGTGACTTCCGTATAAAATATAAATGGATAAACTGTATCACATCCTGTATGATATTGCTGAAACGGCAGAGAAAAAGAAAAGCATATTTGAAAAGGGGACGTGAAAATGGCGAAAAAAAAGAAAATCGTGGCAGCCATTATTGCTGCAGCTGTATTGCTTTCAGGCTATCTGGGGTGGGAGTATTTTTATTTTTCCGATGATGGGACGGTTGAGGCATCCGGTACAATTGAAGCTACCACCGTGGACTTGCGTGTGATGATCGCCGGCAAGGTTCAGAATTTTCAGGTGAAATCCGGGGATAAGGTCAAGAAAGCAGATATCATTGCCGAGATACAGCGTAATGATCTGGCAGCCCAGCTGGAAAGGGATAAACTAAATGTAGCAATTGCTCAAAACAATCTGGATGCTTTGCCGTCGGGAAGCAGTGACCATACAATTACTGCTGCCCAAGATCAGGTAATGCTGATGCAGGCTGTCGTCAAAGCAACGGAGGCACAGCTGGCTGATCTGCAGATAAAATCTCCGATTGACGGGACCATTCAAGCCAAAGATTATGAAATTGGTGAATATGTCACGGCCGGATCCACGTTGGCCACGGTTGTCAATCTGGACCAGGTCTGGATTAACGTATATATACCGACAGATGACCTGCCTTTTATAGAATTGGGGAGGGAAGCGAATTTCACGATCAGTGGTCTGGACAGGGTGTTTACAGGCACGATTGCTGAAATTGCCAGCCAGGGAGAATTTACGCCCAAAACGATTCAAACCAAAAGAGAAAGGGCCAATATTGTCTACAAAGTCAAAATTGCAGTGGATAATCCCGAAGGATTATTAAAACCAGGCATGCCGGCAGATGTTATGATCAAAATGGTAGAGACGGCCAATGATTAAGGTAAATCAACTGTCTAAAAAATTTGGATCTCTGCTGGCCGTTAACGATGTAAGTCTGAACGTCAGCGAGGGAGAAATTTTTGGTTTGATTGGTCCGGACGGAGCAGGTAAAACGACGCTCATCCGGGTCATCTGCGGGCTGCTAACCGCAGATGCCGGTGAAGTAAGGGTTTTGGGGCTCACGGACAGAGAACGGGAAAAAGGAAAAGACGCCGGTGCCAGAAATTTTGGTTATATGCCGCAGCGTTTCAGCCTCTATGGCGACCTTACGGTCATGGAGAACTTACTCTTTTTCGGGGAGATGTACAGCCTTAAAAAAGAAGTCATTATCCATCGTTCGGAAGAGATTCTGGAAATCACCAACCTGGTTGCGTTTAAAAAAAGATTTGCGGATCAACTTTCCGGCGGAATGAAGCAAAAACTGGCGCTGACCTGCGCGCTTGTCACCAGGCCGAAACTGTTGATTCTCGATGAACCGACCTATGGTGTTGATCCGGAATTCCGCAAGGAGTTCTGGAAGATTCTATACCAGTTGAACCGGGAAGGAATGACCATTCTGGTGTCTACCCCATATATGGATGAGGCGGAACTTTGTACCTGGGTAGCGTTCATGAATGAAGGAAGCGTTCATGTGCTGGATACGCCAGTGGGCCTGAAAGAAAAATTCCCTTATCAGGTCTGGGAGGTTATGGCTGATACAAAAGAACCCTGGCTGTTCGGGGAAACAGATGGAATCCTGGATTATTCCCTATTTGGAGACAAGTACCGTTTGATCATCGACAAGAACGTCGAAGCAGAAGCCTTGATTGAACAGACCCTTACGACAAAGGGCTGCACCTTTAGCCAGCTGCAAAAAGCAGCCCCTTCCATTGAAGATGTCTTTGTCATCATGGCAGGAGGAAAATAGATGGAAAATGTGATTATTACCGAAGGCCTGATAAAAAAATTTGGTGACTTTACCGCAGTTGACAACGTTTCGCTTCGGGTCGGAAGAGGGGAGATTTTTGGTTTTTTAGGACCGAATGGCGCGGGTAAATCGACGACAATCCGAATGCTCTGCGGCATTTTGGAACCAACCGGAGGCTCTGCGGTAGTTCTGGGCTATGATCTCCGAAAGGAAGCTGAAAAAATTAAACAAAGCATCGGCTACATGTCTCAAAAATTTAGCCTCTATGATGACCTTACAGTGAAAGAGAATTTAAAATTCTATGCAGGTCTGTATGGAATTCCGCGCAAAAATTTATCCGGGAGAATGGATGAAATGATTGCGATGGCCGATCTGACAGGAAGGGAAAATGAACTTGCCGGTAACTTAAGCGGGGGCTGGAAACAGCGGCTTGCCTTGGGTTGCGCTATCATTGCCAAACCACCGCTGCTTTTCCTGGATGAGCCGACCAGCGGAGTTAGTCCGACCAGCCGCAGAATGTTCTTTCAGATCATCAAAAAAATGACGAATGAGGGAACCACGGTCATGGTAACAACCCACTTTATGGATGAAGCAGAACGCTGTCATCGGGCCGCGTTTATATCCGGCGGGAAACTGATGGCGGTGGATAGTCCGGACCAACTCAAGAAGAAATCAATTCAAGGTTGCATGGTTGAGCTGAAGCTCAAGGATGGCATGCAGCGCGTGAAGGAAATCGAAAAACTGCCTTATGTTAAGGAGTGTACGATCCACGGGGCGCTCCTTCACGTCCTGCTGACAGGAGAGGATAATGTTTCGCAGCTGGAGCAGGACTTGGCCTGCGAACCTCAAATCATTATGCCTTCCCTGGAAGATGTTTTTGTAGCTTTGGCCAAACAGCAAAGAACCTCGGGATACGCCGAATAGACGAGGAGGATACGAATGGGAAGAATTCAGGCTGTTCTTTATAAGGAGTTTCTGCATATCCGCAGAGACAGACTGACACTGGGACTGGTGTTTATGCTTCCTCTGATTCAGCTGCTTCTATTTGGTTATGCGATCCAAACGGAAGTCAAACATATCCCGACGGTAGTATTTGATCAGTCTCTTAGCGAGGAGAGCAGAGATCTGCTGGAGGCTTTCAGTGCTTCCGGATATTATGACGTCCTTTATGCGGCCAATAGTTTTCAGGAAGTTAATGATATGATTGACAGCGGCAAGGCGAAGGTCGGGATCGTTTTTCCGCCAGGTTTTGCCAATAACGTGCAAAAAGGCGAATCTGCCTCTGTCCAGGTGATTGTCGATGCGAGCGACAATATGGTAGCGAACCAGGCGATGGCGACAGCTAATTCCATCGGCCTGCTGAAATCACAGGAAGTCATTACTCAGAAACTGCATATCGATCTGACTAATCCGCCGTACGACATCCGAGTACGGGCCTGGTATAATCCGGACGGAATTACCGCTTATTATATGGTGCCCGGGATCCTGGGAATTGTTGTGACACTTTCTATGGTGATGATGACATCGATGTCCCTGGTCCGGGAGAGGGAAAAGGGAACGCTCGAGCAGCTTATCGTTACGCCGATCAAGTCGTATGAGCTGATGATCGGAAAAATTATTCCTTATATCTTTCTGGGGTATATCCAGATTACCGTTGCCCTGCTGGTCGGGGTCCTGGTGTTTGGGGTTCCGATCAAAGGGAGCCTGCTGGAACTGTATGGCTTGACGCTGTTCTTTATCACAGCGTCCTTAGGTCTGGGTATCATGATATCCAATATTGCCAGAAATCAAATGCAGGCTTTCCAGATGTCCTTTTTTATCATGCTTCCGAGTATTATGCTTTCGGGTTTTCTTTTCCCGCGGGACGCCATGCCCAGGATCATTTACTATCTCAGCGATGTGATTCCGCTGACATATTACCTGGACATCATCAGAGGAATCGTTCTGAAAGGAATTGGTTTTTCCTACCTGGTCAGCCAGGTCATCTGCCTGATTTTATTTTCAGTGTTGTTTCTTACGATCAGTATTCTGAAGTTTAAGAAGAAAATAGCCTAAAAAGAGGAGTTAACATCGTGGATACGAGAGAAAAAATTATTCTGGCCTGTGAACAGCTTGCTATAAAGAATGCTCTGGGTTTTTCCCGTCTTTCCATGGAAGAACTGGCCAAAGCGGCCGGATTAAGTAAAAGAACGATCTATCGTCATTTTGCCAGCAAAGAAGACTTGTTTGAAGCAACGATTGATAAGGTAACGGATGAAATTATTGCCAGGAATTTGAGACTTTCCGATTCAAAAGATATCAACACGATCATTGTCGGGGCTCTTCAGAATATTTCTTATCTGATCAATCCTCAGTTTTTAGCTGATTTAAGCCATCATTATCCGATGCTCTGGCAAAAAATTGACCAGATCCGTCAGAAAAAGATTGACAGGTTGATCGATCACCTTCTGGTCAGCAGTAAACTGCGTTTACGGGTAGATTCCAGGATTTTTAAGACATCACTGTTAACAGCGATGTCAGAGATTCTCAGTCCTGAGTTTATCCTGAAGAGCGGCATGTCTTTTGAACAGGTCGGATTGGAATTCCTGAATATGTTCATTTTCGGGGCCGTTGAACCGTTAAGCAATACAAAGCAGGAAGCAAGTTTAGCTAATTTGACAGAACTGAAAGTAAATTTGGCTGATGAGCAGAACGGGTAAAAGCTGTAGAAACATTAATATTGAATTAGAGTGTCAATAGTCTGCGATAATGTCACCCTGATAGGGTGATAACTGTGCAGCAGAAATGTCATCCCTAAGTTTCTTGGAATAGAAAATTTCGGTATAGCCAAACCAAGGGGAATTAGTTTTGTTTTTAGGTTTAATTAAAGTCTCAGAAGGTAGGCAATTAGTAGAGTTGTCTGGCTGAGAGATATGTATTATACTTTCCTTAGGCTGAGTATTAAGCGGTTCTGGTTTAATCACAAGGCCCTTGAAAAGAACCTGCATTCCGATATGTTTACTGGTTGCTACAGTAATCGTGTCATGAGGGGATGCAGGGATTTCTTTATTATCCTTAGAAATTGGCAACCGGTATTTCTGACCTCTATAAGAAAAGGAAAGGCCTGAATCAAGCTTTCTTGTTTCATGTATAGCAAAGGTTAACTGAAATGCAGCCAAATCCTGTTTGGGCAAATAGGCCTTTTCCATGCTGGCAGCCTGGACGGAGAATTTGCGGTTGTAATAGGGAATATATTGCCTCAGGAATTCATTAGCCTGTTCAATTGAATTAATGCCTTTACGCTTCATATCTTTAGGCAAACGATCCTGCAAAGTTTCCCAGAGCCTTTCAATCCCCCCTTTAGCTTGTGCAGACTTGGCAATGATAAGTAGAATTTTGGTTTCTCTGAGAGCTCTTGCGAAGTGGGGTTGACGCTCGACTTTACCAGTTAGTTCTTCATCTAGTGTCAGTTTCTTTTTTGTTTTACTGTCATAAGCAAAGACTGTTCTACCATCGGTGTAAATTTCCCTTGGCAAATGGCCGTCTTGATTCATCTGAAACATCAACTCACAATACCCTTCAAAGGTTTCTTCCTTTTCGAAATGAAGAGCTAGAATACGACCTGTGGCATCATCTACAGCACCATGAAGGTGCAGGTAGGAGTCATTGCCCAGCCAATCATAACTGGAAGCATCCATCTGAACGAGTTCTCCTTCACGTTTACGGGCATTTCTTGACCGATGTTTCTTCGGTCTTCGTTTGGCCTTTGGGGATCGAATACCACTGGCTTTTAGATGTCTTGAAACAGTGCTGACAGAGACAAATATCCCCTTGTCTTCAGCGAGAACATCGGTAGCATGGCAAAAGTTATAGTTGATCAATTCCTTTTCGTAAATCTCAATGATGTTCAAGGCTAACTTTGGATCTAAGGCATTAGCAGGCTTACGTCCTCTGTTTTTATGCAGAATGCTCATGACCCCATTGGCGGTGGCCTCCACTTTCAACCGCTGTACTTGTCTGACGCTGAGATTTAGAAGCCCTGCTGCTTGTTTGTTTAATAAATGGCCTGCCAATAATTCTTCGATAATGGTTACTTTTCTTGCTTCTTGCTTGCTCATTTCTAATTTCATCCTCCCATTATATCTGTTTTGTGAGGGGATGACATTTTCCTTGAAGAATTATACTATGACATTATCGCAGATCAACAACATTAATATTGAATTAGAGTTGACGTTCGCTGTCCGAGCCAGTATAATAACATTTGCGACTTTGTTAAATCTTTTGCGAAAAACTGATATTAATGAAATAATTACTGTTTCAGACCCGGAGAGATGGCTGAGTTGGTCGAAGGCGCTCGCCTGGAAAGCGGGTACATGGTGATGAACTGTGTCGTGGGTTCGAATCCCACTCTCTCCGCCATTGACATTATTCGAAGCCTTGACATTTAAAGGCTTTTTATTTATTTACTTTCTTTTTCATGGTATAATAAAGTTTGACCGTGCTAGACGGGGAGTCAGCGGTTCCTTGTAACCCGCAATCCGCTATAGCGGGGTTTAATTCCTTTGATGAGGATCTGGTCGTCGGAGCAGTCCATGTTTGAATGTGATGAGTTTCTGGTCTTGCGCAACGGAACGCTTTGAACCGTGTCAGATCCTGACGGAAGCAGCACTAAGGAGTTAGTTCTGTGTGCCGCGAGGTGACCGGGAATGAACATTTGAGCAGGGTTAACGTCCGGAGGTTTTGGTTCGATCAAAGGTGCACGGTCTTTATTCATATAAGGTGGTTTTTGGAGACCATCTTTTTTGGTGTATCAGAAAATTCAAGTTTCTGGTCGTATATCCGAAAGTATATTGCTTTTTGATATATCTAAGTGCAACTAAGGCTTCCGCCAACGGCTTGGCGTCGGCCAAGTATTCTTTATGAATTTAGGAAGTGACGGGTGATAACATGGCATATCTTGCACTTTATCGAGAGTGGCGGCCCAAAAAATTCAGTGAGATGGTGGGCCAGGAACATGTCAAAATAACCTTGACTAATGCACTGAGCCAGAATAAGGTCGCGCATGCTTATATGTTCAGCGGGCCCCGGGGTACAGGAAAGACTTCGGCAGCGAAGATTTTGGCGAAAGCACTGAACTGCTCCGACCGGGATGGCGCTGAACCGTGCAGCCGGTGTGCATCGTGTCTGGATATTGAGCAGGGAAATGCGATGGATGTCCTGGAAATCGATGCCGCTTCCAACAGAGGCATTGATGAAATCCGGGATTTAAGAGAGAAAGTAAAGCTGGCGTCGTCTGGCGGCAAATATAAAGTATATATTATCGATGAAGTCCATATGCTCACACCTGAGGCTTTTAATGCTTTGCTCAAAACATTGGAGGAGCCACCGGTCAATGTTGTCTTTGTCTTGGCAACGACGGAGGCCCATAAAGTGCCACTGACGATTTTATCCAGAGTGCAGAGATTTGAGTTCCACCGCATTTCCGCGGAAGGCATTGCGATGAGACTGCAGGAGGTGTGTCAGGCTTTAGGACGGGATATCGAGACCAAAGCACTGCGGGTTATCGCGGCTAAGGCCGAAGGTGGTTTGCGCGATGCATTAAGCATCCTGGACCAGTGTCTACTGCAGGATGATCCTATCAGGATGGAGCATATTTATCAGGTGATCGGCATGGTTGGGGAAACATTCAGTGCAGATCTGACGGATTCCCTGCTGAATCAAGATTATGCTTTGACCCTGGCTAAGCTCGGAGAAGGAATTTCTCTGGGTCGGGATCCCCGGCAAATCATCCGCGAACTGTTGGACTATCTGCGGCAGGCGCTGTTATATTTGACCGGCGGTCAGGAACCTTTGATGGCACCTGAGATGACCCGACGGCTTGTTGCGCAGAGTCAGGCAATCGGTCTGAACCGACTTCTCTGCTGGATCAATGTCCTTCTGAAGGGTGAAGGGGAATTGCGCTACGCGACAAATGCCCGTCTGGCAGCGGAAATGATTCTGGTGCAGACCATTTTTGGAGCAGATATAGCGGGGGGTTCAACTGATACAACCGAAAACCGGCCTAAAGAAACGCACGTTAAACAGCCGCAAAAGGCTGTGCAGACGGCCGGTAAACATCCGGCTGAAAGTAAGGATGAGGCTCCAACGAAGGCAGTTGAAACCACCGAACAGGACCAGAATATGGCTGAAACCTTACCTGCTGCTGAACAAGGCAGTGTCAACTTCCAGACGGTCCAGGATAAATGGCCGGAAATACTCGAGGAAGTCCGGAAACGGAAAAGATCTACCCATGCTTTCCTGCTGGAGGGAAAACCGCTTGCCGTAAAAGATGATCAGGTCTATTTGGTTTTTAAAGACGGCTATTCTTTCCACCGGGACAAATTCAATCAGGTAGAAAATAAAAATGTTGTGGAAGAAGTACTTCTGCAAACATTTGGTAGAAAACTCAGTCTGAACAACCTTATTGAAAGTGAGGTTCAGGATCTGCCGGCTGAAGCTGCGGATTCTACAGAGTCAAAAAAAAGAGTAACGGACCGGATGGGACCAGCTGAAGACGACTATTTGGTCCAAAAAGCCCGCGAATTATTTGGAGATCAGCTTGTGCAGGTGCGAAAAGAAAAGTAATATAGATGATAGACAGCTTTAAGCGAGCCATAAGCGAGCAAACGAATGTTAGAAAAAAGAATCAAGCAATAGCAAAAAAAGAATAGTCGAATAAGGAGAGTGTTATTCATGGGATTTAAACAAGGCGGCGGCGGAATGGGCAATATGAACCAGATGCTGAAACAGGCACAGAAGATGCAAGAGAATATGATGAAAGCGAAGGAAGAACTGGAAAGTCAAAGTATTCAGGCATCTTCAGGCGGCGGCATGGTGGAAGTCGTTGTCAGCGGTAAAATGGAAGTTCTGGAACTCAAGATAAAGCCGGAAGCGATTGATCCGGATGACGCTGAACTACTCGAGGACATGATTAAAGCTGCAGTCAACCAGGGACTTAGGAATGCCCAGGCGATGGTCGAGAACGGCATGGCCAAAGCAACCGGAGGATTCAATATTCCCGGATTATTCTAAAACATTGATACCGTTTAATGCTAAATCTAATCAGTTTAAGGTTGACAAGGGACTAGAAAAATTCTGGAGAGTATACATTTTATGGATTATCTATATTATCCTCAGCCAGTGTCCGATTTGATTGCGGCATTTTCTCGCTTGCCTGGAGTTGGGCCGAAGACTGCAGGGCGCCTTGCCTTTTATCTTTTGAGGCATCCGGATCAAGCCGGTGAACTGACGCAGGCAGTGACAAAAGCGTTGCAGGATATCAAACAATGCACGGTTTGCGGGAATTATACCGATATTGATCCATGTAAAATTTGTTCAGGAGAACGCAGGGACAGAACGCTTCTTTGTGTCGTAGAACAGCCCCGCGATGTGATTGCGCTGGAGAAGACCGGCGAATATAAAGGGCTTTATCATGTCTTACACGGTGTACTGTCGCCAATGGAAGGGATCGGGCCGGAGCAGCTTAATCTATCTCCATTATTCCACCGGCTGGAAGGGGTTCAGGAAGTTGTACTGGCAGTGAATCCAACGGTTGAAGGTGAGGCCACCTCATTGTATATTTCAAAGCTCCTAAAACCCATCGAGATTAAAGTAACAAAGATCGCGCATGGCCTGCCGGTAGGCGGAGATTTAGAATACGCGGATGAAGTCACCATTGCCCGGGCGCTCGAAGGCAGACGTCAGCTGTAATTCAGATGTCGGTCCTTATTTTTAGATTGTATTGATCATTGTGGGAGTATCTGAATTTGGGATACTCCCTTTGCTATTTTGGTTCTATCTTGTCCACTGTCGGCATAGCCTGATAACAGGATATACGGCGGGAGGAATCACCATCATGACGTTCGTTTTTTTAGGGTTGTTTATTGTCCTATTAATATTGGTGACCGTGGCCTCATTAAGAAAACCCAATAAACTGATTAAGCTCTTCATTCACATCCTTGGCGGAATTGTCGGTTTATGGGTCGTGGATTTGCTGTTAAGCATTTTTTCATTTGAGATCCCGATTAATATTTTTACCGTGAGTGTTGTCGCGATACTTGGATTTCCTGGGGTAATTGTGCTTGCTGTTCTGCAATTAATAGGAATATAAATTGTCTGATTGAATACAGTATTCTTTTTTAAATAAGCCCTTTTGCAGCAAAATTAAGCTTGACGAATAGAAGAAATAAAAAGTATACTAAAATAGCAGGGGACTATCGTAAAAAAATAGTTCCCTGTATTTGTAGCCTAATCCAGGTAGTTTAATCGCATACTACTGGCCGAAGCAACATTTTCAATCCGTTAATGTTATTTTTTTAGTTTCTTTTATTTAGTTGGTCGGATAGGGGTTATCTCTAACGAAAGAAAAACAAACAAGAAGATTGAGGAGGAGAAAACAAATGTCGAAAATGAAAACAATGTCAGGGAACGAAGCTGCTGCGCATGCTTCATATGCGTTTTCCGAAGTAGCTACTATTTTCCCGATTACCCCTTCATCCGATATGGCAGAGCTTGTTGATGAATGGGCTGCGTATGGCCGTAAGAATATTTTTGGCCAACCGATGAAGGTAGTTGAGATGCAATCGGAAGCCGGAGCCGCTGGTGCTTTTCATGGTTCGCTGCAGGCTGGAGCGCTTACTACGACGTATACGGCTTCTCAAGGTCTGCTTCTGATGATTCCGAATATGTATAAAGTCTCCGGTGAGCAGCTGCCCGGTGTCTTTCATGTCAGTGCCAGAGCACTTGCAGCACATGCCTTGTCCATCTTTGGCGATCATCAGGATGTCATGTCTGTCCGGATGACCGGCTTTGCGATGTTAAGTTCCGGAAGTGTGCAGGAAGCCATGGATCTTGCTTACATCGCTCACCTCTCTGCAATAAAAGCCAGAGTGCCGTTCCTTCATTTCTTTGATGGCTTCAGGACTTCTCATGAGATTTCCAAAATCAACGTGCCGGAGTATGAAGAAGTTGGAACGCTGCTTGATTGGGAAGCATTGAAACAGTTCAGAGACAATGCCTTGAATCCTGAACATCCCTGTCTCAGAGGGACCGCCCAGAATCCCGATATCTACTTTCAGGCCCGCGAAGCCAGTAATAGTTTTTATCAGGCGGTGCCTGGGATTGTCGAAGAATATATGCAAAAATATAAGGGTCTTACGGGACGTGAATATAAGCTCTTTCAGTATTATGGAGCTCCGGATGCTGAGCGGGTTATTATTGTTATGGGTTCTGTCGGGGATACAATCAGTGAAACGATTGATTATCTTGCAGCCCAGGGTGAAAAAGTAGGTGTATTAAGGGTTCGTTTGTTCCGGCCTTTCTCTGCGGAACACTTTATCGCAGCTTTGCCCAAGACAGTCAAGAAAATAGCTGTATTGGAACGTACCAAAGAGCCGGGCTCCCTTGGCGAACCTTTATACCTTGATGTTGTAGATGTTTTCTCCAAGCAGGCCGAAAAACCGGTAATTGTCGGCGGACGCTATGGTCTGGGTTCCAAGGATACCACACCTTCTCAGATCCTCGCGGTATATGAGAACCTGAAAGCGGAAAGTCCCAAGCACGGTTTCACGATCGGCATTATTGATGATGTTACGTTTACTTCTTTGGAAGAGAAGCAATTTATTGATACAACCCCTGAAGGAACCATCAGCTGCCAGTTCTGGGGACTTGGTGCGGATGGAACCGTCGGTGCCAATAAGCAGGCGATCAAGATTATCGGAGATTTCACGGAACTCTATGCTCAGGCTTATTTCGCCTATGACAGCAAGAAATCAGGAGGTACGACCGTATCGCATCTGAGATTTGGCAAAACCCCGATCAAAGCGCCTTATCTTGTCAATACCGCGAACTACATTGCCTGTCATAACCAGTCCTATGTGGATAAATATCATCTGCTGAAAGGACTGAAACCTGGAGGTACGTTCGTATTAAACTGTCAGTGGCCGGTGGAGGAACTGGACGAAAAGCTTCCTGATGCACTCAAAAAAGCCATTGCGGCTAAGAATGCCAAGTTCTATATTATTGACGCTGGCAAGATTGCCAGGGAAATTGGACTCGGCAGCAGGATCAATATGATTATGCAGTCGGCCTTCTTCAAGCTGGCCAAAGTCATTCCGCTGGAGGATGCGCTTCAGTACCTGAAGGATTCGGTTGTTAAGGCCTATGGCAAAAAGGGACAGGAAGTCGTTGACATGAACAATAAGGCGATCGATGCCGGATGTAATGCACTTGTGCAAGTTGAAGTTCCCGCATCCTGGGCTGAGGCCGATGCCAATAAGGGCATTTTCCTCGGAAATGAGAAAGACCCTGCCTTTATTAAAGATGTTGCGCGTGTTATGGCTGCCCAGGAAGGTGACAAACTTCCGGTAAGTGCATTTTTAGGCCGTGAGGACGGAACATTCCCTCTGGGGACCTCGGCTTACGAGAAACGCGGGATTGGTACTGCGATTCCTGAATGGATCAAAGATAACTGCACCCAATGCAACCAATGTTCTTATGTATGCCCGCATAGCGCGATCAGACCTTTCCTGATGGATGAGCAGGAAGCGGCTCAGGCTCCGGAAGCTTTTGCTGCTGTCAAGGCTGCCGGCAAAGATCTGGCCGGACTCCAATACCGCATGCAGGTCAGCCCGCTCGATTGCACAGGCTGCGGCAACTGCGCGGATATTTGTCCTGCGAAAGAAAAAGCGCTGGTTATGAGGGAAGTCGAAGAGATGACCGCGGTCCAGGCTCCTCTCTGGGAGTATGCGGTGGCTTTAAGCGGTAAAGAAGACAAAATTGCCAATAAATATTCCGTGAAGAACAGCCAGTTTGTTAAACCGCTGCTTGAATTTAGCGGCGCTTGCCCCGGCTGCGGAGAGACTGCCTATGTAAAACTCTTAACCCAGCTGTTTGGGGATCGGATGATGGTTGCAAATGCCACAGGTTGTACGTCGATCTGGGGCGGCAGTGCTCCTTCCATTCCATATACCACCAACAAAGAAGGTAAAGGACCTACCTGGGCCAACTCCTTGTTTGAAGACAATGCTGAATACGGGTATGGTATGTATCTTGGCGTTCAGCAGATGCGCAGCAGACTGGCTGACGAAATGAAGCAGGCCCTCAGTCTGGATATTCCTACGGAAATGAAAGCAGCTTTCCAGGAATGGACAGAGAATATGAATGATGGAGATACCTCCAAGGCCGCTGCCAAAAAAGTGCTTGACGCTTTTGCTTCCGTCGATGTGAAGTCCAATGAACTTCTGCAAAAGATTTTGGAGAAGAAAGATCACTTGGTCAAAAAATCACAGTGGATCATCGGTGGAGACGGCTGGGCTTATGATATCGGCTACGGCGGACTGGACCATGTCCTGGCTTCAGGCGATGATGTCAATATTCTGGTTCTCGACACAGAAGTCTATTCGAATACAGGCGGTCAGGCTTCCAAGGCAACACCACGTGCTGCCATTGCTAAATTTGCTGCAGCCGGCAAGAAAATCCGCAAAAAGGATCTCGGCATGATGGCCATGAGCTACGGCTATGTTTACGTTGCCCAGGTTGCTCTGGGATCCAGCATGACTCAGACCTTAAAGGCCATTCAGGAAGCAGAGGCGTACAAAGGACCTTCTCTGGTTATTGCGTATGCACCCTGTATCAACCATGGCATTCATTCCGGTATGGCGACCAGTGTCACACAGGCCAAGAAAGCTGTTGAAGCCGGGTATTGGCATCTGTACCGTTACAATCCGGATCTTCTCGAAAAAGGAGAAAAACCGTTTACCCTCGATTCGAAAGAGCCATCAGCGTCCTTCAGAGATTTTATCATGTCTGAAGTAAGATACAGCTCCTTGCTTCGTACTTTCCCGGATACGGCGGAAGACCTTTTTAAAGGAGCCGAAAAATTTGCCGGAGAACGCTACAAATCATACAAGCGCCTGAATGATCAGGATTGGAACTAACACTGCAAAATTGGAGAACAAACGGAAGCTGCTGCAGGCAGATGATGAACATTTGCCGCAGCAGCCTCTTTTTTTAGTTTCCATATCCGGCAAAAGGGTACTAATAACTCTTTTTTAAGGGAAGAATATACTATAAGCATCAAGTACCATATCAACCCTAGATCTTATAATATCCTGGTGGCAGATTTCTTTTAATACTGCGTTGTCTTGCAGCTACTTGCCTTAAAAAAATCTGATCCCATTATATAATAATTTTAGGGTTGAAAGGTACTAAATAAACAGTAAGCATTCTGGTTAACCGAAAGGAATGAGTCTCAATGCATAATATTTATCCACGTTGTTCACTGTGCCGGAATACTCCCTTAAATGGTCTGTATGACGGGTTTCGCCTTGCCGGAAGGTTTATTTGCTCAGCTTGTGAAGAACAAATTATGACAGCCGATGTCCGGACCCCAACATATCAGGAGAATTTACTGCTTATACGGAAAGTCCTATACGGACAGTCTGCTGATTACATATGTGGACAGTCAAATCGCTAAAACAAAGGTGAAATACAAGTGAAAATATGCTAAAATAAAATGATACCTATTGTGGGGAGGAACCCGGTGGATTCACTGAGAAAAGGACTTGATGACTACTGTGGGCAGGGTATGGTTTCGTTTCATACGCCTGGTCATAAAGGCAGTAAGGAACTACTGTCCGGAATGATGTTTCCGGATTATGATTTAACGGAACTTCCAGGGTTGGATATGCTCCATCATCCACATGGGATTATCGCTGAAGCACAGAAAAAAGCTGCGGAAGCTTATGGATCGGAAGAGACCTTTTTTCTGATTAACGGAGGTACCGCGGGTAACCAGTCTATGTTTGCTGCGCTGATGGCCGGTATGCGGCTGACAGACAGAAAAGTCCGAATTGACCGCAGGGCGCACCGGTCAGTTTTTGGTGCCTTGATCCTGTCGGGAGTTGTTCCCGAATATATTGCTCCGATTATTCATCCGGATTTTCATTTGGCGCTAGGAATGGATGCGGTAGAATATTCCGACGATCTGGCAGGAATTGGGGCGCTGCATCTGACGAGTCCAAGTTATTACGGAACAGTCACAGATCTCAAAACAATCATCAAGCAAAGGGACGGGAATGCTCCGTTTATTCCGATCCTGGTGGATCAGGCTCATGGCTCCCATTTGCAGGGAGGGCTGTTCCCTGCCGGTGCCGTAGCCGAAGGAGCAGACCTGGTGCTCCATAGTTCCCATAAGACCCTCGCGGCGCTTACTCAGGCCGGAATGCTCCATGTGCAGGGCAGCAGAGTTGACCGTACGGCCCTGAAAAAATCATTGGAATTTTTGCAGACTTCCAGTCCGAGCTATCTTCTGATGGCTTCTCTGGAAACGGCGCTTGAAGGATTAACACAGACACAGATCTGGCAGGATCTTTACGTGGAAGTATGTCTGCTGCACCAAAAACTGGAGGGACCTTTTCGGATACTTACAGGTAAGGACTCCGGGAAATATGGCATTTATGATGTTGATTGGTCCAAAATTCTGATCAATGTTTCGGGTTTGGGCTTGACTGCGTTTGAAGCTGTAGATTTTTTAAGAAAGGTATTCCAGATTGAGCCTGAATTATGGGACAAAGAAAATATTCTTTTTATGCTCGGCGCAGGCAGCAGGCCTGAGGATGTACGTCATTTGACGAAGGCGCTGGAATACCTGGTGGGCAAGTACCGTGGGCTGGTAGGACAGCAAAAGGAGCGAAGAACGGATCAATCTCAGAATTCTGCCGGATCAGGCTTCACTCTGCTTATCCCTCCGATGCATTTGACACCGAGGGAAGCATGGCTGGCAGCCAAGAAACCGGTGAAACTAAAGGATGCCCTTGGTTTAATTTCCGGAGAAACTATTTCGATTTATCCCCCTGGCATCCCGCTTATTGCAGGAGGAGAAGAGATCACCTCTTATGTGCTGGAATATCTGAACAGGGCCAGGGAGTATAATTGGCAGGGGTGGGATGGTTCGGAACGCGGAGAAATTCTCGCAGTGAATATTTAAGGTGGATAGGATCATGGGGATCAATTATACATTATTAACAAAAGCAGCACTTGAAGGAAAACTGGCCCATTTTCTCTTATTTCACGGCAGTGGGATGATCGAAAGAGAAAGGGCTGTTCGAGATCTTGCTCTCATGTTAAACTGTAGAAAAGAAAATAAACCCTGCAGGGAGTGTCCGGATTGCAAAAAAATGTTATCCGGCAATCACCCTGATTTTCATATGATCAGGCCCCAAAAGACATCGATTGGCATCGAACAGATTATTCAGATTCAGGGGAAACTATATCGCAAGACCTATGAAGGGAAATTCCGGATATGTTTGATTGACCAGGCAGACAAGCTTACACTCCCTGCTGCGAATGCGCTGCTTAAATTGGCCGAGGAGCCACCGGATCATACGTTAATTGTCTTAAGTGCAGGAAATGCCGAGGGAATTATAAATACCTTAAGGAGCCGTGCTCAGGAAGTCTATTTCTCTTCACCGGCAGAAAGCGATTGGCTGGAGGAGACGGATGCTTTCAGGCTTAGCGGTGGAGACCCAGATCTGGCAAGGAAAATCCAGGAGGTTGGTCTAAGCCGGATCAAGAGCCTGTCGGGAAACTATCTGGAGGCCATCGAAAAAAAAGATTTCCTGAAAATGTTTGCGCTTTTTCCGATGGAAAGAGAAGAAGGCCAGCTTCTTCTGCAGGTCCTGGCTGTTGTCCTGAAAGAAATGGTGATTAAAGGGCAGCAGTCACCTCAGGTTCTCAAAGAAATTACACAAATGACAGAAGCCGTCCGCAGACAGGTTAATCACAGGCTGGCGCTGGAAGTACTGGCCCTAAAACATTTGAAATTGGGAGGAACCGATATTGGCTAAAGTTGTTGGTATTCGTTTCAAAAAAGCCGGCAAGATCTATTATTTTCTTCCCGGCAGCCTCGATATAAAGCCGAACGACGGTGTTATTGTGGAGACGGTACGGGGAATGGAATACGGTAAAGCGGTCATTTCGTTAAAAGAGATTTCCGAAGAGGAAGTGGTATCGCCGCTCAAAGAGGTGCTGCGCTTAGCAACACCCGAAGATGAGGAAATCTATCAAAACAATGAGAAGAAAGAAAAAGAGGCTTTTCAGATATGCCTCAAAAAAATTCATGCCCATCAGCTTCCGATGAAACTGATTGATGTGGAATATACTTTTGATGGCAATAAGATTATTTTTTCTTTTACAGCCGAAGGCCGGGTGGATTTCAGGGAACTGGTGAAAGATCTGGCCTCCGTATTCCGTACCCGCATAGAACTTCGACAGATCGGGGTGCGGGATGAGGCGAAGATGCTCGGAGGACTCGGTTCCTGTGGCAGGGAACTGTGCTGCAGCTCTTTCCTGGGAGATTTCGAACCGGTATCGATCCGGATGGCCAAAGATCAGAATCTTTCGCTTAACCCGACAAAAATTTCCGGCATCTGCGGAAGGCTGATGTGCTGTCTTAAATATGAGAATAGCTGCTATGAATGTCACAACACATTAAATAAGGGACCCAAAGAGAATCGAGTTTTCTCTGAGGTATATGATAAGGAGAGCCAAGAAGAATTGCGCAAACTTGTTGCCGAAGAAGCGGAGGAATAGAGTTGGGCCAGCTATATCAGGCAATTACGGAAGTTGAAGAAAATATCTCAACGCTTTTAAGTGAAGTAAAAAGCCTTAGGCAATATGTTGAGTATCTGGAAGAAGAAAACGTCAAACTAAAAAGGCAGCTTTGTGCCGTCTCAGAGGCAGATACGGTCAGAGTACAGAAAAATGCAGCCAAAATCCAAAAGGAAGCACAGGAAAATCTCGAAAAGCTCTATCAGGAAGGTTTTCATGTCTGCCATATTTATTTCGGCGAACCCGTTGAAGGAAGCTGCCTTTTCTGCAATGCTTTTCTTCGTAAAGACTGACGACCGGAGGATATCATGCCGCAAACAGGGATTTTGTATGTCTGTGCCACCCCAATCGGCAATTTAGGAGATATTACGCTTCGGGTGCTCGAAACACTGAAAGCAGTCGATTTTATAGCCGCGGAAGATACGAGGCATTCGAGAAAACTTCTTGATCATTATCAGATTAAGACCCCTCTTTTAAGTTACCATGACCATAATGAAAAATCGCGTGCCGAGGAGATTGTTCGCTTCTTAAAAGAAGGAAAAAGCGGTGCGTTGGTCTCTGATGCGGGAATGCCCGGGATATCTGATCCCGGTCATATACTTATTGCCCGCTGTCAGGAAGAAAAAATCTGTGTTGACGTTTTGCCTGGCGCCAATGCTGCTTTAACAGCACTTGTTCTGTCGGGAATGCCGGCGGAGAATTTTCTCTTTCTGGGATTTTTGCCTTCAACAAAAACAGAGCGCAAGAAAATCCTTAGAGAAATGACCGAGATTCCTTACACCATTATTCTCTATGAGGCACCTCACCGGATCAAAGCAACGCTGGAAGACATTCTGGAGATTCTTGGGGACCGTCAGACCGCAGTAGCCAGGGAGCTGACTAAACTGCACCAAACGGTACACAGGGGTCTCGCAAATGAACTTCTGCAGGAATTCCGGCTTGCACCAGTAAAAGGTGAATGCTGTATTATTCTGGCACCTGCAGAAAAAAACATTGATCCCGGGGACCCTTCCCTTTGGATGGAGGACCTCCGAAAATTTGAAAAAGACGGCAAAGATCGCAAGGAAGCAATGAAAATGGTTGCTAAAAAATATGGTATGAGTAAGAGTATGATTTATAAGGCTTTTCTGGATCAGAAGTGACAAAATGGACAAAAAAAACAGGAAGTAACTATTTACCTCCTGTCTGGAAAGCCAGATGTTCAACCGGCCTTATTTTCTGAAGCAGCAGCTTCCCCCATTGCCGCGGCACATTCACGACAGACATTCTTTCCGCGGAATACTTGAACATTGGAAGCATTGCCACAGAAGACGCAAGCTGGCTCATACTTTTTAAGTATGATTTTTTCTTCGTCAACATATATTTCCAAAGCGTCTCTTTCATCAATTCCTAATGTTCTGCGAAGTTCGATTGGTAATACGACTCGACCCAATTCATCAACTTTTCTCACAATTCCTGTGGATTTCATAATTTTCATCCCCTTTCTCAACAAGTTTCGACATATATCATCCTAATGTTACCAATCATGCCTGAAAAAGTCAATAGGCGAAAAGTTTTAAAAACGCTTTTTTATCACAAAAAATATATAGTATATTCATGATATCCAAAATTATAATATTTAGTTCGTCGAAATAATCTCATTGGCCTTGACAGTATTTGCTGAAGTTTCTTATATTTATTAAGAAAATGCAAACAAAGCAAACCTTGAAACTGCTGATGATAACGAATTGTCTACCGTAAATAAAAGGAGGTCTATTCCTGTGAAATATTATATTACCACACCTATTTATTATCCCAATTCCAGTCCTCATATCGGGACTGCGTACACGACTATTGCTGCGGATGCGATGGCCCGTCTGCGAAGAATGAAGGGCGATGATGTCTATTTTTTGACCGGGACGGATGAGAATGCGCAAAAAATTGTACGGACTGCTGAAAATGCCGGGATGGATCCGCTTACATATGTTGACGGAATCGTCGATAAATTTAAGGAATTCTGGAGACTGCTTGACATTTCCAATGATGATTTTATCCGGACAACAGAAGAACGGCATGCCAAAGTCGTACAGCAAATATTTACAAGGCTTTATGAAAAGGGCGATATTTACAAATCCGAATACGAAGGTTGGTACTGTACACCTTGTGAAACTTTCTGGACAGAGAACAAACTTGTTGACGGAAAATGTCCGAATCCGGATTGTGGAAGAAATGTGGAACTTCTGAAAGAAGAAAGTTACTTTTTCAGGATGTCCAAATACAGTGGCAGACTGCTGCAATATATTCAGGACCATCCCGATTTTATTCAGCCTGCTTCGAGAAGAAATGAAATGATCCGGTTTATTGAAGGCGGGCTTGAAGATCTCTGTGTATCGCGTACGACCTTCCAGTGGGGCATCAAGGTCCCTTTTGATCCGAAACATGTGGTCTATGTCTGGCTCGATGCCCTGATCAACTATATCTCTGCGCTGGGCTATCCTGACGGCGAAAAATACAAAACTTACTGGCCGGCCAATGTTCATCTTGTTGGCAAAGATATTGTCCGTTTCCATACCATTATCTGGCCAATTATTTTGATGGCGCTTGATCTTCCTTTGCCCGAGAAGGTTTTTGGACACGGATGGTTCTTAAGTAAAGAAGGTGGAAAAATATCCAAGTCAAGAGGAAACGTTCAGGATTCGTTTCAGCTGATTCAGAGATATGGTGCTGATCCCATTCGGTATTTCCTGTTAAGAGAACTACAGTATGGGTTGGACGGTACTTTCTCAGAGGACGATCTGGTCGAAAAATTAAACAGTGATCTGGCGAATGATCTTGGAAATTTTGTGTCTCGCACCTTGGCCATGGTCGTAAAATACCGGAATGGAATTGTCCCGGAACCCGGAGAAGATACCGATCTGGAGAGGGAGATCAGAGATTTAAGCAGCAGGGTAAAACAAGGGACAGAAGAAAAAATGCTGGCCTGTGATACGGCGGCTGCGCTTGAGGTCATCTGGCAGTTTGTCAGCAGGTGCAATAAATATGTCGATGAGACAGCTCCCTGGAATCTGGCAAAAAGTGAGGATAATCAGGACAGGCTGGATACGGTGCTTTATACATTTATGGAGTGCATTAGGATCCTAGGTATTTTATGCGCCCCCTTTATGCCGGGAGTACCGAGAAAAATCAAACCCCTCCTGGGAGATACAGATTTCTTCAAGGACTGGGAACAGGCAGACAGCTGGAATGTTATTCAGCCGGGCACAGCCATCCGAAAGGGAGAAGCCATTTTCCCGAGAATCGATGTCTCCGCATATCTTGAGCAGGTCAATTCTGAAATAGAAAGGTGTGTCACACAGGTGCAGGGGAATACAGACCATCAACAAGAAGTAAATCTAGAAGTCAGTCCTTCGCAGCCGGAAGATTCGCAGCACATGGCGGAGATGGCTCCGCTCAAGGAAGAAATCAGCATTGAAGAGTTTGCCAAAATGGATTTTAGGGTTGTTAAAGTGCTGCAGGCAGAAAAAGTAGAAAAAGCCGACAAACTGTTAAAACTGGAAGTAGAAATGGGTGGGGAGCGTAGAACGATTGTATCTGGTATTGCCCAGCATTACAGCCCCGAAGAGCTTGTCGGCAAAAAGGTTATTCTGGTTGCGAATCTTAAGCCTGCCAAGCTCCGCGGAATCATGTCCCAGGGAATGATTCTGGCAGCGTCGCAGGACGGAGAGCTGGAGGTGCTTAATGTTCAGAAAGATCTTCCGACAGGGGCTCAGGTCAAATGATTTGGGATACGCATGCGCATTTAGAGGATAGCCAGTTTAGCCCGGACAGGGATGAGACCATTGCCCGAGCTACCGCAGCTGGTGTAACGACGATTGTAAACGTCGGCTCTACAGAAAAGACAAGTCAGGATTCGGTGAGGCTGGCTGAAGAATCCCCGTTTATTTATGCAGCAGTAGGCATTCATCCGCACGATGTTGAAACTTGTACGGATAAAACCTGGGAAACGTTGTTCAGATTGGCGCAGAACCCGAAAGTTGTTGCCTGGGGAGAAATTGGTCTGGATTATTACAGGGACATTTCGCCACGGGATGACCAGCGCAAGTGGTTTATTCATCAATTAAAACTGGCCAATGAAGCCGGTTTACCGGTGATCATTCATAACCGGGATGCACACGGGGATGTTCTCCAAATTATTAAAAATCATCTTCCTGAGGCAGGCGGCGTTTTTCATTCTTATTCAGGCTCCTGGGAAATGGCAAAAGAACTTTTGGCCATGGGTTTTTATTTGTCTTTTTCAGGACCGCTTACTTTTAAAAATGCCCGTCATGCCCCTGAAGTCGCGGCGAAAGTGCCGGAAGATAGGTTCTTAATTGAGACAGATTGTCCGTATCTCACTCCTGAACCCTATCGTGGCAAACGAAATGAGCCTGCTTATGTGTGTAAAGTGCTAGCCAAAATTGCGGCAATCAGGGGAATGGAGATCAGGGAAGCAGCCCGTCTGAGCAGTGAAAATGCCCGCAGATTGTTCAGAATGGATCAGCTTCAGTGTGAATAGGTAGTAATCTTCAGTGATCTGCAAACCGAACGAAGAGATGCATTATTCTGAAAATTTTGGCGGTTTTTTGTCAAAATGGTCATCTTTTCTATGTCAATAGTCTGCGATAATGTCACCCTGATAGGGTGATAACTGTGCAGCAGAAATGTCATCCCTAAGTTTCTTGGAATAGAAAATTTCGGTATAGCCAAACCAAGGGGAATTAGTTTTGTTTTTAGGTTTAATTAAAGTCTCAGAAGGTAGGCAATTAGTAGAGTTGTCTGGCTGAGAGATATGTATTATACTTTCCTTAGGCTGAGTATTAAGCGGTTCTGGTTTAATCACAAGGCCCTTGAAAAGAACCTGCATTCCGATATGTTTACTGGTTGCTACAGTAATCGTGTCATGAGGGGATGCAGGGATTTCTTTATTATCCTTAGAAATTGGCAACCGGTATTTCTGACCTCTATAAGAAAAGGAAAGGCCTGAATCAAGCTTTCTTGTTTCATGTATAGCAAAGGTTAACTGAAATGCAGCCAAATCCTGTTTGGGCAAATAGGCCTTTTCCATGCTGGCAGCCTGGACGGAGAATTTGCGGTTGTAATAGGGAATATATTGCCTCAGGAATTCATTAGCCTGTTCAATTGAATTAATGCCTTTACGCTTCATATCTTTAGGCAAACGATCCTGCAAAGTTTCCCAGAGCCTTTCAATCCCCCCTTTAGCTTGTGCAGACTTGGCAATGATAAGTAGAATTTTGGTTTCTCTGAGAGCTCTTGCGAAGTGGGGTTGACGCTCGACTTTACCAGTTAGTTCTTCATCTAGTGTCAGTTTCTTTTTTGTTTTACTGTCATAAGCAAAGACTGTTCTACCATCGGTGTAAATTTCCCTTGGCAAATGGCCGTCTTGATTCATCTGAAACATCAACTCACAATACCCTTCAAAGGTTTCTTCCTTTTCGAAATGAAGAGCTAGAATACGACCTGTGGCATCATCTACAGCACCATGAAGGTGCAGGTAGGAGTCATTGCCCAGCCAATCATAACTGGAAGCATCCATCTGAACGAGTTCTCCTTCACGTTTACGGGCATTTCTTGACCGATGTTTCTTCGGTCTTCGTTTGGCCTTTGGGGATCGAATACCACTGGCTTTTAGATGTCTTGAAACAGTGCTGACAGAGACAAATATCCCCTTGTCTTCAGCGAGAACATCGGTAGCATGGCAAAAGTTATAGTTGATCAATTCCTTTTCGTAAATCTCAATGATGTTCAAGGCTAACTTTGGATCTAAGGCATTAGCAGGCTTACGTCCTCTGTTTTTATGCAGAATGCTCATGACCCCATTGGCGGTGGCCTCCACTTTCAACCGCTGTACTTGTCTGACGCTGAGATTTAGAAGCCCTGCTGCTTGTTTGTTTAATAAATGGCCTGCCAATAATTCTTCGATAATGGTTACTTTTCTTGCTTCTTGCTTGCTCATTTCTAATTTCATCCTCCCATTATATCTGTTTTGTGAGGGGATGACATTTTCCTTGAAGAATTATACTATGACATTATCGCAGATCAACAACAAATGGTCATCTTTTCTATTGTGAATACTCCCGGTCTAATGGTAAAATATATAGTGTATAGGAAAAATGCAAATACCAAATCAGATTAGACTCGTTCAAGTTTCGAGAGGGCTAATAATTTTTTTCACCAGCTTGTAGATACAGCTATACACCGATAGCGGAAAGATGTGTTTTGAAACTGGAGTCTTTGATTAAGAAAACACGTACCAGACAGGAGGAGTGCAATATTTCTCGGTTACCGGAGGATATTATTTCAGTCCTAGAAACAAGATATTAGTATTAAGCGGATGCGAATTTTTTATAATTGCTTTGCGTTATTAATTTTAAGGAGGAAATAAAAATGATTGATCTGAAAGTGTTAACAGATGCCGTAGGTGACCTGGACGAAGATAAACTGATGGGGATGCTGAATGACTTTGTTGCATCGAAGCCTACCGAAGAAGAGGCTCAGTCCGTCGTTGGTGCCTGCCAGCGCGGGATGGCAAAAGTAGGCGAACTGTTTGAAAGCGGCGAGTACTTTATAGGCGATTTGATTTTTGCTGGTGAGCTCTTAACCCAGTCCATCGATATCCTGGAACCGGTAATCGGCAGCGACGAATCCGCCAAAGTAGGCAAGATCGTGCTGGCCACTGTCGAAGGCGATTTGCACGATATCGGCAAGAACATTTTCAGAAGCATGTCTGAAGCAGCCGGATTTGAAGTCTTTGATTTGGGGATCGACCAAGGCCCGAGCGCATTCATTGAAAAAGTCAAAGAAGTACAGCCTGATGTCGTAGGGATGAGCGGTGTACTGACGCTGGCCCTGGAAGCGATGAAAAAAACGGTAGATGAATTGAAAGCTGCTGGCGTGCGTGACAGCCTCAAAATCATTATTGGCGGAAACCCTGTAACAGAAGAAGCCTGCAGACAGATTGGGGCAGATGCATTTACCACGAATGCAGCCGAAGGCGTTAAGATTTGCCAGAGCTGGGTAAAGTAAATATCTGATGTAAAAGCCGAAGCGACCATGTTCAGCAAAACTAAGGCGTTTTGGATGTTAGCGAGGAGATAAGGGAAATAGTCCACTGGGACTGTTTCCCTTATTGCTGTTTGGAGCTGCAAAAATGCCTCAATATAATGAAGCGTCCTTGTTAAGCTTGCTTGGATTCATGTTATAATGATCTATTTACTTCGCGAGCTCCTTCAAAAAGCTTAGCGCAATATCGCAGACAACAGCATGATCTTCAGCGTTGAAGTAATCCAGTGTATTGGCATCAAAAAGAATATTGGCTCCCGTGGCAAATTCCTCGTCGCCGTTCCAGAGAATAAAGGTGACATAAATGTTGTTTATAAACTGAAAACGGTAGCTGAGGTCTCCGTGCGTTGTTTTCACTGCATTCAACTTTTGCATCGCGCGTTCCAAGGCGGGGAAATCCTTGCCGAACATCCTGGCAAGCCGCATGATACAACGGCCGTAAAAATTCGGGTAGTAAACCTGTCCGCCCGAGACTTCCCGATAGGTGATGTCCCTTTGTGTAGGAGCTGTACCCTTGGCGTTGACCAGGTAACGCAGGAGTAATGTTATAACCGGAAAGTTTGTAATTTTGGCACCGTCAGAATCACAGATTTCCCCTGAAGGGTAGGAGACAAAATAAGTTGTGCCCATTAATAAAACATGAAACTCTTGCTTTTGCCTGTCATACGTTGCTCCCGATTTCCGGGATATTTCCACAGGGTCACAGTCTTTGAGTTTCGCGCGAATAAATTCATAGTGCATAGGTGTATCAGACACGTGCTATTCCTTTACGCTTTTTCGGTGATCAGGATTTTATGTTCCAAGAGTTTTATTTCCTGAATGATGCCGTTAATTGTTTTTTCGTCTCCCAATAAACCTGTTAAAAAGATCTTACCAGAGTCAACCTTCATGTTTGCAATATTTTCCATAACCATTTTCTCTCCATTAGGAGTCAGAACATAAGCGTTAGATTCACACATATTAAATCACCTTTCTTAACAGTTATTTTTATGCCTGTCAGATGGGGCTTCAATCCAGCTGCTTACGCATTAATTTAGACGATTTTTCGCTGGTTCTTAACGGTTGGGAATCTTTCAATTTCGGTGTGGGGGAGGAAACAGGCAGATATGAATTCTCCCATGTAGGAGCTGTCGGCACTGAGTTCAAGGTAAGTCATATGGGAGGCAATATCCTCGGCTTTTTTTCTGGCGTCAGTGCTTTGCAGAGTCAGATAACTGCCTAACAAGGAACTATTGCCGAGATATTCAAACTTCTCGACCGGGAGATCCGGGAAAAGCCCAATCGTAATTGAGTTATTCATATTGATATTCGTGCCGATCCCACCAGCTATATATATTTTGTCTATTCCGGAATAATCCATACCCATGCTTTTTAATAATACGACCACGGCAGAGTAGACAGCACCTTTGGCCCGGATAAAATTTTCTAGATCAATTTCGGTAATTGTGATATCTTTGGGGATATGGTATTCTCTGCTGAAAGCCAGCACATATTCGCCGATTCCATATTCATCAGAACGGATACGGTGGGTTTTCAGATGGCGGTTCAGACGGCCCCGGCTGTCAATGATCCCTGCCTTGAACATTTCGGCTATGGCGTCGATGATCCCTGAGCCGCATAAGCCGAGCGGCAGTTGATTATCAATTGTATCTATGGTAGGTTCAAAAGTTTTTCTATCAATCCTGACATTTTCAATCGCGCCTGGTGCCGCGCGCATTCCGGAACTTATTTCTCCGCCTTCAAATGCAGGTCCGGCCGAACAGGCACAAGTGAGCAAGAAGTCTTTATTGCCAAAAACAATTTCACCATTGGTACCCAAGTCCATAAAAAGAATATTTTGATCTTCCGACCACAGGCCAGAAGCGAGCACGCCGGCAGTAATGTCTCCGCCAACATAGCTTGATACTGAAGGCAATATATAGATAATGCTTTCAGCGTAAGCCTCTAATCCGAGGTCGCCAGCTTTAAGGTATTCAGAACTAAGGAAAGCGGGAATATAGGGATCCTTCCGCAAATAGTCCGGATAAACCCCGAGCATGAGGTGCATCATGGTTGTATTTCCTGAGGCGACGATCACGCTGATCGCGTCTTTGGAAATACCAATTTCCTGTCTCATTTTCTTAAGCAAAGGATTAATTGTTTCTTTAATAATTGCATTGGTTAATTCCTGTAAGCCATTTTTTTTGGTTGAGTGGATGATTCTGCTGATCACATCAGCGCCATATCTAATCTGGGCGTTTCCGGCAGAGGATTTGGCAATAATCTGTCCGTTATAAAGATCGACCAGGATGGTAGCTATAGATGTAGTGCCTACATCTATAGCTACCCCATACAGCTTGTCGGATGTATCTCCGGGCTCAATATTAATGACTCTGATTCGCTCGCTGGTTTCTGCGAAATACGTTACGGTCGCCTGAAAATCATTTTCCCTTAGAACATGAGGGATTTTTTTGAGGATAGGCAGTTGGCAGACGACTTTGTGATAAGCGCTGTTCTTAAGCAGATGTCTTTGGATTCTGTCCCAGTCGGAGAGGCAGTCATCAAGGCTTGGCAGGTCTAACTCCATATAGACCTTTTGCACTGGAGAGCTAAACAGAATATGATTCTTGGCAGCCATGTTAATAACGCTGTCGATGATATGTTGATCTTTCGTTCCAGCCAAATCTTCAACTTTCATTCCGCTTAGTGCGGATGTCTGGATAGCCGGCACTTCAACAGTAATATCGCCATTAATTTTGGAATTACATGCTAAGACAAAACCCTGTGCTAGTTCAGATTCAGTAATGTGATGGTTTTTACGAAAATTTACACTGCCTTTAAGAACCTTTAGCTTGCATTTGCCGCATGATCCGAGTCCATTGCAAGGCGCATCAAGGAAGATACCAGCTTTGCGGGCCGCATCGAACAGTGTCTCACCTAATTTGGCAATCACAACGGTGTTTTCAGGGATAAATTTTACTTTAAACATGTTGCACCACACCCCTTCTGATAGGACAGTCCTATAACAGTACTGCTTAAACTACATCAGCGGATCCATTGTTAGTGCAGGGTGGCCTCTTTCACTTAGATACTCTAAGACTGCTTCGGACTCTGAAGCGATGGTTTCATCACAAATCATATCGACAAAGTTATCAATTCCATACACTTCTTTCGCAGTTGCATTCAGTCTGTCAGCAACGAATTCCTTGAGTTCTTTCGGCATCCAGACAATACGTCCGGGACCGCCTTCAGCTGAGATGAACTTCTTAGAGGAAATAAACTGTCTGCCATGTCCCATAAATCCAGGAGTCTGAACGCCGCCGCCTGTCATGGAAGCCAGTTCGCCGAATGTCATGCCTACCGGAGATACGCCGGAGAACTCTCTGTTCACAATGACAATGCCGTTGGCTTCCGGCATAATGCCAGCAATACATTCAAAGCAGCCGCAGGAAGTCATCGGATCTTCCAGTAAACTGTACAGCGTAATCTGGCTCAAAGCGCCTTGGGAGTGCCGTTCCACGGTTTTGTTGACTTCTTGCCAGATACCTTTGACAGGATCATCAACAGGACCTTTGTTAATTGGCTGACAAGGACCGGTTGGATCGAGCTCAAAAGTAGCTTTGGAATCAAGCCAGCTTACGGCGCCGCATAATCCTAGTCTTTCCGGTGTAACAAGGCACACAGGGGATAGGGCAAAGGACTGGCAGAGAATACAGGTATAAAAAGTGTCGACACTTTCATCAGTCAAACTGGCAATACGCTCGTCTCTTGCTGCATATTTGGGAACAACCTGCTGGGTTTTCACTTCTTTGACTTTGTCAGGATCAGTAATAATCGTGACCTGACATTTGTCGACGACTGCACCAAACTCGTCCAGCATCTTGGCATACAGCACTTCACCAAAATGGCGTAGTCTGAAGCCTTTTTCGTAAGCATCCTTGCTGATACGGATCCAGGTGGCGTCTCTCTGGCCGACGTGCATGATGCCTTCAATATAGTTCATAAAATAGTGGATTCTTCTTTCCAGAACCGGCTCAAAATCTGAATGCATGCTCTTGCCGGCTACTTCGACGAGTACTGCCAGAGGCATTCTTCCGGGGACCTGCTGCACGGTGTCAATATCGTCACCAATGATCACAATCTTATGATCCTCAATCTCACTGGCTTCTCTTTGCGTAACAAGCTCCCAGGACTCTGTTTTGCTGCCGCCGAATTCAACAAACATAGCATCTTTTCTGATTCTCTCTCCTTCAAAAGCAGCAGCAAAAGCAACCGGAATCGGAATTTCTGTGATCTTTATCTTAATGCCTCTGATCTCAAGGGAAGTTGCAGCCATTTTATCGTAATCTTTTTGAGTGATAAGCTTCATCGGGACTTCGGCAACATCCTGGTCGGTTACAACCGGGAAGCCGAGGTTAATCGCAGCTGCGCCTGCAGCAACTTTGTAATTGCTTAAAGGTCCTACTGCATTGACAAAAGCTTTCAATCTTTTATAGGTATAACGCTTGAATTCTTCCCAGTCGCCAGGGGTCAAGGCTCCAAAGATTAAAGCAGCGCGGATGGTTACCGTAACGACGTGGATTACAGAGGTCATGTTATAACCTAAAGGCATGACCCTGAACTCAAGTCCTACTTTGACCCCGCCTTCAATGGCCTGATCGATGACTTTACCGACAAGGAAGGTTAAAAGCCCTTTAGCTTGGTATTCTTTGATGACTTTGGCGGCTGATTCGGGGTCCGGAAACTCACCAATGATAACCGCTTGCCCCGGGATATCGTCCATTACGAGACCAACACCCCAACCGCGGATAATCGCATCCGTCAAAAAACCCATGCACGGAGCTTCATAGGGCTTTTCGTCCACGACATACTTTAAAGCTTCAATAATTTCGGAAGAGACAGCAGCTGCCATACCGGCATTCTCTGCTTCTCGAAGCTGTTCTCTTTCCACAATAAGGCTTCTGACAAGGTCTAAAGCACCTTCAAGTTCTCCCAGGGTGCCTATTTTTTTGCCGGTAATGGCATAAATAAGGGACAGGGAGTAAGCGGTATCCGGAAAAGCAACTTTATGCTCTCTTCCTTTTAAGGAGATTGCTTTTTCAACATATCCGGCAGCAGTATCGAGAGCTTGCTTGGCGCCTGCAAATATGGTGCTATATAAATTCATGTATATTCCCCTTTCCGTAGAATCCCCCCAGGCCGTTGCAAGACGAGGCTATCAATCATAGCTCCAGGTAGGAATCGGCATATAACATATTGCCTTTAATCATGTCACAGGTTTTGATTGTCTCCATAAGCCTGTGGTCGCAAGGGTTTACAATGGCTGCAGTCAGACCGCATTGCATGGCCATTGCACAATAGGTGGCGTCAATGATCGGACGGACATGTTTTGGAGCACCATTGGAGACATTGCTTAATCCAGCATTGGTTCTGAGACCCATTTCCGTGATCTGGCGAATGGTCTCAAGGACTTCCGGTGCTTTTTCCTGCATGCCCTTGATGACCAGAAACAGCGGGTCAAATAAGAGATCCATCGGGTCGATACCGAGCATCATTGCTTTTTCCAGCATTTCGGTGCAGTAGGTGATGCGCTCTTCAACGTCAGAAGGAATGCCGTCTTTAGCACACAGGGCAATAGCCATGGCATCGTTGGCGGCGGCGACTTCTAAGAGCCCCAGTCTCGGACCGGCATCGGCAGAATTGATAATCGGTTTGCCTTTGGAACGGTTGTAGACTCTGATACCGGCTTCAATTGCTTTTTTATTGGCTGTATCCAAACAAATCGGAACATTATCAAATTCATTCTGCAGAAGCTGAACGGCCCAGGCCATGACTTCTTCGCCGTCTCTTTCAGCAGGTCCAATATTCAGGTCGAGGTAAACAGCGCCGGCATCAAGCTGTTCTTTAGCCCTCTGGAGAATCGGGGCAGGATTACGGTCAGCGATGGCCTGCCGAATGACCGGAGAAATACAGTGGATTCTTTCACCAATGACTAAAAATCTATCCATGTTAGGAGCACCTCCGAATTTTTTTATTGAGAACAGAATACTTCGGGTTAATACTTCAGGTTAATTCGTATCTTTTTCAGTTCAGTTAATGCCTTCCATCGTCCTTAAGAATTTAGGAAGATGCATGGCTTCATCAGGACCAATGATAACTTCCCAGTTAGGAAGACTGTCCTGGATGTCACCTTTCAGAACGGCAACTTTTCCAGGGATAATAAGCTTTCTGCATTTCGTTTTGCTTTCAATGCCGGACTCTTTAATGAATTTGGCAATGACCGAGCCGCTAAACTTGCCTGCGGCCCATGCTGTCAGTACAGAGTAACCGCCGGCATCAGGGATTCCCATCCAGGCCGGTACTTTGGATCTTTCCACTTCACCGGAAACAACAAAGTAAGTCAGGGCAAAGTCGACCGTAATCAAAACAGGTGAGTTGTCACCAGGGTTATTGATCGGATAGAATTCCGGTTCAACTCTCATCGGTTTCTGCGGGTCAGTATAGATATTCTGTCTTAAACCGAAGAGCGGGAGAGCGCGGGCGTAATCCATATCGTCCATAACAATAAGGGAACCATATTTCATGGTGAACAGGGAGGCCAGAGCAACCTCCATAAATTTGTCGCCTTTGGCCAGCTCGTTGACAAAGGCTACGGAAGGATAACCAAAGGTTCTGTCTTGTTCTTTTAAAGCTGTTCTGCGGATCTGCACAGCGTTGGTAAAAGCTTCACGTGCGGAAGCGTTGCCGATATCCAGCAGTAATTCTTTGTAATCAAGTTTCTGGACATTTTCAACCAGATCATACAATTCAGCAAGTGAGGGTGCTTTTAAGCCGAGAGGCAGTTTGAGCTCCTTGACCAAAGCAACCATTTCCTGATAGTTGTTGCTGTTAGCACCGAATACGATCGGGAGTTCATCTTTGACCAGTTCCAAAGCATCTTTCAGCACGGAAACATCGGCGCATACCAGCATATAGGCTACTTTTAAACTGGAAGCTTTGACTTTGTTGATTAAAGCCAGATAAGCGTCTTTGTTGCCAACATACTGTAGGGCAGCAATTTCAGCTCTCATTTCTTCGCCGATTCGGACATAGTCGACGTTTTTCATATTGGCGATTTTCGCATCGATTTGTTCCTGGGACATCGCATCGGAAAGCAGTACAGCAAATCTGTTGCGGTTGACAAAAGTTTTCTCGTGACGGAAAAGAACAGTTTCACCGCCAAGTTTACATTCGGTTTCTCCTTTGCCGAAAGTCACGATCTTCATCAGGGGAGCCGTGGACTCAGAGAGCTTTGCCATCGCATCATCACTCATGTGCGAGCACTTGCTTATTTCTACACCACCGGCTGCTACCTTCATCGCAAAAGCCATACAGGTAGGAAAGCCACATTCTTTACAGTTGGTTTTGGGAGTCAGTTTATAGATATCCAATCCGGACATTGCCATTTTCATTTTCCTCCTTGAATCAAAATTACTATCAAAGTCTTCAAATATTAATTATTTCAGGTTATTCACGAAAGCACGGATCGTCTCTGCTGAACGCGGATGACGCAGAACAACAGCATCAGAACCGACGGCGATAACACTGGCGGCGGTGGAAACCTCCATGGCAATTCCACGCTCTTCCTGGCAGCCCCATTCCGGAGAATCTTCCTCTGTAGAGGCAGACTCTTTAACGTCCCACGTATCAAAAGCAACCGGTGTAATAATCGGCATCTGTAAGGTTTTATCATTTTGACCCAAAGCGGCCAGTCTGATTCTGTCAATGGTTGAAGCGACATACTCAAAACCATAACCGACAGGTGCGGTCCCGACATTCATTACGATATTTTCGTTTTTGACTTCCAGTTGGTTGATTAAAATGTTTAATTGCTTAGCCAGGTTGATGTCAACCGAGGACTCAGCAGCTACTTTATGTTTATAAGCTGTTACGCCGGCTGCAGCAACAGTCTTATAGTTATCTTCAACAGCGGATAACAGAAGGACATTTTTACCTTCCAGCTCTTCGGCTACTTTCTCAAATAATTTAAGGTCTTTCTCATAATTTTGTGTCCCGGCAATAACAAGAGGCAGTTTAACAGCATTAGCAACTTCCTTAGCCAGAGTGGCACATTCTTCAACGGATTTATTTAGGCCGTTCGGATCTGCGCCTTCAAACCGTAAGCAAATGAAATCAGGTGCAAATTTTTCTTCCACATATTTGGCCCATTCTACAGTATTTCCAACAACCGAACCATAAAGCTCTTTAAGGCCTTTTACCCAATTTTCCGGGTAAACATCAAGAATTTCTAAACCAATCTTTGTACCGCTACCGGTATCACCGTCAAAACTGTAAAACGGAAACACATTCTGTCCACCGAGCGCTAAGGTGTTTTCCCCTGTCCCTAATTCCAAGTTGCAAATGCTTCCACTATACTTTTGGACTGAGGTTTTAAAAGCCACTAGAATCTCCTCCTTCTTCTTATAAACCAATTATTTGGCAGATATCTTTAATTGCCCGTTTTGATAAACTGTCATCAGGCAAATTAACCAAGGCTTTTCCCTGAGAATCATACGCATATATCAATGGATCCAGGGCAATGATTCCCAGCAGTTCCAACCCCTGCAAGGAGATTTCTTCAATAATTCCCTCGTTTAATTTCCCATCCGGGGCTTTATTGATAATTAAATATTGTTGAGCTACTTTTAAACCTAGTTCTTTGACCAGCTTGTTAATACGGCCTACCGCCTGAACACCGCGGCGCGAACAGTCGCTGACGAGAATCAAAATATCAATGTTTCTTGCTGTTCCGCGGCTTAAGTGCTCCATGCCGGCTTCATTGTCAATCACAACATATCTGTATTTATCAGAGACCTTATCAAGCTGTTCCCGCAAAATCCCATTGACGAAACAGTAACAGCCTTTACCTTCGGACCTTCCCATGACGAGGAGGTCATATCCATTTCCTTCGGTGATCGAGGTATTCAGCTGGTACTGAAGATACTGGGCTTTGGTCATTCCTCCGGGAAAACCATCGCGCATGGTTTCTCTCAAGTTGACTTCTTCTCTGATTTCGCCAAGCGTAACTTCAATTGTTTCTCCCAGCACTTCATTCAAGTTGGCATTGGCATCTGCATCGACAGCAAGTACAGGTCCTTGCTTGTTTTTTACAAGGTAATCGATCAGAAGTCCAGTAATGGTTGTTTTTCCGGTTCCGCCTTTACCTGCTACCGCAATCGTTTTTCCCATCGAAACTACCTCTTTTCTAGATCAAAGCATCGAGCTTAACTTTAATTGCTTTGACTTCCTCAACAATCTTGCTGTTCATGAAGGGAGACTGATCTGGCCGGTCAGAATTGACGACGTCTACGTTGTAAGAGATAAAGCCCAAGCAGGCTTCAGGATCGATATTTTCCAGGATATACGCTTTATCCGAATCGTTTTTGATCTTGTTGCCCACAGCATAAATTTTAGGTATGCCGATATCGGAAGCCAATTTCTTAATCTTGTGGTACGTCTGGAGACTCCTGGCTCCGGGCTCAACGACCACAATAAAGGTATTCACACCCTGGGCTGTTCCTCTGCCGAGATGCTCAATCCCGGCTTCCATATCCATAACGACAACATCTTTATTTTGCAGGACTAAATGAGAAGTAAGTCTTTTCAACAGGACATGTTCCGGGCAAACGCAGCCGCTGCCGCCGCTTTCGACGGTACCCATCGTCAACAGATTTACACCGTTGCAGCAGGTACAGTATTTGTCCGGGATATCATCTACCTGAGGATTTAATTTGAACATTTTACTAAAGGAATCGGTCGGGGTACTTGTTCTTTCTGCAATCAGTTCTTTCATTTCGGCAATCGGCACGATCTTGGAAATAATCTCGTCAGGAAAACCAAGGGCCAAAGCCAGATTGGCATCAGGATCGGCATCAACTGCCAGAACCCGGTAGCCTTCCGCTGCATACAGCCTGCTTAGAATTGCTGCAAAAGTTGTTTTTCCGACGCCACCTTTACCTGTAATTGCTATCTTCATTTAAATCACCCCGACGCATCATTTATCTTTTGTTATCTGTTGCCTGAAGAAATTCTTCTGGCAAAAAAAACGACCATGGCCGCGTTTTTTAAAAGCCGGCAGGAGCTAAATCGTCATAGTCGGTAACATTCATTCTCTGAACGTTAAGCGCTTCGACTTTGGCTCTCTTTTCTTCAATTCTGGCCAGCATTTTTTCTGCGGCTACAGCCGGATCTGTTTCAAAGTAGAATTTTGCCCCTACCCAGTCTTCCAGTCTGTTTGTCAGGATATCCGTAACTTCCGGGCTTCCGGTTACCGGAGGAACAACGCCTAGAAAGGTATCGATTCCGGAGCTTACCACGTAGGTACCGATGGCGACAGCTTTTTCGGACATCCATTCCGGAGCTGCGCCGACAACCGGCAGTTCGCTCATATCGAGTCCCAGAATCTTGGCTACTTCACCAACCAGTTCAAGGATACGGCTGTTGTCAACACAGGAACCCATATGCAGAACAGGAGGAATATCGGCCAGTTCGCATACTTTTTGTAATCCTACTCCGCAATACTTGACGGCATCTTTGCTTAAGAGACCAGCTTTGGCAGCAGCCTGAGCCGCACAGCCGGTAACAACAACAATGACGTCATTGGCGAGCATCTTTTTAATAATTTCGATATGGCTGTGGTCACCTTTCACCTTCGGGTTATTGCAGCCGACGACACCGGCTGCGCCTCTTAATACACCAGAGACTAAGCATTGCGCCAATGGTTCAAACGTGCCTGGCTTATGCGTATAAGAATTGACAACGCGGTCCAACTGGCCAATAATAGCCTGGTTGCTGTAACCGATCGTGCCGGTTGATTTATGTGTTGGGATGGAAATTTTTTCGTGCTTTCTGTTTGTATAGTTCTCTACTGCTTTCCGAATTATTCTCTTTGCGCATTCATAGGCGTTGTTCTCATCAAATTCAATATGAACGGCGTCTTTAATTTTGGCAAGTCTTGAGGTTGTGATAAATTTGGTATGGTAACATTGAGCCAGGTTGGCCAGGGCAGGGAAGATACATTGAACGTCCACAATCATGGCTTCAACGGCACCGGTAACAATCGCGAGCTCCTGCTGATTGAAATTCCCGGCAATTTTAATGCCGTGACGCATCGCGACTTCATTGCCGGTACAGCAAATGCCGACCAGGTTGATTCCCTCTGCGCCGACACTCTTGGCCAGAGCCTTCAGCTCAGGGTCATCAGCGGCAACAACGATCATTTCCGATAAACTGGGTTCATGACCATGCAAGACAATGTTCACCATGTTTTTCTCAATAACACCCATGTTGGCTTCGATTTCTCTCGGCATCGGGGTTCCAAAGATAATATCGCTGAATTCAGTACCGATATAGGAACCGCCCCAACCGTCGGTCAAAGATGTCCGCATAGAAAGATTGATCATACTTTCAGCATCAGCGGTACAGCCCATATGTGTAGCATGCATAATCGATACAACTTCTTTGTCAATAGCATCGGGGAGGATATCATTATTTTCCCAGACTTTTAATCTTTGTTTAGTAATACTTGGCGGAATAACCATTGAACCAAAAGGCTTGCCAAAATCATTCAGAGCTGCTTCAGCAACTTCATGGGCAACCTGGTAGATATCTTTGCCTTCTGTAGCCACACCCCATCTGGCTGCAACATTCAGCAGTTTTTTCTCGTCACGGATTTGATAATCTCCGTCCGGACTTGCCATATGAAGTACATGGGCAATATGTCTGCCGTGATCGGAGTGTGCAGATGAACCGCCTGCTACCATTCGGGCATAATGCCTGGAAGCAATAACATCCGCAGTGGCGCCGCAAATACCTTTTTGAACGCCTTTTCCTGGAATCGGGCTGACGCGGCAAGGACCCATGGTACAAATCCGGCAGCATACACCTTGCTCACCAAAACCACATTGGTTTTTGAGAGCGGCCTTTCTGTCCCAGAGTGTTTCAGAACCGTCATTTCGGGCCTTGACGTAAAGTTCTTGAGTAGCTAAATCTACTGACAGTGTTGTTTCGTCCAGTAATTTTTCGTCCATTGCGTTTCCTCCTTCAATAACCATACGTTGTCTTTAAATTCGTTTAGCTGCTACAGATGGCGAATACTTAAAGTAAAAAGTGTCGTGTACTGAGGTTTTAACTCAAAATCGGGTCATTTATGAGTAAATTCACAAACTTTTTTAAAAATATAAGGATCAGAGCTTTATCTCTGGCAGTAAAAAGTTAAAAAAGACATTGTAATTTAAGATTATTATAGTACGAAATTTTTCGGGAATATATTGATCCGTTGTTAACGAACGAAACGGGGGGCTGAATAGCAATTATTCAATTCTTAACAGCATAATTTATATATACTTGTATATAGATAAAAATTAAAAAAGTTATCTGTATAGGCCTGTATATTTTTGTATATACAAGAATAATTACACCAAAAGAATTTTTTCACAAGATATCACTTATCGATCTCACTTAGTAACTTAGCACGTAGGGTTATGGTCTCGGGATGTTATGATATTCTGAGGAGATCCAGACGACAGGATAGTGTATGCCAGTTTTCCGATGATGGCAGAAAGCTCGTTTTTCAACATTTTACAGCAAATCACTACTGTCTTCATCATAATTCCTCAACTCAACCGATTTTTTTGCTTGGAAAATATAATCTAATTCTTTATTATTGAGATTTAAAGCGTCGATTCCGTTTGCAGTGGCCAGCTCCAAAATGGCGTGTTTGCTTATTCCTGTCATAACCATGTGACCAACTTCATCATAGAAACCTTTTCCGTGGGATACCCCGTATGACCCCGCATCGCTGCCAACGGCGATTTTTACGCCTAATTCAAAGGCTTTTTTGACCTGAGCTTTCTGCGCATCATAGATCCGGGCAATATTCGGCAATTGGTCTGTAAAGCGGCTGTCTTTTGAAACAATCAGGTTTCCCAAAGGTGCTAACGTAGGAATCCAGATAGTATCGTGTTCCAGCATCAGCTGCAATTCATTTTCTGTCAGAAAATAACCATGCTCAATTGTATTTGCACCGGCTTTCACAGCGATACCAACTGCTTCTGCCGAATTAGTGTGGACCATTACGGGAAGGTCTTGATCCTTTGCCGTCTGTATCATGTAGTACATTTCATCATAACTGAAATGTGAGCCGTCAACTTTCCCGAATTGATTAAAATCTACAAGTCCGGTAAGTAGTATCTTAAGATGATCAGGATTTGACGCAAGCAGCTTTTTAAAAACATTTTTGAAATCAGCCATATCGGCGACCGGCTTGCCTAAGAAACTGCCGTAGCATCCTTGTTTGTAGATCGCAAAACCAGGGGTCCGGAGAATCATTCCTTCTTCAAGGGCCAGTTCTCTGGCCAGAAGAGATACATTTAAGTTGTCTCCTCCGTCGCGCAGTGCACAAATGCCCATCTTTTTATATTTTCTAAGGAAATTGGTAATTATAGTTGAATTGGGGTTATCTTTGTGCTGCAGACGTGCCTCTTGAAAAGCTATTCCATCCAAAGCCAAATGAACATGGGTGTCAATCAATATGCTTTTAATCACTTTATTCACCTGGCTTTAAAAGGTTTTGCAGACCACCAGAAAGGGGAAGCCTTTTTGGTGGACACGACGTTTCATTTATTTTATTTATTTTATTTATTTTATTTCACAGGACCAATTTTGCCTTGTCTGAAAGCGGTGCTGAACTTTCTGCAGTTCTTGTCTTTGCCCATTAATGCTTCAGTTGCGAGCAGGGTTGCAATCATATCTCTGCTGCAGGGATCCATAATCGCTGAATCCATACCAAAGAAAGTAGCCAGGGCAAGGAAGTTCTGGTTGACAACTTTTCTTAAAGGCATTCCGAAAGAGATGTTGCTCAAACCGGAAGTGATTTTGATTGTCGGGTACATTTCTTTGATTCTTGTCATGCTTTCATTAAAGGAGTACATGGAATTGTTATCAGTAGACAAAGCAATAACCAAGGGGTCGACATGCATCCTGTCAGGAGTAATATCATATTTAGCAGCTTCCTCAACCATTTGCTTTGCAATTCTAACTCTGGTGTCAATGTTTTTGGGAATTCCGTCATTGTCGCAAGTTAGCGCAATGACTTCCCAAGTCGTTCCCTTAATCAACGGGAAAATGACATCGCATTTGTCGCCTTCCATGGAAACGGAATTGATAAGTCCCGGTCTCTTGGCATATTTAAAAACGGCTTCAATCGCACGCGGATTCGGGCTGTCAATACAGAGCGGAGTGTCAACGGCATCCTGAACAATATCCATTAGCCATTTCAGTGTTTCCACTTCAACATCAGGTGATGTGCTGGCACTGACATCTAGGTAGTGGGCGCCGTCATTGGTCTGGTCAATCGCACGCTGGCGGATAAAGTTAGCATCTCTCTCTTCAATCGCTTTTTTCACGATAGGGATTGTACCATTGATTTTTTCACCAATAATAATCATCTATCAAATTCACTCCTTATGAAATTTGTATATACAGGTATACGCTTAGAGTTTAACATTGTTTCTACATACGGTCAATATCTTTTTCGACAAAGTATACTATATTCTAAAAAGATTTAAAAAATAAAAGTATCCTACATATTCTATCTTTCATAGACTATTTAAATTGCTTGGTCAACAAGGTTTATCAGTGCTTTTTTCTGGCTGCCCGCAGACAGTTTTTCATCAAAATCGCGGTGGTAATCGAACCTACGCCGCCCGGTACAGGAGTGATCGCACTGACTTTGTCCACGACTGCATCATAATCGACATCCCCGCACATCTTGCCGTCACCGGCATCGTTGATGCCAACGTCGATAACGACAGTGTTTTCGGATACGTATTTGTCATCGATCATTTTGGCTCTGCCCATCGCAGCAATGATGATGTCCGCTTTCTTCGCAATTCCGGCCATGTCTTTGGTCTTGGAATGGCACATCGTTACGGTCGCATTCTCTTTTAAGAGCATCATGGCCAGTGGCTTTCCTACAACTAGGCTTCTTCCCATAACCACTACATTCGCGCCGCTAAGATTGTAGCCGTAATGGCTCAAAGTTTCCATACATGCTGCGGGCGTGCAGGGCAGGAGTCCGCTCATATCGCCTTCAAATACCTTGGCCAGGTTCAGCGGATTCATGCAGTCAATGTCTTTATCTGCCGAGATCAGGTGCTTGATGACTTCTTCGTCCAGCTGTTTCGGTAGTGGACGGAACAGCATGATGCCATGAATGGTACTGTCATTGTTGACCCCCGTCATGACTTTTGTGAATTCTTCCATGCTGATATTTAAGTCCAAAGGATAGGTCTTGGTTGCAATGCCAAGATTATTGCAGTTTTTAATAATACTGTTTTCATAGTAAACGTCATCCGGACGGCTGCCGACGCGAATGATACCTAAGGTCGGGTTGATGCCTTCAGCCTTTAAAGCCGCAACTTCCTGCTGGAGGTTTTCTTTCATGGCCTGGACAACGGGTTTAGCGTTAAGAATCTGAGTCATGCTGCTTATTTACCTCCCGTAATTGCATTCTGAACATCCGCAAAGATGCGGTCGGCTTTGGCGGTATATGTGGTGACAAGTTCGTTCAGTTCGGTCTCGATTTTCTGTTTTAGAACCTGATCTTTCATGATTTGGGTGTTGATTAAGACATTCAGCTTGGCGCCTTCGAGCGCAGCTTTCAGGAAGGTTACGCCGACACCGACGTCGCTGATCGCAATACGGGTGCCCTTCTGAGCAAATTCTTCCTGAAGATTGATGCCGTCAGCGCAGCATCTAACAATATCGAGCGGTACAAGTGTTGCTTTAACCAAAGCAGCCTGCAGGGTTTCTTCTTTGGTCCGGATTTCTTCTTCAGTATTTTTGGGCAGTCCGTAAGCCTGGGAAAGCGGATAGAAAGCATCAGCATCTTCTTTGACCAGAACCTGCAGTTTTTCAATGATCTTCTTGCCTTTTTCCATCAGGACGAGTACGTCGGCTTCAACATCAGCATATTTCTTCTTGCCGACAGTTAAACTTCCTACCATGACACCCAGCGCCATGCCGATGGAGCCAACATATGCAGAAGCACCGCCGCCGCCAGGAACCGGCTCTTTGGAAGACAGCGCATCTACAAATTCGATACAGCTCTTTTTCAACATAATATTCATCTCCTGTTCTTGATTTTTTTCTAAATTTTTAGCTACTAATTATTGCGTAACAACCAATATATAGCGATCCCATAGTTATGTTATCTTAAGGCAAATATTCTAGAAAATACTCAAATCTCAAATTCTGGCATCTTGCTCTAGAAACTAGTCTGTGTATGTAATACATAGACGGCGTCAGTGGAGCACGCAAGCACGGGAGGTGTCTGGGGTCGAGTGCGTCACGGATGACATAGCATTCGACAAGGAGCAACTTGCCACGGAGGGCACAAAAGCCGAAAGCGGCAATATATTACACAGACCTACCCAATAAAGATTAAGAGCATTTATAGAATGAGATGGTAGTACAAAGCTGCCATCTCATTCTTATTGGAAACAATATTAAACTTTATCTTAGAATAAGCCGGAAATCTTACCGGTGCTGTCTACGTCAATGTTTTCAGCGGACGGTACTTTCGGCAGGCCGGGCATGGTCATGATGTCTCCGGTAAGTGCAACAGCAAAGCCCGCACCAGCAGAAATCTTCACGCCACGGATCGAGATTCTGAAGCCTGATGGACGTCCCAGTTTCTTCTGGTCATCAGACAAGGAATACTGGGTCTTCGCCATACAGACCGGAACATCACGATAGCCGATTTTTTCAATGTTCTCGATATCTGCGGAGCTGCTGCCAATGAAGTCAATACCGTCTGCACCATAGATCTTGGTGGCAATTGCGGTAATTTTGTCTTTGAGACCCATGTTGATGTCATAAGCAAAGTTAAAGTTTTTCGGGCTGTCAATGATGCGAAGGACTTCTTCAGCCAGTTTCGCGCCGCCAGGGCCGCCCTTTTCCCAAACTTCGGAAAGGGCTACATTAACGCCCAGTTTCTTGCACTCGTCTTCAATCATTGCCAGTTCAGCTTCGCTGTCGATCGGGAATTTATTGATCGCAACAACGGCAGGCAGACCAAAGTTGACGGTGACGTTTTCAACGTGTTTTAAGAGGTTCGGCAAGCCTTTTTTGAGAGCCTCCAGGTTTTCTTTGTTGAGATCAGCTTTAGCTACGCCGCCATGGGATTTGAGCGCACGAACAGTTGCAACGATAACAACGGCTTCCGGACGCAGGCCACTTAAACGACATTTGATATCAATAAATTTCTCAGCGCCGAGGTCAGCGCCGAATCCAGCTTCAGTTACAACATAGTCGCCAAGCTTTAAAGCCATCTTGGTCGCCATAACACTATTGCAGCCGTGAGCAATGTTCGCGAACGGTCCGCCGTGGATGAAAGCTGGTGTATGTTCAAGAGTTTGTACAAGGTTCGGTTTTAAAGCATCTTTCATCAGGGCACCAACAGCACCTTGACATTTCAGTTGACCGGCAGTTACGGGCTCACCGCTTCTGTTGTAGGCGACAATGATTCTCTCAACTCTCGCTTTGAAGTCGTCAATATCGCTGGACAGGCACATGATCGCCATGATTTCAGAAGCAACCGTGATGTCAAAGCCGTCTTCTCTCGGAGTACCATTGGCTTTGCCACCAAGTCCGTTGACAATGGAGCGGAGCTGACGGTCATTCATGTCCATGCATCTTTTCCAAGTAATTCTGCGAACATCGATATCCAGCGCGTTGCCTTGTTGGATATGGTTGTCTAGCATCGCTGCAATCAGATTGTTAGCAGCACCAATGGCATGAAAATCACCTGTGAAGTGAAGGTTGATATCTTCCATTGGTACGACCTGAGCATAACCGCCGCCAGCGGCGCCACCTTTGACACCAAATACAGGGCCTAAGGATGGTTCGCGTAGTGCAATAACAGTTTTTTTGCCGAGATAATGGAGAGCATCTCCTAAACCGACGGATGTCGTAGTTTTACCTTCTCCGGCAGGAGTCGGGTTGATGGCAGTAACCAGAATCAGTTTGCCATTCGGTGTGTCCGCTTTTTGATTCAATAAGTTGTAGTCGACTTTGGCTTTGTATTTGCCATAGGATTCCAGATAATCCTCGGGGATTCCGAGTTCTTTTGCTACATCTAATACAGGCAGCATGGTTGATTCCTGGGCGATTTCAATATCACTTTTGAAAGCCATTGGTTTTCCCCCTTTTTTTAATTATGGACATCTTTGCTTAACTTTATTTAGATTTTACGTAAGCACTATCAAATTTTTTCTGGACAAGATGGTCTATATCCATAACAGCAGTAGGTTTCTTTTTGTACATGAAACTCATCCAGTAAATAATCCCGACAAACAGGCTGCCGCCGACAATATTTCCGAGCGTAACAGGAATAAGGTTATTCACAACAAACGTTCCCCAGTTAAGGTGAGCAAGTTTTTCAGGTGTTACACCGAGCGTTGCAGCCTGGGCCACCCAGGTTGGGTTGGCTTTGGCGAGAATGCCGGCAGGAATGTAATACATATTGGCTACACAGTGTTCAAAACCGGAAGTAATAAACAGCCAGATCGGAAAAAAGATAGCGAGGAGTTTACCGGTAATATCCTTGGCTGCATTCGCCATCCAAACGGCCATACAAACCAGCCAGTTGCACAAGATTCCCATGAAGAAAGCTTTCGGAAAAGTCAGGCCCGTCTTGTATGCGGCGACTTTGATTGTAAACCCTCCGAGCAAACCTGAGGAAAAGTCAAACTGGCCGGAGTAAAGGATAAACAGGACGATAAGCATGGAACCAATAAAGTTCCCGACATAGACAATCGTCCAATTCCGCAGCATCTTTAGCCATCTTGATTCTTTTTCCATACAAGATACCACAATCAGGGTGTTTCCGGTGAATAATTCAGCTCCGGTGATAACCACCATCATCAGTCCTGTGGCAAATAAGGCACCAGCGAGTGCTTTGCCTAAGCCAACAGAAGTGATGGTGTGAATGGCAGTATTAGAGCCTTCCGCCGCGAAGGCAATAAAGGCTCCTGCTAGTATTGCCAACAGCAGCAATTTCAATATAGAAGAATTGGTTTTATTCTTTCCATATTCTACAAATCCCTCAGTAATCTCTGAAGGAGTTTTAAACATTTTTTCCATTTCTCCTACCCCTATTATAAGTGTATTTAGGCTGATTTAAAAGGTCATAAAGTTTAAAGGACGGTTACAAAGACTGAATGGCCTTCAAACCTTATGACCTTTATTCTTTTTCTTCGAAATTTGTTCTAGGTTTAATGCCAAGTCTTTCCGCAGAGTGGTCCTGGCCTTCAAAAAAGTTTATCCAGCCTGAAGTATGTTGTTTTTCCCAATTGTAAGGGCTCACATGATAGGAATTCAGCTTTTCTTCCTCAGAATAGCCTTTTAAGCGGTAATAGGCTTTGACCCAGATGCACTTCTGCTTGTTCGGATACACTTCACACCAGCCGTTGTAGCTTCCTTCACATGGGCCGTTCCGTTGGTTCTTGGGACAATTGCCCATTGGACAGACGTAGGCTACATCAATCAGCGCACAGTCACCGCAGTCCTGGCAATTGTACATGCAGGATTTGGCGAGGTGCTCAATGCCGTGAAAAGGTTTTTCCAGCGCAGAATCCTTTATGGCATGACAAAATCCGCGCATAAAGCCGAACATTCCTTTGTTGGGCTCAAACATCATCTTGTGAACAACTCTGGACATCTTATAATTTAAATCAAAGCTCTTCTCATAATTGTTGTAGTCATTGGATTTTTGAGCAGTATTCAGGCCGGTCTTTTCATCTTTGGCGTAAACATAGAAACCGTTTTTCTGAGGATAGTCAAACTCCCGGACATAATCCTGCCAGTTGGCGGCCAGTTCGTTTCCGCGGTCAATAATATATTCAACTTGTTCGTACGTCGTATTATGCCCCCCGAGATGAACGCCTTTATAGCCCATACCTTTCAGGATAGCAAAGAGTTTCGCTGCCCTATCCAGCATGGCGGCGGCACCCTTGTCACTGCTTTGTTTTTCTTGTTCCAGTTCAGCAACGAGCTTGTCCGTAATAACACATCCGGGGACTTTATTCATACTCATCGCTTTGGCAGCACCATAAGTCAGCAAGTAAATATTTCCCATTAAGCATCCGTGCAGGTTATTGTGCTTCACAAATTGATAGAGTTCGTGGTACTTCCTGACATCGTAGCCAACTTGGGGTATAATGAACTGAGCACCGTTCTCGATCTTCTTTCTGAGCTTGGTGTACTGGAGCATCTGTTCGGCTTCGGTGGCTTTAAAAGGTGAAACAGCAGCACCCGCAAAAAGATGGGTCGGCTGAAGTTTATGGACACCTTTAGCTGTGGGGAGTTCCAATCCGTCATTCATCTTGGCGATAAAGGCCAAGAGCTGAGTGGAATCAAGGTCAAAAACCGGTTTGGGCCGTCCGAAAAAGTTACCCGGATCATGGTCGCCGGTCAGTACCAACAAGTTATGGAGTCCCGAACGTTCCAGGGAAAAAAGCTGGCTTTCCAGTTGCGTGCGGTTTTTGTCCTTGCAGGCAACATGAATGATTGCATCTAAGCCTAGGCCCTTGATTTCCCTGCCAATGCCCTCAGGATTAATACCGACGCTTCCACCCGGGTTGTCAGTCAGACTAACCGCATGGATCTTTTTTCCTTTAGCAGCCTGCTCCGCCAATTGAAGCGCTTTTTCCTGGGAAACTTCTTTGGAGCCACGGCCAGGTACGAGTTCCCATGTTACAATAAACTCATTGTTGTCCTGTATTGATTTGCGAAAAGCGTTCTCCATGAGTATCCCCCTTTTCCAATTATTCTCTGAGAAAATCTAACATAAGATAAGATAATGAAAAGAGATAAATTGTGTCCAGAATGATGTATACTATTGTATATACAGGAGTTTTGCTTACTCTAATATATCACCCAAATTTTCAATAGTCAATATATTCAAAAGATAAAAAACAAGAGATTTTTTAGAAAATAATTTCTATTTCGACAATAGCCTCAACCACCGACTTGTAATTAAGGAAAGTTACGTTTTATAATATGATATGTTAGAATGATTCTTGGAAAAAGACGGTTGTCCTTCGCTGAAAATGATAGGTTTTATTATAACAGAAAGGAAAACAATATGATGAAAAAAGTTCTATTTCCAAGCCAGAATAAAGAAATCTTATGCCAGAAGAATGACACGGTTGCTGTTGCATGTTCAGGCCTTGGATATCCGCTTGATCTTGTTTGCGGAGGAAAAGGCACATGTAAAAAATGCACAGTCGAAATAGAAAAGGACGGCATACGGCAGGAAGTATTGGCGTGTCAGGAGCCAGTAAGCGACGGCTTGATCGTTTATCTTAAATATGGAGACTACAAACATGAAGCCTCGATTTTAACGGACCGCATTGAAACAGAGCTGAACATCGATCCGACGGTTAAAAAGATTTTTATCGATAAGAAGTTTCTAAAAACACCATTCTATTACGGGGACTGGGAACATATTCAAGCCAAGGTTCCGGTCCGGATTAATACGCCAGCTTTATGCCTTCTGCAAAAATTATCACAGCTGATGCAGAAACAGGAAATGGACGGTATTACTTTGGTCTTAAGAGACGAACAGCTGCTTGATATTGAGCAGGGCGACACCTCAGCCAGCAATTATGGATTTGCCGTTGACCTTGGGAGTACCTCTGTTGTGGCCTACTTATATGACCTTAATAGCGGTAAAAAAGTAGGGGTATATTCCGCCTTGAACGGTCAGATTACGGAAGGCGCAGATGTTATATCCCGTATCATGGCGGCGATGAAGAATCCTGAAGGGCTAAAAATTCTTCAGCGTAAAGTGGCAGAGACCATTAACGCTCTGATTCTGGAAGCGATACAGCAAAACCAGATCAGCGCCGAAAATATCTATACGATGGTGATTTGCGGCAACAGTGCCATGCAGCACCTCTTTTTAGGTTTGCATCCTGGATCTCTTGGCAGGACGCCTTACACCAACACGATTTTAAGTGAAGTGTTAACAACAGCACGGGAGTTGAGCCTTAACATTCATCCCAATGCCATTATTGATTTTTTACCTTTGATCGGGGGCTTCGTCGGAGCGGACACTTTAGCTGTCCTGCTGGCTTTGCCTGAAGGGGAACGTCAAGGGAACAGATTGATTATTGACCTTGGAACAAACGGCGAAATTTTATTGGGGAACGAGAAGAAATGGCTGGCCACATCAACTGCTGCCGGACCGGCCCTCGAAGGAGCAACGATCTGCTTTGGAATGCGTGGAACAAACGGAGCCATCGAACGGGTAAAACTGTCGGAAGGTAAAATTGAATTAAAAGTGATTGGCGGAGAACATCCCAAAGGGATTTGTGGCTCCGGTATTGTTGATGCAGTTGCAGAAATGCTGAAAGCCGAGCTGATCAGTAAAGAAGGCAGATTGCTGTCTCCCGACAAATATTTAAAAGTTTGTCGGCCGGAAAATCAAAGATTTGCCAATAATCTGGCAAATCTTGACGGGGTCAGCGTTTTCTACCTGATGGATGAGGGACAGTCCGGTGATAACGACCGAATTTACATCAGCCAAAAGGATATTCGTGCTGTACAGCTTGCCAAAAGCGCCATTTATACAGGATGCATGCTATTAATGAAAGAATATGGGCTGGAAGGAGAAGATCTCGAGGAAATTCTGATTGCCGGGGCCTTCGGCAACTATATCGACGCTCCAAGTGCTCAGGTACTCGGTTTGTTTCCCAATTTTTCGAATGTACCCATCCGGTCCATAGGCAATGCGGCAGGAGCCGGAGCATCGAATTTTCTACTGTCCAGAAATATACGGATAAATACTTTGATATTATTGGCAAAGACAACCCATTTTGACCTGGCGGCAAATCCTGCTTTTCAACAGGAATATCTGCAGAATACAGGTTTTTGAAGAAAGTAAATAAGTTAGTTGCTTAAAAAATATTGATGGATTTATTAATCTGTTCCTATGTATAATATATGATAACTAAATAATTGCCGAGGAGTAAGAAGATGGAATTACCAATCTATCAACATATTATTGAAGAGATAAAGAAAAAAATTAAAGAGGGTGTTTTGAAGCCGGGAGATGCGATCCCTTCAGAAAATTCATTGTGCGATACCTATGGCGTGAGCCGGATGACGGTCCGCAAGGGTCTGGCAATCTTAGTGAATGAGGGATATATCACCTCTATCCCTGGCAAGGGTAGCTTTGTGAATGAGCCGGATTCCAAGAAATACATCTTATATTACAACGAGATGGCAAATCTGATTAACACCATCGATACGACCAAGCTGATTGAAGTTAAAATTATCCTGCCGACACCAAGACTCATTGACAGTCTGAATATACCCCAAAGCAAAAAAATAATTATGGTTAGACGGATCCATTACAGCAATGGAGAAGCAGTCGCGTATGATGAAAAATACCTGATTTACTACAAGGGAATGCCTATCGTTGAAAAAGAAATCAAATACAGTACTTTCCCGGAAATTGTTTCTCGGTATACTTCTCTGTTTGCGATTAAGAAAGAATTAACAATTTCTGCCCAAATGCCTGATGAAAAAATATCGAAATACCTGTCCCTGTACAATGCCCTCCCACTTTTGGTTGTTGAGCAAAGACTGTTTAATACACAGGATAAGCCAATCGGGCTGGGTATTACTTATTATCGAGGAGACAGCTGCAAGCTATCCGCATCCTGGCCGTTTATCGATATGGAATAGACCATTTAACTTAATAAGACAGTTCGTCATCCATCCTGTCTCTAAACAAAACTAGGGAAGCTATCGTCTGGTAGTTTTAGGGCAGTTACATGCCCTTTTTATTTTAACATCCATGGACAGCAAGGGGTGGCAAACTTTTGGATCATTATTTATTATTAGGAGAAAAATAATGTTGCTTATTCTTTATTTAGCATCCTGACCTGGGATTTTGTGCCGAATGCAGTACTTGGGCAGTTTGCTGTTAAGAGTCTGATGCAAATGCTCGGAATAAGCATTCTGTTTATGATTAAGAACCGCTGGGAGGTTACCGTAAATGAAAAACAAGGAAACTGAGGGCCTGTCACTTCTGGGATCGGGACAAACACGCTATGTTTTTGATTATGATTCGGACATACTGGAGAGTTTTGCAAACAAGTATCCCGATAATAATTATTTTGTCCGCTTAAATTGCCCTGAATTTACCAGCTTGTGTCCAATTACCGGCCAACCGGATTTTGGAACGATGATTATCAATTATATCCCGGATCAAAAATTGGTAGAAAGCAAATCGTTGAAGCTATATCTTTTCAGTTTCCGCAACCATGGTGGTTTCCACGAAGATGTCGTCAACATCATCATGAAAGACCTGATCCGGCTGCTTGAACCCAGATACATCGAGGTTATAGGAGAATTCAGCCCCAGAGGAGGGATTTCCATTCATCCTTACAGCAATTATGGACAGCCGGACAGCAAATGGGTAGAATTTGCCGTGAAGAGGCTGCTTAAGTACGGGAAATAGACGAGCGGGGACATGGAAGCGCTTCTTTTGTCCCCGCTGCTGTCCCAGAGAGCAGCGGTACAAAGCGGCAGTAGTCATCCCAGCTGTCAATATAGCTTTCCGGATTTGTATTGGTCTTTTGTCTGACCAGCAAACGCTGACAGGCTAGCCCTTCGCCGGCTTCAAGCGGGACAACGATTCTCCCGCCGACATCGAGCTGTTCAAGCCAGCAAGGTTCAATGACCGGTGCCGCTGCCGTTACGATGATTCCCCGGTACAGTGCATTTGGTTCATAACCGTTTCGGCCGTCAGCAATGATACTGCAGATCGGATAGTTCAGCTGTTCAAATAATATTCGAACTTTAAGGGCGAGCGCTTCGATTCTTTCGATGGTTGTCACGGCCATACCCATCTCGGCCAGCAAAGCAGACTGATAGCCGGAACCCGTACCTATTTCAAGGACTTTGTCACCAGGTTCCAAAGCCAATAGTTCGGTCATTTTAGCTACAATAAAGGTCTGGGATATCGTCTGCTTCTCTCCGATCGGAAGCGGTTCATCATCATAACTGTAGGGCCATAAATCTTCAGGAATGAACAAATGTCTGGGGATTTTTTTAATGGCGTCCAGGATGCGTTTGTCATGAATTCCTTGAGGAGCTACATACTCATCAACGAGTATAGCTGCTTTTTCCTGCCAGTCTTGCATAGTCTGATCACTACCCTCCTCAGATAATTCCGGTGGCCGTGTTCATCTATTCAGCTTAATCGGGTACCGATTGGAATTATTTTGGCCTGTTTTCTCATTAATTATAGTATAATAAAAATATTTACGGAAAGTATTCGGGCTTTGGCTCATTGAACTGGTTAATGGAGGAACATAAATGGTCCAAAAATATATTATTGCGCTCGATCAGGGGACGACAAGCTCACGGGCTGTCGTTTTTAACCATGAAGGAATGATTGTAGGCAAAGCCCAAAAAGAGTTTGCTCAGATCTATCCGTTCCCGGGGTGGGTTGAACATGATCCTTTGGAAATCTGGGACACCCAGCTGGCTGCTATCAGAGAGGTTCTGGATCAGACGGACATAAATCCGGATGATATTGTTGGGCTAGGGATAGCAAATCAAAGGGAGACGACTGTGGTTTGGAACCGTTTTACCGGCAAACCTGTCTATCATGCGATTGTCTGGCAATGCCGCAGAACGACGGAACTTTGCGAGCAGATACTGAACAGTACCTTAAACGAGTATATTTCAGATGCGACCGGCCTTGTTGCGGATGCTTATTTTTCCGGAACAAAAATCCGCTGGATCCTCGATCATATCCCGGATGGCCAGGTGATGGCCGAAGAAGGAGATTTGCTTTTTGGCACAATTGACAGCTGGCTCGTCTGGAATCTTACCAAAGGCCGGCTGCATATCACGGATTACAGCAATGCCTCCCGAACCATGCTCTATAATATCAGGGAACTAGCGTGGGATGACAAAATATTATCTTATCTGGATATCCCCAGATCACTGCTGCCGGAAGTCTGTCCGAGCAGCCTCTGCTGCGGGGTAACAGATTCTTCGATATTTGGCGCTGAAATACCGATAGCTGGAATAGCCGGTGATCAGCAGGCCGCACTTTTTGGGCAGGCCTGCTTTACAGAAGGAATGGTCAAAAATACCTACGGTACGGGTTGTTTTATCCTAATGAATACCGGTAAAAATATGATCCGGTCTCAAAATAAATTGCTGACGACAATTGCCTGGGGGATTGACAACAGGGTGGAATATGCGCTGGAAGGCAGTGTATTTATTGGCGGAGCAGTCATTCAGTGGCTTCGTGATGAACTTGGATTGCTGAAAACTTCTGCCGAAAGCGAGTATTATGCAACTCAGGTCAAAGATACGAACGGTGTCTATATTGTTCCGGCCTTCGTCGGACTCGGCGCACCATACTGGGATATGCATGCCCGCGGCATAGTGACCGGACTTACCCGGGGAGCAAACCGCTTCCACCTTGTAAGAGCCGCGCTGGAGAGCATTGCTTATCAGACAAATGATGTTCTTACGGCAATGGCTAAGGATGCCAATATCCCTCTTAAGGCCTTGAAAGTAGACGGCGGCGCAGCCGATAATAATTTTCTGCTGCAGTTTCAGGCGGATCTCAGCGGGATTCCGGTTGAACGGTCAGAAATTTGTGAGGTTACGGCTTTGGGAGCAGCATATCTGGCAGGTTTGGCAGCCGGATACTGGAAGGACAAGGAAGAGCTAAAATGCCTCAGTAAAGGGCGTTTTATTTCTGATTCGAACATCACCGAATCTGAGCGTCAGCAATACCTGAGCGGATGGAAAGCGGCAGTCAGTCAGGCAACCTATCGGACGGTATGATGGGATTATGAACGGAAAATACAAATAACAGATATATTCAGATAATATTTATTGGCGTAAAGGTTTCTTTTTTTCCCTTAGTCGTAGTAAAATAGTCTTGCTTGATTTTTTGCACAGGGCAATATCATTATTTTCGGGAGTAAAGTGGAAGGCAAAATGGAATACCTTCGTATAGGCAAAAGGCAAATTGAATATGAGCTTCGAAAAAGCAGCAAAGCAAAAAGATTGATTGTTACCATCAAACATCAGAAGTTAAAGGTTTCTGTTCCTGCCGAAATTACTTTTACCCAGGCCAGACGATATCTGGAAAACAATAAAGACCTGATATTAAAGCATATCGAAAAACAAAATTCAGCAGCAGGTGAAACTGCTGCGAAGGAATATGTTTCAGGTGAAAAACTACTGTACAGGGGCAGGCATTATCCTCTGCTGATCGAGGAAAAGGCCGGACCCGGAAGCTCCTCAGCATCGTTTATTGGAAGCAGGATCGTTGTAATCGTTCCACCGGGGTTATCAAAAGAGAAGAAAAGTCAATCAACCAAAAAGATACTGGAAGAATGGTATATCCGGCAGGCCCAAAAGCTTCTTCCTGAACAGGTCGAATATTATGCCAGACAGCTGGATATTACCTACCAAAAACTTAGAATTAAGGATCAAAAAACAAAATGGGGAAGCTGTTCAAGCAAAGGATACATCAACTTAAATTGGCGCATTATCATGGCACCGAACCAGGTTGCGGCTTATGTGATTATTCATGAATTGGCCCATCTTAAGTACATGAACCATTCCAAGGAATTTTGGGCATTCGTGGAACAAATTCTGCCGGACTATAAGAAGTGGAAAAGCTGGCTGAAAAAACATTGTAATGAATTGATGGACGGATGAGACTAAAGCAGCTCCGATTTTCGAAATTCCACCAGGTTATGACGATAGCGCTGGGGGATAAAATGGGATTGGAGCTTTTTATTTTTGCGGTTTTCAATGCTGATACCGGTAAAATATTTAGCCCAGAGCTCCTGGTATAATTGTTCTGTCTCTGAATCAGGAATGGCTGCTTCCTCGGAGAAATCGGAAAGGTACCAGTCTTTTTTATTGCAGATGATCGCAAGGCTTCTTTTTTTGTCATGTATAATGAAACGTTCGCCTGCTAGCCTGTCGGCAAAATGGTCGGCCAGAAGAATTAATATATTATGATCCGGCTCCAGAACCGCATAAAGATAATTGCGGGTATCCGTAAAGCGAAGTAGCCCCAAAAAGCGTTCTGCTTCAAAAGATACTTTCTTGGCTGTTTGCCGGATCGGCAATACCTCGGGATGAGAATGAATGCTGTCAATTTTCGGACCTAATTGAAAGCCAAGCTGAAGGTATTTTAAGATGAGGTTTTCTTTAGCGGTATTGTTCGAGAGGTATACATAATAGATTTGCATTAAGGAGTAGACAGAAATTTTTCTGTCTATCGCATCATAAACCCTGGCAGCAAGCACAGGATCACTTTGGATAACGGTAGATGGCGTGAACATATTGAACTGATACGAAGCCTCAGAATAGATTCCCTGGGCTCTTTGTTCATAATAGCTGTAATATATTGAAGTCAGCAGACCGTCAAAGCTTCCGTCATATAAATAATCCATTTTCAACAGTCCCTCATTCTTCGGAAGATTCCTAGAACCTTGTCAACCCTAAAATGATCAGCTATGTTTACAGGATAAATCAGAACAAACATAGCTGAACGGGTTTGGCCACAGGTGTCAGGGCCTGGCGCACCAAGGCACTTTCTGCAGGGATGCCTCCGTAATAACAGCCCTGACACGTGATAAAATATTTAGCGCGCTTAAGAACCACACCCATTTTTTTAAGATGATTATAAGAAATATTACCCAGCCTGCGCTGCCGAATGATTCTCTGGGCGGAAGTCACGCCTACGCCAGGAATTCGAAGCAGCTCTTCATAAGAGGCTTGGTTGATTTCTAGAGGAAATAACTGCATGTTTCGAAGCGCCCAAGAAATTTTGGGATCAAAATCGGTATCCAAAAACGGACTTTGTTCATTGACGATTTCATCCGCTTTAAAGCTGTAAAATCTCAGCAGCCAGTCCGCCTGATAGAGCCGGTGTTCTCTAAGCAAAGGCGGAGAAGTGGAAAGAGCAGGAAGATTTGGGCCCTCATTAACGGGAACATAGGCCGAGTAATAGACTCTTTTCAACTGAAAACGGTTATAAAGGGTTTCTGTGGCTTTAATAATGGAAAGGTCACTGTCTTTGCTTGCCCCGACAATCATCTGGGTCGACTGTCCTGCCGGAACAAATTTTTGGACGTGTCGGAAGATCTTTCTTTCGGAAGCGTTTTGCGTCATTTGATGATGAATTTGATTCATTGGCGCAAATAGGACGGGCAGTGTCTTTTGCGGTGCCAGGAGTTTGAGGCTCTGCTCTGTAGGTTGTTCAATATTAATGCTCATCCTGTCGGCGAGCAATCCGGTCTTGTTGACCAGCGCCGGATCGGCGCCGGGAATCACTTTGACGTGTATATATCCGTAAAAGTGATATTCATGTCTCAGAATGTCAAGAACCTGATAAATTCTTTCCATGGTATGATTTGGACTGCGCTCAATCCCCGAGCTCAAAAAAAGACCTTCAATATAATTTCGCCTGTAGAATTGAATCGTCAGGTCGGCAACTTCCCTTGGCGTGAAACTGGCTCGCGGGATATCATTCTGATTGCGGTTGACGCAGTAATTGCAGTTATAGATGCAGTAGTTGGTCAGGAGAATCTTTAAAAGCGAAACACAGCGGCCATCGGCAGACCAGGTATGGCAAATGCCAAATGATTTGGAGTTGCCGATACCGCCTCGATTATGCTTATTTACCCCGCTTGACGCACAAGAAACATCATACTTGGCTCCGTCAGCGAGGACTGCAAGTTTTTCCAGAGTACCCATGCTCATCACCCCAATTAATTCTAGCACAGGATAATGAATAAAGCAAACGTATGTTCGGTAAAGTCGTGTTGCCCCCTTTTTTTCGTATGAGAATCCCACATTCTCTCTATGATGGCTTAATGAACGAGATATTAACGACATGGTGCTGTCCGCGCCAAGTGGAGCTCGTATGCGGAACGCGACTGTTTGTGCCATGGATGGCACAACAGCCGAAAAGCGGATGGCACCATGTCGTCAACCTTAGCTTAGCTCAAAAAAATGCTGATAACAGTCAAGAACCATTAGCAGCATCATATCGGTTTAGAGTTACTCTTGTTTTGGGGTTCACCCCAACATTTGACATAGAGCCTAAAAAAATACTGCCAATAGCATAACACTATTAGCAGTATCCTATCGGTCATTTTTTGTATAGAGATACAACTCAGCGGTCAAAACTGTTCCAGCCCTCTTCAAAAGCTTTCAGATTGACCTCAAGCAGTTTGAAGGGGACCGTTTCCCGGATAACATCAAGCCAGGTTTTCTTGTCTATCTTCAGACATCTGGCCAGCAGTCCCAGCAGAGCTACGTTTACCGTTTTGGCGTTGCCGGCTTCGATAGCTTTTCCGAGACCGTTAATGATGAAGACTTCTTTGCGTTCTTTTTTTATGATATCCAGGATATCGGAAGGATATTGCGCCGTTCCGACGACTACTGGCATAGGATCGATCCTTTGGTCATTAATTAAGATGCTGCCATCCTTTTTCAGATAGGGCAGCCAGCGGAGAGCCTCCAGCTTCTCAAAAGCGAGTATAATATCCGCTTCACCTTCAGGAATGATCGGGGAGGCGACTTCTTTGCCGTATCTTACCTGGGTAACCACACTCCCGCCCCGCTGAGCCATCCCGTGAATCTCCGAGACCTTAACGTCCTGACCGGTCATTTGGACGGCGCCCGCCAGTACTCTGCTTGCAAGAATTGTTCCCTGTCCCCCTACTCCAACAATGAGAATATTCGTGATATCAGTCATTGGCGCTACCTTCTTTCCTGATTGCTTCGCTGGGGCAGACGGTGGCACAAAGCCCGCAGCCTACACACTGGGCAAGGTTGATCCTGACTTTTTTCCCTTCTTTGGCAATACAGGGACAGCCTAACTTAAGGCAGCGTAGACAGCCGGTACAAGCTCCCGGGAATACGCTATAAGGGTTATTCCTGCTTTTATCGATCAGGGCGCAATTCCGTTGGGTGATTATGACTGAAGGCTCTTCTGCAGCCAGTTCTTCTCCGACAATTTTTTCCAGACCCTCCAGCTCAAACGGGTCAACAACCCGTACCCGTTCTACGCCGACGGCCTTGGCCAGAAGGACGAGATCAATTTCTTTGGTAGGCTCTCCTTTAACTGTAAACCCGGTCGTCGGGTTATGTTGGTGGCCGGTCATTGCCGTGATGCGGTTATCCAGAATAATTGTCGTTGTTGTTGCTTTATTGTAGACGACGTCAACAAGTGCAGTTATTCCCGAATGAATAAAAGTAGAATCTCCAATTACAGCGACCAGGCTGCGTGCAAAATCCTTACCTCTGGCTTTCTCCATACCAATGGCAGTACCGATGCTTGCTCCCATACAAATGGTCGTGTCAATGGCTTTAAGCGGAGCAAGGCAGCCAAGCGTATAACAACCGATGTCACCGGCGACGGTGACTTTAAGCTTATTAAGCACATAGAAAAGACCTCTGTGCGGACAGCCGGGACATAGGACAGGAGGACGCGGAGGAACTTCATATTGCAGTTGATCTGGTTCGGCCGTCTCGCGGGGAGAACAGTCCCCAAGCGTCTGCACCATTTTGGCGGCAATCGTTTCCGGCAGTAATTCTCCGATCAGCGGAAAAGTATCCTTGCCATGAACATCAAGACCCCAGGATCTTACATACTCTTCGATAAAAGGTTCCAATTCTTCGACAATATATAACTGATCTACTTTGTCTGCAAAGTCCATAATCATTTTTTGGGGCAGCGGGAAGGTCATGCCAAGTTTTAAGATTGAAACTTCCGGTAAAACTTCTTTGACATACTGGTAGGTTACGCCGCTGGTAATTACTCCGATCTTCGTATCGTTCCATTCAACGCGGTTTAGATCGGTACTTTCAGCGTAGTCTTTTAGTTTTATTAGCCTATCCTCAACAACCACATGGCGGTGACGGGCATTTGCGGGAATCATCACATATTTGGAAGGATTTTTCTGATATTCCTTGATTCCTTTCTCCTCGCGGTCAGTAAGTTCGACCAGGGACTGGGAATGTGCCACCCGTGTTGTCGTTCTGAGCATAACCGGTGTATCAAACATCTCGCTAATGTCAAAAGCCAATTTGGTAAAATCTTTGGATTCCTGGCTGTTGGCCGGCTCTAGTACCGGAATTTTTGCTGCCCGTCCAAAATGACGGTTATCCTGTTCATTTTGAGAACTATGCATGCCCGGATCGTCAGCAGATACAAGTACCAGTCCACCGTTAACACCGGTATACGACAGTGTAAACAAGGGATCTGCTGCTACGTTTACCCCGACATGTTTCATGGAGACAAGCGCTCTTCCGCCGGCGATCGCAGCACCCAAACCAACTTCGAGTGCTACTTTTTCGTTCGGGGACCATTCTGCATACATCTCATCATATTTTGCTGCGTTTTCTGTAATTTCCGTACTGGGGGTTCCTGGATAAGCCGTGCATACTACAACTCCGGCTTCCCAGGCACCTCTTGCAATCGCTTCGTTGCCTGTCAGAAGCTTTTTCATTGTCCCCATCCTCTCAAATTTTAGATCTGCATTTATAAGATATCATCAAATGTTATAGGTTGTTTTCGGTGATATAAGATTCATTATAGTATGAATAAAGAAAACAGTTCAAGCAAAATCCAAGTTATTTTTTTGAAAATATCTGGATGATTGCCAAACTGTTATCATTTATATAACTGTTCAATTTATATATAGGGATCAATTTATTGGTTCGTCATTTAGTCATTTGATTCGCTTTCAAGATCCAGGCCTTCGAGGTCTTCACTTTCAAGGAAAATATTGATTTCATCGTCAGAAAGAGCATTTGTTTTCAGGGAGGCATAATTATCTTGAAAATGGGGCGAATAGAGCGGAGAACTGATATTCTGACCAGAGGCGACCATATCTCGGATGCGCATTAGTTCCGAATATTCATGGATGGAGATGATGACAGCCTGGGGTTTATTATTTTTGACGATAATATAGGGATTGCCTTCATCTTCAACGGCCTGAATAACTTTTGAAGCTTGTCCGCGGCCTAACTCCGAAACGGAAATCATACAGTCAAATACCCGGCGCAAATCCATGCGAGAATCTCCCCTCCCTCAGCAGATCACAAATGTCATGCTCAGACAAACGTCCAAAGACATTTTGATTATAAGCTGGAAACTGGAATAATGCAACAAGCTGCTGAATGATTTTAGTGGTAATTAACATGCATATATGCATGAAAATAGTCGAAGAAACGACAATCCTTATTATAAGAGAAATAAATCAATGAGATTTGTCAAAATTTTTTTTCCTGAACTGCCCTGAACCATCAATTGAACCTTTTAAGGCAACAGGCAATAAAATAAAGCGTGAACATATTATTCATTGAGGAGTGTCGGTAAAATGAAAGGAAACATAAAACATGTATTTCCGGGCGGAAATACCTCAGAGGGTTTTTTTTCGTACTATTCGTTTCTGCTGGAAAAAGGTACGAAACGGATTTTTGTGCTCAAAGGGGGACCTGGTGTCGGAAAATCAACGTTGATGAAAAAAATTGGGAACAGAATGGCAGAAATGGGTTATGATGTGGAATTCCACCACTGCTCTTCCGATCATCATTCCCTGGACGGAATAGCGGTTGTGGATGCCGGGGTTGTGATGGTTGATGGAACTGCACCGCATATTGTGGATCCGAAGTATCCTGGAGGTCTGGATGAAATCATCAATCTGGGAGAATTCTGGGATACGGATGCCATACAGCACAATGTAAAGCATATTATCGCGTCAACAAGTGAAGTCAGCCGTCTGTTTGCCAGGGCTTACCGTTTGTTAAGTGCAGCCAGAGCGGTCGCGGAGAATATGATGGCCATAACCAGGCAGTCTATGGATTTTTCCGCGTTGAATATGGAAACATCGCGTTTGGCAAAGAAAATATTTGAGGGTGTGTACATGGCGGAAAACTCCGGTAGGACCGGCGTGGCCAGACATCTGTTTTCCTGTGCGTATACACCGGAAGGTTTTGTTGATTTTACAGATTCTATTCTGCAGGAAATCCGGGAAATCGTTTATCTGGAAGGCGAGATGGGCACTGGAAGATCCGTTTTTATGGAGAAAATTGCCACCAAGGCCATGGAAAAAGGTTTTGATGTAGAAATCTATCACTTACCGCTGATCCCTTCCAAGATCGGAACGATTGTGATTAAAGAACTGCAGGTTGCCCTGACGTCGAGCGAATATTTCCGAAACAATCATCAAGAGTCCGTTAACCTGAACAGTCATGTCCATACAGAGCTTTCTTCATCACTGACACAGGAACTGAACAGTGACCTGGATTTGTTTGGTCATCTTATGCACAGCGGAATGGACTGCATTCATCAGGCCAAACAGGAGCACGATGCTCTGGAGCAATATTATGTCCCGTATATGAATTTCAAGGCTGTCGAAGAAAAATACGAGGAGATCTTGAGCAGGATTTTGGATATTGCGGACAGTGAGGCCTGCGCAGCAGAAAAACAACTGCATTAAGACATACCGCGGAGGGGGGGACAAAAGATATGTCCCTCCCTCCCTTTGTTTTTCTATCTTCCTGATGCGGTCCTTTGAAGTGATTTTTTGTTTGATGATTGGTTATGATAGAATAGGAAAATATCCTATCATGAGGTTTTTATGGAAAAAGATCTATATATGACGATTTCCAGCAAAACAAAACAGCTGCTGGTCAAACAGGAAGGTTTCGATGCGGATTTCAAGATGACAGTTAAAGGCATTCAAGCCACAGATTTAGTAGCATTTGCGAATTCAGAAAATGGAGGAACCATTTTAGCTGGCGTGGGTGAAGTTGAAGATAAAAACAGCATGCAGAAAGGTAGAATCATCGGCTGTCCGGTTGGTGACAAGGAGAGACTCTTTATTTTAAGTAAAGCGGAGAGTTGTGTTCCACCTGTCGAAGTCGCTATAATAATAGAAAACTATGCCAGAAAACCAATCTATCGAATTGAGATTCCCTCCGGTAAAGAAAAGCCGTACTGCACGGCCGGGGGCACATACAAGATCAGAGGGGACGGCCGGACCAACACCCTGCTTCCCGGAAGGCTGCTGGCCCTTTACATCGAAAAACAAAGCGAAACATTTTTTAACCGCTTTCGCGAAGCAACGAAAGAACTGGGGAAAGATATTCTGGCTTCGGATACACTGCTTCAAAATGCCTTAAACGAGCTCAGACGCAAAGTGCTGCAGATTGAATCTGCCATTGGGAGCAATCAAAACAGCCTGGAAAGAATAGCGGCTATTGATAAAAAAATAGATAAGCTTTTGTCGCTGCAAGCTAAAGGAGAATAAAATGAATTTCAACACAAATACGGATCTTGATTATGAACCGCTAATCGTGGTCGAAGGGAAAAACGATGCGCATGCGGTCAGACGCGCCTTGGGCAAAGTTGACGTCATCTGGACGGAGGGGTTTGGATTGACCGAGCAAAAGCTGGAGTATATTGCGGAGATGGCAGAGAGACGCGGCGTTATTGTCTGTACGGATCCTGATTTTGCCGGAAAACAGATTCGGGAGCGAATCAATAAACGGATCCCGAAAGCCAGGCACGTTTATCTTTCAGTCGAGGTAGCCCGCAATCCGAAAGATCATGATATTGGCCTGGAAAACGTTTCTTCGGAGGAGATCAGGAAAGCGTTTTCCAAAATACTCGAAGTAAAGATTTCGAATATGGACAGCAACGATGGAGTGAAAATTGCTGAGAAGATAAATGCTGAGGTGGTAGTAATGGCTGATTTGCGGCAAAGTGGCCTGGTTGGGCAATGCTGTTCGGCTGCAAAACGGGTCCGGCTCGGGAAAATTTTGGGGATTGGGGATACCAACGCCAAGCAATTTTTATTTCGCGTCAACCGTTTTGGGATAACCAAAGACGAATTTTATTCCGCAGTAAAGCAGATGGAAGGGAATGGGAAGTAAGTGACGAAAGCAGGATGGGAAGATACGGCGTCCTATATCCGCAGAGTTGTACGCCATGGGGTCCGGGCCAAAAAATCTTTGGGTCAAAATTTTTTAGTTGATGACAGCATTATCGAAAGGATCGTTCGGGAGGGTATGCCCTTAAATGATCTGCCGCTGGTTGAGATTGGACCGGGACCAGGTGCTCTAACGAGGATGCTTGCCCCAAAATTCCCCAGATTGTGGGCGGTAGAACTTGATAAGGAAAAAGTTGAGTTGCTCCAAAGAGAATTAAACGCCTACCCGTTTGTTCTGCTGCATATGGATGCCCTAAAGCTTAAACTAGCCAATCTTTGGGGACAGGAAAAAGGCTGGCTGATTGGAAATCTCCCGTACTACATCACAAATCCGCTACTGATGCATTTTCTTGACCAAGCGGAATCGCTGCTGGGCATGACGATAATGGTCCAGAAAGAAGTCGCCGACCGAATGTGTGCCCTGCCCGGGGGAAGGGATTATGGGATATTATCGATTGCCGTTCAGTTATCAGCCGAGGCTAAAAGGCTGTTCGATGTTCCACCTTCGGCCTTCTGGCCTCAGCCGAAGGTCACATCGACGGTGCTAAGACTGGATATCCGGCCATATCCAGGATTCTCATTGGAAAAGAGAGACGTCTTTTTCAAGGTTGTGCGGGCGGCTTTTGCGCAGCGAAGGAAGATGCTGCTGAATACGCTTTCCAGCGGACTCTCCTTACCCAAAGAGCAAACTGCGGAGATACTCAAGGCTGCAGGAGTAGACCCGAAGCTCAGGGCTGAAGATGTCGGGATACTTGATTATCAGAAGATTGTAGCCGTCTGGGAGGCGCAAAGAAATTGATTCTAAGGATACCGGTTTGGGAACCGGTATTTTTTTATGTCATAAAATAGAGTAAATCAGAAAATATAGATGCAGCTATTTTTAAAGGAGTTTACGAGGAGCAGGAGGGTTAGACATGTTTAAGACAGGAGATATTGTGGCCCGCCTTTCTTATAACCAGGATTTATTTCTAAAAATACTGGCCCTGAATAAAAGGCGCAAGAAAGTAACGGCAGTACTCGGTGGGCTCAATTACCGATTAATCGCCGACGCCAATGTCGATGATCTTATTTTCAAGGATGATAAGCAAATTGTCCATTATCAGCTGGCCGATTCTCAGGAAGTTTATAAAAAATTCCGTAAGGTTGTCTACGACCGCAAATTCAAGGTTGAAGAAGAGTACTTTGAAATACCAGGCAAAATTCTTCATTTGGACGGAGATCAGGAATATTTGGATCATTGTCTAAAAACGTATAGACAATTGGGACTTCAGGCCAAAGGAATTTGTAAATCGGAAGCGGAACAGCCCAAGGCAATTGCCGGGTCTTTGCGAGATTATCCGGCGGATATTTTGGTTTTGACAGGCCATGATTCTTTGCTTAAAGGGAAAAGCAATTTGAAGAGTCTGGACAGCTACCGGAGCTCGGGTCATTTTGTGCAGTCCGTTACGGAAGCAAGGCGAATTCAGCCGAATAAAGATCAGTTGGTTATCTTTGCAGGCGGATGCCAGTCTAATTTCGAAGCAATCATTGAAGCCGGTGCAAACTTTGCCTCTTCGCCAAGACGAATGATGATTCATGCCTTAGACCCTGTGTTTCTGGTGGAGAGCATTGCCTATACGCCAATTGACCGTACCGTTTCTCTCAAAGATATTATTCGGCATACAGTTACGGGCGTAGACGGTGTAGGCGGAATTGAAACAAGAGGACAGCTCAGAAGAGGTTACCCCAAAGTAGAGCATTAATTCATGAATAAAATACAAGTTTAGGAATAATTTACGCAGATTTCCACAAATTAAGCTCGGAGGGATGCTATGACCGAGCATATTATGGGAAATCTGCTTATTATCGGTGGAGCAGAAGACAAGGAAAAAGACTGTAAAATTTTAAAATATTATTACCGCGAGGCAGGAGAAAAAAGATCCAGGATATGTGTGATTACTGCAGCTTCAGAGGACGGGGAGCAGGCGGGGATCATTTATAGAGACCTTTTTATGAAGTTTGGCTGCTCAAATATAGACGTGATTGCCATTCAAGACAGAGCGTCTGCCAATGTAGGTGAAAATATTGAAAAGATCGTTCAAGCCAGCGGGATTTTCTTTACAGGGGGGGACCAGCTCAGGATCACAGCGATGATCGGCGGAACTGCAATGGGTATGGCCTTGCAGCATCTGTATGAGCAAGGAGTAATTATCGGAGGGACCAGTGCCGGAGCATCCGTAATGTCTGATACAATGATCATCGGCGGACAGGGAGATACGCCTGGTGAAGACTTAATTCAGATGGCCCCCGGACTAGGACTTTTGAAGGGTATCATTATTGACCAGCATTTTGCCCAAAGAGGAAGGATTGGACGGCTAATGACGGCTGTCTCCTTAAATCCGTACTTCTTAGGAATCGGAATTGATGAAGATACATCTGTCCATATCAGAAATGACGGGAACTTTCGGGTGATCGGGCGCGGAACGGTACTTATTACCGATGCTTCATGTGCAGTAATCAGTAATGTGGACGACTTAAATAATGGAAAGCCTCTGGCCCTTGCCCCGGTCAAAGTACACATTTTGAGCGAAGGCTGGAGATTTAATATTACTGAACGGACCAGCTTTCTGAGTGAGGCTGAAGGATTCAGTATGAATTATTCGGAGCTGTTTAAAAAGGAAATGAAACAGGAGGCTACATCTTCATGAGGATACATCAGGTGAAAGCAATTGAAGGTGCAAACTTTTTCAGTTACAGGCCCGTGATCCGTGGAATCGTCAGTATTGCCGAATGGCAGGGGAAAATGACCCATCAGCTTGGCGATTTCAATCAAAGATTGTTAAAGGCGCTACCTTCACTTGCCGACCATACCTGTTCCCGTGGAAAACCCGGAGGGTTTGTTGAAAGACTGGAAGAAGGAACATTGCCTGGACATGTACTGGAGCATGTCAGTATAGAATTGCTGACTTTAGCCGGAGAAAAAAGCCGTTACGGCAAAACGCGTGTTCTGGTTGAAGAAATGGAAGAATATGAAGTGATCTATGAATATGAATGCAAGGAAGCAGCGATTGAGGCACTTTATGCTGCAGCCGGTTTTCTCAACCAGCTGCGCTATGGGGAAGAGCCGAATGCTGAGCCGTTGGTCGCTCAATTAAAAAAACTTCGCTCAGCGTATATGCCCGGGCCGTCCACGCAAGCCATTCTTCAGGCTTGCCTTGACAGAGGTATTCCTTACGATAAGCTCGGGGATGGAAATCTTTATCAGCTTGGCTATGGCCGTCTGCAAAAAAGAATACAGGCGGCGATGACAAGTGGAACGAGCTGCATCGGAACAGATATTGCAGCAGACAAACAGCTTACGCGGCTAATACTCAGTGAGTCTGCCATACCGGTTCCGAGCGGAAAGATTGCTTCTTCGGAAGAGGAGATTCTGAAGCTGTTCCGACAATTTGACAGCAGTGTGGTTATAAAGCCATGTCTGGGCAATCAAGGGAAAGGTGTATCTCTCAATTTAACGAAGGAAAGTGAGATCGTTAAAGCCTGCCGCCTGGCGCAGGTCTACAGCACAAAGGTGATTATCGAAGAATACATCAAAGGAAACAACTACCGGCTTCTTGTTATTGGGGGCAAATTGGTGGCGGCGGCTAGGAGAAGACCGCCGATGGTTGCCGGAAACGGCAAATCGAGCATTGAAGAACTGATCGAACAGGAAAATAACAATCCGCTAAGGGGAACGGGGCATGAAAAGTATTTATCAAAAATCGCGGTTGATCCCATTCTTATTTTGGATCTCAGCCGGCAGGGATTTTCGCTGAAATCTGTTCCGCATCTTGGAGAAAAAGTCGTACTTCGGCAAAGTGCGAACCTCAGTACCGGATCAACGGCAGTGGACGTGACGGATTTGGTGCACAGGGATAATGCTGAGCTGGCTGTTTACGCAGCAAGCGTACTGGGACTTGATATTGCCGGGATAGACTTTATTCTGGGAGATATCAGGCATTCTTACCGGGAGCAGGATGGCAGAATTATTGAGGTCAATGCAGCTCCGGGTTTAAGAATGCATTTGCTGCCCAGTGCCGGCCAAAGCAGGAATATCGGCAGGGATATTGTCAATATGCTCCTTCCGCATGGAAACGGCAGAATCCCTATTGTCTCGGTGACAGGAACCAATGGCAAGACAACTGTCGTCCGTCTTTTAAGTAAGATGCTCCGGAAACAGCAGTTAACTGTAGGGATGACATCCACGGAAGGAATCTATATTAATGACAGACTGCTCAGCAAGGGTGACCACAGCGGACCTGCCAGCGCCCGGACTGTCCTGAGACACCCCGATGTCCAAGTTGCAGTCCTGGAAACAGCCAGAGGGGGGATCTTGCGGGCAGGTCTGGGTTATGATTATGCGGATGTCGCAATTATCACAAATATTTCTGAGGATCATCTCGGTCAATACGGTATTGACAATATTGAGGATTTGAGCAAGGTGAAGAGTCTGGTTGCTGAAAGAGTACAAAAGCATGGTTTTGCCATTCTGAATGCGGATGATCCTCAGGTTGTGAACCTGGATCAAAAAACCAGTGGCCATGTTATTTACTTTAGTACCGAAATCCAGAACAGAAGAATCTGTAAACACCTGGCGTTTGGAGGGGTTGCCGTGGTCGCAGATCAGAAGAAGATATGGATTTATCAGGGGACCTGCGGCTCAACTGTTTGTAACCTGAACAAAATCCCGATTACCTGGGGAGGAAAAGCGAGGCATAATGTTCAAAATGTCCTGGCAGCTGTTGCAGCTTGCTATGCGTTGGGATATAATGCTCCGCAAATCAGGAGGGCGGTAAGCGGCTTCGGGCAAAATCCTGAAGATAATCAGGGAAGGCTCGAATATTATGAAATGGATGGCTTTAAGGTAGTTCTGGATTACGGTCATAACCCCGCCGGTATTAAAGAGGTTGTCCAAACACTTCAGATGATTGGGCACAAGAGGATTGTAGGGTGTATCGGCTTGCCCGGTGACAGAAGCGACGCCACAGTAAAACAATTTGCCAGGGAAGCTGCCGCAGGATTTGATTTGCTGTATATTAAGGAAGATGCAGATCTGCGAGGCAGAAAATCAGGAGAAATTGCGCATATGATCTATGAAGAGGCTTTAAGTGAAGGGAAAAAGGCAAGTTCAATGAAGATCATTCTTAAGGAAGAGGAAGCACTGAGCGAAGCTCTGGCAAAAGCCAGAGAAGGAGATATTGTCGTGATCTTTTATGAAAAAGCAGAGCCGTTAAGAAAAATCATTAATGACCACCTCAATTTAATCCTGCCGGAAATAAGAAATTTGGCGGATTAGAATATTTTTCTGGCAGGATGAGGGTGTAATACGCTATAATATTAGGAAAATAATTCTATCGTATCAAAGGTAAAAGAACTTGGTAAATATGAAAGAAAATTCTGTGGTTGTTTTGGCACCGGCCAAGATAAACCTCGCGCTGGCTGTCAACGATATCAGGACTGACGGATATCATAGTCTTGAAACGGTCTTCCAATCTGTGTCTCTATTTGACCGGGTTGAAATTACACTTCAAGGTGACGGGATATCTTGCCTTTGCGGCGAATTAAGCGGCGAAAAAAATCTCGCTTATCAGGCTGCCGGGCTTTTTCTGGATGAATATAAGGCCAGGACATCAGGTGTAACTCCCGGAGCTGAGATTAATATCGAAAAGCATATTCCGTTGCAGGCGGGGCTTGCCGGGGGAAGCAGTGATGCCGCAGCTGTTCTTATAGGATTGAACAGGCTACTGTCAAATCCTTTCTCTTATGAACATTTAGTGGGACTGGCTAAACAGTGTGGTTCGGATACGGCATTTTGTCTGCTTGGAGGAACAGCATGGGGGGAAGGGACCGGTTCTGAACTCAAAGAACTTCCCAGGGCACCCGAGATGGATATCATCCTGGTTAAACCGGAACAGGGAGTAAGCACTGCAGATGCATATCGATTGTTTGATAAACGCGCTGAATTCTCGAAGCTCAATCAAAAAAAATGGGTGAGTGTTCTAAGTGCTGCCAGGATCGATATGATTGGCAGAATGCTTTCCAATGATCTGGAGAATGTTGTTTTTGATCTTGTCCCTGAGATTTCTGTCTTAAAACGGCTGTTGTTGGAAGGAGGCTGCCTTGAAGCTCTGATGTCCGGAAGCGGGTCTGCGCTGTTCGGAATTGTGAAGGATCATAGTCAGGGAGAAAAGATGCGCAAGGTTCTGGCTGAGAAGGGTTATCATCAAACCTGGTTAGTAAAAACGATCGGGTCTCGAAATATTAAACTTGGAGAAAAGGAGTGATTTTTGATGGAAAGACGTTTAGTACCGGTAAAACTTGATAGCTATAAACCTCTGAGGGAAATTGTGCTTGAGGCTCTACGGGAGGCTATCGTCAGTGGAGTCCTGGAGCCGGGAGAACGCTTGATGGAAATCCAGCTGGCAGAGGAAATGGGCGTAAGCCGTACACCTGTAAGAGAAGCGATCCGCAAACTTGAACTGGAGGGCTTTGTGGTCATGGTTCCGCGAAGGGGCGCTTATGTGGCAGGGGTCTCTCATAAGGATGTCAAAGACGTATTTGAAATCCGTGCAGCCCTGGAAGGACTGGCAGCAGGACTCGCCGCCGAGAAGATTACAGAAGAAGAGATTGACGAGATGGAGCGGATTTTATATTATGAAAAAATGCCTGATTCTCTGGATGTTATTGTCCAGTCCGATATAGACTTCCACGCTCTTTTGTATAAGGCAAGCCGGAATGAAAGGCTGATCCAAATTCTTGCGAACCTGAAAGAGCAGACACAGCGGTTCCGGACAACATCTTTGGCAGTTCCGGGAAGGGTTAAAAATACGATTCAGGAACACCGGGCGATCATTGATGCTGTGGCAAGGCATGATGTGGAAGAAGCGCAAAAGCTTGCAGCGGCGCATATTGAAAATGCCGGGAATGTCATGTTTGAAGCTTTAAGGGGCATGTCATCGAGCCGCAAAAGCGAATAACAGTTCCTGCATAGTGTTTTATGAGATGAAATAAAAGAGATGATTGCATGAAAAGAATTGAAAGAATGATTGCGTTAACAGAAATCCTGATTTCCCACCCGAATGAGCTTTTGACTTTGGGTTTTTTTGCCGACCGTTTTGATACTGCGAGATCGACCATCAGTGAAGATCTGGTCGCGATTAAAGAAAGTTTAATGCTCACGGACAAGGGCAATTTGGATACAATTTCAGGGGCGGCCGGAGGTGTCAAGTATTTGCCCGGAATCGGCAGAGAAGAAGCAAAAAACTTCCTGACATCTCTTGCCGGAAATTTAAATGCGGGCGACAGAACGCTTCCTGGCGGATTTCTTTATATGTCCGATATTCTCTATAATCCTATCATTGCCAGGAAATTAGGGCTTATTTTTGCGAGCGTTTTTCGAAAAAGAAGTCCTGAAGCCGTGATAACGATTGAAACAAAAGGGATTCCGCTGGCCCTGATGACTGCTGATGCGCTGGGTGTACCTGCTGTTGTGGTGCAGCATGGCAATAAAGTGACGGAAGGCTCTTCGGTTAGTATCAATTACATATCCGGTTCCTCCAAAAGAATTCAGACCATGTCTTTAACCCGCAAGGCTTTGGGTACCGGGAAAAAAGTACTGATCATTGATGACTTCATTAAAGCCGGGGGCACAGCCAAAGGGCTGATCGACCTTATGCAGGAATTTGATGCCAAAGTCGTAGGCCTTGGCATTTTGATGGAAGACACACTCTGGAATAACTCAAGGCTAGTCGAAGACTACCTTGCTCTTCTGCAGCTGGAAATCGATTCTTCAAAAGGCAGGACGTTTGTCAAGGCAAATGACCCAAAAATGATGTAGAATATTTTGAATTGGAAATTTTTTTTGTTAAAAAGAAGGAGTTTTTTGCCAAATAGAGAATAAAAAAAGAAGATTTTTCTGGAGGCGAAAGAGAAGGGTGGTGATTCTCAGCATGGAGATTACTGACGTCAGAGTCCGAAAGGTAAATGCCGAAGGCAAGATGAAAGCAGTCGTATCGGTTACATTTGACAACGAATTTGTTGTTCACGATGTAAAAGTGGTTGAAGGGACGAATGGTCTATTTGTGGCGATGCCCAGTCGAAAGACCCCAGAAGGCGATTTTCGCGATATTGCCCACCCGATTTCATCTGCGGCAAGAGAAAAAATCCAGACTAAGGTACTGGAAGAATACGGAAAGGGCATTGAATAATATTTGATTCAGCTGAGGAGAGACCATCATTTGAGAGGTCTCTTTTTTATCATATTAAATAAATCTGCAATAATATAGGCGGAATACAAAAAAATATCTGTAATTTCTTTTTATTATTGGCAATAATTCGTTATAATAATGAAGTACAACTATGCAAGTATCTGCTCATCCATCATAGGATATTTTAGGGTTGATAAGGTACTTGATCACTTGGAGGGTAAATAAGGAAATGTCTCATTTTACAGCAGTCATTTTGGCTGCGGGAAAAGGTACCCGTATGAAATCGGAATTACCAAAAGTGATGCACACGTTGGCTGGCCGTCCGCTGATCGACCACGTTCTGGAGAAGGTTGCAAAACCGGGAATTAATGATGTTATTACGATTGTCGGTCATGGCCGCGAAATGTTGTCGGAACACCTTGGGGAACGAACCAGGGTGGTTGTTCAGGAAGAACAATTGGGCACAGGTCACGCCGTGATGCAGGTATTGCCATTGATCGATGAAGACAGTAGCATTCTGGTCTTAAGCGGGGATCAGCCGCTTTTAGCCGGGCATACGCTTCAGTCATTAATGGAGATTCACCAAAAGACGGGCTCTTCAGCTACAGTACTCACGGCAATCATGGAGAATCCTTCCGGTTATGGAAGGATACTGAAAGAGAACAATGTTTTTCAAGGCATTATTGAAGAAAAAGATGCAGATGCTTTGCAAAAAGGGATTAAGGAGATCAATACAGGCACCTATTGTTTCAACGGGGCAGCCTTAAAATTTGCGCTTCAGAAGATTACGCCTAAAAATGCCCAGGGCGAGTATTATCTCACTGATGTCTTTGATATCCTACTTTCGTCCGGTCAAAAAATTGAGATCTTTTGTACGGACGACCCGTCAGAAGCTTTAGGCATTAATAATCGGGTTCAGCTGGCTGAAGCTGAGGATATCTTGTATGATCGGATCAGAAAATACTGGATGATGGAGGGAGTAACGATCATCAATCCTCCATCGGTTTTTATAGATGCGGAAGTTGTTCTTAGGAAGGACGTCATCCTTAATCCTTTTACAATGATTAAAGGAAATACCAGGATTGAAGAAGGCGCGAACATTGGCCCCTCGACAACACTGATCAACTGTGTTTGTCAGAAGGGATGTCAGATCGAACACTCTGTTGCGCGAGACGCGGTGATCGGAGAGAATTGCCTTGTGGGACCGTATGCTTACCTGAGACCCGGAACGGTTTTGGGTAAAGAGGTTAAAGTTGGCGATTTCGTAGAAATTAAAAACAGCATCATTGAAGAGGGAACCAAAATCCCTCACCTGAGCTATATTGGCGATTCCAGGTTGGGCAAAAATGTGAACATAGGTGCAGGAACGATTACCTGCAACTATGATGGCGAGAATAAGCACCAGACCATTATTGAAGACCGTGTTTTTGTCGGCAGCAATACAAACTTTGTTGCTCCGGTATCTATCGGCAAAGAAGCAGTCATCGGCGCCGGGTCAACAATTACGAAAGATGTTCCTGATCAGGCTCTGGCAATCGAAAGATCACAACAGCGAATTATTGAAAATTGGCACTTGGCCAAGAAAAAGTAGGGGGAAAATTATGGCTACGAAAGAACTTAAAATTTTTTGCGGAAACGCAAATAGGGAGCTCGCGCAGGAGATTGCCGATTATCTTGGCATTTCCATGGGGGTTGCCAATGTCAAAACATTTATGGACGGCGAAATTAACATCGGAATTGATGAAAGCGTAAGGGGTGCCGATGTGTTTGTTGTTCAGCCGACCTGCGCGCCAACCAACGATAGTATTATGGAACTGTTAATCCTTATTGATGCCTTGCGGAGAGCGTCAGCCTATCGGATTACGGCAGTGGTCCCCTATTACGGCTATGCCAGACAGGAAAGGAAGACAAAGGCCAGAGAACCGATTACGGCGAAACTCATGGCCAATCTCATAACGACTGCTGGAGCGGATCGTCTGGTGGCCATGGATCTTCATGCACCTGCAATTCAGGGATTTTTCGACATTCCAGTTGATCATCTCCCCGGGGTACCGATCCTCGCGGAATATTTTATGGAGAAGAAACTCGAAAATATTTGCGTTGTATCGCCTGATATCGGAGGCGTCGGCAGGGCCAGGAATTTTGCGGAACGAATCGGGGCATCGCTCGCAATTGTGGATAAACGTCGGCCTGAACCGAATGTATCAAAAATAATGCATGTCATCGGTGACCTGCAGGGAAAAATAGCAGTACTTATTGACGATATCACAGATACCGGCGGTACGATTACCCAGGCTGCAGCTGTACTGATGGAAAAAGGAGCCAAAGAGGTCTATGCCTGCTGTACGCACCCGGTATTATCTGGTCCTGCTATCGGCATTCTCGAAAAATCCGTTATTAAAGAATTTGTCGTAACAAATACCATTCCTTTAACCCCGGAAAAGAAGATTGATAAGATTAAAGTGCTTTCTGTTGCTCCTTTATTGGGAGAAGCTATCGTTAGAATCCATGAGGACTTATCCGTCAGTAAATTATTCAGTTAGTCCTTCAGAGCACTCAGATAAGGCCGTCTTTGGGACCCTTGTCTGCATTGGTGGCTTCTTCATCCTGCCCCTCGCAGAAATTATCCGTAACAGACGTGCTGATTTCTGCTGAGACAGGCTGGATTGGCTTGTCTGTATCATCCGGGAAATCTTCGTTTGTTTCAGCGTCCTTGTTCTTTTTCCAGAATCTGTTTAGGTCCTGACTTTTTCGGCTTGCCTTTTGGGAAGCAACCTGGATGATGGATTTGACATTATCATTGATGCCTTTCGTAAAAAGTTCAAGTCTTTCTTCACAGCCTTTGACCGCAACGACGACATCGGAACCGATGGTAAGAATATCGTCGGCTTTCAAGCTGGCTTTTCCCTTGAAAAGACTCTCTATTTTACCTCCGGAGATATCAAGACTTGATATCATGCCATTTTCGGTATCGATATAGAACTCTTCAATGATACCGAGGGTTTTGCCGCTGGCAGTAATGACTTTTGTTCCAATGATCGCCGTTTTTTCTTTGAGAAGTTCTAAAATATCAGGCAAATTTGTCGCTTTTTCCGCTTGATTCTCAGTGCTGACGGTGATGACGTTTTCACCAATGCTGACAACCCTGTTATAAGGAATAATACGCTGTTCTTTGAAGAACCCCTTGGGGTCGACCATCAATGCGGCAACAGCTTTGGCTTTCGGGTCAATGACGATATTACGCACAAACCCGATTTGTTGGCCTTCTTTGAGAGAAATAATCGGCAGGGATAAAATTTTTTTACTGGGCAGCATAGGATCCCCTCCTTTTTTAAGTCTATCAGGAAAATGCTAACAGCTTTCCGATAGATCTAAGTGCAACTAAGTCTACCGCCAAAGCTTGGCGCCAGCCAAGTTTTCAAAAAAATAATCTATATAAAATTAATCCTTGATTGATGCTGTTCTGTCTATTCAATTTATGCTTAGGACTTAAACGATATGCCGATAAGGAGAATTTATGAGGGCTGTAATCGGTCTCGGGAATCCGGGAGTTAAATATAGCGAGACAAAACATAATGCAGGGTTCATGCTACTGGACAGAATTGCTGCTCAGGAAGGACTGTCTTTCCGTAATGATTTTCGCGGCAAAGTGGCTGAAATGAGAAACAAAGATGAGCGGATATTCTTTCTGAAGCCAATTACCTATATGAATCTAAGCGGTTTAGCCGTTGGGGAACTGATAAGTTATTATAAAATAAATACGCAGAATATATTGGTGGTCCATGATGATATGGATCTCCCCCTCGGTAGGATACGATTAAGGGCCAAAGGGAGTGCCGGGGGACACAACGGATTGAAATCCATCATTGCGGAATTGGGGTCACAGGAGTTCTGGCGTCTTAAAATCGGCGTTGGAAGACCAAAGGCAGAATTTGATGTGGTTAACCATGTACTCTCAACGTTTGCCAAAGAGGAAAAAGCAGTGTTGGATGGTACTCTGGACAGGGCACAGCGTGCTGTGGGATTGTGGATAGAGGGCCACGGGGATGAGGCCATGAATCTATTTAACCAGGAGAAACAGTCACTTTAAATAAAGCTGAAGCGTATAACCTTGGATTGGATAGGCAAGCATATTACTCAGGAGGTGTTTTATCCTATGTATATGCTGAAAATATGCCGTTGCTGTGATACCATCGTTGGTGAACTGGAGATGGATGACACCAGGCCACTCAGGATGGATTTTTCTGTTGAAATCAAAGGCAATGTTGCCTATACACTTTGCTCAAAATGCATGAGGGAACTGGATATCAGCGGAGTGACGTACTATCAGTAAATATGGTTTGCTCAACCTGAATACTCGGAAAACAGGTATTTTCTATCCTGACCAGAGATATGATAAGGAATGAGCCACTTTTTGCAGGAGGGCAGCAGATGCCTACGATTAATGATTTTTTGTACAAAGGTTTGGATATTGGGGAAATAAGCGCTGCTTTAAGCAGAGAAGAGTCCCCACAAATGATTTACCAAATAACCGGCAGCGAAAAAGCTGCGTTTGCAGCCCAGGTCTCCTTGCTGAAGCAGCAGGCTCTGATCATCACCTATACAGATGAACAAGCCCAAAAATGGGCAAGAGATCTGGAGGCATGGCTTCCGGGAAAAAATATTATGCTTTTCCCGACAACAGAGTGGCTTCCGTTTGAAGTTTTCAGCAGAAGTCACGAAATTACGGCAGAGAGAATCCGGGTCCTGAGCACCCTGCTCCCATTCAACCGGGAAACAGACAGCGAAACAATTGTCGTTGCGCCCGTCCAGGCGATCATGAAGAAACTAATTCGCCCGGAAAAGTGGCTGATACATTGTATCCTTTTTAAGGTCGGGGAACAGTATGCAGTTTCTGACCTTATGCGCTTATTGGTAGAGGCCGGCTATGAACGTGAAGAAACCATTGAGGGCAGAGGCCAGTTTGCTTTGCGCGGTGGGATTCTCGATATTGCACCACATGACAGAGATCCTGTCAGGATAGAATTTTTTGATGAGGAAGTAGATTCTATCCGGGTATTTGATTTGGAGACCCAAAAATCGCTGGAAAGTATTTCTGAGGTCCTTATTGTTCCTGTTCAGGAGTATGTTATTGATACCAAAAGGCAGCAGGATCTGAAAGGGGAAATCAAAGCCAGAGCCCGCAAAGCCGTCGGTCGTTTACAGCGGCTGGATCGGGTAGAAGCTGTTAAGAGACTTCATAAAAAAGTAGAATATCTTGAAAACCGGCTGAACACGGGAATTCTTGATGAAAGCATTTATCCTTACCTGAGTCTGCTGTCCGAAGAGTATGTTCCTTTCTTTGAATGGCTCGATCATGATTGTCTTGTATTTCTCGATGAACCGCTCCGGCTTAAGGAGCAGCTGGATTTTCAGTCCAATCAGCGTCTTACTGAATTTACGGACAACCTAGAAAAGGGAGAAGAGTTTGTTAATCCCGATCATTTATTTATCAGCTTTGAAGATTTGCTCGCCAGCGGAAAGCGTCCTTTGCTGGGCCTGTCGAATTTATTGCGGGAAATACCCGGGTTTGACCCTAAAAGAGTGACGAACATGATTGCCCGCCCTTTAGCCGGGTATGGTAAGACTTCAATCCTGGTGGAAGAGATTCAGCGGTGGAAGTCCATCGGATACGTGATTGCACTTTTTGCAGGGAACGAGGAACAATCTCAGAGGCTTGGGCAAGGGTTAAAGGACAGAAGCATTAATGCCAGTCTGGTCAGGATGGAAGATCCGATCATACAGGGCGGCGTTTATATTTATCCGCTTTCGATCAATCAAGGCTTTGAACTGCCTGTAAGCAAAATGGTTATTTTTTCAGAATCGGAAATATACCGAAGAGAACGAAAACACCAGGCAAAACCCAAAAAAAGCTCAAAAGAAACAGATATTCTTTCTTTCAGCGACCTTAAACCAGGTGATTACGTTGTGCACTTTTACCATGGAATCGGCAAGTTTACCGGAATTGAAACCATTGAGGTCGATGGTATTGAAAAGGATTATTTTGCGATTCGTTATGCCGGTGAAGATAAGCTGTATGTACCGCTTGATCAGCTGCAGCTGCTGCAGAAATACCTCGGGACAGAAGAATCAAGCACACCCAAGCTGAACAAACTGAACGGCAATGAATGGAACAAGGCAAAGGCCAGGGCACAGGGTGCTGTTAAAGAGATGGCCATCAATTTGCTTGAGCTTTATGCGAAAAGGGAAGGGGCTGTGGGATTTGCTTATCCGGAAGACAGCCACTGGCAGAAAGAGTTTGAAGACCGCTTTCCATATGAAGAAACACCAGACCAGTTGCAGAGTATTATGGAAGTCAAGAAAGATATGATGAAGTCCCGGCCGATGGACCGGCTTCTTTGCGGGGATGTGGGGTACGGTAAAACTGAGGTTGCCCTGAGAGCCGCATTTAAGGCGGTAATCAGCGGCAAGCAGGTTGCAGTCATGGTACCGACGACCATCCTCGCCCAGCAGCATTATAATACGTTTAGAGAACGCTTTATGGATTATCCTGTAAAAATCGAAATGCTAAGCCGTTTTCGCACAGCCAAGGAACAGAAGCAGATCATTCAGAGTCTGAAGGACGGATCGCTTGATATCGTGGTCGGTACCCACCGTCTCCTATCGGAAGGGGTTAGCTTCAAGGACCTGGGTCTGCTTGTTGTCGATGAAGAGCAGCGTTTTGGTGTTGCTCACAAAGAGAGGATCAAAACCCTGAAGACCAATGTGGATGTTTTAACTCTTTCAGCTACGCCGATTCCCAGAACCCTGCATATGTCTCTAGTTGGCTTAAGAGATATGAGCGTTATCATGACGCCTCCGGAAGATAGGTTCCCTGTTCAAACATTTGTTGCCGAATTTAATGCGGATCTGGTAAGAGATGCAATACGCAGAGAATTATACAGAGGGGGCCAGGCGTTTTTTGTCCATAACCGGGTTGAGACACTGGATAGAGTGGTCAGACTGCTGAATTTGATTATCCCGGAAGCCCGTTGTGGGGTTGTGCATGGGCAGATGAGCGAAACCCAACTCGAGAAAGAAATGATTTCTTTTTTGGAAAAAGAGAAAGATATTCTAATTTGCACTACCATCATCGAAACAGGTTTGGATATGCCGAACGTCAATACACTTATTGTCGATGGAGCGGACAAATTTGGCCTGAGCCAGCTTTATCAGCTCAGGGGCAGGGTGGGCAGGTCAAACCGGAAAGCGTATGCCTACTTTTTATACCAACCGCAAAAAATTCTGACAGAAGAAGCAGAAAAGAGGCTGACTACAATCAGGGAATTCACTGAATTTGGTTCCGGTTTCAAGATTGCCATGCGTGATTTGGAAATAAGAGGAGCAGGCAATTTTATCGGGGGGGAGCAGCATGGGCATCTTGCAAGCATTGGCTTCAGCCTTTATGTCAAGATGCTGAAAGAGGCAGTTCAGCAATTACGTGGTGAAACAGTGGAAGAAGTCGCTGAGCCAGTCATAGATATTCAGGTCAAGGCGCTCCTTCCTGATGAATATATCGTGGATAAGCAGATTAAGGCTACGCTTTACCAGAGAATGCTCGGCATTTCTAGTGAAGAACACTTAAGTGACTTTCTGGATGAACTGGTGGACAGATTTGGAAACCCGCCCGATGAAGTTGAAAACCTGGCTAAAATTATCAGGATAAGAATGAAAGCCAAACAACTGGGTCTCGAACAGGTTGTTCAGCATAAACAGAATATCTCCCTGCGGTTTGCCGCTGATCCCGAAATATCCGGAGAACAGCTGATGAGTATTGCCGCAAAATTTCCTTACCCGTTGTCATTTGCAGCTGGGGAACAAGGCAATCTTGAATTGAATCTGCGGCTTAGGGTTTCGAGTATAGAAGATATCTTTAAAGCCATATTTAAATTATTTGATATTTTAGAGGAATATGTGATGCATCCGGCAGCAGCTGCCAGGACCGTATCCGGTATAGTTTAAATTGCTTAATAAATCGTAACTTGGTATAATGACTTCATCCGAGCGAAAGGGAGATAGGGATTAATGAAAAAAATAACAATAACAATGATCATCATGCTGCTTGCTTCGCTGCTTATGCTCAATGCCTGCGCCAAACAGGAATTTGCAGTTAAAGTGAATAAGCAAAGTATCCCCATGACGACTTATGAAGAAAAGTTAAATGCCAGCAAAACCTATTATGAGAAGCAGGGTATGGACTTTAGCACGGATGAGGGCATGGCCAGTCTGGAAAGCATCAAAAGTTCCGTCCTCGAAAATATTATTATGACAGAATTAATTCGACAGGAAGTTGAGAAGAATAAATGGGATACAACCAATCCAGAAGTTACAAAGAAAATAGATGAGCTCAAAAGTACGCTGATCAATCAGGATTACGCAAGCTTTCTGAAAGAACAGGCGATGACCGAAGAAGAAGTGGCCAATTTTTATGCTTTTTCGTATTACGTTGGTAAAGATGTGACAGTTTCGGATCAGGAAGTCCAGCAGTATTTTGAATCGCATTACTCCGATTTTGGCGGACAGGATGAACAGGTCAAGGCCAGCCACGTTTTGGTTGCGACTGAAGCGGAAGCCAATAAAGTAATCCAGGAGTATAAGGCTGGTAAAGATTTTTCCGAACTGGCCAAGGAATATTCTACGGATACCGTGAGTAAGGATTCCGGCGGAAACCTCGACTATTTCTCCCGCGGAGAAATGGTTACGGAATTTGAGGATGCTGCTTTCAGCCAGAAGGTAGGAACCATTTCAGAAACACCAGTCAAGACGAAATTTGGCTACCATGTCATTCTGGTTGAAGACCATAAAGAGGCTGTTGTGCCTGACTTTGAAAAGGTTAAAACAAGCGTTCAGGAAGCTGCTTTGGCAAATGCCAAAAATCTAAAAGTACAAAGCTACTATTCTGAACTCAGACAAGCAGCTGAAGTCGAATACGCCGAAGAATTAAAACCGGCAGATACAACTGCTAAATAAGCAATAGGATTATTTAATCTGATCAAACCATAAGAGGGAGTAACAAAACTTCAGTTTTTGTTACTCCTCTATTTATTTATTCGTAAGTCTGCAACAGACCAAGAATATTTTAGCACAAGACAGATCGGTCATCCCGGATTATTCTTTTTTGCGTGTATGGAAAAATATGAATAATAAAGCAGTTCAAGATATATACTAAGATTGAATTAGTCGCTTTGGAAAAAGGAGGGAGAACTTAATGAAAGCAACCGGAATCGTCAGAAGAATAGATGATCTTGGCCGAGTAGTTATTCCCAAGGAAATCCGGCGGACTTTACGGATAAGAGAAGGAGATCCACTGGAGATTTTTGTGGACAGGGAAGGGGAAGTGATACTAAAGAAGTATTCGCCCATTGGTGAGTTGGGAGACTTCGCCAAAGAATATGCGGATTCTTTATTTGAATCAACAGGACACATTGCCTGTATCGGAGATAGAGATGTCATCATCGCGGTGTCAGGGGCTTCCAAGAAAGACTACCTAAACAAATCTCTTGGCGCTGTAGCCGAGCAGGCCATGGAAGAAAGGAGAACCATTTACAATACGGGAGAATCTTCTGTTTTGAAAGAAACAGAAGGAGAGGAAAAAGTCAAAGCAACAAATCAGGTCATTGCACCGATTATTGCTGAAGGTGATCCCATTGGGGTAGTCGTACTCATGTCCAAAGAACCGAACATCAAGATGGGAGATTTGGAAATCAAACTTGCTGAAACTGCAGCGGGCTTTTTAGCCAAACAAATGGAACAGTAATGTTTAAATGCAAAGAATAAAAATCGAAAAGGACTGTTAACAGCATGTTGACAGTCCTTTTCTTAAGTGGCGTGCCCAGATAAGCACGCATTATCTAACTAGTGAGAGTCCAGTCGGGGTAAGTGCCAAGACGCCCCGAGATGCTTGCCAAAGATCTTCCTGCCATTTATAGTATTATTGGACAAGCAACGAGTGCCTTGTCAACCTTAATATCAAACAGGAGGAAAGCAAGTGAACCCGATATTAAATATTCTGGGCCTCGGAGACCAAGGACTTGATTCTTTGTCTCTTGCCGCCTATAAATTATTGAAAGGTTCAGATCTGATATTTCTGTGGAATGTCGAACATCCGGCAGCTTCAGATCTGATTCGGGAGGGTTTCCCGTGCCAGGAAATATTCGCAGCAGCAGAAAAAACGGAAAATATCCTTTTAGACTTAGACACAGGACTCGATTTGATTGCAGAAAAGGTTATGACGGTGTCCGGTAAAAAGCAAATAACGCTCGCTTTGCCGGGTTTCCCAATCGCGGAAGGCAGGATCACAGCCGGACTTTACCGAAGGCTTGGAACTTCTTTTACTCTGAAGGCGACAATGATCAGGGAAAATAGTGACCGGCTGGAAAGGCTCACTGCAATTATGGCCGAATTGCGTTCTGCTTGGGGGTGTCCTTGGGATAAGGAGCAAGATCATGAGTCGCTGAAGAAATATCTGATTGAAGAGACCTATGAAGTGCTGGATGCAATTGATTCCAAAAATATGAATAATTTATGTGAGGAATTGGGAGACTTATTATTACAAGTCGTGTTCCATTCCCGCATTGAAGAGGAATCCGGGCGATTCAGCCTGAACGATGTCATAAAGGGCATTTCGGACAAACTGATACGCCGGCATCCTCATGTTTTTGGGTCAGTTGAAGTAGCATCAAGCCAGGAAGTTCTGGTAAACTGGGATGAAATTAAAAAAATGGAAAAGCTGACATCCCAAAGTCCGGAAAAAGAAACGGAAAGGAATTTCTTTGATATTCCAGGAGGGCTTCCAGCGCTGCAATTCGCTGAAAAGACTCAAAAAAAGGCTTCTAAAGCCGGTTTTGACTGGGAGGATCACCGGGGCCCCCTTTCTAAAATCTATGAAGAGCTCGCTGAGCTTGAAAAGGAAGTGGGAAAAAGTCCAAGAATAGAAGAAGAACTAGGCGATTTGCTCTTTTCTATTGTTAACCTGTCGCGCTTTCTCGGAATAAACGCTGAAGAAGCCCTGCGGCAGGGGACGAAGAAATTTCAACAAAGATTTTATAAAATGATGCACAAAATAGATTTGGAAGGACCTAACAGTGGAGGATTGAGCATGGAAAACATGAATTTTTTCTGGGAAGTGGTAAAAAGTGAAGAAAAAACTGGGGTTTGAGGTTTATTTTAGCATTTCCAAGAAGGAAAATGCAGTTTCATAGCGAATATAGAGGCTATTAGTTTTTATTATTAGGAGGGAGACTTTTGAATAAAGCGGAACTCGTTGCTGCAGTAGCAGAAAAGACCGAATTCACCAAGAAGGATGCCGAAAAAGCGGTAGCCGCAGTCTTTGACACAATCAGTCAAGCAATGGCAAGTGGTGAGAAAGTCCAATTAGTTGGTTTTGGTACATTTGAGGTTAAGAAAAGAGAAGAGCGTGTCGGTAGAAATCCTCAAACCAAAGAGGAAATTGTCATTCCCGCATGCAAAGTACCTGGCTTTAAGGCAGGAAAAGCTTTAAAAGAGTCAGTACAGTAAGTTCTTGAATTTTTTAAGTTCATAGCTTGATTGCGAAAAACCAGGTTCTTTTTGAGCCTGGTTTTTTAAGATGCATTTCAAAATAAGGAGTTGTTTTGTTTGAGACTGGACAAATATCTTAAGGTATCAAGGCTTATCAAAAGGAGAACTGTGGCCAAGGATGTCTGTGGAGGCGAAAAAGTCAGTGTAAATGGCAGAGTTGCCAAACCTTCGGCAGAAGTAAAGCCTGGAGACATTATTTGCATTGATATGCGGAATCATATCCTTGAGGTCAAGGTGCTGTCGACGCCACCAAGTGCCAAGGCGGAAGAAGCTGAGACACTCTATCAGCTGATTAAAGATGAAAAAAAATAATGATGTCTAAACCCCCGACTTTCTGAATAAGTATTTATTCAGAAGGGGCTTTGGGGGGGATGGAAATGACAGGCCAACGGGAAATTGAGCATAAGATTGTTATCAAAGACAGAAGACTACTGACAGTTTCAGGGGTAAAAAAAGTAAAATCGTTCGACCCCAAAGAGATTACGCTGGATACCACAAAAGGTAGGGTGACGATCAAGGGGCGGGACCTGGGTGTAAACAATCTTAACCTCGAACAATCAGAGCTGGAGATTGAAGGCCAAATTGACATGCTGACTTATGCTGCGAGTGGATCTGGAGAATCCTCCAAAGGAGTATGGGAAAAAATTTTCAAATAGCCTTTTGAAGGGGGCGAAATCGGGATTAGCGAGTTTGCTGTTTTGATTAGCATTGTCCTAAGTGGATTACTTGTTGGGATATGTTTTGATTTTTACCGAATGTTACGCTGGCATTTGGGCCTGACAAAGATACAGACGTTTTTGGGGGATTTACTTTTCTCTATTGCTGCGCTTGGAATTATTTTTTGCTTAGCGCAAAAAGCAAATTACCTTGAATTTCGTTTTTATCTTTTTTTGGGAAGTTTGTTAGGTCTTTTGCTCTATATTGTGATTTTTAGCCGATATGTTAAAAAAATTTTTGATGTATTATTTCGCTTGATCCGTTACGTTAGCCAATTCATCAGAAAGCTTATCCAGGCTTTTTTGCGGGGCGTTTACATCGGAATTGCCGGAATGATGCGGATTCCCTATGGCATTTTGCGCTGGCTGGGGATGCTTCTGTATCGGATCGGTGAAGCGATAAGCCGGAATACTTTGATCAAAAAAAGCAAATAGTATGTCAATAGTCTGCGATAATGTCACCCTGATAGGGTGATAACTGTGCAGCAGAAATGTCATCCCTAAGTTTCTTGGAATAGAAAATTTCGGTATAGCCAAACCAAGGGGAATTAGTTTTGTTTTTAGGTTTAATTAAAGTCTCAGAAGGTAGGCAATTAGTAGAGTTGTCCGGCTGAGAGATATGTATTATACTTTCCTTAGGCTGAGTATTAAGCGGTTCTGGTTTAATCACAAGGCCCTTGAAAAGAACCTGCATTCCGATATGTTTACTGGTTGCTACAGTAATCGTGTCATGAGGGGATGCAGGGATTTCTTTATTATCCTTAGAAATTGGCAACCGGTATTTCTGACCTCTATAAGAAAAGGAAAGGCCTGAATCAAGCTTTCTTGTTTCATGTATAGCAAAGGTTAACTGAAATGCAGCCAAATCCTGTTTGGGCAAATAGGCCTTTTCCATGCTGGCAGCCTGGACGGAGAATTTGCGGTTGTAATAGGGAATATATTGCCTCAGGAATTCATTAGCCTGTTCAATTGAATTAATGCCTTTACGCTTCATATCTTTAGGCAAACGATCCTGCAAAGTTTCCCAGAGCCTTTCAATCCCCCCTTTAGCTTGTGCAGACTTGGCAATGATAAGTAGAATTTTGGTTTCTCTGAGAGCTCTTGCGAAGTGGGGTTGACGCTCGACTTTACCAGTTAGTTCTTCATCTAGTGTCAGTTTCTTTTTTGTTTTACTGTCATAAGCAAAGACTGTTCTACCATCGGTGTAAATTTCCCTTGGCAAATGGCCGTCTTGATTCATCTGAAACATCAACTCACAATACCCTTCAAAGGTTTCTTCCTTTTCGAAATGAAGAGCTAGAATACGACCTGTGGCATCATCTACAGCACCATGAAGGTGCAGGTAGGAGTCATTGCCCAGCCAATCATAACTGGAAGCATCCATCTGAACGAGTTCTCCTTCACGTTTACGGGCATTTCTTGACCGATGTTTCTTCGGTCTTCGTTTGGCCTTTGGGGATCGAATACCACTGGCTTTTAGATGTCTTGAAACAGTGCTGACAGAGACAAATATCCCCTTGTCTTCAGCGAGAACATCGGTAGCATGGCAAAAGTTATAGTTGATCAATTCCTTTTCGTAAATCTCAATGATGTTCAAGGCTAACTTTGGATCTAAGGCATTAGCAGGCTTACGTCCTCTGTTTTTATGCAGAATGCTCATGACCCCATTGGCGGTGGCCTCCACTTTCAACCGCTGTACTTGTCTGACGCTGAGATTTAGAAGCCCTGCTGCTTGTTTGTTTAATAAATGGCCTGCCAATAATTCTTCGATAATGGTTACTTTTCTTGCTTCTTGCTTGCTCATTTCTAATTTCATTCTCCCATTATATCTGTTTTGTGAGGGGATGACATTTTCCTTGAAGAATTATACTATGACATTATCGCAGATCAACAACAAAAAAAAGCAAATAGTATTGATTTTGACTAGCTTTAATTATATAATAACTATACTTATAATATTTTTGTAGTTGGTTTGTACGGAATATGTAGCTGGTATGTAGATGGATTTTTGTCTTTGTTGGTAAATTGGCAATAAGGAAAAGAAGATTTTGCACTGGGAAATACGAGGATTGGAAAAACTGAGTTTCCGGGAGAGACAAGCTGTCATGCTTAAAGAAAGCGGGCGTTCCAGCGAGGATATCGCCAAGGTTTTGGGGATAAGCGGCAGTTCTGTTTCAACCATGCTCGCAAGGGCCAAGACCAAAGGATATCAGATCATCGGAATCATCCAGGATCATGAATTAGGGCTGAATTATCCACTGGAGGATGATGAGGAAAATGAGAAATAGCAAAAAGCATACAAAGAAGAGAATAAAAAAGATAAACCCAATATTCGTAATTGTTTTGGGGATTGCTTTGATGTTAGGCGGAAGCTGGTCCTATCAGCTGCTTCAGTTGGATCGTTCCATTGAGCAGCAAAAAGCAGAGCTCGAGAGTAAAAAGCTTCAGATTATTGCTCAAAATGGTCAATTACATGAGGAAATAGAGAAATTAAATACCCCGAGTTATGTGGAACAATTAGCCAGAGAAAAACTTGGACTGGTTCGTAAAGGAGAAATTTTAATAGCTCCCAAAGAGTCGGAAAATTAATCTATAAATGATAAGTGTATTTGATAAGCGCTGCCGCACAACGAATTATTTTTAATTTGTTAACGGCAGCGCTTTTTGATCAGGTAATATCATGTCAATTGGGCGGTGATATTCGTATATGATACAATGCCAATAGTTTTTTTGCTGAAGCAAGAAAAATGATTGCCAACGAAGATTCCCGAATTAGACAAGCTTCGCGGACGCCATCAGCTATAATAATTCCATTAAGTGGAAGAGGTGGCATTATGGCTGAATGGGCAACACTCAAAGCGGAAAAAATCATTAACCGATTCTCTGACTCGCTGGGAATACAATGTCTAATTGTTATCGGAGGTTTTTTAACAGCCCGGGCAAACCTATTGGGTATTTATCCATTTGCTATTGCCTATCTTGCAGTTCTCAGCATGAATATGAAAAAATGGATTCTACCGGGTCTTACCGGAATCACGGTCGGTCTGGTATCTGTCCAGGATTTTTCAGTGTTTCTGGAAGTTATGCCGAGCGTGGTTCTAGGTGTTCTGGCAGTTCAGATGATCAAAGAGAGCAAGGGAAAAATACTTCTTCTCGCCGGGCTTACGGCACTTGGAACCTTACTGCCCGGATTAGGCGTATCATGGTTTACCAATGGCTTCGGAGTGGAGTCTATCTTGCTGGTAATGGTCCAAAGTATTATTGCGGCAGGCTTTTCAATTATTTTTTTCTTTGCGTTTCTTCATAAGGAAAGCCTTATGAAGGGCAATTTCAAGGGCGAACAAGGTATGGTGTGGATTTTAGTTCTGGCAGTCTGCTTAAGCGGCTTACAAGGGCTTGCTTTTGGGAAAATCAATTTACAAATCACATTTCTGGGGTTCTTTCTGCTTTTTGTGGCCTATAAATACGGAGCCGGTTCGGCTGCAGGTGTCGGAGCAATTTTAGGCTTTTTGTTAAAATGGAATATTGGAATCGATAACCTGATTGATGCGGGACTCTACAGCTTACTCGGGTTTATGTGCGGAGGGTTTACCCGTTTTGGCAAGATGGGAGTTGCGGCTGCCTACAGCGCCTCTATTTTGATGGCCTCTTTTTTTGTCAATGAGACATTTTTGACTTCTCATCTTTATTCGTCCGCGCTTGCGCTTCTTATGTTTTTCTTATTACCCGGAAAACATGAAAAATTTTTTCTGAAGAATAAAGTAATGCCAGAAATCGAAACAACAGTAAGCAAAGTCAAAACTGTTGGCGACCTATTTGATCAGCTTGCTTATGGTTTCCAGGCGGCAGGACTTGAATCCAGGCTGCAGCCGGAAGTACCGGAAATGATGAATAACCTGGTCGATAAGATATGCCGGCATTGCCCGGATTCAAATTATTGCTGGCAGCAGGACTTTCACCAAACCTATCATTTTATGTATGACTTGTTTGCCTATGAAGAGAAAAGAATTCAAAGAAACCAAACCGGTGAAGCTTCAGATCAAATCAATCAGGAGAAAGTGCCTGACGAATGGGGAAAATGCAGTAAACTTGAAGAAGTCATGCTGGCGGCTCAATTTATTCTGGAGCAGGAAAAAGACAAAGAGGTTTGGCAAAAACGTCTGGCCATAAACAGAGAAGCCTTAGCTGGCCAGTACAGAAGTGTATCTCAGGTGATCGGGCACCTCGCCCAGGAGCTTCATTCTCAGCATAATCACGAAGACGGAAAACCGCTGGTCTGGTCCCGCAAGCATAAACTGGTTTTAGATCTGGGTATCGGCTCTTTTATTAAAACCGGTAATGGCATAAGCGGCGATAACTTTAGTTCGGTTTCGTTATCTTCATCCAAAAACGCGCTGATTATCTGTGACGGTATGGGCGCAGGGGAAGAGGCGGCCAGGATGAGTTCAGCGGCACTTACAATACTGGAACAGCTTCTAAGTACTGGATTTGAACCGGAGAGTGCCATCAAAGCGCTTAATTCAATCCTGGTTTTACGTTCTCCGGAAGAGAGCTTTGTCACCGTCGATATGGCCGTGTTGAATATCGAGGCAGATCAAGCCAGGTTGATAAAAATTGGAGCAGCACCGACCTATATCATCAGCAGAAACAAAGTAGATGCAGTAAAAACATCAAGTCTGCCGGCTGGTATACTGAACGATATTGATATCCCGGCGATTGATATTCCTTTTAAAGGCGAGACGCTAGTCATCGTAACAGACGGAATCTTGGATGTAGCTAAAAGAAAGGACGATTGGCTCAAAGAATATCTGAAGAACAACAGAAGTTTGTCTTCGCAGGATCTGGCCGACAGCATTGTCAAAGAAGCACGAAGACTGTCTGGGGACTGCCTGGAGGATGACGGGGTTGTCCTGGTTGTGAAGAGGAAGGACTTGGCCGGAAACGATGCCCAAAATTAAACCCGGTTTTAAGCTTTTGTTAAGATTTAACCTTTATATTAAAAATAAAAATATTTTTGTTTTAATGCTTTGACAAATCGGCAAAATCTGGAGAGAATAGTATTAATACGATTTTAGGAAGGCTGCGGAGAAAATAATGTATGAAAGCTTGAGCTCGGAGGTATTGCCGCAACAAATTCCGTCTCAGTCCAAGGTGCTTGTAGCTGTTTCGGGAGGACCGGACTCGGTGGCCCTGGCTCATGTCATTTACCGCTATTCGTGCGAAAATCAAGATAAGAATATTTCTTTTGTTATTACGCATGTCAATCATAAGGTCAGGAGAGAAGCCGACGAGGAAGCGGAGCTTGTTAAGAATCTTGCTGGGGAATGGAAAGCAGGATTTATTTTGCATGAATTTGATGCGAAACGTAACGCTTCAGCTTGCCACCAAAGTTTTCAGGAAGCATCAAGGGAATGGCGCTATGCCCGCTGGAAGGAAGACATGGAAGCGTGGGGTTGTGATTTACTGGCCACTGCCCACCATTTGGGAGATCAGGCGGAAACTGTTCTCTACCGTCTCTTAAGAGGAAGCGGAACAACAGGACTCGCAGGCATTTATCCTGTTAAAGACAAAATCATCCGTCCGCTTCTTTCGGTAACAAAAGAAGAAATCCTGGAATACTGCAAAGTTCAAAATCTTCCCTATTCAATTGACAAGAGCAATCTGGAAACGGACTATTACAGGAATAAGATCAGACTCGAGCTAATTCCTGAACTGGAAAGCAAATATAATCAGAGGATTACCGATGCTTTGGGACGAACAGCGGAACTGCTGCGCTGGGACGAAGAATATATTTGTGCCCAGACGGAAGCTTTGTGGCCCAGGTACTGTCTCCGGGCAGATCATACCGGAGTCCTGCTTTCGCACGAAGCCTGGAAAGAACCGGAGGCAATCCTTTCCCGCCTGCTCCGGAAAGCGGCTTCGCAGGTATCGGGAGAAACAAGAGGGCCAGCGTTTAAATTTGTTAAGCTTTGGATGCAAAAGGGGCAACAGACCGGATGGCGTCAGGATCTTCAAGGTTTTAAGGTAGAAGTTGTCAAGCAAGGCCTTTTCTTTTTTAACGTAGAGCGAGAATCAAAAGAGTATATTTCCGGGAAAGATAGAATTGAAGAGTTCCGGCTTTTTGTCAAGTTACCCCTTGCTTTGAACGTTTGGAATGAAATTACGGAGTTAAAAGTACAGGTGGGAATTTTTGATTTCTATCCGGAAGAACAGCATGTTTTGTGGAGTACCGAGCTTGATAGGAGCCAAATGTCTGTTCAGACTAAGCCTTTGGTATGTAGGACGAGACAGGCCGGAGACCGTATTTATTTTAAGAATTTAGGGCATAAAGCAATTAAAAAGGTTTTTCAGGACAAAGATATTCCTGCTGGGGAACGTGATAAGATTCTGTTTTTTGCTTTTGGCGATCTCGTCGTCTGGATCCCAGGTGTATGCAGGGGAGACAGCCTTTTGCCGGCTGGTCCGCAATCTCCCAGACTGTATTTGGTTGCGGCTGAAGTATAAGGTTTTCTACTATTTTGGATTGATTGTAAAATAGGAAACCACATGATATAATATCTCATAGTTTTTCAAACGTTCGAATAATGTACTTTAAGTATTGACAATATGTTTCCATCAATGAGAGGAGGATCTCCGGATTGAAAATACTAAAAAATGTCGCGATCTATTTGTTGATTATTCTTCTTGCAGTTTTGCTTATCAAATGGGCAAATCCTCCTGAAGCAAAGGATACCAGTCTAAAATATAATGCTTTTAAGCAGGCTATTGCTTCGGGCGGTGTCAGTGATGTTTCCGTTCAGGTCAATGATAAATACTACGTCTATACCGTTACCATGAAAGACAGCAAGATCTACGAAGTCGCCGGTCCCTCGGGAGATCAAACCCTTCTGGATCAAATGGAAAAACAGAATATCAACCTTACATTTGAGCCTCCGGCCACTGTACCGTGGTGGGTTTCTGTCCTGCCGACCCTCCTGATGTTCCTGTTTATTTTTGGGTTGTTCTTCTACATGATGCAGCAAACCCAAGGCGGCGGAAGCAAGGTAATGCAATTTGGCAAAAGCAGGGCACGGTTGGTAACAGATGAACACAAATATACGTTTAAAGATGTTGCGGGCGCAGATGAAGTTAAGGAAGAATTGGAAGAAATCGTAGAATTTCTGAAATCACCGAAAAAATTTAATGAGATTGGAGCTAAGATTCCGAAAGGGGTACTCCTTTTTGGCCCTCCCGGAACCGGAAAAACTTTGCTGGCGAAAGCCGTTTCCGGAGAAGCCGGAGTTCCGTTCTTCAGCATCAGCGGTTCCGATTTTGTGGAAATGTTTGTTGGCGTTGGAGCTTCAAGGGTAAGGGATCTTTTTGAACAGGCTAAAAAGAATTCCCCCTGTATCGTTTTTATCGATGAAATTGATGCTGTGGGACGTCAGCGCGGTGCCGGCTTGGGCGGCGGCCATGATGAGCGCGAGCAGACCCTAAATCAGCTTCTGGTCGAAATGGACGGATTTAACGGTAACGAAGGTGTCATCGTCATTGCTGCGACCAACCGTTCGGATATCCTGGATCCGGCTCTTCTCCGTCCTGGGCGTTTTGACAGACAGATTGTTGTCACTCTCCCGGATATCAAAGGAAGAGAGGAAATTCTGATGGTCCATGTCAAGGGTAAACCGTTAGCTTCAGATGTTAACCTTGAAGTTTTAGCGCGCAGAACCCCCGGCTTTACAGGGGCTGATCTTGCCAATCTGGTCAATGAAGCTGCTTTGCTTTCAGCCCGGCGTAATGAGAAGGAAGTCGATATGAAGGCGCTGGAAGATTCGATTGAAAGAGTCATTGCCGGTCCGGAAAAGAAAAGCCGGGTGATCAGTGATTTTGAAAAGAAACTGGTTTCTTACCATGAAGCCGGCCATGCGCTTCTGGGAGAATACCTTCCGCATACGGATCCCCTGCATAAGGTTTCGATTATACCAAGAGGCCGGGCAGGAGGCTATACGCTGCTGCTGCCGAAAGAGGACCGCAACTATATGACGAAGTCCCAGCTGCTTGACCAGGTCACCATGCTTTTGGGTGGCAGAGTAGCTGAAGCCCTGGTTTTGCATGAGATCAGTACCGGTGCTTCCAACGACCTGGAACGTGCGACAGGCATCGTAAGAAAAATGATTACCGAACTCGGGATGTCGGAAGAGCTCGGACCGGTAACTTTCGGCCATAAAGAAGAACAGGTTTTCCTGGGACGTGATATTGCGCGTGACCGTAATTACAGTGAATCTGTAGCCCAAGCGATTGATCATGAGGTGCGCCGTATCATTGATGAATCTTATCAGAAGGCGCAGGATATCATTTCAGAGAAAATTGAGATTCTGCATGCGATTGCCCAGGCACTGATGGTCAATGAAACGCTGGAGGCAGACTCTTTCCAGGATATCATTGCCAAATATGATGAGTCACGCATAGGTGATCCTTATGACACGCCTCTGTCCGCAAACGGCGACAGTACGGAAAATAATGAACCAAAAGAAGAAAGTGAAAATGCTTAAGGTTGACAAGATACTTGCTCAGATGAGCTCAAAATATCTTATAATAGACATTTAAGGAGGATTCCCGTGGAAAGAACTTTTCTTATGCTTAAACCGGACGCCATTCAAAGAGGTCTGGTTGGTGAAGTGATTGGCAGATTTGAAAAGAAAGGATTTAAGCTTATTGGCTTAAAGTTGATCCAGGTAGACAGAGCCTTGGCGGAAGAACACTATAAGGAACATAAGGGTAAAGGTTTTTTTGAACCTACCGTTCAGTATATTATGTCCTCGCCGGTTGTGGCGATGGTCTGGGAAGGCAAGAATGTAGTCGCTATAGCTAGAGAAATGATGGGGGCGACCAATCCTGCCAATGCCAACCCTGGTTCTATCAGGGGCGCCTATGCGATGGACATCAGCAGAAACGTCATCCATGGCTCAGATTCTGTGGAAAGTGCCGAGAGGGAAATTTCCTTGTACTTCAAACTGGCAGAAATTCTTAGTTATACTAAAGCCGGTGAAGAGTGGCTTAGCGAGTAAATACAAGGACACCCATTCGGGTGTCCTTTTTACAGTCTGTCAAAAAAACTCAAAGTACTTTCTGAACCAAGTTTTGTTTTATATGTCAGAATAAGCCGGGGTGAATCAGATGCAGGATAAAAAGAAAATGGTATGGATGATGATCAGTGTGGGTATGCTGCTGATCGGTGTTTTTCTTGTAATTGTTATTAAATCCTATATGGCTGATCAAAATGCTTCTTCGCAGGAGAAAAATCTCCCGAGCCTTCTTCAGCTGGAGATGGAGAATGAACAATTGGCCGGAGAAAATGACAAACTGCTGGAAGAATTGACGAAGTATCAGGCGGGGGAAAGCGCTGCGGCCCTGGCTTCCGAGCAGTTGGAGCAGGCGAAGATCAGTGCAGGGCTTGTGTCCCTCAGTGGCCCGGGCATTGTGATCGCTCTGGATGATTCTGATCAGAAGCGAAGCACAAGTAATGGAAACATTGGGAATTATTATATCCATGAGGAATACTTGCGGGCAATCGTCAATGCACTGTGGAATGGCGGAGCTGAGGCTATTTCGATTAATGACCAGCGGATTACTTCTAATACAGAAATATTCTGCAGCGGTTCTTATATTAAGATCAACAACACAAGACAGATGCCACCGTATAACATCGTGGCGATTGGCAATCAGGATAACTTAAAATCGGCTCTTCAGTTTTACGTATGGGACATGCTCGGGGAATATCAGCAACAATACGGCATAACCCGTAAACTGGAAATACCTAAGGAATCTGTCACAGTACCTGCCGCCAATCAGTACAGTTATAAGTATGCACAGCCAGTCAAGGAGGGTTAGACTTGATAAACAAACATGTCATAACGGTTGCGACGATTGCCGCCGTAGCGATTGGCTTTTTGATTTCCCTTCAATTTCAGGCGCAAAAAGAAGTGGACAGTGCAGAAAAAATCCAGCAGCAAAGAGTTGAGCAGACCGATACGGTGATGAAAACCTTGCAGGATGAAAACAATTCTTTGCAGGAAGAATATAATCGAATATCTACAGAATTGGAAAGATACAGGAACCAAAACAGTGAGAATCCCTATCTTAAGGCAAGACTGGATCAGCTTAAAATCGCTGACGGAACCATCGCTGTTACCGGACCTGGGGTTAAGATGATTGTCAAAGACACCGGTCCGGATACTGATGCAGTTATCCCGCTGAGTACGGATGAGCTGCGCGAGATCGTGAATGTCCTGCGATTGGCAGGAGCAGAAGCGATCAGCATCAATGGTCAGCGGATTGTTGCTTCGACTTCGATAGTTATCAGCGGGACAGCGACAATCCTGGTGAATTCAGTCCCGATCAGCAGGATTGGCGGAACCACGTATGAAATCCTGGCTATTGGCAAACAGGATGATCTACTCGACTATTTGACGAATATGATCGCGATTGACTTGAAACAATTTGGCAGAAAAGTTGAAATAACCCGCGAAACGGTGACAATTCCATCCTTTAAAGGAAGCTATACCTTCGAGTACGCTTTGGAGGTAAAGAAAGGATAACCTGATAACAGGTGAGCGCCTGAATTGGAGAAAATGAATTCATTAATTAAGGCGGAAAAGGAGTGAAGGATTTGAAGGCGTACAATATGCGATGGCTCAAAATAGATAGCCTACTGCAGGCCGAAAAAGCTCTCAGCCAGGTTGGCGTTGACCTTGGCGTCCTTCAACATATGAATGGCAAGGCTTTGACCAAACCGATCAAGCTGGAGAATGTGCCAGCTCCGGTGGCATTGATTCTGAAACAGGAAATGCTCTCCTTCGGTGGGGATGCAGCTGTCCATAAAGATTTGCTCGACAGTGGAGCACCGGAAAGCGATGTATTACTTCTTGGTAACTATAAGCAGTTAACCAGACTAGCGGATAAACTTAGCTCAATGTCGCCAGAGTGCCAGTATCTTGCCGAGTCCCTCCATGAAATGTTGGTCTATTTAGATATACCTCCGGCCGGCGTGATCGATTGCAGGGGAAAAATTCTTGAGTGGGGAAAAAAGACCCTGATCATGGGAATCCTGAATGTTACACCGGATTCTTTTTCCGACGGCGGAAAATTTGATAACATCGAGAATGCTTTAAAACAGGCCGAAAAAATGGTTGCCGACGGTGCTGATATGCTTGATATTGGCGGAGAGTCCACCCGCCCGGGATATGGGGGCGTCAGTGCCGAAGAAGAGTGGTCCAGACTTGAACCGGTACTTAAAGCACTTATCCCGGTCTGTTCGGTTCCAATATCGATTGATACCCAAAAAGCAGCTGTTGCAGCCAAGTCTTTGCGGTTGGGGGCCCATATCATTAATGATATCTGGGGTTTGCAGAAAGATCCTGAAATGGCCCGCGTTATTGCAGAATATCAAGCTCCGATCGTGATAATGCATAATCAGGATCATACAGAATATAAGAATATGATGGGTGAAATATTGTCATTCCTGGAGCGTAGCATTGAAATGGCTCTAGATTGCGGATTGACGCAGAATCAAATTATTGTCGATCCCGGAATCGGGTTTGGAAAAACACCGGAACAGAATATGGAAGTCTTAAGCCGGATGGAAGAATTTAAATCGCTAGGGTGTCCTCTTCTTCTGGGAGTATCCCGCAAATCCGTGATTGGACGGACCTTGAACCTTCCGGTTGATCAAAGGCTCGAACCGACGATTGCCCTGGGGACGCTCGGAATTGTTGCCGGAGCAGATATTCTGCGTGTGCATGATGTTCCCGAAAACAAAAAGGCTGCGCTTATCACTGACCTGGTGATACGTCGAAAAAGAGGAGAAGATTATGAAGGAAAGTGATGTCATTCACCTGCGTGGTATGGAGTTTTATGCTTACCATGGGGTGATGGAGGAGGAGCGGGTTCTTGGCCAAAGATTTCTGATTGACGTGGACATCTTCCTGAAAAAACCGGTCAGTATGCAGGACAATCTGGTGGAAACTGTCAATTATGCTGAAGTCTATCAAGTAGTCAAAAATTGTGTCCTTGATCAGCGTTATCAGCTGATTGAAACACTTGCCGAAAAAATAGCCTTGGAAATTACAACCGGATTTTGCTGTTCAGGCGTCCGGGTAGAGGTACATAAGCCGAATGCCCCGGTTTCCGGAATTCTTAAGGATATATCCGTAGAAATCATACGGGAGAAAAAAGATGAGAGCATTTTTAAGTTTGGGGAGCAATGAAGGAGACCGCAAGGAATATTTGGATCGGGCACTCAATATGCTGATGGATACTTCAGGGATCATGATTCAGCGTATTTCCAGCCTCTATGAGACTGAACCCTGGGGAAATGTTGACCAGTCACCTTTCCTGAATATGGCCATTGACATTGAAACGGAGCTGGATCCTTACGAACTGCTTGAGGTCTGCCAGCAAATTGAAACGTCTCTAGGAAGAAAACGACTGACTCATTGGGGGCCGCGCACCATTGATATCGATATTCTTTCCTATCAGGATTACGTGATTCAGACTGAAAAACTGACAATTCCGCATCCCTTTATGGAACAAAGAGAGTTCGTACTGGCTCCGCTAAGAGAAATAGCACCGGATTATATTCTGCAGTCAGGAAGAGTAATCGGAACTGTTCAAGGCGAAGGACCTATTAAAAAAATTACTAAAATATAGGTATAAATAAGATCAATACGTGTTAAGTAAAATTATAAAATATCATAAAATATTGATGGTTCTTTAAGATTTTTCTTTATTATTTCTCTTCTTTATCATATACTAAAGAGTAAGCTGCAGACGATATCTGTATAGAGTTGTACCGTAGCAGTTCTGCTATTTTTTATGACTGATCGGATCGTGCATCAACCGCTTGGATTATTACTACTGGGACGGTGAAGGCAGGGTATATGTTGAATTCATTTATAACAATACACCTTCACCATGTGAGGTGTATTTTTGTTGTCAGAAAATACGATAAAATTTGGAATCATCGGGACTGGCGTGGTCGGGACATCTCTGGCGATTCTGTTGGAGAAAGCAGGGCTGGAGTGTATCGGAGTCCATACCCGCGGCAAAAGGTCATATGATCATTTTCGGAGATACTTGCCAAAAGAGCAGCTTGGATTGAAGCAGCTTGTGATGGAGTCAGATCTGATTTTTATTACGACTCAGGATTGCAACATTGAAGCAGCAGCAGCCAGACTTTCTCAGGAGAGGGATATTAAACCAGGTCAAATCTGGATCCACTGCTCAGGGTCTTTGCCTTCGGGGGTCATGTGTCAGGATCCTGTACTGCCTGTCGGCTACCTGTCTCTGCATCCACTGCAGGCCTTTGCAAATATTGATACCGCGGTTTCCGTCATGAAGGGAACCTATTTTGGCATAGAAGGCAGCAGTCCGGAGGTTGAGCGCCAAGGGGAGAAACTGGTTATGTTATTAGGCGGAATTCCGCTTAAAATTAATCCGGCGAAAAAAAGCCTTTATCATGCCGGAGCGGTTGTCGTCTCAAACTATCTTGTTTCGCTGGTCCTGCTGGCAGTCAAACTATTTGAGCAGGCCGGAATAGAGCGTAAAGACGCTCTGGCTGCCTTACTTCCGCTGTTAGCCGGATCCTGTCGGAATATTGGCAAACTGGGGCTTCCTGGGGCGCTTACAGGGCCAATCGCCAGGGGAGATGCCGAAGTCGTCGCAAGACATCTACAAAGCATGCCTGAAGAGATAAGGACAGTCTATAGAGAGCTTGGAAAGCTGGCCTTGGAATTAGGATTAGAGAAAAAACTGTGGGATAGGGCATCCTATCGCCCAGAAGATTTAAACGACCTGGAAGAACTTTTGAATGACTTAGGAAAGGAAACAAAGCAATGATCATTGCCGAAAAAATAGCTGAAACAAGAGAAAAAATAGCATCAGCCAAACAGCAGGGAAAAGCTGTTGTCCTTGTACCCACGATGGGCTTCTTGCATGAAGGCCATCTGTCCATGGTCAAAATAGCCAGAAATCAGGATCCGAATCACAAAAAAACCTATATTGTGATGAGTATATTTGTGAATCCCTTACAGTTTGGTCCGAATGAGGATTATGAGAAATATCCGCGTGATCTTGCCAGGGATTCGGGACTCGCCGAACAGGCAGGAGTAGACTTGTTATTTGCTCCTTCTGTCGCGGAAATGTATCCGGACGGAAAAAGCCTTACGGCAGTTCAGGTATCCCAGATCACCGAGGTCCTCTGCGGAGCCAGCCGTCAGGGACACTTTCAGGGAGTAGCAACTGTTGTGACAAAACTTTTCAATATTATTCAACCTGATGAAGCCTATTTTGGCTTAAAAGATTACCAGCAGGTTGCTGTCATCAAACAAATGACAAAAGATTTAAATAGCTCTGTTAAAATCGTGGCCTTCCCGACGGTCCGAGAAAGCGATGGACTCGCCAAGAGTTCCAGAAACGCTTATTTGAGTAGTGAAGACCGGCGGCAAGCCCCGGTGTTGTTCCGTTCATTGCAGGAAGCGGAGGCACGAATTATTGAAGGTGAGACCTGCGCTGAAGTTGTCAGAGAAGAGATCAGACAGAGAATAAGCAGTGAATCAAACGGGAAAATTGATTATGTAGAGATAAGAAAAGCGGACAATCTTGCAGCTGTCGGCAGTATTGACTGCCCTGTTGTGATTGCTCTTGCCGTACGTTTTGGCACAACGCGCTTGATTGATAATATTGTCGTGGAGGTGTGAGAAAAAAATGTTCAGAAATATGATGAAATCAAAGATCCATAAAGCCAGGGTTACTGAAGCCAACCTGAATTATGTGGGAAGCATAACGATAGACCGCAGCCTGATGGAGCAGGCCGATATTCTGGAAAATGAGAAAGTTCAGGTCGTTAACCTGAATAATGGAGCAAGGCTGGAAACGTATGTTATTCCAGGAGAGGAGAATTCCGGAATGATCTGTCTAAATGGAGCAGCAGCCAGGCTGGTTCAGGTCGGGGATCAGGTGATTATTATTTCCTATGGGCTGTTTTCCGATGAAGAAAGCAAAGGATATACACCGAAAATTGTTTTTGTCGACGAAAAGAACCAGCCGGTCAGAATCGATGATGTTGAAGTGCACGGCGTACAGGCTTGACACATTTTATGTCGAAGAATAGAATTAGAAAAAGGTCTACGAGCGAAAGGAGAGGCTGATAAATGGATAATGACGAACGCAAAGATCAGCTGATCAATGATATAAATGCTCTGCGCAAGCAAAGAAAAGCGGTAATTCTTGCCCATTATTACCAGCCGGGGGACATTCAGGATATTGCGGATTTTGTCGGAGATTCACTTCAGCTCGCCCAGCAGGCTGCCCGGACAGATGCGGATGTCATCGTATTCTGCGGGGTCCATTTTATGGCAGAAAGTGCTGCAATCCTATCCCCGGAAAAGACTGTCCTGCTTCCCGAACCTTCGGCCGGCTGCCCAATGGCTGACATGGTCGAAGCAAACCGGCTCAGAGAGGCGAAGACCAAATTGCCCGGTGTAAAGGTGGTCTGTTATGTTAATTCATCCGCAGAGGTGAAAGCCGAAAGCGATATTTGCTGTACATCATCCAATGCAGAGAAAATTGTTCAATCTCTTGGAGAAGAGGAGATCCTGTTTGTGCCTGACGGCAACCTCGGCGGATATATTGCAGCCAAAACGAACAGAAAGATTAACCTGTGGCCGGGATTTTGTCCGACCCATCACAGGCTCGCCAGGGAAGATATCTTAAAGGCGCGGGAGGAACATCAGGGAGCAAAAGTTCTGGTTCATCCTGAATGCCGCGAGGAAGTCTGGCGGGAAGCTGATTATGTTGGCTCTACTGCCGGAATTATTAAGTATGCAGAAAATTCGACGGACACCGAATTTATTATTGGAACGGAATGTGGCATTTTGCATGAACTTACTAAACGCTGTCCTGGAAAACAATTTTATATGGCTTCAGCACATATGATCTGCCCGAATATGAAAAAGATCAGCTTGCAGAAGGTCAAGGATGCCCTTTCAAACATGGCACCGGTCGTTACTGTGTCAAAAGAAATCAGAGAGAAGGCGGTCTGCGCACTGGAAAGAATGCTGGCCGTCCAATAATGAACATATAACATTGAGGATGAGTAAGAGATATGAATGAGAATGAATATCTGATTCCCTGGGACAAGGATAAGCTTGAGATCTTTCAGACCGAAGTGCTTATTCTCGGAAGCGGAATTGCGGGATTGTTTGCAGCAATCAAACTTTGTCCCAAATATGAAGTAACCGTTCTGACCAAGAAAGATGTGATGGCAAGCAACACTGAGCATGCCCAGGGAGGTATTGCCGTTGCTCTTAATGAGGATGACTCTCCTGAATTTCACTATGGCGATACCATTAAAGCCGGAGCAGGGCTATGCAACCTGAAAGCAGTCAAGATCCTGGCTGAGAAAGGACCGGAGTGTGTCGGTAAGCTGATTGATTTTGGCACCAAATTTGATGAAAGCAATAATAAACTGGATTTTACGCGGGAAGGTGCCCACAGCAAAAGCAGGGTACTGCATGCTCACGGTGATGCCACCGGCGGAGAAATAGAACGTGCCCTGGTAGAAGTTGTGCATTCCAGCCCGATTACCGTTAAAGAAAACTATTATTTAATTGATTTTGTTAAGAACAGTAAAGCAGAGGTCTGCGGAGCTCTGGTGCTTAACAATATTACCTTAGCAATGGAAATATGGCTGGCTAAAGCCGTTATCCTGGCCACGGGCGGTGCAGGTCAGATGTATAAGCATACGACCAATCCTGCGGTTGCGACAGGAGACGGGATAGCTGCTGCTTATCGGGCAGGAGCCGAACTTATGGATATGGAATTTATTCAATTCCATCCTACGGCCCTGCTGCTGCCGGGAGCACCCAATTTTTTAATTTCGGAGGCAGCCAGAGGAGAGGGAGCTATACTGGTAAACTCACGTGGAGAACGTTTTATGGAGGGTGTTCCCGGTAAAGAGCTTGCTCCGAGGGATGTTGTATCAAGGGAGATATGGAAGCAGATGCAGACAGGACAGGTCTATCTCGATTTCAGCCCGATGGGACACTCCAAAGTTGAACAAAGGTTTCCAGGAATCTATAAAACCTGTCTGAATTATGGCGTTGATATTTCTACAGATCCGGTACCGGTTGGCCCTGCTGCGCATTACTTAATGGGCGGAGTCCGCATCAATGAATTTGGTGAAACGAATTTGCCAAATCTTTTTGCTTGTGGTGAATGTGCCTGTAATGGCGTTCATGGTGCCAACAGGCTCGCCAGCAACTCCTTGTTGGACGGATTAGTATTTGCTTCAACCATTTCTGATACAATCAATCAGAAGATTGGCGAAATGCCCAACCCGGAAGATGTTTTGCCGTATGAAGGCTGCCCCGATGATTGTGATGTCCGGGATTCCGCTGCAGACCCGGCTACTCTGAAAGAAGAACTGCAGAATATTTTATGGGATAAAGTCGGAATCATTCGGGATGAAGAACATTTGCGGCAGGCCCAGGCGGAATTAAATCAATTGATGGAACGGTTTAACCCCCATTCTGAAGTACCAGAACTCGAGCTTGGCAATATGCTTGCGATTGGAATGGTGATTATCAAGGCTGCTTTGGCACGTGAAGAAAGCAGAGGGGGCCATTTCCGACGGGATTTCCCAAATGCGGAGGAACACTGGCAAAAGCATTCTGTCTATAAGAGGGGGGATTATCATGTTCGCTACGTTTCAATATGAAGAATTGATTGAACGTGCTTTAAAAGAAGATATTGGTACCGGAGATCTCAGTACGCTGATCATTCCTGAAGATTACCAGAGTGAAGCCAGAATCTATGCCAAAGCACATGGGATTATCTGCGGCCTTTTTATTGCTGAGATGACCTTTAAGAAGATAGATCCGTACATAGACGTTCAGATGCAGGTTGAAGACGGAGACAGTATCGGACCAGGGACCCTGATCATGAAAATTAATGGTTCACTGGCAGGAATCCTTCAAGCTGAAAGAACTGTACTTAATTTCATTCAGCATCTTTCAGGAATATCTAGTATTACAAGAAGATTTGTCGAACTTGTATCTGATTTAGGCGTTAAGGTCACAGATACGCGCAAAACGATGCCGGGTATGAGAAACTTGCAGAAATACGCTGTCAGGGTCGGCGGAGGAACGAACCACCGTTTTGGTTTGTATGATGCCGTTATGCTTAAGGATAATCATCTGGACGCAATCGGAAATCTGGCTGAGGCTGTTCAAAAAATCAAAACAAAAGTTGGCCATATGGTTAAAATAGAGGTTGAATGTGAAACGCTGGAACAGGTACGGGAAGCCGTTCTGAGCGGCGTTGACGTGATTATGCTCGATAATATGTCCCTGCAGGATATGAAAATAGCGGTTCAGTATATTAACCACCGGGTTGTCGTAGAGGCGTCCGGAGGAGTTAGGGAAGACACAGTGCGTCAAATTGCTGAGACAGGAGTGGACATTATTTCTGTAGGCAGGCTTACGCATTCGGTCGAAGCGATTGATTTTTCAATGGTCGTTGATGATTTCAAACCATCTATTCAGAAGCACCTTCATTCTGCTGAAAAAATATAATCTGGCACTTATCCGGTTCTAAAGGGAGGCGGGTACAATGATTTTGGTCATCGATATCGGGAATACGAATATTGTACTTGGTGTTTACCAAGACCGTGAGCTTATTCATTACTGGAGAATTTCCACGGAAAAAAACAATACATCGGATGAATATGCGTCGACAATTAAGAATTTATTCAGTTTTCACGATTTGTCTTTCAGCAATATATCCGGGGCTATTATCTCTTCGGTTGTACCACCTGTGACGCCTGCGCTGGAACGGATGATCAAAAAGTATTTCAGCGTAACCCCGATTATTGTTGGTCCAGGCGTTAAGACCGGTATTTCCATTAATATTGATAATCCAAGGGAACTTGGGGCTGATAGGATTGTAAACGCCGTAGCTGCCTATACCAAATACGGCGGGTTATTAATTATTGTTGATTTTGGCACGGCAACAACTTTTTGCGCTGTCAGTGAAAAGGGAGAGTACTTAGGGGGAGCGATTGCGCCTGGAATCGGGATTTCTACTGAGGCACTCTATCAGAAAGCCTCGAAATTGCCTAAAGTAGAGATTGTTAAGACCAAAAACGTTATCGGCAAAAATACAGTCAGCGGTATGCAAGCGGGAATATATCATGGATTTTGCGGACAGATTGACCGTATTGTCGAGCTGATGAAAAAAGAACTTGGCGGAAAAATTAAAGTCATTGCAACCGGGGGTCTGGCTGAACTGATTGTCGGGGATTCCAAAATGATCGATATTATTGATCCTTTTTTAACGTTGGAAGGACTTTTGTATATTTATGAAAGAAATTTGCGGTAATTGTACACGTTGAGGTAAAAATGAAATTAGGGAAGTATCATTTGTCAGAGAAGCCCGTTTTTATGGCCCCGATGGCAGGGATAACGGATAAGGCCTTTCGGGAAATCATCCGGCTTACAGGCGGCAAATACGTCATAACGGAAATGATCAGCGATAAAGCACTGCTGCATCATAACGCCAAGACATTTAAAATGCTTGATCTAAAAGGAGAAGAAGAACCCCGAATTGTTCAGCTTTTTGGATCTGAACCTGTCCCAATGGCCAGAGCAGCTGAAATAGCTGAAACATATGGAGCTGATATCATAGACATTAATATGGGATGTCCGACACCAAAGATTGTGAAAAATGGTGAAGGAGCATCCCTTCTTCGAAACATTCCGTTAGCGATAGAAATTGTCTCCGAAGTGGTAAAGGCTGTTAGGGTTCCTGTTACCGTTAAAATCCGCCTGGGATGGGATAGCTCCACTATCGTTGCGCTTGAACTGGCGCCAATGTTAGAGCAGGCAGGAGTCAGCATGCTGACAGTTCATGCCCGGACCAGAGAACAATATTATTCCGGCAAGGCTGACTGGGAATGGATCAGTAAAATTAAAGCAAGAATTGGCATACCTGTGATTGGGAATGGGGATATTCTATCTCCGGAAGATGCGCTGAAAATGATTCAGCTTACCGGATGCGATGGAGTCATGATAGCGAGGGGAGCTTTAGGAAACCCGTGGCTGATTGGCAGATCCCAATATTATCTCGATACGGAAACACTTCCACAGGAACCTGGCAATAGAGAAAAACTTAGAATACTTATTCAGCATTTTGAAAAGATTATTGAATATAAAGGCGAAAGAACCGGCGTACAGGAGATCCGCAAACACGCTTCCTGGTATATCAAGGGTATGAGGAAAGCAGCAGAGTACCGGAACCAGATCATGAAAATCAAAAGTTACCAGGAAATGAAGACGTTGTTTTCAGGCATTTACTCGATGGAATGCCCGGACCATTAATCCGGCTATCAAAATATTAAGTAAATTTACTGTCAATAGTCTGCGATAATGTCACCCTGATAGGGTGATAACTGTGCAGCAGAAATGTCATCCCTAAGTTTCTTGGAATAGAAAATTTCGGTATAGCCAAACCAAGGGGAATTAGTTTTGTTTTTAGGTTTAATTAAAGTCTCAGAAGGTAGGCAATTAGTAGAGTTGTCTGGCTGAGAGATATGTATTATACTTTCCTTAGGCTGAGTATTAAGCGGTTCTGGTTTAATCACAAGGCCCTTGAAAAGAACCTGCATTCCGATATGTTTACTGGTTGCTACAGTAATCGTGTCATGAGGGGATGCAGGGATTTCTTTATTATCCTTAGAAATTGGCAACCGGTATTTCTGACCTCTATAAGAAAAGGAAAGGCCTGAATCAAGCTTTCTTGTTTCATGTATAGCAAAGGTTAACTGAAATGCAGCCAAATCCTGTTTGGGCAAATAGGCCTTTTCCATGCTGGCAGCCTGGACGGAGAATTTGCGGTTGTAATAGGGAATATATTGCCTCAGGAATTCATTAGCCTGTTCAATTGAATTAATGCCTTTACGCTTCATATCTTTAGGCAAACGATCCTGCAAAGTTTCCCAGAGCCTTTCAATCCCCCCTTTAGCTTGTGCAGACTTGGCAATGATAAGTAGAATTTTGGTTTCTCTGAGAGCTCTTGCGAAGTGGGGTTGACGCTCGACTTTACCAGTTAGTTCTTCATCTAGTGTCAGTTTCTTTTTTGTTTTACTGTCATAAGCAAAGACTGTTCTACCATCGGTGTAAATTTCCCTTGGCAAATGGCCGTCTTGATTCATCTGAAACATCAACTCACAATACCCTTCAAAGGTTTCTTCCTTTTCGAAATGAAGAGCTAGAATACGACCTGTGGCATCATCTACAGCACCATGAAGGTGCAGGTAGGAGTCATTGCCCAGCCAATCATAACTGGAAGCATCCATCTGAACGAGTTCTCCTTCACGTTTACGGGCATTTCTTGACCGATGTTTCTTCGGTCTTCGTTTGGCCTTTGGGGATCGAATACCACTGGCTTTTAGATGTCTTGAAACAGTGCTGACAGAGACAAATATCCCCTTGTCTTCAGCGAGAACATCGGTAGCATGGCAAAAGTTATAGTTGATCAATTCCTTTTCGTAAATCTCAATGATGTTCAAGGCTAACTTTGGATCTAAGGCATTAGCAGGCTTACGTCCTCTGTTTTTATGCAGAATGCTCATGACCCCATTGGCGGTGGCCTCCACTTTCAACCGCTGTACTTGTCTGACGCTGAGATTTAGAAGCCCTGCTGCTTGTTTGTTTAATAAATGGCCTGCCAATAATTCTTCGATAATGGTTACTTTTCTTGCTTCTTGCTTGCTCATTTCTAATTTCATCCTCCCATTATATCTGTTTTGTGAGGGGATGACATTTTCCTTGAAGAATTATACTATGACATTATCGCAGATCAACAACAATATTAAGTAAATTTACTTGACAATAAAATGGAGGTTCCTTATAATTACGAGTATTAAAAAGCTAGGAAGAGATTTACAGCGTATATTTTATTTTACTTGTGTATATAATGTCTCACATAAAAGGATTCAAAAAAAAATTACCTCATAAGAGAAAGAGGGAGGGGTATTTTTTATGCCCGAAAAAGAAGTCATTTTAACACTTGATGGTTTGAAGAAACTGGAAGAAGAACTGGAGATTCTAAAGACCCAAAGAAGGAGAGAAGTTGCTGAAAGGATTAAACAAGCCATTGAGTTTGGAGATATATCCGAAAACTCAGAATATGAAGATGCTAAAAATGAACAGGCTTTTATCGAAGGCAGGATCATTACTCTCGAGAAAATGCTGAGAAATGCCAGAGTCATTGACGACAATGATGAAAAAGACCATGTTGCCATAGGAAGTACAGTGCTGTTAAAAGATGTTGAATATGGGGACGAAGAAGAGTATGCCATCGTCGGCTCGGCAGAGGCAGATCCGGCAGTCAATAAAATTTCCAATGAATCACCGGTTGGCAAAGCTGTTCTTGGACAAATTAAAGGCAGCGTTGTTGAGGTTAATGTTCCAGCAGGAATGCTTCGTTATGAAATTGTAGATATCCGCTAGTTTATTTGCTGCTTTCTATTAAAAATTTGTTCGTTCAATGGTCCATTTCAACAAAATGAAGCTGAATTTTAGCCCGTAATACCGCGTGATGGTGTTACGGGCTGGATAGTGTTTACAGGGTATTGGTATTATGTGAACACTAAATCTACATGTTTCCGCTGGTTAAATTTTTGTATGACTGCGTTGTCCTTCAGTTCCTTGCCATCCGAAAACTTTCCTCAACGGTTTACATGTGTTTTAGAGCTGACAAGGACTAGTTGGATAGCCTCGTTTGGTATAATATAGTATTGAACTGAAACAGATGTTGGGGGAAAAAACGATGGAAAATCTGGATATCAATGAACTGATGCGTATTCGCTTGGATAAGCTGGACAATCTCAGGGCGAAAGGTATTGAACCCTATGCAGACCATTACTTGAGAACCCATTTATCACAGGGCATTATCGAGAATTTTGATGAACTGGAAGGGCAGGATGTCAGCGCAGCCGGAAGAATCATGTCCAAAAGAGATCAAGGGAAAGTTCTTTTCGTGCACATTCAAGACCTTCAGGGGAAAATCCAGATCTATATTCGGGTTGATGCGTTCGGCGAAGAAATGTTTGACACGATAAAGACGTTTGATATTGGTGATATTATCGGCGTCCGCGGCAGCGTTTTCCGTACCAAAAGAGGCGAGATTTCAATAAAGGCTGAGGATATTACATTGCTATCAAAATCGCTGAGACCGCTGCCGGAAAAGTTTCATGGGCTTACCAACGTCGATATCCGTTACCGTCAGCGTTATCTTGATTTGATCATGAATGCAGAAGTGAAGGAAACATTTATCACCAGAAATAAAATTATCAGAACGATGCGTGAATACCTGGAAGAGAAAGGATTTCTGGAGGTTGAGACGCCTACGCTGCTTCCGATAGCAGGCGGCGCGACTGCAAAGCCTTTTATTACGCATCATAACGCGCTTGATATGCAGTTATACATGAGGATAGCTCTGGAACTTCCGCTTAAGAGGCTGATTGTGGGCGGTTTTGAAAAGGTATTCGAAATTGGCCGTAATTTCCGGAATGAAGGAATTTCGATTAAGCATAACCCTGAATTTACCATGATGGAACTATATCAGGCTTATGCAAATTATGAAGATATTATGAACCTTACAGAGGATATGATCGTTTATATTGTGGAGAAAGTTCTTCATACCCAGGAAGTTACTTATCAGGGTGAGAAGATTAATTTCGCGAAGCCCTGGCGCCGCTTGCCGATGCTTGACGCAATTAAAGAGTATGCTGGAATAGATTTTGCCCAAATTGAAACCGAGGAAGAAGCCAGAAAAGTTGCCATGGAGAAAGGGCTGCAAATTAATGCCCAGGAAACCAAGGGCAAAATTATCAATGAGGTTTTTGAAGAATTTGTTGAACCAAAACTTATTCAACCAACTTTTATCATCGGTCATCCTGTAGAAATTTCTCCTCTCGCTAAAAGGAATGCAGAAAATCCTGAGTATACGGACAGGTTTGAGGTATTTATTTATGGTAGAGAGGCAGGAAATGCGTTCTCGGAGTTAAATGACCCCATTGATCAGAGAGGGAGATTTGAAAAACAGGTTCTGGAAAGAGAAAAGGGTGACGATGAGGCGCACATGATGGATGAAGACTTTCTTCAAGCGCTTGAATATGGACTTCCGCCTACAGGCGGACTTGGCATTGGGATTGACAGGCTCGTCATGCTTCTGACAGATTCAGCCTCTATCAGGGACGTTATCTTATTTCCTACCATGAAATCCAGAGAAGATTAATAAAAATGAATATTTAATTAAGAAAATGATTATCCTTTAGATATTCGTAGAATTTTGTAGAAAAAACGAAGCATTCTTGACCTAGTGATGTTTAAACTGGGATAAAGATGCTTGAAAGGTGCCGGTAACTTTGTTATTATAACTAAGCGCTCGGGACACAGCGAGCCAAAAGGAAATCAAGGTCATTGAAAACTGAACAACAAGAATGAATTAAAAGCTAGACTCGTCAATGAATTTTGGTAAACAAAGAGCTGAATCAAGCTCCGTAAATAAGTTTTTATGGAGAGTTTGATCCTGGCTCAGGACGAACGCTGGCGGCGTGCCTAACACATGCAAGTCGAACGGTCCGACGCCTAACACCGAATGCTTAAGTGCAATAGCAAGCAACATAAGCGAGTGCGCGAGCGAAGAGAGCGCACCACGCAAAAAAAGCTTGCCAACACATGAGTGAGCATTGGGTGTTAGGCGAAGGATAGTGGCGAACGGGTGAGTAACGCGTGGGTAACCTGCCCTTAAGACCGGGACAACAGCTGGAAACGGCTGCTAATACCGGATGTATTATCTGAGAGGCATCTCTTAGAGAAGAAAGCTGGCCTCTGAAAATGCTAGCGCTTAGGGATGGACCCGCGTCTGATTAGCTAGTTGGTGGGGTAAAGGCCTACCAAGGCGACGATCAGTAGCCGGCCTGAGAGGGTAAACGGCCACACTGGGACTGAGACACGGCCCAGACTCCTACGGGAGGCAGCAGTGGGGAATCTTCCGCAATGGACGAAAGTCTGACGGAGCAACGCCGCGTGTATGAAGAAGGCCTTCGGGTTGTAAAATACTGTTGTTAGGGAAGAACGGCATCTGTGTAAATAATGCAGGTGATTGACGGTACCTAACGAGGAAGCCCCGGCTAACTACGTGCCAGCAGCCGCGGTAATACGTAGGGGGCAAGCGTTGTCCGGAATCATTGGGCGTAAAGGGCGCGTAGGCGGGCTTATAAGTCTGATGTGAAAGTGCGGAGCTTAACTCCGTAAAGCATTGGAAACTGTAAGTCTTGAGGACAGGAGAGGAAAGTGGAATTCCACGTGTAGCGGTGAAATGCGTAGAGATGTGGAGGAACACCAGTGGCGAAGGCGACTTTCTGGACTGTAACTGACGCTGAGGCGCGAAAGCGTGGGGAGCGAACAGGATTAGATACCCTGGTAGTCCACGCCGTAAACGATGAATGCTAGGTGTAGAGGGTATCGACCCCTTCTGTGCCGCAGTTAACACAATAAGCATTCCGCCTGGGGAGTACGGCCGCAAGGTTGAAACTCAAAGGAATTGACGGGGGCCCGCACAAGCGGTGGAGCATGTGGTTTAATTCGACGCAACGCGAAGAACCTTACCAAGGCTTGACATCCAACTAATCCCGTAGAGATATGGGAGTGCCCTTCGGGGAAAGTTGAGACAGGTGGTGCATGGTTGTCGTCAGCTCGTGTCGTGAGATGTTGGGTTAAGTCCCGCAACGAGCGCAACCCCTATATTTAGTTGCTAACAGGTAAAGCTGAGAACTCTAGATAGACTGCCGGTGACAAACCGGAGGAAGGTGGGGATGACGTCAAATCATCATGCCCCTTATGTCTTGGGCTACACACGTGCTACAATGGACGGTACAGACGGAAGCGAAGCCGCGAGGTGAAGCAAATCCGAGAAAGCCGTTCTCAGTTCGGATTGCAGGCTGCAACTCGCCTGCATGAAGTCGGAATCGCTAGTAATCGCAGGTCAGCACACTGCGGTGAATACGTTCCCGGGCCTTGTACACACCGCCCGTCACACCACGAAAGTTTGCAACACCCGAAGCCGGTGGGGTAACCGTAAGGAGCCAGCCGTCGAAGGTGGGGTAGATGATTGGGGTGAAGTCGTAACAAGGTAGCCGTATCGGAAGGTGCGGCTGGATCACCTCCTTTCTAGGGAGAACCGATTGAAGCTAGACTTCAATCTACTCCAAGGTCGGTACTTAGAGTAAAGCAGTGCAAACTGGACTGACTCTCAAGTAAGGTGAGTTTAGCAATTTATTTCTTGTTGTTTAGTTTTGTAGTGACCTGAGCACAGTAATAGTGTAAAAGAAACAACTCAAATAATGTCCATACATATCAGAGATTCTGGTAAGTATGGAAAAAAATAAGGATTGCAAAGTAGAAACAGAAATGTTAAACTGACGATCCTGCTGCAGAGAAAGTCTGCAGACGTTCTTTGTCGCATCTTGCCATCCATGGTATCGCGACACTCGAACATCCTTGTTCTTTGAAAACTGCACAACGAAAGAAGCAGAATGCGAAATGCGAAAGTAAAGACAACGAAAAGACGTTCAAATTCTAAAGCCATCCGTGGCGAATTTGAACTTAGGAGCATCCATGCTCCGTCAGGTAAAATTACTAAGCGCATAGGAGACATTCAAATCATCTATAACAAGTCGAGGAAGAACCAGAAGGTCAAGATATAAAGGGCATACGGTGGATGCCTAGGCGCCAAGAGCCGAAGAAGGACGCGGTTAACAGCGAAATGCCACGGGGAGTCGTAAGCAGGCATAGATCCGTGGATGTCCGAATGGGGCAACCCATCCAGAGTCATATTTGGATATCGTGTACTGAATAAATAGGTACAGCGAAGGCAAGTCGGGGAACTGAAACATCTAAGTACCCGGAGGAAAAGAAAGAATAATCGATTCCCAGAGTAGCGGCGAGCGAAACGGGACTAGCCCAAACCGATCTCTTCGGAGGTCGGGGTTGTAGGACTCTCAAAACGGGTCAGTGTTTTTAGCTGAAGCGAACTGGAAAGTTCCGGCATAGGAGGTAAAACCCCTGTAAGCGAAAAGAAGACTGGCTTAGAGAGTATCCTGAGTACCGCGGGACACGAGAAACCCCGTGGGAAGCAGGGGAGACCACTCCCCAAGGCTAAATACTACTTGGCGACCGATAGTGAACAAGTACCGTGAGGGAAAGGTGAAAAGCACCCCGGGAGGGGAGTGAAATAGAACCTGAAACCGTATGCTTACAAGCAGTCAAAGCGTTTAGGCGTGATGGCGTGCCTTTTGTAGAATGAACCGGCGAGTTGTGATATGCAGCGAGGTTAAGTATTTAAGATACGGAGCCGAAGCGAAAGCGAGTCTAAATAGGGCGACTAGTTGCATGTTGCAGACCCGAAACCGTGTGATCTACCCATGGTCAGAGTGAAGGTGAGGTAAAACTCATTGGAGGCTCGAACTCACTGTCGTTGAAAAGGCAGGGGATGAACTGTGGGTAGGGGTGAAATGCCAATCGAACACGGAGATAGCTGGTACTCCCCGAAATAGCTTTAGGGCTAGCCTCAATGGATGAAATACGGGGGTAGAGCACTGAATGGGCTAGGGGCTTAAAAGTTACTGAACCCTATCAAACTACGAATACCGTATTTTTAGAAGTTGGGAGTCAGACTGTGGGGGATAAGCTTCATAGTCGAGAGGGAAACAGCCCAGACCGACGGCTAAGGTCCCAGAGACTACGCTAAGTGGAAAAGGATGTGGAACCGCAGGGACAACCAGGATGTTGGCTTAGAAGCAGCCACCATTTAAAGAGTGCGTAATAGCTCACTGGTCGAGTGGTTCTGCGCCGAAAATGTAACGGGGCTCAAGCGTAGCACCGAAGCCGCGGCATCGATCTGATTCATTAAGACTTCAGACATGCTCGGAATAACATTTAGGAATTTTGCAACCGATGAGGAAACTTAAGAGGAATGCAAAAGACTTAAATAAGAGCAAAATTCCCAAATGCACTTGGGGATCAAGCAAAGCAGCAGAAAGCTGAAGGATTAATGAATCAGATCGTTGGGTAGGGGAGCATTGTCACATCGTAGAAGGATAACTGTAAGGTTTACTGGAGAGGTGACAAGAGAGAATGCCGGTATGAGTATGCGAAAAGGAAGGTGAGAATCCTTCCCGCCGAAAATCTAAGGTTTCCTGGGGAAGGCTCGTCCGCCCAGGGTAAGTCGGGACCTAAGCTGAGGCCGAAAGGCGTAGGCGATGGACAATTGGTTGAAATTCCAATACCACCATAAATCGTTTGAGCGATGGGGTGACACAGGAGGATGACCTGAGCGTGCTGTTGGATATGCACGTCCAAACATCAAGTGGGTGCTGTAGGCAAATCCGCAGCGCTAAACCGTGAGATGTGATGGGGAGCGAAAATAAGTAGCGAAGTGGGATAGTTCATACTGTCAAGAAAAGCCTCTAGTGAGAAATGTGGTGCCCGTACCGCAAACCGACACAGGTAGATGAGGAGAGAATCCTAAGGCGCGCGAGAAAACCCTCGTTAAGGAACTCGGCAAAATGACCCCGTAACTTCGGGAGAAGGGGTGCTCTGGCAACAGAGCCGCAGAGAAATAGTCCAGGCGACTGTTTAACAAAAACACAGGTCCCTGCAAATCCGTAAGGAGAAGTATAGGGGCTGACGCCTGCCCGGTGCTGGAAGGTTAAGAGGAGAAGTTAGCGCAAGCGAAGCCTTGAATTGAAGCCCCAGTAAACGGCGGCCGTAACTATAACGGTCCTAAGGTAGCGAAATTCCTTGTCGGGTAAGTTCCGACCCGCACGAAAGGCGTAACGATCTGGACACTGTCTCAACGAGGGACTCGGCGAAATTGTAATACCCGTGAAGATGCGGGTTACCTGCGACAGGACAGAAAGACCCCATGGAGCTTTACTGCAGCTTGACATTGGATTTTGGTATAAAATGTACAGGATAGGTGGGAGGCTTGGAAGCCAGTACGCCAGTATTGGTGGAGCCGCCGGTGGGATACCACTCTTTTTGTACTGAAGTTCTAACCTAGGCCCCTGAATCGGGGTTGGGGACAGTGTCAGGCGGGCGGTTTGACTGGGGCGGTCGCCTCCTAAAGAGTAACGGAGGCGCCCAAAGGTTCCCTCAGCGCGGATGGAAATCGCGCGAAGAGTGTAAAGGCAAAAGGGAGCTTAACAGAGAGACAAACAAGTCGACCTGGTACGAAAGTAGGGCTTAGTGATCCGGTGGTTCCGAGTGGAAGGGCCATCGCTCAACGGATAAAAGCTACCCTGGGGATAACAGGCTTATCTCCCCCAAGAGTTCACATCGACGGGGAGGTTTGGCACCTCGATGTCGGCTCATCGCATCCTGGGGCTGTAGTAGGTCCCAAGGGTTGGGCTGTTCGCCCATTAAAGCGGTACGTGAGCTGGGTTCAGAACGTCGTGAGACAGTTCGGTCCCTATCCGTCGCAGGCGCAGGAAATTTGAGAGGATCTGTCCCTAGTACGAGAGGACCGGGATGGACGGATCACTGGTGTACCAGTTGTCTCGCCAGAGGCATAGCTGGGTAGCTACATCCGGAACGGATAAGCGCTGAAAGCATCTAAGTGCGAAACCAGCCTTAAGATGAGATTTCCCACAGAGTTAATCTGGTAAGACCCCTGAAAGATGATCAGGTTGATAGGCCGGGAGTGGAAGCATGGTGACATGTGGAGCGGACCGGTACTAATAGGTCGAGGTCTTGACCTTTAGATTCCTAGATTGATGATTGAATGCATGAAGCTGATTTGTTGTGCGGTTTTGAGAGAACGACGCACCAAGGATGGTGCTAAGTTCAAATTCGCCAGGATGGCGATAGAATTTGAACTTCCTATCGCGAAGCGTTGTCACTCAACAACTACATAATCTGGTGACTATACCGGAGGGGTACCACCCGTTCCCATCCCGAACACGGAAGTTAAGACCTCCTGGGGCGACGATACTGCAAGGGAAAATAGCACGTTGCCAGGTAATTAAGAACAGAGCATCTAATTGGTGCTCTGTTTCTTATGTACAAAGGGTGTTCAATTAGGAAGTTTGAGTGTCCTCCTGGGCTGAAAATACTGCAAGGGAAGATAAGACGTTGCCAGGTAAACGAGATATATTACATCCAATGATGTAGTCTCTTCATAATTAATTCAAAACATTACTTCAAAAAAAGTAATATTTACATTATAATGTAATTGATAGTAAAAAATACAACTATCGCCTGCTCATTGAGATTGTTGCGAAATAACAATAAACGCAGCAAGATTTTCTAGTTTTGGAGACAAAGATTTTTGCTTAGAGGAGCGCAGATTAATGAGAAAATCAAAGAACCATCGATTTAGCATTAGAAAGAAGATTTCCTTATTTGTTATTATTCTGGCAATTGTTACTTATTCTACAAGCGCATTTTTTATCTATTTTGTTCAACCCAATTTTGTTCCGAATATTAATGAGGTTATATTTACGATTGCTACTTTAGTACTAGGGGTTTTCTGGTCGGGTTTACTTTCCTTCTTTATGGCAAGTTTTATCATTAAACCTTTGCAGAAGTTAGAAAAAGCTGCAAATCAGATATCTGAAGGGGATATCGGTTGTGATGTTGAATTATCAAACACTGATGATGAGATTCGTTCATTAGGAATAGCTTTTAACAATATGCTTTATAATCTTAGGGAAATTGTCCAGAGTATTGAAACAAATTGTGCGAAGACCAATGAGAATATGTTTGAAATTTTAAAAGCGTCATCGGCTGCTTCTCACCAAGCCGACTCTATTGTACATACCATCACAGAAATATCTGCAGGTGCAGAAACTTCCTCGATTGCGATTCAATCAACAGCAGAATCAGTTGAAAAGGTCGCCCATATTGCCAAAGAAGTACAAAATTATGCCAAGTCTTCTGAAAAAGTCTCGGCAGAAATGTTAATGGAACTAACAGAAAGTAAAGAAGTAATTCGTTCTTTAGTTGAGGGAATCAATAATCTAGCCAAAGGAAACCAGCAATCGCTTGAAATTGTTAAAAGTCTCGAAGATAATGCTAAGAAAGTTGGTCAGATCATCCAGTTAGTAGGAGACATTGGGGAACAAACAAATTTACTTGCATTGAATGCTTCCATTGAAGCTGCTCGAGCAGGACAACATGGCAGAGGATTTGCGGTCGTTGCCGAAGAGGTACGAAAATTAGCCGATGAAAGCGCAAATGCCGTTCAAGGAATTTCAAGTCTTATTGAGAATATCCAGTCTGAAGTGATAAATGTTGTGAATCAAATTACGATACAAGTTCAGAATGCAGATATGGAAGCGCATAAAGGATCCAGGACGAATGAAGTAATAGAAAAAATGACAAAAACAATTCTTGAAGTGGCACGTAGCGTTGAACAAATATCAAAACTTGTCGATCATCAAATGGAGGGCATTGACAAAAGCGCACATCAGTCTCGCGAAGTAGCCCATATTGCAGAAAAAACTTCAGAAAGTGCAATGGAACTTGCTATTGCTACAAAGCAACAAGCGGAAATCGTCGATCAGGTTGAAGCCCTTGTAGATAATTTAAGAATACAGTCAGAAATTCTGACAACTGCAATTACCCGCTTTCGCAAATAATTGGTAGGCTTTACTAAATTTATAGAGAAATGCTCTGTTACCAACTAATCATAGGCGTACATGTACGCCTATGATTTTATAACGTTATCGTGAGCTTGTTGCTTAAAGAAAAGTAAGCCTATTGTATAAGTACGACTTTACCAGAATCAATAAAGTAAAGCTCAGAAATACCATCGATATAATTGATATCCGCTTTGGCTTTGACACTGTCGGTTTCCGCAGGCTGAGCACCTTGCTGTCCTTTATACGAAGGATCGTAGAAAAGAATTTTAAACTTGCGAAGATTGCTGTTTGAAAGTTGATCCCGCTGTTCTCTAATAATACCGGTTAGAACATTCTCATCAATAGAAGGTGGCTGGATATATAAGACCTGAGATTTCACTTCAGACTGCGTATACAGGATAGTGTAAGTAAGCTTTGCAGAAGAGTTTACTGTAAAGTCCCCGTTAATCGTAAAATCTGCACGATTTGCATTGGCTATGGCCAAGGATGTCAAGCTGGTACTGGATCTCGGTAATAAGTTTTTTATTAAAAGGGTATCTGTACCTTGATTTTTGTTGTCGCTGTCCCGGTACGTAACATACACTTTTCCGGAGAATATATACTCTGAAGAGTTGGAAACTGATATGTTCACTTTTCTTTGATTTTTAGAATTTAAGTACTGAAAGTCTGCAGATGCTGAGATATCTTTGAGATTAGCTGATAATATCAGCTGCTGGCTGTTTTGATTGTTGGGCGTTGCTGGCTGAGTCTTTGAAGATAAGCTGGAACTGCTGGCCTTTGTTGAAGAATCAGTCTGTTGAGTTGTTGTCGGCGTATTTTTAGAACAACCAGATAACAATAGTAGGAAAAGGCAGGTTAAGATTATCGTATTTTTCATTGGAGCTCCTTTAGTACAAAGAATGAATTTGTTTGATTAATTCCATTATATAATAAAATTAATTTTGAAGCGAAATAACAAGTGAATAAATTGCAATTGCATATAGTTAGGACAGAGCATTACGCTGCTCTGTTCTTTTGCGGCAAGGCAAGTGAAACTGAAAATAGCTCTGAAAACAGAGCTATAATTAATTACACTTTTGCAGAAACTTATTTCGTTTGATAAAGAGATATTCCTAAAGATAATAAGACAAGAGAGAAATATGAAAGAATTAAAACTGTATTTCAAGCTTGTCGCCTTCCATGCTTCCAGTGAAATCTGCCCAGTTATGTGGGAACTCTAACACAAAAGCGGCATCCTTGATGCATGGGGAGACCTTTTTCGGAGAGAGATTATCAATGATTTTGACAATTTTCAGATCCTTGCTGACAAACCAGACAGAGAGGGGATAGCGCATCCCGATCATGTGGACCTGGTTGCAGGGATTAATCAACATACCATGAAAATCATCCAATTGCCTGGTTCCCAGCAGACCTCTCAGTCTGGTGAAAAAGGTGTCTGCCAGTAGAACCGTCCCAAGATTCTTTTGTATTCTTTGGTTGAAAACAGTTAACTCTTTCATGAGACTGATTTCCTCGTTCTTCTTAGAGAGAATCTCAGATTATTCTTTGAATAGTCTTCATACCACAGACAAAAAATTATTTACCTAAAATATCCATGATATTGATGATTGCCGGACCAAGTATGACAATGAAAAGGCTTGGAAAAACAAAGAAAACAAGCGGGATCATCATCTTAACGGGGGCTTTTTGCGCGGCTTCCTGCACGCGCTGTTTTCTTCTCAGACGGATTTGCGCGGACTGATTCCTGAGGACATTTCCCATAGAGATACCGAGCTGGTCAGCTTGAACCAAAGAGGCAATGACATTGCTTAAATCTTCTACGTCATTTTTTTTGGCCATGTCTCTCAAAGCCTCCCGGCGCGGTTTGCCAATTTTGATTTCCTGGAGAACCAAGTTAAACTCTTCAGCAAGAATGCCTTTTTGTTTTTCTACGACTTTCATCATGGCTGCATCAAAGCCAAGTCCGGCTTCAACACTGACCATAACGAGATCGAGGATGTCAGGAAGCGTACGAAGAATCTCACCCTTACGTTGTTTGATTTTTGATTTAAGCCAGAAACTGGGAGAAATATTTCCAATAACGAAACAAAATAATGGAAATTCAATTTTTGTTAGGATTGGAAAGCTTAAAATAAAGCTTAAAGCAGCAGCTGCTATTGCAAAGCATAGGCCAAGGATGAACCTAAGCGCTTTCCATTCAGCTGATGACCAGCCCTTTAATCCGGCAGCAATTAATTCCGTGTCTTTCGGGTCTGTTTCTTTGCTGTTTTTTGAGAAGGCGATGATCAATCTGCGAAAAAAACTGTTCTCAGATTTTTCTTGCTTGTTTTTATCTTGCTTGCTTTTGTCTTTTTTGGATTTTTCTTTTTGATTTTCTTCATTTTTTGTTGGCACTGAAGATCTTCCAAGGGAACGCATAATCCTGCTCTGGGAAAGAGAAGGCTGTTTCATGGACAGAATCGCCAGAACTAAGAAGAAAATAAGGCAAAAACCGCTGAAAACCAAGATTGACTCCATGACAATCTCCCCTAGAATTTAATATTAACAATCTTTCTGATGGCGATAAAACCGATGATTTCCAGAACAGCTCCACAACATAATAACACAATTCCGAGTGGATCCTGGAACAGCGGCATCATAAATGAAGGCTGCATCATCGTGATAACCAGGCCAATTAAGATAGGCAAAGCACCAATAATATATCCGGATAATCTACCTTGAGCAGTAAGTGTTTTGATCTCGCCTTGAATCTGTAAACGTTCCTGAATTGTATCGTGAATATTAATTAAAATTTCGGCTAGATTACCACCAATTTGCCGTTGAATCAGGATGGCAGTTACCATTAATTCCAGGTCTTTGCTTTCAACCCGCTGCGAGAGATTTAGCAAAGCATTTTCGGTAGACTCCCCATAGGCCATCTCTTTCAGGGTAATTTTGATTTCGGAGGAGAGTGGATCTGGCATTTCCTGGGCAGCCATTTCCATGGCCTGAAATAAACTAAAACCGGCTTTTAAGGAATTGGCAAGGGTCAGAAGTATATCCGGCAGCTGGTTATTGAATTTCTTGATTTTTTTATTTTTAGCACTGCTGATATACAGCCTGGGAAAGATCAAACTTAACAGTGGCAGAATAATAAAAACAGCACTCAAAGGCAGAAGAATTAAGGCGATAAGGAAAGCAAGAATGAACAAGAAGATTTGCATCACGATGAATTCTCTGCCAGTTAACCCAATGTCACCGCTGTAAAGATCTTTATCAAGTTGTTTGCCCCATTTTCGAGGTGTATATTTGGACAGGGAAGTCAGATACTCTTTCCAGGAAGCAGCCTTCTTGGCTTTAACCGGGGTATCTTCTTTTTCTGCAACTAGTCGCTTAACTTTATCTTCGACGCTTTCATTTTTTGGTTTCAGGGCCATGATTAGGGAGTATATCAGGATAAATCCCATAATCGAGGCCACAATGATGATCTTTGTCATAAAAATACCTCCAACGGCCACGGATGACTAATCAACTAACAAAAATATTGTCCGGCAGGATTTGGCCTGTGGCAGCCAGCGTATCCATAAAGCGGGGGCGGACACCAGTAGCCTTAAAGCCACCGAGGACATGGACATTGGAATCAACACCCTTTTGTTCAAATTTGTAGATATCCTGGGTGACGATGGTGTCTCCTTCCATACCAAGAACCTCCGTTATATGGGTAATCTTGCGGGTACCGTCCCTGAGACGGCTTTGCTGAACAATTAAATTGATTGCACTCGAGATCTGCTCACGAATAGCCCGGATTGGAAGATCCATGCCGGCCATCAGGACCATTGTTTCAAGACGGGAGAGCATGTCCCTCGGGGTGTTAGCATGACCTGTGGTCAGGGAACCATCGTGTCCAGTATTCATCGCCTGCAACATATCCAAGGCTTCTCCGCCGCGGACTTCACCGACGATGATCCGGTCAGGCCTCATACGCAGCGTGTTTCTAACCAAGTCACGAATGGTGATAGCACCTTTTCCTTCTATGTTTGGCGGCCGGGTTTCAAGCGTTACCAAGTGGCTTTGATCAAGCTGCAGTTCAGCAGCATCTTCGATGGTAATAATCCTTTCATGATCTGGAATAAAGGAAGATAGAACGTTTAATGTCGTGGTTTTACCGGAGCCGGTACCACCAGAGACGACAATATTCAGTCTGGCTTTAACACAGGCTTCGAGGACAAGCGCCATATCACGGGTTAGCGTGCCAAAATTAATCAGGTCTTCGACACGGTAGGGGTCACGTGAAAATTTCCGAATCGTAATGGTAGGACCTTTAAGAGCCAAAGGCGGGATAATTGCATTTACCCTGGAACCGTCTGGCAGACGGGCGTCTACCATTGGCTGACTTTCGTCAATTCTGCGACCGATCGGCGCGACAATTTTTTCAATGATATGCTGGACGTGTTGGTCATCATTAAAGGTTACATTGGATAATTCAACAATACCGTGACGCTCGACATAGACCTGGCTAGGTCCGTTGACCATAATTTCCGAAATACTGTCATCGTTTAGCAGTGGGGAAATGGGACCAAAACCGAGGATTTCATCAACCACTTCCTGGACGATTCTTTGTCTCTCATTACGGGGCAGAAGGGCACCGTTGGTTTCAACATACTGGTCTATGACCTTTTGAACGATCGGCTCGACTTCTTGAGGATCAACATCATTGAGTTGGATATTTTTGATGGTTTCCTTATGGATAATACTTTTGAGTTCCCTCCAGGGATCAACGGGCTGAGTGGAAGGAGAAGGGGTAAAGGCTTGTCTGATTTCAATCAGGCTCTGTTTCTCTGATCCGGTTCTTTCGCGTTCTTTTCCTCTTTCCTGTTCTAAACGGCTAAGCAGCGACATGCGTTCAACCTCCAAATCTTAAAAAGGAAAGACGGCTAGTTTCTTTGCTGTCCTGTCCTTTTTTAGTTATTTCCGAATTAACACCTAGCGTACTTACCATTTTTTTAATTTCCAGAGCGGGAGCCGAACGGGCTAAAGCCTCAACAAACGGTACACCTTTATTAAGCACCGATGTGAGCTGTTCTTCATAAGGAATAAGATAGGTTACATTCAGGCCGAGGCTGCTTTCAATATCCTTCATGCTGATGCCGATTTTCTTTTCAAATTTATTTAGAATCAACTTGATTTTTGGGGAATAATCAAGCGTGTGCATGATTTCCAGCGCCAGCTTGGTATTTTTGATTGATGGAATATCCATGCCGGCCACAACCCAGATCTCGTTTGCGGCCTCTAAGCCGGCAAGGCTGATATCATCAAAACGGCTGGTATTGTCAAGAATAACAAAATCATAATGGATTTTTACCTCCTCCAGGATTTGCCCAATATGTTCCATGGTTACTTTTTCTGCATATTCGGGGCGATTCGTAGCCGCCAGGATCTCCAGTCCGGAAGAATGGCTCAGGGTATGAAGCCGGATATCTTCTTCTTTGATCGAACCGGCCTGAACCAGATCGGTAATTGTCCTTTTCGGAACAAGATTTAAGAAGGAGGCGATGTCTCCAAATTGCAGGCTCAAGTCCAATAAAAGGACTTTGGATGACTTCGCCAATTCAACACCGAGGTTCACAGCGGTCGTCGTTTTGCCTACCCCTCCCTTGGCGCTGAAAATACTGATTACTTTTGCTGCAGTGTCGGATGTTTTCACAGCGGAATCGGGGGACAGAGGGGAATTGATCATTTCTCTTTTGCGGCTTTCCTTGTGATATACATTCAGGATCGTACTGGTAAGTTCTTTGCCGGTAAACGGTTTGACGATATAAGATTTGGCTCCGGCCATCATGGCTTTGGTCATATGGTCGGGGTCGTTTTCAACGGACATCATAATAATGGAGGTATTTGGAACGCGGAAAGAAAGTAGTTCTGTTGTTTTTATCCCGTCAATGTCGGGCATGCTGATATCCATTAAAATAATTTCCGGTTTCAACAATTCTGCCAGACGGATTGCTTCTGAACCACAGCCCGCTTCGCCAATGACTTCAAAGCCGGAATCAAGAGCAAGGATTCGGCGAATGTTTTCTCGGGTATTTCTGATATCATCAACAATTAGAATCCGTATACCTTGCATGCGCTATACCTCCTTTTTATTTATAATGACCGAAGTAATCGGCGTTTGTATAGACATTGGGATCGATGGGTGCTTCGGTGTAAGTTTCTTTATTGGCGGGGTTTCTCAGCAGTAAGCGGATGGAACCTTTTTCACTGCCCAGTGTTACGGCCATAGACTGGGAGACGCTCATAGCAAGGACATAAGAGCCGGGATTTTCGGCAGTTTCTCCTTCTTTGAGAATGGTGTCACCCGTGTTTAAGACCAAAACATCCTGGGCAGCTAAAGAAGTAATTGTTCTTTGATTTCCCTGGCTGTCCTTAATATCCATGGTAATCAGGACATCCACATGATCACCGGGCTTTACCTTATAGCTGACACTGCCAACCAGATCGACAGGAATAGCAACGGCTCTTTTACCTGAAGGAACAGTCAGTGAAAAGCTGTCGGCTGAGGCACCTGAACTGCTGCCGGTTTGGTACGGATCTCCAAGCATCGGACTCAGCAGTACATCACCCTGACTGACATCAACCAGGAGCACCCGGCCAGTTAATTCTTTCACGGTAGAGGCGCCTCCCTGAGGATAGCTTGAAAGCGGAATTTGTTTGATTTGGAGTTGATCAGCCTTTAGGATACTTCGGGAGGAAATATCCGCTGCTGCAACAACCAGTGGTTTCAATTCTTGACTTGATGCTCCCGAACCATAGTTCAGGTAGAAAAAGACAGCCAAGCTAAAAATCAGTCCTGAGATAATCGCCATAAAAACATAGAATTTTCTTTTCACCAGTTATCCCTCAATTCATTAGCAGTTTTATAGAATATAAGCCGTAATCCTGTACGGGGTTATTTCCGTCATCAATAATTGAACTTGTTTCTTTGCCGAGCGTGGAACAGGTCTTTAAAAAACGCCCGGTGATAAAACAGTCATTGCCATTGTGAGTTACATTTTCAATGAAAAAAGCGGCAAATCCTAAAATTTTAACTTCCTGGATGGATTCACCTGATCGAGTGAGGACTTGTACGATTGGAATAAAGACAATCTCGGGAGCATTACTGTCATGATCAGTAAAAGTATTCCCAGGGACACGAGTATCGGAAGCAAGCCGGGTATCAAGACCTTTTCGTGTCGGACCGCTCATATTACCGGTTTCTATCTGCAGGGTCTGACCCACAGATAGCGGGGTATTATTTCCGTAGGAGAGTGCATCCTCATACGTACTTGCACCGGATCCATCTAGTCTAACAGGTCCGTACCAGCCGGTTTGACCTTCCGGTGGCGCATTCTTCAACGTATATTCCTGGCCATAGACAAAGTCCTGTATCGTAACACTTAAAGGAGCGGCTCCGGCGATACTGCGGACAGGGTAAACACCTGCCTTGGAACGTGCACCGACTTTTCCTTTGGTAATGCCAAGTACTTTGGCCAAAAACATAGAATGTTCTTCAGAAGCAGATACCTCAATTTCCCGGTTATGATTGGATATCGAAATTGAGGGGAGGGAGACATTATTATTGGCCGCATATTCTGCAGCGGTTAGATAAGCGTCCTGCGGACTGTCCGGTAATTCTTGAGCACCTGCTAACGCTGCTGCATCTACCGCATTCTGTAACTTTGCTTTTTCCACGTAGAGAACGGCCATATCTGTACATAGGGCACCAAAGCCCAGAAGAACGACTAAAAGTACTGCCGTAAGAATGGCAATACTGCCTTTTTCATTTTTGAGTGGATGATTCTTCATAGCAAAGTCACTCCTATTCAATGCGCATGGACAGGCTCGCATGGATCACAACCGGATTCGGAACAATATGATTTAATACCGGAGTCGTAAGAGACACAGGATAAGAGGCTGATACCGTAACATTTGAGCCGGAGTGTCTGCTAGACTCAATTGGAGTGATCTGAATGGTCAGCAGGTTGCGGTCTAATAAGGGGGCGGAATCAGCTACTGAAGCCTTAATTGTACTGTCCAGTCCGCTCAGGCTGGCTGTCCGCGCACCGCTTCGGACGGCGTTATTGAGGGTCACATAGGAATAGCCGAGCCGCCCGAACTCAACTACGCCAAAGACTAGAAGCAGAAAGATGGGCAGGACCAGAGCAAATTCGACAAGAGACTGGCCATTGGAGGATTTTATTAATTTTTTTAGCATTTTCTATACCCTCCCAATGCAGATTATAATAAACGTTCGCCCCATCAACTCAAATATCACTGAGCAGATATGGGATAATTAACAATTCAAAGACTGTTTTGAATACCTGATAAGAGAGGTAACTTTTCTTAGTTTAAGAAAGCCCTACTGTTCTCTGACAGTAGAGCTTTCTCTGAGAACCCACAAAGATCATGCTGGTGGCTTGAGAGCAGCGCCAATTGACTCCATAATACCATTCAAGTTTGTGCCGATAACTCCGACTGCAGCAATGACTACGATTGCAATTAAAGCGATTATAAGACCGTACTCTGTAAGTGCTTGACCCTTTTCATCTTTTTGGAATCTTTGAAGGAACTGAACGAGGTATAACATCATGATAATCTCTCCCTTTAATAATATATTTTTGTTTTTTAGTGTTCTGGTTTGTATTACAAATTTACAACAGTTTGACAATTGAAACAATTCACCGTAAGTCACGATGTGATAGGACTAAAGACTTATTAATATCCTGTGCTTTTTAAGAATCTTATCAAATAAGGGTTGATTGTCCTGAGAATTTCTTGTTTTTAGGTGATAAATGTTTTACATTATATATACCATCATATAACCGTCATATAAAGGTAAGAATTATTATCGAGGACTCAACAAGGAATCATTCAAAGGCCTTAAATGTTGAATAATTAAAGGAATTAGCTTAGAATTGTGGAAATATTACTGTTGTAATGTGTTACGAAGGCTATAAAGACCATGGAAATTGTAAAGACAGAAAAGACAGAAAAGACAGAATGAAAAGCTGGGGGTTTGGAACGTTGGCGACGAAGGCGACAAAAAAGAACCGACGGGGGTCACGTAAAAAAAGACAGTCCGTTCATGATACGATTCGAAATGAGATTATTGGAATCCTGGTGATGGGTTTGGCCTGTCTGGGATTTGTCATGCTATATTCCAACAGCAAGGGTGCTATTGTCACGCTGATTATTAAAGCACTCAGGATTGCGGCAGGCGATGGCAGTGTCGGGATTTTTATCATCCTCGGCGTTATAGGGATCAGCCTGATGAGTAACAACCGGAGAAGTATAAAATCCAGGATAACCGGTGCGGTTTTATTATGGCTCGTAGCAGAAGGATTCCTTCATCTCGGGTCATCTGCTGCGTATGATACTGCAGGGCTGCTTGAGCTTGGCAAAGCCGGATTAGGAGGTGGCCTCCTCGGCGCGGCGATCAGTATCATGCTGGTCATGCTGGTCGGCGTGACAGGCAGCTATGTGATTCTGGCAGTGCTGGCCTTGATCGGCGCCATCCTGGCAATGAACCGCTCTCTGGTCGGGACGGTCAAAGACCTGTTGTCCCTCACAGCCAGTTTCGCACAGATGGTCGATCGTCACATCAGGGATTTTCTGCAGGTACTGGCGGACGGACGCCAAGAAAGACAGGAGCGTAAAGAGGATGCCCGGAACAGCGTGTTTCCTGCAGGAAAGAAAGGTGAGCCTGTAAAGTCCCCAACCCCAGATAATTACTTTGATTCAAGGCCGGGTACCCCGGTGATCGAAATTTTCGGGGAAGAACGGAATCGTGGAGAAGAACGGAATAAAAAAAACAAGCAGGTTCCGCAGTCGGAAACGGATCATTACCTGATTAACACAAGGATCGATGATTTAGCCGAAAGAAAGGCTGGAAATATAGGAGATTATGCAGGAGGCAGGGAGACTGCGGCGGCACCGCCGGGCAAGCTTACCGGGACGCCTATTTCCAGACAGACCGAGAAGAACGAACATTACAGGCTGCCGCCTTTAAATCTTGTTCATAAATCAATGAAAAAAGGCCAAAAAAGCGGCAAGGACATTGCTGATAATGTCCGTCTGCTGGAAGATACGCTGGCCAGTTTTGGGGTCAGGGTCAAAGTCACAAGAGTCACACAGGGGCCGACGATTACCCGCTATGAGGTTCAGCCTGCACCCGGTGTCAAAGTCAGTAAAATTACCAGCCTCTCAGATGATATTGCACTGAGTCTGGCAGCCTCCGATGTGCGGATGGAAGCGCCGATTCCGGGAAAGTCTGCAGTTGGGATAGAGGTACCGAATAAGGAGATTGCCATTGTTCATTTCCGGGAAGTGCTGGAAACGGAAGATTTTCAGGACTCACCAAGCAAGCTTAGTTTGGCGCTCGGCAAAGATATTACCGGCACGCCGATTATCGGTGATCTTACGAGAATGCCGCATCTGCTGATTGCCGGAGCGACCGGAGCAGGAAAATCGGTTTGCATCAATACGATTATTGGAAGTATCGTTTATAAAGCAAGACCGGATGAAGTAAAACTGCTGCTGATTGATCCCAAAGTTGTTGAACTGGCCAATTACAATGGAATTCCACATCTGATCTCTCCTGTGGTAACAGAGCCCCAGAGGGCTGCCGGAGCTTTGAAGTGGATTGTTACCGAAATGGAGACAAGATATGAACTTTTTGCAGCTTCCGGAGTTCGCGATATCGTCAGATATAATTTCCTGGTTAGTGAAAAGAAGGATACTGAATCGAAGCCGCTGCCGTATGTTGTCGTCATTATCGACGAGTTAGCCGATCTGATGATGGTTGCTCCTGGAGAGGTTGAAGAGTCTATCTGCCGGCTGGCCCAGATGGCCAGGGCAGCAGGTATTCATCTGATTGTTGCGACACAGAGACCCTCGGTTGATGTCATCACCGGTCTGATTAAAGCCAATATTTCTTCCAGGATCGCTTTTGCGGTTTCTTCCCAGATCGATTCCAGAACCATTCTGGATATGGGCGGTGCAGAAAAACTGCTCGGCCGCGGGGACATGCTCTATCATCCAATTGGGATCAGCAAGCCGATCCGGGTCCAAGGCTGTTTCCTGTCAGACAAGGAAGTCAAGAATATTGTCGATTATCTGCTGGAACAGGCCAAACCGGAGTATTTTGAAATTCCGGAGGTAAGCTTGAGTTCCAGGAATTCTGAGGAGCCGGAAGATGAGCTTTTCTATAAGGCTGCGAACATCTTTATGGAGAGCAATACAGCATCCGTGTCCCTGCTTCAGCGCAGACTAAAGATTGGCTATTCCAGGGCGGCCAGAATCGTTGATATGCTTGAAGAAAAAGGGGTTGTCGGCCAGCATGAAGGCTCGAAACCCAGGGAAGTTTTGTTGACCAAGGGCCAATTTGAACAAAAATTCGGGAAAAACTTTAATTCTTAGTCATAATTACCAAATATTTGCGCTTTTTGGTTAATTTCAGGAAGGATTAGTTAAAATACTGTAGAATAAAAAAGATTGGGGAAGATTATGCTGCGTGAAATTTCCATCGATGAATGTTCTGAGCTATCAGATGCATTATATATAGATGTGAGGTCAGAAAACGAATTTGAGGAAGGAACGATTCCCGGAGCGATAAACATACCCATCTTCAATAATGAAGAGAGAGCCGTCATTGGAACGATATATACCAAAGAGTCTCCCCAAAAAGCCAGAGATATCGGGCTAGAGATTGTTAGCCGAAAACTGCCGGATCTATATAAGCAAGTCGTAGAGGCTGCCGGGAAAAGACCGATTCTGCTATTTTGCTGGCGCGGAGGTATGAGAAGCAAGTCTCTGGCGGCAGTACTTGACCTGATGGGGCTGCCGGTATTTCGGCTGATTGGCGGATATAAGGCCTACAGGCATTCGATTGTTTCCTTTTTTGAGACTGGATTTCATCATCAGGTTATCGTCCTGAAAGGGAATACCGGAACTGGAAAAACAGAGTTGCTGAAAAAACTCAAGGAAGAGGGTTATCCGGTCATTGATCTTGAGGGGCTATCTAATAATCGCGGTTCAGTTTTTGGTTGCATCGGTCTTGGGGCTCAGCCTACCCAAAAAACGTTTGAGTCCTTGCTTTACGAGGAAATTCATCGCTATAATCAAAATCTGTATTTGTTGATGGAATGCGAAAGCCGGCGGATCGGCAGAATTACGCTCCCCGATAGAGTTTTTAAGGCCATGCAGCAGGGAATTTCTATTCTTGTTTATGATTCAGTGGACAACAGAGCCAAACGATTGATGCTTGAGTATACGAATAACCCGGGAATAACTGTAGAACTTAAAACAGCTCTTGATAGACTGACGAAAAGACTGGGACGAAAGAAAATTGATCAGCTTTATGATTTTCTGCAGAAACAAGCTTACGAGGACTTTGCCCGGTATCTTATTATGGAATACTATGACCAGCTGTATGGCTATCCCAATCAGGAATCTGAGGACTACGACTTATGTATTTCTCAGGAATCTATGTTATTATCGCTGAAAACACTGAAACAATTTTTGAATGAACGGTTTGCTTGACAGTAATTAATTTAAAATAAAATTAAATTAAATATTAATAGGGTGGTGTAGAGATGGCTGGTGAAGGGGCCGTTCTTAGGAAGGCCAGAGAAGAAAAAGGTTTAAGTTATCAGGAAGTTGAAGATAGTATTAAGATTAGAGTGAGGTATCTGGAAGCTCTGGAGAATGAGAACTACGGCGTGCTACCCGGAACCACCTATACCAGAGGCTTTTTACGGACGTATGCTAAACATCTTGGCATTAATCCGCAGGAAATTATAGATAGCTATAATGCTTCTTTGGTCAAAGAAGCTGAGCCTGACATTCAGCCACGCTTAAGTCCGATTCCAAGCAATCAGGTATGGTTCAGACCTGTCGTCCTTGCAGGAATGGCTATCCTGGCTGTGATCATTGTCGTCGGGATTATCTTTGTGTCAAACTTGGGCAACAAATCCGGTACTTTTCATTATACACCCACCCCTTTGCCGGCTGCACCGAAGGCGAGCGATCAAAATACTGCCGATTCCGGTACGGTGCAGAATACGAATACTGCCGGGCAGGAACAAAATGCCGGGCAGCCGTCTCAGCAGCAAGCCGAACAATACAAGGGTATTGTTGCTGAGCTTACGTTTACTGCTGATTGCTGGGTCGTGGTCAATGTGGACGGCAAGCAGGCTTTAAGCGGAACGATCCCTGCAGGAACAACTCAAACCTTGCAGGCTGACAAGCAAATTGAATTTGTATCGATCGGCAACGCCGGCGGACTGTCACTCAAAGTAAACGGACATAACGTCCCGCCGCTCGGGAAGACCGGTGATGTCCTTCAAAACTACATCATTGATGAGAATAAAGTGAAAGAGCTTGCGGGAAGTTAGTTTACACCAAGCTGATAAGATAAGATTGTTAAGAGGGTATACCGGAAGACCAGGATACCCTCTTCCTATGTTTGCGAATCATGTCAAATCGATTTAGAATAAATACGAATTCAAAATATAGAACCCAAAAGACTAAATGAAGTTAGAAGTATATTTGAATAATCAGTTTAACTATGGCAGTTATCTAATAAAGTTAGGAGAAAAATCAAGTGTCTGTAAATTATCTGCCAGTGAACAGAGAAGACATGGAGTGCCGGGGATGGGACCAGGTGGACTTCGTCCTGGTCAGCGGGGATGCCTATGTCGATCATCCCAGTTTTGGTCCGGCTATCATTTCCAGGGTTCTTGAAGACGCAGGATACAAGGTTGGAATTATTCCTCAGCCGGATTGGAAAAAGACTGAAGACTTTCAGAGACTTGGGCGTCCCCGGCTCGGATTTTTGGTGTCAGCAGGCAATATGGATTCTATGGTCAACCATTATTCAGTCAATAAAAAAATACGCGAAAAAGACTCCTATTCACCCGGCTGCAAAATGGGTTTACGGCCGGACCGGGCGACGATTGTCTATTGCAATAAAATCCGGGAAGCCTATAAGAACGTTCCAATCATCATTGGCGGTGTAGAAGCCAGTTTGCGGAGATTTGCCCATTATGACTATTGGAGCGATACCGTCAGAAAATCAATTCTGATTGACAGCAGTGCGGACTTGTTGGTCTATGGCATGGCGGAAAAGCAGATTGTGGAGATTGCCGCGTATCTGAATGACGGTTTGGAAGTGAAATATATCCGCCATATCCCCGGAACCTGCTATATGGCGGATTCTCTGGACGAGGTAAGCAACGGCTATATCGAGATACCTTCCTTCAAAAAGACGGTAGAAGACAAAGCCAAGTATGCGGAGGCTTTCAAGATTCAATATCAGGAGCAGGACCCGGTCAGAGGAAAAACCATTGTCCAGCAGCACGGCATAAAATATTTGGTGCAGAATAAACCGGAAATGCCTTTGTCTCAGGCGGAGCTGGATAAAGTCTATGGTCTTTCCTATCTGAAAAACGCGCATCCAATGTATGATAGAGACGGGGGAATACCCGCGCTGGAGGAAGTTAAATTCAGTATTGTCAGCTCCCGGGGATGTTTTGGAAGCTGTGCTTTCTGCTCGCTGACCTTTCATCAGGGCAGAATCGTTCAGAGCAGGAGCGAGGAATCGATCTTGCACGAAGCTGTGGGAATCACCAATTTGGAAGACTTTAAAGGATATATTCATGACGTTGGCGGACCGACAGCTAACTTTCGTCAGCCAGCCTGTCTTAAGCAATTGAAAACTGGCGCATGTAAGGAAAAACAATGCCTGCATCCCTCGCCATGCAAAAGCCTGCATATCGACCATCAGGAATACCTCGGGATTTTACGGAAACTCAGAAAACTGCCCAAAGTCAAGAAAGTATTTGTGCGCTCGGGGATTCGCTATGACTATATCATGGCGGATAAAAGCGAGCATTTTCTTAAAGAATTGCTCGAACACCATGTCAGCGGTCAACTAAAGGTAGCTCCGGAGCATATCTCACCTAAGGTCCTGCACGATATGCGTAAACCGGCCGGGAAAACCTTTGAACAGTTTAGGGAAAAATTCTTTAAAATGAACGAGCGTCTTGGCAAGAAGCAGTTTATTGTTCCTTACTTTATGTCCAGCCACCCAGGGAGTACGCTGGAAGCAGCCGTTGAACTGGCCGAATACTTGCGGGACATTCATTATCAGCCGGAACAGGTCCAGGATTTTTATCCGACTCCGGGAACGCTGTCTACGGCAATGTTTTATACAGGGCTCGATCCGCTGACTATGCAGAAGGTTTATGTTCCAAAAAGCAAAACGGAAAAAGCAATGCAGAGAGCGTTGCTGCAATTCAGAGAACCAAAAAAATATGCCCTGGTCCACGCTGCCCTTGTTGAAGCCGATAGGACGGATTTGATAGGGTTCGGCCCCAAATGTCTGATCAGGCCCAAAGGAAGAACCGCCTATTCCGATCAGAACAAGGAACAAGATTCCGGTTATAACCAAAATAAACAGAAAAATTTTGTTAAAGGCAAGCTCAATAAAGAGCAAGTAAATAAAGACCTTTTATCTAAGGCACGAATAAATAAGGAACATAAAAAAAAGATTACAGAGGACAGCGGAAAATCTCGGGGAACCGTAAAAAACGAAAAGATGGAAAAAGAAAGACAACAAAGAAGTCTGGGGAATAAGAAAAAAAATCTCAAAGAAAATCAAAAAGAAAAGCACCAGGGAAGTCGCACAGAGGCGTCAGGCAAGGCGACAGGGAACGTCAAAAGGATGTCTCCGGGGAAGCCATCAGGGAAGGTAAAGGGAAAGCATTCGTTTTGACAGCAGGTCGGAACCTGATATATACTAAAGTGATAAAAAACGATTTCAGAGGGTTGAAAAGTGAAGAAAAAAGTTGCAGTGATTAACCTTGGGTGCCCGAAGAACCAGGTTGACAGTGAAGTAATAACCGGCATGCTGGCGAAAGGCTTCGAGATAACAGCCGAACCGTCTGAAGCCGATATGATTGTTGTAAATACCTGCGGTTTTATTGAAGATGCCAAAGCAGAATCGATTGACACCCTTTGTGAAATGATCAATTTGAAAAATAGCGGTGCTCAGAAGAAGGTCTATGCTGTGGGATGTCTGGCTCAGCGTTATGGTGAAGAGCTGTTTAAAGAATTTCCTGAGCTTGATGGTGTGCTCGGGGACGGGGATCTGGATAAAATCCCCGGGGTCCTGGAAAGCTCCGGCAGCGAGAGAGTATACAGGAAAAAGGAAAAGCAGGACTATCTTTATGACAATGAGACGCCGAGGGTCCGTTTCAGCCCTTCTTTTTTTGCATATGTCAAAATAGCCGAAGGCTGTGATAACCGCTGCAGCTATTGTGTCATTCCGCAGATCAAAGGCAGCTACCGTAGCAGGACAATGGAGTCAATCGTACAAGAAGTAAGGAAGCTCGCCGGCGAGGGTGTGAAGGAAATTGCACTGGTAGCCCAGGATACAACCCGTTACGGTATTGATCTGTATCAGGCTTACCGGCTGCCCGATCTTCTACGGGAACTAGTGGAAATAGACGGTATACAATGGATTCGGCTGATGTATTGTTACCCTGAGGCAGTATCTGATGAACTGATTGACCTGATTGCGACGGAACCCAAGATATGTAACTATATCGATTTGCCTCTTCAACATGCCGATAATGCCATACTTTCGAAAATGAACCGCAGAAATACAGCCGAAGAAGCAGAAACGCTGATCGGAAAGCTCCGCGAGGCTGTACCGGGTATCTTTATTCGTTCAACGTTCATTACCGGATTCCCTGGGGAAACCGAAGAACAGTTTCAGCATTTATTGTCATTTGTCAATAAAATGAAATTAGACCGTATTGGGGTTTTTGCTTATTCCCAGGAGGAAAATACTCCTGCTGCGAACATGGCGAACCAGGTACCGCCTGAGGTTCGGGAAGCTCGCAAAAATGCTGTCATGGCAGCCCAAACGGAAATCGCGGATCAGATCCAGCAGCAAAGGGTCGGACAAATCATCCGGGTCATTCTCGAAGAACAGACTGCCCCTGATGAATGGGTCGGACGGAGCGAAGGGGATGCCCCGGAGATTGACGGTCAGATTTACCTCAAGGTTCAGAAGAAGCATTTGGCTGGTGAAATCATACAGACCAGAATTACAGAAGCGGATAGCTATGATATGGGAGGGGAGGAGCTCGAGTGAATCTACCTAACACGCTGACTCTGATTCGAATTGCCATGATACCTTTGTTTATGGCCTTTTTATTGGTAAAAATGCCTGACGGCACTGCTTATTTTCCTTATCAGGACTTTGTAGCCGCGGGGATATTTATCCTGGCGTCTGCGACAGACGGTTTGGACGGTTATTTCGCACGCAAGCTGAAACAAGTGACCAATCTCGGTAAATTTCTGGATCCGCTTGCCGACAAGCTTCTGGTTTCAGCCGCGCTGATTGCCCTAGTCGAGTTAAATCTCGTTTCAGCCTGGATTGTCTGGATTATCCTGGCCCGAGAGTTTGCGGTCACAGGGTTAAGAGCGATTGCTGCCGCCGAAGGCGTAGTGATCAGTGCCAGCAAGCTTGGCAAACTGAAGACGGTCACTCAGATCATTGCCATAGCACTGTTGATTTTGAGAGATTGGCCATTATCAACTCTTAACATACATATTGCCCAGCCTATGATCTATCTTGCGCTGATCATAACCATCATCTCCGGCGTGGACTATATCATGAAATCAAAACAGCTGTTTGTGCATTCTAAATAAAACGACTTCAAGATTTTCCTTTTACCCAGGGGGGAATCTTTTTATCTGTATATCAGAAAGTATAAGTAATTGGAGTGACCGCCAAAGGCTTGGCGCCAGCCATGTTTTCTTTATCAATTTTAGCGTGACAAGATACCGGTACTGGGATATAAATCTGCCCGCGGTGAGATAATGACTGAGGGAGTGTGAAAAAAATGAAGGCCGAAATTATTTCCACGGGAACAGAATTACTGCTCGGAAAAACGCTGAATACGAGTGCCCATTATCTTACAGGACAGCTTTCGGATCTCGGGATAGAAGTTCTCTACCATACGACGGTAGGGGACAACAAAGAACGGCTGACCGAAACACTAAAGAATGCGTTGCAGCGTTCCGGGCTTGTGCTTGTCAGCGGAGGGCTTGGACCGACGGTAGATGACCTATCCAAAGAAATTGCTGCTGAAGTCTTTGGCCTGAAAATGAGCTATGATCCTGAAAGCATGCAGTCCCTGACGCAGTTTTATATCAATGACCGGATGCCACCAAGTACGGAAAAACAGGCTTATTTTCCGGAAGGTTCGATTCTGCTGCCGAACGATAAAGGAACTGCACTGGGGGCCCTTATCTGCAAAAATGACCAGTTTTGCGCGATCCTTCCCGGACCTCCTTCCGAAATGGAGGTTATGTTCCAAAAGTATTTGCTGCCCAAATTAGAGCAGATCATGCTTCAGGATTCCGGACGGATGCAGGTGCGTATTCTAAAAATATTTGGACTCGGGGAACCGGAACTGGAACGGGAACTAACCATTCTGATGCAGCGTAAATCCCCGTCTCTCACTTTGCTGGACAGGCATACCTACATGGATGTCAGGCTTACGGTCCGAAGCGGGGATGTCAGTCAGGCTGTCCGGCTCCTGGATCAGACGGAAGCAGAGATCCGCAGCAGGCTTGGGGACGGGGTATTCGGAACCGGTACGGATACCCCAGCCGGTATTGTTGGAAAACTGCTTCTGAAAAACAACCTGACGCTGGCAACAGCTGAATCCTGTACCGGCGGTCTTCTGGGCGGAAGAATCACCGCCGAAGCCGGAAGCTCGGCGTATTATCTTGGCGGCGTTGTGAGTTATGCGAATTCAGCCAAAGAAACTTTGCTCGGAGTGAAAAGCAGCAGTCTGCTGCAGGAAGGTGCGGTCAGTGAACTTGTAGCCGGGGAAATGGCTGAAGGGACGAGGAAGGCCCTCGGCGCAGATATTGGGATTGCGACGACCGGAGTCGCGGGACCCGGAGGCGGAACCGCGGATAAACCCGTCGGTCTGGTCTATATCGCCCTGGCTCATCCGGAAGGTATCGAGATCACTAAAAACCAGTTTGTCGGGAGCAGGGAATCCGTCAGAAATATGATCGTAGAAACTGCCTTGAATATGCTGCGGCTGTATTTACTTAGGAAATGCAAGCAGTAAGTTCTTGCCAAATGAGACAAGACCAGCCGCTATGTAAAAATTTTACTTTTAAACGGATTGACAATAGACAGTCAGAAAAAGTATAATAGAAACCGAACATATGTTTTGTATAATCAAGAGGAGGCACGAAAAGATGGCTACTCCAGATAAACTGAAAGCATTGGATATTGCGCTGAGCCAAATTGAAAAGCAGTTTGGCAAGGGAGCGATTATGAAACTCGGCGAAGCTTCGGACAGAATGGCTGTTGAGACGATTTCAACAGGTTCATTGGCACTGGATTTGGCTTTAGGCGTTGGCGGAGTTCCCAGAGGCCGGGTAATAGAGGTATATGGACCGGAGTCTTCGGGGAAAACCACCGTAACGCTGCATATTATTGCTGAGGCACAAAAAACAGGCGGCGTTGCAGCTTTTATTGATGCAGAGCATGCCCTTGACCCAGTATATGCCCGTGCGCTGGGTGTGAATGTCGACGATCTGCTGGTTTCTCAGCCCGACACCGGCGAGCAGGCGCTGGAAATCTGTGAAGCCCTTGTCCGTAGCGGCGCGGTTGATGTCGTTGTTATTGACTCGGTGGCGGCACTCGTGCCACGGGCTGAAATCGAAGGGGAGATGGGCGATTCCCATATGGGGCTGCATGCCCGTCTGATGTCCCAGGCGTTGCGCAAACTTACCGGGTGCATCAGTAAAAGCCATACCTGTGTCATCTTTATTAATCAGATCAGGGAGAAAGTCGGCGTGATGTTCGGCAACCCGGAGACGACGACCGGGGGACGGGCGCTGAAATTTTATGCTTCAGTCCGGCTGGAAGTCAAAAAGCAGGATGTCATCAAGCAGGGGCAGGAAATCATCGGCAACCGGACTCGCGTAAAGGTCGTCAAAAATAAGGTTGCACCGCCGTTTAACTTTGCTGATTTCGACCTGGTTTATGGCGAAGGGATATCCAGGGAAGGCAGTATTGTCGATATGGGATCGGAAACAGGTATCCTAATGAAATCGGGCGCCTGGTATTCCTACAATGGCGAAAGGCTTGGACAGGGAAGAGAGAATGTCAAGGACTTTCTGCGTCAGCATCCAGATATTGCTGCAGAGATTGAGAGCAAAGTGCGCAATCTGGTTCTGGTCTCGAAAGACAAGACCAAGGGCGCTCAGGACGACAGCATGAATGATGAGTAGAAAGCAGGCCTCACCGAAAAAAAGTGTGCTAGGTGCTGCGCTGGATTTCTTAAGCCGCAGGCGGCTGTCTGCCAGCCAGCTTGCCGGCAGACTGGAGGCTAAAGGCTATTCCGCAGAGGAAAATGCTGAAGCTCTCCGAAAGCTAGAAGAATGGAAATATATTGATGACCGGCAATATGCCTTGTCTTATATTAAAAGTAAGGAAACAAGGTTTTCCCGGACCAGAATATGTATTGAACTGCAAAAAGCCGGTCTGGACGATCGGATGATCTCTCGCGTCATGGATGAATACTTTCCCGAGCAGCAGGAGGTTGAAAACTGCCTGCTGCTTGGCCGTAAAATGTTTGAGCAGGAGTATAGGAAATATCAAAAAAAATCCCTAAACGATCCAAACAGAAGTATCCCTCCAAAAGAGTTATACTTAAGGAAAAAGGTCGGGGACAAGCTTTTAGCGAAGGGCTATCAATTGGATATAGTCAAAAAAGTACTTGGAGAGATTATTATTTTCGATAATCTATAAGTATTTAGTATACTTTGTTATCCCACCAACTTGACATTATTTGCACATTTCATTAAACTAATATTAAATGGATCTGTTTCTAGTAAATTTTTAACCTTTCAAGGTTTTCTCTTATATTAAACTGAACATCTCAGCTGCACCGGGTATCGGTGTAGCTATATTTAAGGGAAAAATAATCGAACGAGGGTTATAGATTTTACGGAACTGGTCTGACCAGTTTTTTGTTATTTTCACGAAATATTTAATACTATAATTGAAGGAGGTGAAGCTTTGGAAATATCAGGCTTAATTGCAGTTGTTATTGTACTCGCCGGATTGGCGATTGGCAGTCTGATCGGCTGGTTTATCCGCAAATCATCTGCGGAAAAAATGATTGGATCTGCTGAAATAGAAGCAAAAAGGCTTTTAAAGAATGCTGAGGCAGAGGCTGAAGCCAAAAAAAGGGAAAAAATCGTTGCAGCTAAAGAAGAGGTTATGCAGCTTCGCAATGATATTGAAAAAGAGACCAGAGAAAGACGTAGCGAAATCCAACGTATGGAAAGACGCAATCTTCAGAAGGAAGAAACCCTTGAAAGAAAAACCGAAGCTCTGGAACGTAAGGAAGAAAATTTACATCGCAGAGAATCAGACGTTGAAAAACAAAAACTTGATTTAAATGAACTCCTGGCTAAACAGGTAGCTGAGCTGGAGAGGCTTTCCGGTCTGACTCCTGAAGAAGCCAAACAATTGCTGCTAAAAAGTGTCGAGGAAGAAGTACGTTACGAATCGGCAATCATGATTAAGGAATATGAGACCCGGACAAAAGAAGAAGCTGAAAAACGCGCTAAAGATATTATTTCTTTGGCTATACATCGTTGTGCGGCAGACCATGTCGTTGAAAGCACAGTTTCAGTGGTTGCCCTGCCGAACGATGAAATGAAAGGCCGTATCATTGGCCGAGAGGGCCGGAATATCAGAGCTCTTGAGACTTTAACGGGTATTGATTTGATTATTGACGATACGCCTGAGGCCGTTATTCTGTCAGGATTTGATCCGATCAGAAGAGAAGTTGCCAGAGTCGCTCTGGAAAAACTGATTTTGGACGGACGTATTCATCCGGCCAGAATTGAAGAAATGGTTGAGAAGGCGCAGAAGGAAGTTGACCAGAAAATCAGGGAAGAAGGGGAACAGGCCACCTTCGAAACCGGGGTTCACGGTATACATCCAGAACTGATTAGACTGCTTGGCCGGCTGCGTTTCAGAACCAGTTACGGACAAAATGTTTTGAGACACTCTATCGAGGTATCCCATCTGGCCGGGTTAATGGCTTCCGAACTTGGTGTTGATGTCCAGACCGCAAAACGCGCCGGACTTTTGCATGACATCGGCAAAGCCGTTGACCATGATACCGAAGGCACGCATGTCGAGATTGGCGTTGATCTCTGCAAAAAGTACAAGGAATCATGGGATATCATTCACGCGATTGAGGCCCATCACGGCGACACTGAACCCAAGACAATTGTCGCAGTACTTGTTGCCGCTGCAGATGCGGTATCGGCTGCCAGACCTGGTGCCAGACGCGAAACTTTGGAATCCTACATTAAAAGGCTTCAGAAGCTTGAGGAAATTGCCGAGACATTTGAAGGCGTTGAAAAATCCTACGCGATTCAGGCCGGCAGAGAGATTCGCATTATTGTGAATCCGGAGAAGATTGATGATGCACTTGCACCAAGGTTCGCGCATGATATTGCAAAGAGAATTGAAGAAGAACTGGAATACCCCGGACAGATCAAGGTTGTCGTAATGCGGGAGACCCGCGCAGTAGATTACGCGAAGTAATCTGTCGCAACGTCGGTTCCACAGAGATACCATGCGTATAAGATGATGATGATGTTCAAATTTTGATACGTTACGGATAGCGAACAAAGCAGGTGTTAGGCCTGCTTTGTTTATGTATCAGAAAGTTAAGTACTTTCTGAACCAGCCAAGTTTTCTTTATATTGGTATGTTGGGACAAAATAGGTTATAATTGCTAGGGCACCCAGGGAAGGACTTTGCGTCTCCTTGAAGAATTACTATATGTTTTGGAGAAAGCTCTATTATTTCACATTCGGGAAAGGATTATCAAGATGGCCGCTTCAGAAGTCATAACTGCTGAATCAAATTATCTGAATTACAGTACGGGATTACTTGTTTCTATTTTGCTGTGCTATCCGGAAGTTGTAACGATCAGCTGCAATCAGGAGCAGCAGACCATGATACTTAAATTCCTGGTCGTCAAGGAGTGCGGCTTTGAAGCGCTTCAGAATAAACTTCGGCAGGCCTTGGAATTGTTTCATCAGATTGAAGGTCGGAAAATTCAGCTTTTAAGTATTGAAAAATTTGAACAGGAACTGGACCTGATTGTGATCAGCAGAGATTTAAGCAGTATTACCCACCCCGAAATCAACCTCATAGTAGAAATCATGAAAAGCGAGCTTGGCGCTAAGATGATTGCTGATGAATGCAGCCTGCCTGAAGAAGAGGTCATACTGCAGGAAGAAATCATTATTCATATGATGGCAGCTATACGTTCTAACGGAACAGAAAAAAACATTACAGCTGTACGGGAAGACGGCAGAGTACTTGTTTTCAATGGTTGAACCAAGGGGTTAGTGCAAGTAAAGGAGTACCTTATGCAGATTCTTTTTATCGGTGATATCGTCGGCAGACCGGGAAGAGAAGCGGTGGCTGCTTTTCTTCCCGAACTCCAGAAAGAGCATAAACTTGATCTGGTGATTGCCAATGCTGAAAATGCCTCAGGCGGGCGGGGACTTACCAAAGAAGTCGCCTATGAGCTATATAATTACGGAATCCACTTTTTGACGATGGGCAACCATGTCTGGGACCAAAAGGAAATTATAAAGTTTATCGATGATGAAACCAAGCTGATCCGGCCTGCCAATTACCCGAAAGGGGCACCGGGAAAAGGCTATGGTTTTGTTATTCGTAACGGAATAAAGACGGGAATTATCAATCTATCAGGAAGAATCTTTCTGCCGCCGCTGGAAAATCCTTTCACGATGGTCAATCAGATCATCAATATGATGGCTGTGGAGACCCCGGTGATCATTGTCGATTTTCATGCCGAGGCGACCTCAGAAAAAGTTGCGCTTGGCTGGTTTCTTAACGGCAAAGTAAGTGCAGTTCTTGGTACGCATACCCATATCCAGACTGCGGATGCCAGGGTACTGGACCAGGGCACGGCATATATTACAGACGTTGGAATGACTGGCCCGCGAGATTCGGTCTTGGGAGTCAAAAAAGAGATCATTATCAATAATTTTCTGACGCAGATGCCGGCGAGATTTGAAGTGGCCAACGGGGTGAACCAGCTGAATGCTGTGGTGCTTCAAATAGATGAAAAAACCGGCAAAACACAGCGTATTATTCCTATCCAAAAATAGACATCCTGCGCCAAATAAGGTGCAGGATTTTTTTACACAGAAAATACCAAATCAGACATTTCTAAAAAGAGGATTTTTTTACTATTACGCGAATAGTATATAGCATCAAAGTGGAAATACATGTAAAAAGGATCGATTGGGAGGTATTAGATAATGGATGTGTTAAAAGTCTCAGCAAAATCAAGTCCTAATTCAGTAGCTGGAGCATTAGCAGGCGTACTCAGGGAAAAAGGCGGAGCTGAATTGCAGGCAATTGGCGCAGGCGCATTAAACCAGGCAGTAAAAGCAGTTGCTATTGCCAGAGGTTTCGTTGCTCCGAGTGGTCTTGACCTGGTTTGTATTCCAGCTTTCACCGATATCCTAATTGAAGGAGAAGAGAGGACTGCGATCAAACTGATTGTCGAACCCAGATAAACCCAATGATTCTAAACCTGCCTGCTTGGGGGCGGGTTTTTTTAATATATCAGAAAATATTCGTACTTTCTGATTTATCTAAGTGCAACTAAGGAAGTTGCCAAAGGATTGGCATCAGTCAAGCTTTCCAAATGATTAGCCTTCTGCCCGATTATCCTTTAGAATATAAATAAAGGAGCAAAATTTGACCATGAAAAACATATGGATTGCCGACGGTCATTGTGACAGCATTGGAGATTTTGCTGCCGGAAAAAGAAATTTGAAAGAAACAGCAAAATTTGGGCACTGGGATTTGGCCAGGGCAAAACAGGCCAATCTCGGTCTGCAGTTTCTGGCTGCCTATATTGAAAGTGAATACAAACCGTTTCAGGCGGCCTGGAGAGGGCTGGAATTACTCGAAGCCGCACTTAGGTTTATTGATAATAATTCCAGTGATGTATTTTTAGTAAGAACCCAAGAAGACGCAGCCCAATTAGGCCGGACCAATAAGCTGGGCCTGCTTATCAATATCGAGGGCGGAGAAATTCTTGGAGAAAACGTTTTTATGCTTGATCTTATTTTCAGGCTCGGAGTCAGAAGCATTGGCCTTACCTGGAATGAAAGGAATGCGATCGGCAACGGCGTCGGTGAAAGCGAAGGAAGCGGCGGTTTATCTAGTTTTGGCTTTCAGGTAATCGAAAGAATGAACCAGCTTGGGATGGTGATCGACGTTTCCCACCTGAATGAGGCCGGTTTTTGGGATGTGCTGCGGCATTCTGAACGTCCGGTCATCGCTTCCCATTCCTGTGCCAAAGCGTTATGCGGCCATCGCCGGAACCTGACTGACCATCAGCTGTGTGCGCTAGGAGACAAGAAAGGTCTGGTCGGGATCAATTTCTGTGAAGATTTCCTGAGTGAGACCGGAAAAGCAACTATGGATGACGTTGTCCGGCACATTTGCCACATCGCAGAAGTAGCGGGAGTCGATACGGTTGGTTTCGGATCGGATTTTGACGGAATTGAGACGACGCCGAAAGGTCTGGAGAATGTCGGGACATTCCCGTATCTAGTGGAAAAATTGTCTCAGTGCGGTTTTAATCAGAACGAAATAGCCAAAATATGTTACGGGAATTATGTCAGGTTTTTGAGCGATGTCTTAATGTGAAAATTCTTAGAGGTAAACATATCATGAAATACCAGACAAGATTTGAGGCCGACCTGCATTGTCATACGACTGCTTCAGACGGGATCCTTACACCGGAAGAAGTCGTTAAGTCTGCGGCAGAAGTCGGATTGAAAGCTTTGGCCATCACGGACCATGATACCATTAATGGCTGGGCGGAGGCAGAACAGGCTGTAGCTGAGACGGGGCTCTGTCTGGTTAAAGGCATAGAGATCAACACCGACTGGGCGGGCAAGGAAGTCCATATCCTCGGGTATGAGTTACAGGAGGGCAATGAGGTTCTTCATACCAGGTTGCAGGAACTGCGGGAAAAAAGAGTGCAAAGAATAAGAAAGATACTTCAGAAGCTGGAACAGCTCGGAATCACCCTGACATTTGAGGAAGTAAGTCAGTTTGTCAATGGGGATTCTGTCGGCCGCCCCCATGTGGCTCAGGCCATGATCAGGCACGGGTATGCCGCCAATCTGAAAGACGCTTTTGAGAGATTTTTAAAGATAGGAAGGCCAGCTTACGTTCCCCGATATAAGCTTGATCCTGTCGAAGCTATTACAATTATAAGAGAAGCCGGAGGCGTAGCCGTGCTTGCGCATCCGGGCAGCCAATGTACAGAACCCGAGATTGCCGCCTGGGTCGACTCCGGGCTGCAGGGGATTGAAGTCTATCATCCCGACCACGGTGCGGAGGAACGAAATTACTTTAAAGCACTGGCAGAAAGAAAGAGCCTTCTGATTACAGGCGGATCTGATTTTCATGGTCATGCGATTAAGCCTGGCATAGAATTAGGCTCTTGGGGAGTTGGTATGGGGGTCATTCAACAAATTGAGCAGCTGAGGAGGAAGAAGACATGAAGCTCGCAGTAAGAATGGGAAGTCTGCAAACATCCATTTTTTCACAATTGGCGTCATTGAAAGAAGAGGTCAAACGTGAAGGCAAAACGCTAATTGATCTAAGTGTAGGGAGCCCTGATTTGCCTCCGTCCCTTGAGATCAGAAAAATAATTAGTGAGCAGAGCCTCGATGAAAAGGCGTATGGTTATACACTGACCAGAGGAATTCCGGAGTTCCGGGAAGCTTGCTCATTATGGTATAAAAGAAGATTTAACGTCGATATTGATCCTGCGACGGAAGTGCTTCCGGTCATGGGCTCCCAGGACGGTCTAACGCATATTTTCTGGGCGTTTATTGATAAAGGCGACGCTGCTTTCATCCCTGATCCTGGTTATCCGATTTATTCAGACGGATTGGCGCTGGTCGAAGGTGAAAAGGTTGTACTGCCGTTATTGGAAACGAACGATTTTCTGCCGGACCTTAATCGGATCGCCCCCCAGACCGCTGACCGGGCTAAACTGATGGTCCTTAACTATCCTAATAATCCAACCGCTGCAGTTGCACCGGAGACTTTCTTTAATGAAGTCGTCAGGTTTGCCTCCAAACATGAAATTGTGGTTTGTCATGATGCGGCCTATACGGAACTGGCTTTTGACGGCTACAGGCCATCAAGCTTCCTGCAGGCCAAAGGAGCAAAGGACGTAGGGGTAGAGTTTCATTCCCTTTCCAAGTCGTATAATATGGCCGGAGTGAGACTTGGCTTTGTGGTAGGCAATAAAGAAGTCATCAGAGCACTGGAAACCATCAAATCCAATATTGACTATGGGAGTTTTCAGCCTGTATTGAAGGCCGGAGCTGCGGTCTTAAGCGGCGGTGATCAGACCATCCTCGCCAATCAGCAGACTTATAAAAACAGAAGGGATATCTGGGTCGACGGATGTGCCAGAGCCGGCTGGAAGATGAACAGGCCCAAAGGATCCATGTTCGTCTGGGCCCCGGTGCCCACGAAGCAGGATTCATTATCCTTTGCGTTTGAACTGGCCAGCGAGGCTGGCGTTCTTGTCGTGCCGGGCATTGCCTTTGGCCGGTATGGCGAGGGATATGTCAGGGTTGGCCTGGTTCAGGATGAGACGAAGCTTCAGGAAGCGGTTCAGAGGGTTGGAACTTTTTTAGCCGGGAAGGATTAAAAACAATCTGAAGCGTATAGAATAGTTGTATAAGAATATAATTCTGTTCCGGGAGATGAAAGTTTGAGTACGAATGAGGAAACCGTCCTGTTGACTCATAGAATTATGGAACTGGAAAAACAGCTTGATAATCTGCGTTTAAGCAGGAGAGTCCTCATGGACCTGCTTGAGCAGATTGAAAAGGAAAATAAGATCCTTACGCAAAAGCTAGATCAAAAAAGCAGACATCTTCAGAAATATAAAAAAATAAACCAGCATAAATCGGTTTATTCGCAGGATTTTGAATTATATGAATTTAAGGATTATTTGAAAGAATAAGCAGTATAAAGTCTTTGCTCGGGTTAGTCTCCGTAATGGATGGCTGCTTTCGGCAAGTTGCATCATCCTCCGTGGCTTGTCGCTCCTTGCCATCCATTGCGGAAACGTAGTCTGTAGTTTGTGAAAGCTTGTTTTAATAGTTCAAGTTACTTTGGAATTGCTGTACAGGTAACTTTAAAACTAGTGCCGGTTGTCGGCTTGGTGAAGGATTTCTTCCATAGAATTTTGTGGGGTATGGTGGTTTTGGATTAAGCGCTGGATTTCCGGAGAGAGTCCTGCCCGGGCAGCCAGCCGTTTCCCCCAGGCAGGATGCTGTGTGTAAATCACCAGCGTCTTGACGAAAACTGATTTGCTTTGGCGGATGATGTTTTTGATCCGTTCCGGTAAATAATCAAAGACAACAATAAATATCCTCTGCCACAGAAGCAGATGGATCACTGATTTTCCGCAGTCATGGAGAAGCGCACCACTTAATAGGTTACGGTAAATTTCTTTTCCATAACCATTTTCTATAAGACTGCTTTGTTCCTGAATATCCCGAGCGACATCGAGTGCATGCCTCTGCTCTGTAAGGGTCTGCTTCAGAAACAGCTGTCTTTCCCGCTCCGACAGTACGGTATTTAGCCAGGAGTATTCATTCTCATTTACAACCGGGTGCAGCGCACTGCGTAATTGTTTGATCCGATAGAACATCATTCAGTTCCTTTTTATTTTGACTTTAATCTCATTCTTATTCTTATTCTATTATACCCTTACGATTTATAATTTCTAGTGCCTTAATAAGCTTAGGCATAATCATGGATCATCCTAGATAGCTTTCTTTTTAAGTAAATTCTATTGTCATCATTTGGACATTAGGTTATGCTATTTTGTATTACATTACACATTTTGCAGATGAAGTCACACCCGGGGGGATACGATGCGCCATAAATTTGAAGCCCAGCTTCAGGAGCTGAAGAAAAAAATAGTAGAGATGAGCGTGTTAGTTGAGAAAGCGCTAGAACAGGCCATGGAAAGCTTGAAGAATAGGGATATGGCTCTGGCGGAAAAGGTCATCAGCGATGACGGCCAGATCAATGATTCTGAGCAGGATATCGAACTGCTCTGTACCCACCTTGTTGCAACCCAGCAGCCGTTTGCCTCAGATCTCCGTAATATTGTTGCAAGCTATAAAATCATTTCCTCTCTGGAAAGAATGGGCGATTTATCTGTCGATATTGCCAAAGTATCCTTGCGGATCGGACCAGATCCACTGATCAAGCCGTTGATTGACATGCCGAAAATGGCTGAGATAGCAGTCCAAATGATGCGTACGGCCGTCCAGGCTTTTATCTGTGAAGATGTTGAACTTGCACGGTCTCTGGCTGAGACTGACCACAAAGTGGATCATTACTATAAATTGATTTTTAACGAATTGAATGAGATGATGGCGAAAGACTCGGCAATATCGGGCCAGGCGGTCTACCTGCTTCTAGCGACCCGCTATATCGAAAGAATCGGCGATTACTGTACGAATATCGGGGAAGAAGTCATTTATATGCAATTAGGTGTTAGAGAAAATTTAAACAAATAGATAGAAATATACATGAGTTCTATATTCTATCTTGATCATCAGCTAAAGAACCCGGGGGTTGCCGGGTTAATTTTTTTTATAATTTTATGATTGAAAAGATACCTTGTCATTTCCTGCCTTTATCAAGCGTAATAATAAAAAAACAGCTTGTAAAGGGAGGATTTGACTTGAACATAAAATGGAAGGAATTATGGGATGCTAATCCGGACATTTTCAGTGTATCCGGATGGGAAGAATGTCCAGAAGAAGTCAGGAAAGGTTGGCATCTGCCTTCCCAGTTTGATTATTTCAGTGCCGGGGATATCAGTTTCAGAGTTGGAATCATCGCTGCGCAGGGAGTCTACAGGGAGGAAGACTTTCTTTTGGGCGGGATTCTGTGGGGAGGACATCTAGGAAATGGCAGCAGGACTTTGATTTATTATGTGGCAAAAGAATTTTCTCCTGTATTTTTAGGTGCGGTTTCTCAAATAGGAGGCATGCTGTTTGCCAGGACGGTTTTTTGGCGGGAAAAATTGACCCCAAATTTGTATGTTCTGGCAGAAAAAGATTACGATAAAGGTTTTTTTCGGTTGGATACAGGAGAACTGCGCCCCGGTTGGGAACACTGGCAAAGAGAATTAAATCCAGTGGCCTGGAATCATCTGACGGTGATCAACCACTATTTTGAAAGCCTGGCCAAGAGAAGAGTCCGGGCAGTATCCGAAAAGAACAAAATCACCTATTGCTGGGGAAATATTCAAATTGCCGAGTTTAAAAAGAAAGGGAACAAGTTTGAACTGTCTACCAAAGTAAAATGGACCAGGAATAAAAATATTGCTTCCAAATTTCTAAAGTTGGGGTGGGTCGATTTCTCCGGAAATCTTAATGATGAATTTTGCAGAGCCATTAACGGGATACTGGAACTGCTGGAGAATATGGAGATAAATGGTAGCCTTGATTCCAGGGAATTATTAGATCTTAAGATAATCTATGACAGGGAATTCATCCCCCAATATTTTGGAAAGTACCTGGAAGTTCCCTGGTATCCAAGAGACTTCAGTGATTTGATTGAAAGCCGGCAACTGTATTTTTTCCAACGGGATCAATCTATTAGGATTATTAAGCCTGTTCTGGAGAAACCATCGCTAAAAGTTGTACAAACGCTGCTGGTATTTTCAGCTTTTGAAAACTATGCGAAGCATCATCAAGGTTTCCCGGGATATCCGCAACTGGAGTGGAACTACAAAATATTCCTTTTTTGCGAAGCCGATTACATGGAAGAATTGCGTCTGTGCCAATCCTGGCTGAAGCAGCCCGATAAATATCCATTGATCATCATGCCCAAAGAATGGCGGACGGAGGGCTTTAAAGGAGTAAAAGATAACTTCATTGCATTCGGCATGGATGCATAGTAAGATTGTTGTAAGGAGAAAATGCCACATACGATGGAGTTATGCTGCATGCGATTATTTATCAGCCTGAATTTTAGTGAACAGAGTCTTGAACAATTCGAAAAATGGCAGGATGAACTTAAGGTTAAAGGTCTTCGCGGCTATTGGCGCAGACGTGATAACTTGCACCTGACGCTGCGTTTTTTAGAAGAAGTGGAAGAAAAGGATCTTGATGCTTTGAAACAGACCCTGGCGGGTGTTTCGGGACATATCGGTGAATTTGCGATTGCTTTTGATTCCCTTGGTGTATTCCCGAATATCATACAGCCCCGGATACTATGGGCCGGGATAAGAAAAGAACCGAAGCTGATTCAGCTGCAAAAGCAGATCCAGCAGGCGACGAGCCAATTTGGAGCACCGCCTGATACCAGACCTTTTAAACCTCATCTTACCTTAGCGAGCGGCGGCATCAAGGGTATCGACCAAAATATCCTAAATTGGGGCAATACGCTTGATCTTAAAGAGATTGCCGTCCATTATGCTTTAATGCAAAGCAAAGTGGAGAATGGCATTCGGCAATACCTGACAGTTGCCCGGTACCGGATCTGATCATTCCATCATTTGTCGGGAAACATGGACAGATAAAGGAGAAAAGATGGTAACCTATAGACATGCAAAGCTAAGTGATGTGGAAGACATTATTAGCCTGATCAATTATTATGCAGAACAGGGACTCATGCTCCCCAGAACCCGAAGTGCGCTGTATGAAGGAATCAGGGAGGTCATTGTAGCGGTAGAGGATGACCGGATCGTCGGAACCGGCGCTTTACATATAACCTGGGACGATCTCGCTGAGATCAGGGCACTGGCGGTTGAGGAAAGCTACAGGGGGAAAGGGTTAGGCCGCAAGATTGTTGAGCTTCTTTTGGAGGAGGCCAGAGAGCTTCATTGCCCCAAGGTATTTACCCTGACGTATCAGGTAGATTTCTTCAAGCATATGGGATTCGAAATTACTGAAAAGGATTCAATGCCCCATAAGGTCTGGAAAGAATGCATCAATTGTGTTAAGTTTCCTAATTGTGATGAAAATGCTCTGATTCTTTACTTAAAATAGGGGGTTCAATGGCTGTAAAAAGTGTAAAGATTTATACGGACGGAGCATGTTCAGGCAATCCCGGGCCGGGGGGTTGGGCGGCAGTCCTGAAGTATGGTGAACATGAAAGAGAGATCAGCGGCTTTGAAGGCAATACAACCAATCAGCGCATGGAGCTGACAGCGGCAGTCCAAGGACTGGCCGCCCTGAAAGAAAGCTGCAGTGTCCAGGTTCACAGTGACAGTGCCTATTTAATTAATGCATTTGAACAAGACTGGCTTTCCCGCTGGCTAAAGAATGGCTGGCAGAGTTCGCAAAAGAAACCGGTTGAAAACCGTGATCTCTGGGTATCGCTTCTGGAACTCACGGCAAAGCATGACGTTGTCTGGGTTAAAGTCAAAGGTCATTCAGGACATCCCGAGAACGAACGATGTGACGAACTTGCCCGTAAAGCGATCGCCGAAGCTTTGGCCTGATCAAATTCTTTAAGATTGGTTTTTCCCTAATAAATCATGCAATTCGGCTTATTTAGTCTTGTTTTTGCAAATAATTTCGTTATAATAATTCATAAGGCAAGTTAATAGCGATACATAAGATTACTTTAATAATGAACAATCAATTAAAGGAATAACCATATATTCCTTTAATTTTTTGAGTTTTCATTCAGTATATACAAGGTACTAGAATCAATATGACGATATGGAAGGGATTATGGATGGCAAAATTTCTAGAGTATCAAGGTAAGGAATGGCTTGCCAAAGCGGGAATACCCGTACCGAAGGGCAGGTCGGCATCTTCTCCGGAAGAAGCGCAGCAAGCGGCAGAATGGATTGGCAAGTCCGTAGCTGTCAAAGGTCAGGTCCAGGCAGGAGGACGAGGAAAAGCCGGTATTGTAAAACTGGTCGTGACTCCGTCCGAAGCTTCGGCAGCAGCAGCTGAAATACTGGCAAAGACAGTCAAAGGACTCCCTGTCAGGCAAGTTTTAATTGAGGAGAAACTGGCGATCAAAAAAGAATACTATTGTTCATTTGTCATTAACAATGCAAGAGACGCCCGCTGCCCGATGCTGATGTTCAGCTCAGAAGGCGGTATGGATATTGAAAGTGTTCCTGAAGAACTAATTTTTAAGATGAATATCGACCCTATTTTTGGTCTGCAGATTTACGATGCGATCGATTTTTGTGTCCGAGCTGGCATTCCAAATAAAGAATTGAGTAAGTTTGCTTCTTTCCTGACGAAGCTGTCCCAAGTCTACAAAAAGTATGACTGCCAGACCCTGGAGATCAATCCGTTTGTCATGACGGAGGATGGAAGCCTGATCTGTGCGGACTGCAAAATGGAGATTGATAACAGCTCTGTGGGCCGTCATCCGGAATTTGGCATTAAAATTGCCCGCGATTTGCCTGGTGAAGTCACCGAACTCGATATGATCGGCTGGAGCATTGAAGAAACAGATGCCCGTGGAACCGGCTTCCTGATGAATATGGGTTATGACGAAGTAAGCCCCGGCTATATTGGCTATCACCCGATCGGCGGCGGTTCGGCGATGATGGGACTTGATGCGCTGAATCAGGTAGGACTCAAGCCTGCCAACTATGCCGATACGAGCGGCAATCCTGTTGGATCAAAAATCTATCGCGTTGCCAAGTGCGTACTATCGCAGCCCAATATTGACGGTTATCTTCTTGGCGGCTTTATGATGGCGAATCAGGAGCAATGGCACCATGCCAATGCGATTGTCAAAGTACTGTGGGAAGAGCTTCCGAAGAGGCCCGGCCTGCCTTGCGTTCTGTTACTCTGCGGCAATCGCGAGGATGAATCCATGGAGATTCTACGCAAGGGTCTGGCAGAGCTGATGACTCCGGACGGAATTGGCAAAAGAATTGAAATATACGGAAAAGAGCATGTCACGGATACTAAATTTATTGGTCAAAGACTTCTGGCTCTAGCCAAAGAATACAGGGCAGAAAAAGATGCTCAAGGAAAGTAGGGAAATGCCATGCTGGAAATTAAAGAAAAAAGTATTACCATAAGCATCGATACCAGCAAGTGTGACACATGTGAAACCAAAGCATGCGCAGCAGCTTGTAAAAAATATGCCAGAGGATTGCTTCAAATTGTTGACGGGAAACCATCCGTCGAGTATCTGAGCGCAGGGGAAGTTCTCCGGCTTGGAACAGAATGTCTGGCTTGTGAGATCGCCTGTAAGTTCGAAGGGAATAAGGCTTTGACCATCGATGTTCCGATTACGGGTATTGATGTCTATCTAGCCAAACGCGGTTTACAATAGTTTATTTACATATCAGAAAGTATAAATTACTTTCTGATATATCTAAGTGCAGTAAAGGCTGTCACCAGCCAAGTTTCTTTACAAAATTTAAATGAGGGATAAGAATGGGTATTTTAATCAGTAACCAGTCTAAAGTCATTATCCAGGGAATTACCGGCCGTGAAGGATCTGTAAGAACCAAATACATGAAAGAATATGGCACCAAAGTCATCGGCGGAACCAGCCCAGGAAAAAAAGGGGACGAGGTTCATGGCATCCCCGTCTATAATACGGTTAAGGAAATTGCCAGAGAACAGGGTGAGATTGACTTTAGCGTTATCTTTGTGCCGGGCAGTGTTCTGAAAACCGCTGTTTTTGAAGCTGCCGACGCGGGTGTCAAAAATATTATTCCGTGTGTTGAAGGAACACCCATCCATGATATTATGGAAATGGTCGCTTATTGCAAGCTGAGAGGAACCCGCTTAATCGGCCCCGGATCCATTGGCATTTTGACACCGGGAGAAGCAGTCGTCGGCTGGCTTGGCGGCAATGTCGAGTGGGCTAACAAGTTCTTCAAGAAAGGCAATATTGGTGTCTTTTCGCGCAGTGGCGGACAATCAGGGACCATCCCTTGGGTATTAAGAGAAGGTGGCTTCGGCGTAAGTACAGTCGTACATACCGGAACCGAACCTGTACTTGGAACATCTATGGCTGATTTGCTGCCCTTATTTGAAGCAGATCCTGAAACAAAAGGTGTAGCCGTCTATGCCGAGATCGGCAGCTCTCAGGAAGAGGAATGTGCCGATACTATTGCGGAAGGCAAATTCACAAAACCTTTTGTGATCTACGTGGCCGGAGCCTGGGCTCCCGAAGGCCAACGTTTTTCCCATGCTTCAAATATTGTGGAACGCGGACGTGGCTCAGCGAAGAGCAAAATTGAAGCGGTCCTTAAAGCGGGTGGTTTTGTCGCCGAAACGCCAATAGATATCCCGATTATTTTGAAGGAGAAAATTAAGGAATAATGATTGATTCTTGGAATTAATATCTTTGCTTGATGAAAATAATCTTGGCATAGTTGCCAAAATTCTTAAAGGTAAAATAAAAGGAGGCATACTTAAAATGGCTGTTATGAGATCTATTCTCTACGTACCGGGAAATAACCCGAAGATGGTTGAGAAAGCGCCAAGCTTTCCTGCTGATATCATCACACTGGATCTGGAGGATTCCGTACCACCGGCTGAAAAGGAAAATGCACGCAAAATTATTGCCGAGAATCTGAAATATGCCGGTTCCAATGGTTCCCAGATTTATGTCAGAATCAACAACTGGGAAACAGAATTAACCAACGATGACCTTGAGGCTGTCGTTTGGGAAGGTCTTCATGGCGTAACGCTTGCCAAGACTGGACATCCTGATGATGTCAAACGTCTGGACTGGAAGCTCGAAGAGCTGGAGCGCCGCCGTGGTCTGGAAGTTGGTTCCATCAAAATTTCTATGCTGCTGGAAACAGCAAAAGGAATCATGAATGCGTATGAGTGCTGTATGGCTAGCAAACGTAACGTGAATGCTATTTTTGGCGCTGTAGATTATTGCCGCGACATGCGGATCAAACTAACCTCCGAAGCGAATGAGCAGCTGTGGGGACGCGCCAAAGTCGGTGTTGCCTGCCGTGCAGCCGGTATTGTCGCAATTGACGCACCGTTTGTTGCTTATCAGGATATTCCCGCTTTCGAAAAGAACGTTGCCGATGGCAAACAGATGGGCTATGAAGGCCGTATGATTATTCATCCGGGCCAGGTTGAGCCGTCCAACCGTCTGTATGCTCCGGATCCGGCCGATGTAGAATGGGCTAACGGCGTTGTCAAAGTGTTTGAAGAAGAGGGTATTGCCAAAGGAAAAGCAGCCGTATCCTACAACGGTAAAATGGTGGATACTCCCGTATACCTGAATGCCAAAGATATTCTGGCTGCTCAGGCTGAGATTGAAGCGAAAGAAGCTTGACGCCAGCCAAGTTTGCTTTAAAGTTTTATATGACTCGAGTCACACAATGTCTGACTGCCCCTGTAGGGGCAGTCAGACATTGTGATATCCGCTATTTAACCCGTTCAAATCAATACAACGTATTGATCCCAATATCAGAGGGCAATTTTTAACAATTCTGATACTTACTTTCAAAAACAAAATGGTTGATTTTTTGTTTTCATTCATGAGATAATTTAAAGAAACGCTTTTATAATTTGTTTACATAAGCAATGTGTCAAATAACGACAATGTATTACTAAAAAAAATTTACTGAATAAAAAGACTTAAGCCAAAAACCAAATAAACCACAAAGTGAGAGGAAGATGTGAATGTCCCGAATTAAAAACCTGCGTGAAGAGGCTTTGGCGTTCCACGCCGTAAGGCCTGGTAAACTTGAAGTAAAAGTAACGGTTTCGGCCAATGACAGGGACGATTTGACGCTCGCCTATTCCCCCGGAGTGGCCGAGCCTGTGAAAGAGATTGCGAAAGATTTAGCGAATCTCGATGTTTACACCAATCATGCCAACTATGTCTGTATCGTTTCTGATGGAACAGCCATTCTCGGGCTTGGCAACCTTGGTCCAGCAGCGGCTATGCCTGTCATGGAAGGAAAAGCTCTTCTGTTTAAAGCCTTTGCCGACGTTGACGCATTCCCGATTTGTGTAAATACGAATGATATTGATAAAATTGTTGAGCTTGTCGAGTTAATAGCGCCGACCTTTGGCGGTGTTAATCTTGAGGATATCAAAGCTCCAGAATGTTTTGAAATTGAAGGAAAGTTAAAAGCCCGCAATATTTTCAAAGGCCCGATCTTCCATGATGATCAGCATGGAACAGCTGTCGTTACTTTGGCGGGTCTTTTTAATGCGCTGAAAGTCGTCGGCAAGAGTATAGATGAAATCAAAGTCGTAACGAACGGCGCCGGAGCCGCCGGGATTGCAATCATCAAGCTGATGATGAGTATGGGACTGAAGAACGTTATCATGTGCGATACCAAAGGTGCGATCTATAAAGGACGCCCTGAAGGTATGAATAAATATAAGGACGAAATCGCTGAAAAGACAAATTATGAAATGTGTAGAGGTAGCCTCAGAGATGCGATCAAGGGTGCGGACGTCTTTATCGGCGTATCGGCTCCAGATTCCATTGACGAAGAGATGATTAAATCCATGGCCAAAGATCCGATCGTCTTTGCTCAGGCCAATCCGATTCCGGAAATCTGGCCGATTGAAAGAGCCCTCGATGCCGGCGCTGCTGTCATCTCGACTGGGCGCTCCGACGTTATCAATCAGATCAACAACGTTCTGGCTTTCCCGGGCATGTTTCGCGGTGCGATTGATGTCCGCGCAACCGATATCAACGATGCAATGAAAATTGCTGCCGCTCAAGCGATTGCCAACTGCGTTAAACCGGAAGAATTGTGTGCCGACTACATCATCCCAAGTGCCTTTAATCCTGAAGTTGCCGCTGCTGTCGCTGCAGCAACAGCTAGAGCGGCAATTGAATCCGGTATTGCCAGAAATCCGATTGATCCTGCGCTGGTTGCGGAGAATCTGAAGAAAAGACTGGCAAATCAGTATAAGTAGGAATTGGAATTCAAGCAAAGGACTGTAAAACGGAATAAGAAACTTCAATGAGTGCTTGATAAGCTGCTGGCCAATTCTTGGCGGGCGGCTTATTTTAAGTGCGCCCGGCATGGGCAACAACTCGGCGGTGAGAGTCCGCTGCACGCTTGGTAGTAGGAAGTGCTAGCCGAACGGCAAGGGTGTCCATCGTGAGGTGGAATCTAAAGGAAGCCGTAAGCAAAGTCCTGAACCGACGAACAGAAACCGCATATAAGGCTGAATCAGGGTGGACGAGTTTGCTTAATAAAACAAAGTCCAATACTACCCGAACCCTGTACAGTAAATGCGGCGGTTACATGGGATGAAGGTTGTTGTTCTTACCCGGGGAGATCTCATACCACGCTCCCGACAAGAGGGACGCATTCGACGACCCACAGGAGCAAACCGCGCAGTGATGTGTAGCTGAGGCATGAGAAGTCAGCAGAAGCTATAGTACCGCGGAAACGCGGGAAGGGCTGAACAGTAGTAGTCTTTTGAAGAAGGAAGAAGGTGGACGATGTGAAGAAGGCAGAATACGAGGGAAACCTTGGCTGCCGCCCGGAAGATAGGGTGGAACCCGAAGACAACGGCGGAGCGCGGAGCATCGTTGAACGAGAAACCAAGGAAAAAGACGGTGCAGTCGACCTAATGAAAAGACTTCTGGACAGAGAAAACCTGAACAGGGCTTTCAAAAGGGTTAAGTCAAACGGTGGAGCAGCAGGAGTCGACGGAATGACCGTGGATGAAATGCTGCCCTGGCTCAGGAAACACAGAGAGGAGTTGCTACAGAGTTTAGGAAACGGGATGTACAGGCCTCAACTGGTTAGGAGAGTAGAGATACCCAAACCGGATGGAGGAGTACGAAAACTTGGTGTGCCAACGGTCATTGATCGGATGGTGCAACAGGCATTGGTGCAGATATTGCAACCAATCTTTGAACCGCTGTTTTCGGAGGCAAGCTACGGCTATCGACCGGGGCGCAGCGCACAGCAAGCCATGAAGGAAGCGAAAGAGTACTACGAACAGGGATATACCCGCGCAGCGGATATCGATCTGTCAAAATACTTCGATACGATGAATCATGAACTGCTGATGAATATAATACGCAAAGAAGTAAAAGATAAGCGGATTATAGACCTCATCAAGAAGTTTCTGAAAAGCGGAGTCATGGAGAATGGAGTGAAAAGCAAGACGGAGGAAGGCAGCCCACAGGGAGGCCCGTTATCTCCGTTACTTTCGAATATCTACCTCAATGAATTCGACAAGGAAATGGAAAGACGGGGGCACAAGCATTTGCGATACGCGGATGACATTGCTGTCTACACCAAGAGCCGCAGAGCAGCAGAACGTGTATTAGAAAGCTGTAAGCAGTACCTTGAGAAGAAACTAAAGCTGAAAGTGAACTCGGAAAAGAGTAAAGCGGGATCACCGCTGAAGCTTAAGTTCCTTGGCTTTGCCTTGTACAGGACGGGCAAAGGTACGGGAATACGGGTGCATGAAAAGTCAATGAAGAAATTCAAGGAAAAGCTCAAAGGCATCACAAAACGGAATCGCGGAAGGGCCATTCAACAGATTCTGAAGGAACTGAAGCTATAGTACAACGGGGTGGCTTAATTATTACGCTATTGCCGGTATGAAGAGCAGAATTCAGGAACTGAACAGGTGGCTGAAACGACGGATACGGATGTATATCTGGAAGCAGTGGAAGAAACCAAAAACCCGAATCGGGAACTTGATAGCACTCGGCATGTCGGTTTACTGGGCACACAAGAATGGGTACACTGGCAAAGGCTACTGGAGAGTAGCCGGGAGCGGGATACTTAATCATACGTTGACTGACAAATACCTCGAATCCCTCGGCTATGATGACATAGCCAAGAAATACGAGGTACTGCACTTAAACTATTGAACCGCCGTACGCGGAACCGCACATACGGTGGTGTGAGAGGCCGGGGGCGAGACGCCCCCTCCTACTCGATTGCCGGGACTTCAGCTTTTCATTACTAAAGGGTCAGACAAGGTAAACGGATAGCTTAAAAAATATAAAAGATTAATGATAGAGATTAATGCCCAAATCAATTATAATTTACCTCAGATATCCAATATCACAAAATCCAAATTAATTGAGGTAAAAAATGGATAGAAGCATTGTAATTAATTTGATTTATAACATAACAATTCTATTGACTTTGGCTTTTATTTCTTCTGCATTCCAAAATATAAAGCGAATAAACAATACTTTATATAAAATGATACTTGGATTTTTTATAGGCGCATCCGGATTGTTGATTATGTCGGCGGCATTTAGGTTGGACAGTGGCGTTATCTTTGATGCAAGATCCATTCTTCTAAGTGTTTCGGGTATGTTCTTTGGCGCACTGCCGACATTGATTGCCGGTATTATCATGATTGCTTATCGAGTCATCATCGGTGGACCAGGCATGTACATGGGGGTTGCGGTGATTCTTACGACATCGGTAATGGGTGTCCTTTGGCATAAGTTCCGTTTTCAGAAGATTCTCCATCGTAAATATCCTTATATTATAGAGTTTCTTATTTTTGGTCTGATTGTACATATCGATATGCTTTTATGCATGCTCTTTTTGCCCGAAGGCCTTTTTCAAATTACGTTACACGATATATTCTTGCCGGTTATTATCCTTTATCCAATTGGGACGTATCTTCTATGTATCATTTTTTTAAGTCAATTTGAGAGAAATCGTTTATTAAAGAAACTGATGGATAGTGAAGAGAAATATCGGAAAATTGCTGAAAATACCTCTGATGTCATATGGACGGCAGACTTAGATCTCAATCTTACATATTTAAGCCCATCAGTTGAGCGTTTATTTGGCAGAAACAGCGCTGATTATATCAATATAAGCCTGGAAGACAAGTATCCTATTGATGATTTAAATAAGTTAAGATCTATTTTGAGGGAAGAACTTGAGAAAGAAACAGAAGAAACCTGTGATAAATACAGGTCAAGAATCATTGAGGTGAAGCATTACCATGCTTCCGGTTCTCTGCTCTGGATTTCAATGCATGTATCCTTTATGCGTGACGAACAAGAACAAATTTGTGGTGTGACCGGCATTATGCGGGATATCACAGAACGAAAACAAAAGGAAGAAGAAATCTTTCGTCTTGCATACTATGATCATCTTACCGGTCTGTATAACCGAAGATTTTATGAAGAAGAACTGCAGCGGATGGATGTAAAAAGAAATCTGCCTTTCACAGTTGTCATGGGCGATGTCAATGGTTTGAAACTGATTAATGATTCGTTTGGTCACCATGTTGGTGATGAACTCCTTAAGAAAGTAGCTGAAATGATAAAAAAAAGCTGCAGAGCAGATGACATTATTGCCAGATTTGGTGGAGATGAATTTGGTATTTTATTGCCTCATACGAGCGCGCCTGAAGCAGATGGAATCATTGAGCGTATCCAGGTGCTTTCATTAAACGAAAAAATCAATGGTCTGGACATTTCTATCTCATTTGGCCATGAGACGAAGGAAAAAAACACAGAAAACATCAATGATATTATTAAAAAGGCTGAAGACAATATGTATCGGAATAAGCTTTTTGAAAGCACAAGTATGAGGAGTAAGACCATAGACTTCATCATGAATGCACTGTACGAGAAAAACAATAGGGAAATGCTTCATTCCAAAAGAGTCAGCAAACTTTGTAAAGAAATTGCACTTTTATTGAAGCTTGGTAAAGAGGCTGTCGAACAGGTTGCTTTAGCCGGATTGGTGCATGATATTGGGAAAATCGGAATAGATGAGAAAATCCTTAACAGTCCGGACAAATTGAATGATGATGAATGGAATGAGATGAAGAAGCATTCTGAAATCGGTTACCGAATATTATCTTCGGCAAATGAATTTTCTGATATAGCAAGGTTTGTTCTCGAGCATCAAGAAAAGTGGGATGGGTCTGGATATCCAAAAGGTTTAGTAGGGAAGGAAATCTCATTTGAGGCCAGAATTATATCCATTGCTGACGCCTATGATGCAATGACAGGTGAAAGAACCTATGGAAAAGTATTCACGAGACAAGAAGCTTTAGAAGAAATAGAGAGATGCGCCTGTATTCATTTTGACCCTGATATTGTTGATATTTTTGTTACAAAAATGCGTAATGAAGCAAATGATGTATGTTAACAAACAGACACATCATGATTGAATGAACATATCATAAATTGTTTAAAAGCCCGCTGTTCATGCGGGCTTGCTCTTTTAAGTAGGAATTTTTCCTGCTTTTTTAGCGGCGTTTTATGGTCATGATATAACTGTCTTTGAAAACGCCATTCCCAGGCCAGCGGTATGATGCGTTATGAAATACCGGAATACCATTTGCCTAAAGTGATCTTGGACCAGGAGATCAAACTGACGGCTAGCTACGACAGAATTCCAAGTTAATTGGCGATTATTTCATAAGTCCGAAACAATTGAATACATATTCAATTGTTTCGGACTTATGAAAATTAAGTATTACGAAATTTCACCGGAAAAGTTTTGATACCATATGATACAGAATATAGTCAACCGAAAGGAACATAAAAATGGAGAGCACGCCAACTGAAAGAACGCCGGCTGTCGTCGCCGGGGAAATCGCTGCCATCAAAGCACAAACAAGAAAAGATATTGCTTGTCAGCGCGGTTGAAGTCGGACGGCGCTTAATTCCGGCTTGTCCAGCTTGTCGGTTTATTTTATACCAATGTTTGTCCGATGGTGACAGCCGGATTATGTCATAAGTTGTTTACGTTCATCCATTTATAGGTATCTAAAGTAATAGGTATTAATGGGGATTTGATTAAACTAATCTTGATTTTGATCAAGATCTTATTATGATCTTTATATATTATTTATACTTTTAGAGTAATTTTTAAGACTTAATTTATGAGATTTAAGGATATAATAGGCAATATTAAGAAATGAAGTTATTTTTGGATCCGGGGATGGATTTCCTTGAAAAAGATGAATGAACGGGGTAATTTAGCTACACCCTATCTGATGTCAACTATATTGACATCGGCCTTAACACTTCTCCTTTCTCCAATGAAAGAAATTCTAGGGCAGGTCAATATATCCATGCTCTATCTTCTGCCAGTTCTTTTAAGTGCTGCCTGTTGGGGCAGATGGCCAGCTGTTTTTACAGCAGGGATAGGTGTTATTACTTTTGACTACTTTTTTGTTCCACCCTATTTTACGTTTACAGTTGATGATTTTCGTTATTTAATCAGCTTTACCATATTAATGCTGGTTGGTTTTTCAACAGGTACGCTTTCTGCCCGGCTCAAGGATCAGATTATAAATTCCCGGCAACGTGAGCAGCAAGTTTCCACCCTATATTCCCTTAGTCGGGAACTTACAGCAGTTGATAATCTGGAGGTAGTTTTAGATAACATTGCCCGAAAAATCGCAGATACTTTGGACGCGCAGGTTGTTATACTACTGCCGGATGAAAGAGGAGAACTCATACTGCGGCAGAGCTCAAATCCCGAACATTTTTTGAATGAAAATGAATTGGCAGCCGCTGCCTGGGTGTATGCAAAAGGACTAAAAGCCGGGTTGGGAACAGAAGTATTCGAATCTCCAAGCTCTCTATATCTGCCGTTATTAATGGAACAAGGGAACCAAGGCGTTTTAGGAATTAGCTTGAATCACATAAATAGAGGAGAACATATAAATGCTGAGCTAATACGTTTTTTAGAAGCGTTTGCAGGTTTGACGGCTATCGCTGTCAATAGAATCAAGCTGGCTGATGAAGCAAAAAAGGCTCATACCCTAGCAGAATCAGAGCGTTTGCGAACAGCATTATTTAATTCGCTATCCCACGATTTGCGTACACCCCTTTCGTCTATTATTGGAGCCGCTACAGGATTAATCGAGGATCATGATGGTTTGTACTCCTCTGATGCGCGACATGACTTATTGCAAACAATTCTTCAAGGCGCCGAAAGAATGAAGCGATTTGTAAATAACCTGTTGGATATGGCGCGTCTAGAGAGCGGAATGATCAAATTAAATAAGGACTGGTGTGATATGCAAGATATTATGGGCGTGGCGGTAAGCAGTTTAGGGACGATGCTGACAGGTCGTAAACTGGAGATTAATATTCCCGAAGATCTGCCCCTGGTTCAAGCAGACTGTGTATTAATTGAGCAAGTCATTGTTAATGTACTGGATAATGCGGTAAAGTACTCCGAACAAGACAGTGCGATAACCATCCATGTCAGGCTGCAGTCAAACAATTTGGAAATTGCCATAGCCAATAGAGGAAATCCAATACCGGAAGCTGATCTTAGTAAGGTGTTTCATAAGTTCTACCGGCTTAGTTCACCGCTTCAAGTCAGTGGAAGTGGCTTGGGCTTATCGATCTGTAAAGGAATTATTGAAGCACATCATGGAAATATATGGGCAGAAAATAATAAACTAAGTGGCGTAACGATTACGTTCAGCTTGCCCTTGAGCAACGAATGCTCCGAAAAAGTGCCACTTTATGAAGGAGGCTAAAATGGAGAAGAGGGGGCAGCGTATATTAATTATTGATGATGAAATTCAAATCCGCAGATTTCTGCGCGTCAGTCTAACCAGCCATGGCTATGACGTGCAAGATACAGGAATGGGTAAAGCAGGTTTCGATAAGGTTTTTACATTCCATCCGGAACTGGTGATTTTAGATTTAGGGCTGCCTGATATGAGTGGCATTGAGGTGCTAAGCAGGATACGGGAATGGTCCAAAGTTCCAATCATTATTCTTTCAGTTCAGGAACAAGAAACGGATAAGGTTACGGCACTTGACAATGGAGCCGATGACTATGTTACAAAACCTTTTGGCATGGGTGAATTACTTGCCCGGATGAGGGCGACATTACGTCATGCCACCGGCGTTGAAGAGGAACCAATATTGAGGTTCGATGATTTGGTTATCGACTTCTCACATCGCCAAATTAAAGTTAATCAAAGAGAAATCAAACTTACGCCTACAGAATATGAACTGATGAAAAGTTTAGCACTGAATGCCGGCAAAGTTCTGACTCACAAGTATTTATTACGAACGGTTTGGGGACCGGAATACGAAACGAGTATTCAATATTTACGCGTCTTTATGGGACAAATCAGACGGAAAATTGAGACTGATCCATCACGTCCCCGCCATATCATTACTGAACCGGGGGTTGGGTTCAGGTTATTGTAGAAAATATAAAAATGAAGAAAAGAGTGTATAACGATGTCTGGGGTCAACAATAAATTGGTGTGGTTAAGATTAAGAACAATGATATTTGGGCATCCCCTTGCCACGAAAAGCGCAGAAAACCAAAAGGTTGGGGTCTTTGGCGGCATTCCGGTATTTGGTTCGGATGTTATATCTTCTCAAGGTTATGCTCCGGATGCAATTTTATACATTTTAATTTTAGCGGGAACTGCAGGGTATGCAGCATCCATGAAGGTAACAGCAGCAATTGTACTATTGTTGTTTAGTATTTTAATGCTCTATCGCCGTACAATCCAAAAATATGCCAGAGGTGGCGGATCTTATACTGTTGCACATGCGTATTTAGGAGAAAAAATGGGCCTGCTGGCAGGCGCCAGTCTGAGCATTGACTATATTTTAACAGTAGCTGTTAGTGTCAGCTCGGCAGTTGAGAATCTCACCGGTATATTTAGCTGGCTGGAACCAACGCCACATAAAGTATTGGCTGATTGTCTGATCATTGTATTTATGACTTTTGTAAATTTGCGTGGGATGAAAGAATCTGCCCGTCTTTTCGCCTTGCCGGTGTACACCTATATTCTCAGTATTTTAGCGCTTGTCGGGCTTGGCGTCTTTAAATATTTGATGTATGGAGTTTCTGTCCTGCCGGATTCTCAGGCCTTGATTGCAGCGAATACCCAAAGTGTGACCCTATTTGTATTTTTGCGGGCAATGGCAGCCGGTACTACCGCGCTTACTGGAACTGAAGCTGTGAGTAACGGAGTATCAGCCTTTAAAGCCCCTGCCCAAAAGAGAGCCATTAATACACTATTTGTCCTTGGCTTGATTGTTGCGATAGGTCTTGTCGGGCTGGTATTTCTGGCAAGTCAGTATCAACTTGTTCCAAGCGATGATAATACCATCATCAACCAGCTTGGATTACTGGTTTTTGGCAAATCGTTGATGTACTATCTATTAATGGCAGGAATAGCCTTGATTTTAATGATTGCCGCGAATACGCCTTTTGTAGGACTGCCCATTCTCTTAAGTCTCATGGCCCGCGATGGGTATGCCCCACGCTATTTCAAAAACCTTGGAGATCGATTGGTATACAGTTCAGGGATTTGGACCTTGAGTATTATCGGACTGCTTTTGATTATCATTTTTCACGGGAATACGCACAGTATGCTCCCTTTGTATGCTATCGGCGTGTTTATCAGTTTCTCTCTTACGGGTTTTGGTCTGGCAAGACATTGTATCAAGGATAAACCCAAGAATTTCCGCAGCGATTTTATCATTTTTGCATTCGGTGGAGCGATATCTTTTTTGATGTTTTTGGTATTCTTAGTTACAAAGTTTACTGAAGGGGCATGGTTAGTTGCTATTATTATTCCATTGCTTATGGTATTCTTCCATATCGTCTCAAAAGTATACAAGCGGGAAATCATGCTCATTAAAGCGACAAAAAATGATATGGATGAATTTAATCATCAAATTGCCAGAATATCTGAGCGTCGTTCCAATGTGAACCTTTCGGAGTATAAAAGTAAGATTGTTGTTCCAGTGTTTGATCTGAACAAAATTGTTCTTAAATCACTCCTCTATGGTTATGAGCAAACGCCTCTCATTACAGCACTGCACGTAGCATCAGATAGGGAGAGGACAGAAAAACTGCAGAGACACTGGAAGGAAAACAATATACAAGTTGAGTTAGAGATCGTCGATTCACCTTATAGGGCTACTGTCCATGACTTGCTGCAATACCTTGATAAACTAGAAAATGACCCGCGTTATACTACGATCACTCTGGTTATTCCCGAATTTGTTCCACCAAGGCTATGGCAGAACTTCCTACACAACCAAACCGGTCAATTAATGAAACTGTTACTTTTATTACGTAAGAGTATTTTAGTTACCAGCGTACCTTATCATCCAGAGGAAAAATGATAAGATGCCGTTTAACCTGGAGTGATAAATCTTACGGTTCTTTTCTTATGCCGAAGTATTTTAGGGAATTTTTACGGGCATATTAGTTTTAAGAGTGTGATGAAGAAAAAAATTCTTAACTATTTTACTTTATCTGTCGAAACGCTCAAACGGGATTACTCAAGTTTGAGAGAAATATTTAGGAATAAAAACGTCTCTTTCAAAAAACAGGGAATTCGTTATAAGGAGAAACGGTTTAAGGAGATGTTTACTTTGCACCCCGATAAAATTTTCTACGAACCTGCTGTCTTGGACTTTGAGCTCGGGAGACAGCTTAAAGAAAAATTTGGCAGTGTTCCATGGCTGCCAATTGAAAACCACAACAATATTGAGCAGCTGCGCAATAATCCTAACCAAGCATTTGCTAAAATGAAACGGCATCTTATTATCGGCGTACGGAAATCCTTAAACTACACGCCTAACCGTAAGGTCTCGGATTTCCTGGTACCATACACTTCTTCCGGCTGTAGCGCGATGTGCCTTTATTGCTATTTGGTATGCAATTACAACAAATGCTCATATCTCAGATTATTTGTCAATCGCGAGCAAATGATGGCTAAACTGCTGAAAACCGCAAGCCGTTCGGAAAAAGACATTGTTTTTGAGATCGGCAGCAATAGTGATCTTGTTTTGGAAAATACAATTACGGGGAATCTGGAATGGACGATCGAACGCTTCAGTAAAAGCGAAAAAAGCTATCTTACATTTCCTACAAAGTTTGATATGGTGGAACCGATCCTTCCTCTTGACCACAGGGGGAGAATCATTATGCGTATGAGTGTGAACCCGGAGGAGATTATCCGGAAAATTGAGTTTGGCACAGCTTCTCTAAAAGCTAGGATCGGGGCAATCAACCGGATGTGCGACGCGGGATACCAGGTAGGGATGCTGATCGCTCCCGTTGTCCTAACCGAGAACTGGATGAAGCTTTACGAGGATTTGATAGAACAGTTAGCTGCGGAGCTTACGCCAAAAGTAAAAGAACAATTATTTATTGAAATTATTTTTATGACTTACAGCTTTGTACATCGCGCAATCAATAAGGATGCGTTCCCAAATGCCGTTGAGCTGTTTGACAAATCTCTTATGACAGGGCGGGGACGGGGGAAATACTGCTACCGGGAAGATGTCAGGGCAATGGGTGAACAATTTCTGAGAAAACAGCTTTCTAAAAAACTAAATCGCGTTCCAATTATCTATGTAGTCTAAAATTAGATTACCCACTGGGCTTTGAGTACCACAAGCATAGGGATAACAACGGTTGCCCTTGCTTATCTGAGTATGCCGGAAGAGCTTGGCGTTAAGAAAATAGAGTCAAAAAACAGGATAAAGGGGACGGCTAAGACTGTACAGCTTGTCCCAAATTCATCAACGTTGATGAATTTGGGACAAGCTGTTTGTTTTCTTCTGTTTGTTTTCTTATTGTTCACGATGCATTTCTCTATCAGGATGCCGGAATAGTCTGCATATCCATAAAAAAACTTCATATATTTCCATAGGTCATCATCAAGTGGAGCAAATCTTTTTAAAAAGTTTATACCTAATGGTGATGGATCATCAATCTCTAAGAATAGGTTAGGTGGTGGATTATGGCCGTTAAATCGTTGCGCAGTTGGCTGCATTTATTAGAACAGAAAGGAATTTTGCGGTATGTCAACAGGGAAGTTGACCGCCGCTACGAGTTGGCAGCCGTATCCAAAGTTTCAGATGGGCGATATACGCTTCAGTTCAATCATGTCAAAGGATCTAATATCCCTGTAGTAACCAATATTGCCCATAGCCGTGAGCTTTTGGCTTTGGCGCTTGGCGTCCGCAAAGAAAAGCTCGCTGAACATTTTGCCTGGGCACAAGGACATCCAGGAAAATGTATTATGGTTTCTACTGGGAAGGCCCCGGTAAAAAGCAAGATTTTACGTCCTGATCTGACCGGGTTACCGATTATTATTCATCATGAAAAGGACGGAGGAGCTTTTATAACCGCCGGATTAGTCATAGCCAAAGACCCTGAAACAGGAATACAAAATGTTTCAATTCATCGGCTGCTGCAAATGTTTTCTCCCCGTCACCTTGGCATTCTCATGCTCCCCCGACATCTCCAGCAAATATACAGAAAAGCTGAAGCGATGAATGTCCCGTTGGATATCGCCGTTGTAATCGGAGTCGACCCGATACCATTGCTAGCCTCTCAAGCACAAGTTCCCTTGGGTTATGACGAAATATCTGTTGCAGCCGCCTTGTATGGGGAACCTCTTCCGCTGGTAAAATGTGAAACGGTAAATCTTGCAGTGCCGGCTCAGGCTGAAATAAATCCTTGAAGGCCATATGCTCCCGCATGTTCGTCATATGGAAGGCCCTTTTGGTGAGTTTCCCAAAACATATACGCCACCTTATCCCAAACCAATGATTGAACTTACGGCAATAACGACCCGGCAGGACCCAATCTACCATACAATTGTTCCTGCCAGCAATGAACACTTTCTGATTGGCGGGATTCCTCGTGAGGGTGGTTTGTTGGAAACAATGCGTAAAACTGTCTCCAACGTCAAACATGTCCGTTTTACGAGCGAAAGTTCCTGTCGTTTCCATGCAGTCGTTTCGATTGATAAAAAATCTGAGGACGAACCGAAAAATGCCATCGTCGCTGCCATTAACAGCAGCCAGGATATCAAGCATATTGTTATTGTCGATCAGGATATTAATATCTTTGATTCTAGGGACGTCGAATGGGCTATCGCTACCCGGACCCAGGCCGGCCGCGATGTCATTATCGCTCACGATCTGCCTGGCAACCTTCTGGATCCTTCAGCTACAAACTCCATAAGTGATAAAATGGGTATTGATGCGACCATGCCACTTGGACAATACGGACGTTTTGCTAAAATGCGCATTCCCGGCGAAGAAAAAATTTATCTTGATGATTATCTAAGGTGACTAAAATCTTCCCATCTCATTTTGCAGGAGGTCAAGGCAGTAAGATGCCCTTTCCGTTTCGACAAACTTAGAAACAATATGAAACTATTTGACCAAGGAATTCAAAGCAATACAGAGAATATCTTTACCGTTAGAGTAAAGCCTTTTTCTGAATGACGTATGACAATGCGTTGTCATGGCTGGCGACCAGATCGCCTGGAACAGAAAAAGGGCCCAAGTCAGGACAGGAAGATTGAAAGGAGGTATGTCAGGCGGTCAGGAAGTGCTTAAGCGGCCGGGAGTCATCAATAGCAGCAAACGAGCAATTTCTTGCAGGAGTGGTATTTGGCTGAATACTGCTGGTCGTAAGAGCCTGAGTGTCGGGCAGTCAATCTTCAGAATTGGTTTGGTTAGGAAAGATTCAAAACTAAAAAAGTCTGCCTGAGGTTAATCCGGTCGGAAATGGCAGACTCAACAAAAGGAGCCCTAAAACGGCTCCTCTTTTTGACGACCACGAAGGGCACGGAGCGGCAAGGCAGCTTAATTTAACTCTTGGATCGAAGCCTCATCTCTGTCCAGTTTCTTGATGCAGACGCTGAAGCGTTCTCTTAACGACTGGTCTGTTACGGCTTCCCGCATCTGGCGCAGTAAATCGATGGTCCGCCTTAAGACCGCGATAATATCTCCTTCATCGAGGGTGCAGAGCAGCTGAAGCTCGATTAATGCGGCGCCTTTGCTCCAATAATACGCAAGGACGGCCGCCTTGGATTCAAAGCGCACAGCGTCAGGCCCGCAGATGCTCTGAATATAATTCAGGATTTCCCTGACAGGCTTAAAATCAATTTGGTCAAACTTCTGGAAATACTCATTACGTTTGCTTTCATAATCAATACAGGAAATCAGCGCAGTCAGCTGGTCATCATCCAGCTGTTCGATGATTCCTGAGTAAATCAATTCGGTTACCAGGATTTCCTGCACATAAATATATCTGGCGAGCTCCCCACGCGGCAAAAGCTTGTCATTTCCGATATAGCCTATTTGCTGCAGCAGGGCTTTTTTTCTTTCAAATTCGGAATTAAATGTGTTGTAATCCGGCATTGAGAACAATTGATTCTTGAGGTCCGTGATTTCTTTTTCGAGGTTCATCCAGTTTCCGGCGAAGGATTTACAGCTGTCGTTTTGTTTTCTGGTACATTTCTGGGGAACAGTCTTAAGGATCTTCTCCCATTTCATGATTTTTCGGTGCATCTGACGCCCGAAAATCTTATTGCGGCGTCGCGGGTCCAATTTGGCATAGGCTTTGTGAAGCCTGTCCAATTCTTTCTTTTTCGGGTAGTAATTCAGCGGACACCGATAGGTCCCGACATGCTCACAAAGGTTCTCTTTGGCTTGGGCTGATTGCTCGGACAGAAGACGAATCTCTTCTTCTGTTTTTTGTGCGGTCAAGATATAGGAATGAGCAGCAAAACTTTTTTTGAAATAGGTTTCGATTTGCTCCGGCGATAATGTTGCCAGGAGATTCAAAACTGTATTATAGGAAAGCCGAAACTGACTGGTCAGAGGTTCTAACTTGGCAATATCAAATTTTACCGGCGGTTCTTTTTCAAAGTAATTCAAATCAACAATCGCAAAGGAATAACCGATCTCGTCAATACCGCGTCGGCCGGCTCTGCCGGACATCTGAAAAAATTCGTGGTTTGCCAGAGCCCTGAAACTGCGTCCGTCGTATTTGTTTAGGGAATCAAAGCAGACGGCCTTGACAGGATAGTTGATCCCGACACTGAAGGTCTCGGTACAGTACAGAACTGAGATCGTCTTGGCCAGGAAAAGATCCTCTACGACGGATTTCTGCAAAGGCAGCAGCCCGGCATGGTGATAGGCAATACCTTTCCGGCAGACCCTGAATAACTTGCGCGTGGAAGAGGACCAAGTATCTTCAGCACCAAAATGCTCCAAAAAAATGTTTTTCACTTCTTTGCTTTGTTCCGACGACAGGTAGTTTTTGATATTGGCCAGTTCATGCGCTTTATCGGCGCATTGCTTTCTACTGAATACAAAATAGAGGGTAGGAAGATATTGTTTATCAACAGTTTTGATCAGGTCAAGATGTGACGTCGGTTTAAACAGCGGGGAATTATCGGTTCTGTCCGTGGATTTAAGCTTCTGATAATAGAACCTGATCAGGTCATCATAGCCGATGATGCCGGTGTCCTGACAAAAATAATAATATTCCAGAGGAACGATCCTTTGCTGTTCCTCGATCAACACAACGGTGTCTTTGCGGATGGCCTCGATCCAGCCCTTCAGTTCCGCAGCATTGGCAATTGTCGCACTTAAGCCCAGAATCTTAATATTTGGCGGAGCGAGAATGATGGATTCTTCCCAGACTGTACCTCTGTCCTCATCATTGAGCCAGTGAATTTCGTCAAAGATGATATAGGAAACGTGCTCCAGTTCCGGATCATTGGTGATAACCTGGTTGCGGAAGATCTCTGTCGTCATGATCAGTAGCGGGGCGCCAGGATTGATCACAACATCCCCGGTCATGATTCCAATGGTCTTGCTGCCAAATTGCCGGGAAAAGTCTTTAAACTTCTGATTGCTTAAGGCTTTGATAGGCGCGGTATAGATGATCCGTTGGCCTTCGCGGATCGATTTCTCGACCAGATAATCTGCTACCATTGTTTTTCCTGTCCCGGTAGGGGCTGAGACAATGACGGAATGCCCGTGATTGATTGCTTCAATCGCATCCATTTGAAATTGGTCGAGTTTTAGTCCCTGATACTCGGAAATCACGCTGATCACCTGCTTTTATTTTGAAGTCGCAATCATTGTAACAGAGTAAATAGCGATAATCAAATCCAAGATTGGAAATCATTCAGCGGATAGCTACAACCATCCATACAAAAGTAAAGACGCCTCATATCATTTGAAGCGCCTTCGTAACTGTCATTATTCCCATGCGGGTTTATTCTTCTTTCTGGTCAAGCGGATGGGACGGGAAAGAAGCAACTATCTGGGCAGCGCCAACGACTTCTGCCAAAACTCGGGCTTTGTCCGGAAACATTTGTGATTCAAAGTGCGTCATGACTTCGCCTTTTAAGGAAACATAATATCTCGGAGGGAAGCGGTTCAGTACAAAAGCCATTATGTCGGCCTGACACCGTTCGCATTTGCAAGGGATATTGGCGACGGGCAGATAATCTTCCAGTGTTTTCTTCACAATGACTTCACTAAAATTTTTTAGTTCATACATTAGTCTTATCCTCCCTGGGAAAAAATGCTTACCCTATTTTAACATATCGCGCCAAAGGGTAAAAGAACCCAGCGAGATTTCGAAAAAGTTTTTCAGGTATTGAAACATCTTCAAACGTTCTTTGAATATCAAGTTCCCAGCAAGTGAAACAGTTTTGTCTTCAAAGGCAATATCCCGGAAGAAAAAATCAGCTCCGGATCACGCGGCCGGGGAAACGGAACGTCGATGACCTCGACAATTTTTGCCGGGTATTTGCTGAGTACAAAAATTTTATCCGAAAGCAGGATTGCTTCTTCAATATCATGGGTAATAAAGAGCACGGTATGCTTGGTTTCAATCCAGATTGACAGCAGCCAAAGCTGCATTTCTCTGCGGGTCAGGGCATCAAGCGCCCCGAAAGGCTCATCCAAAAGTAGCGTGGACTGTCCGAATAGGATGGTTCGGAGCAGGGCGCCGCGCTGTTTCATGCCGCCGGAAAGCTGATGAGGATAGTAATCGGCAAAATCGAGCAGTCCAAAATGTTCCAAACCCTTGATGGCCTCGACTGAAGAGATTTTTTTATCCTGGCGTATGAGATCGCAGCCCAGCGTTACATTTTCCCGAAGAGTCCGCCACGGAAGAAGCAGGTCTTTTTGAAACATGTAGCCGACATGTCCTGGCATTCCGGTGATTTCTTGGTCATCGAGAAGGATTTGCCCCTGGTCGGGCTTTTCAATACCGGCGATAAGATTGCACAGCGTACTCTTGCCGGAACCGGAAGGCCCGATCAGGGAGACGAAAGAACCGCTCTCAATGGTCAGATTCAAATCCCGGAAAATCTCCATGGACTGACCGTTTTCGATATAGGTTTTCGAAAGGTTTTTTAAGGCAAGTGTCAAGGCGTCTGACCTCCGTTATCTGGTCGGAAGAAAGTCATTGGTAAAAGCTTTGGATGAATCCATCATTTTGGTGACGAGCTTATTGTCATAGAGCCACTTGCTGTAGTTTTCCCAGACAGTTGCTTTCTGGACACCCCATTGTTTCGCATCGGCTTCGTACTGCGGGCTCAGCCAGGCCTGGCTGCGTTTGATCATTTCCGGATCGGATTCAGGAGCATATTTGATCAAGATTTTAGCTGATTCTTCCGGATTTTCAATTGCAAATTCGTAGCCGGCACTGATTGCCTGCATCATTTTGCGGACAGTATCGGGGTTACTCTGAATCATTTTCTCGTTCGAGACAATGACCGGTGTGTAATAATCGAGGGCAGGGTCGATATCTTTCAGCCAGATCATATTAAGTTCCTGTCCTCTGATTTCAGCCTGGATACCTGTCCAACCATAGAAAATCCAGGTCAGATCAATATTGCTATTCAAAGAGGCCAACTGATCGGTTTCCCCGATATTGACCATGTTGATTTTGCTGAAGTCGGCATTTTCTTTTTGCATCAGCGCTGTAAGGATCGCGGTCTCCGAAGGCAACCCCCAGCCGCCGTATGTTTTCCCTTCAAAATCCTTGGCTGTCAGGATATTCTTGCTTCTCAGCGAGACAAAACCAGAGGTGTTGTGCTGAATGATGGTTGCCAGAGAGACAAGTGGCAAGTCACTGAGGCGGGCAGATGTAACCTGTTCCTGTGCACTGATACCAAAATCTACCTTTCCGGTTGCAACAAGCTGCTCGAGTGTTCCTTGGCTCGATGGGTTGACAATGCTGACTTCGAGTCCCTGGTCTTTGAAATAGCCTTTATCCTGAGCAACAAATAGTCCGGTATGATTCGTATTCGGTGTCCAGTCCAGCATAAGCGTTAGTTTAACCGACTGGTTATTCTGGCCGGAGTTCTGTTCAGCCTGTTTGCTGCAACCCGAAAGAGTCACAGTGAGAATCAGAAGGAGCACAATAAACGTAACCAATATCTTTTTCGTTTTCATTTCTATACCTCACTTGTATTTTTTGGGGGGCGAAGGAACGTATCTTTTTCTCCTTGTTTAAGGGGACGAAAGATACGTCCCTGGGTCAGCTTGTCCGCCTGTATCGGGAATACCAGGGAAGCACTAGCCTGGTCAGAATAATAATGATTGCATAATAAAAGAAGCTGAGAGCAGTGATTGCAATGATTGCTGCAAATACTCTGTCGGTAAGGAAATTATTCGAAGAACGCAGCAGATAGACACCGAGCCCCTGGCTTGCTCCAAGCCATTCACTGATGACAGCCGTCATGACACTGTAGGCAGCAGCAATCTTCAAGCCTGAAAACAGTGCAGGCATAGCGTGAGGCCAACGGATTAGGGAGAATACCTGCCATTTGGATGCGCCCATGCTTTGCAGCAGATGCAGAAGATCCAAATCGCTTAATTCAAGGCCTTCAAGCAAACTGATCGCGATCGGAAAAAAACAGACCAGAACGACAATCAAGATTTTAGGCAGTACCCCATACCCCAGCCAGAGCAACAGCAGCGGTGCGACCGCTATCAAGGGGATCGTCTGGGAAATGATCAGAAATGGATAAAACACCCGCCGGGACAGCGGAAACAGCGTCATCAGTGTGCTGACCGTCATGCCCAGAGCAACAGCGAGCCCTAAGCCCAACGTCGTCTCAATGATCGTTGCTTTGGTATGGCCCCAGATCATGTCCTTCGTATTCCAGAGAGCTTTCCCGATCTGAGAAGGAGAGGGAAGAAGCCAGCGGGGGATGCTGAAGTAATTTACCGTAAGCTGCCAGACTGCCAGCAGCACAACCAAAAAGAAAAGGGCAGGGGCATACCTCAGCAATACAGCCGGTGGTCGGAATCTCCGGCTATTGTTTTTCAGCAATGGGAATCCCTTCTTTTCAGCGGTACTTGGCAATTTTTTCATTGATCGTGGAACCCTGGGGTACATAGTCAATTTTTACATTGGTCATTACTCTGGAAGCCCCGGCTTTGATACAAGCCTCCATAGCATCTTTGATGACCTGCCAGATTTCATCGGGCTCTCCTTCAAGTGCTGTTTCCATCGGACCGACTTCGTAGGGAAGGCCGCTTTGGGCGACAACTTTGATTGCTTCATCAACAACCGGATAGATTCTGGATTCCTCCACTTTTGGAATGACCTGAAAGGCCATTGTTATCTTCGCCAAAATACATTTCTCCTTCACGTATTTTATAAATTACTGTCCGTGACTTTGTAAATAATAAGACACTGCTTATCGACGATGACCGACAAACAAAAAACGCTGCAAAGGCAGCGCAGTTATTAAAGTTTTTTATTATTACTACGCTGGCATTACCCAGATCAGTTTTAAGGGTCGGATACGTGATATCCCTCTCAGCCAGCATCCCCAGCTCCCCATACTATTAAATTAGTTTTATCCTACCATAGTTGAAAATCATTAGCAATAGTGTTTTAGATTACTGTTTGCTTTTCATCAGATCATTTGCTTCTCAGGTGAGATATTCTAGATAGTTCTTAAATTGGACAATTTGGGTTAATTATCATATGATAGTACTGACCATATACTGGGCAAGATGGTACAAGGAGAGAGAAAATGGATTTTGCAGGCAAAGATAAATCAGAATACGTCAAGGAAACGTTTAACGCAATTGCCGGGAAATATGATCTAATGAATTCCCTGATGAGTATGGGGATGGATAACGCCTGGCGGGCCAAAGCAGTCAGGATTGTCGAGGCTAAACCCGGAATGAAGATGATTGACCTGTGCTGCGGAACCGGCAAGCTTACCAGAGAAATTGCCGTCGCCGTCGGGGATTCTGGCAGAGTCATCGGAGTCGATTTTTCAGAGGAAATGCTGGCTGTCGGCGGGAAAAATATTGAAAATGACCGTTACAAAGCGAGTATTGAGCTTTTGCAGGGCAATGCGATGAGCTTGCCTTTTACCGACAACAGTTTTGACGGAGCGACCGTTGGCTGGGGACTCAGGAATCTTCCTGATCTGCGCCGCGGAATCCGGGAAATGATCCGTGTTGTCAAACCTGGTTCGATGGTCGTATCTCTGGATATGGGAAAACCGACTATGCCGGTTTTCAAACAGCTTTACTGGCTGTATTTTGAGAAGATCGTTCCGTGGCTGGGAAAAATTCACGGCGGAAAACAAAAAGAATACACGTATCTTTTTGATTCGGCCTGTGAATTTGAATCTCAGCGACAGCTCGCCCAGATCTTTGCTGAATGCGGACTTCAGGATACGGGATATAAAAATCTTGTCGGCGGTGTTGTGGCGATCGTGTATGGCCGAAAATCAAAATGAATCAAACAAATAGAATTAAAATAAAGAATTAAATTAACAAACAACAATTATAGCAGTAAATAACGTAATAGAATTATCCCCGGGTCAACACCGAGGATAATTCTATTTTTTCAGCAAAAGATAATACAGATAATCATTTCTCTTTAATTAAAATCAACGTTTTACGAAGGGATTATTTACTGACATAATTCATTCGTTTCAGTGAAAAACTAGTGCTGAGATATTAAAACGGAGGTGTTTTTTATATGCGGGTCATGGATATTATGTCAACGGATGTAAGCTGGGTGGACCCAGCAGCTAAAGTTACGGATATCGCTAAAATGATGAGAGATAAAAATATTGGTGCTGTTCCGGTCGTTCAGGTCGGCAAAGTATTGGGAATTATTACAGATCGGGATATCGTTCTGAGAGTCATCGCTTCGAACAAGGATGTCAACCAGGTGACGGCCGAGCAGTGTATGACGGCAGATCCAATCTGTATCGATGGCACGCAGGATATCGATACCGTTGCTGAAACCATGGCTGAATACCAGGTAAAACGTCTTCCTGTACTGAACAAGGGGCAAATTATTGGGGTCATTGCGTTAGGTGACCTTGCGATTGAAGACATTCATATCAATGAGGCTGGAGAGGCTTTAAACGGTATATCGCGAGGTATTAGCCATTAATGCCAACGTAGGGAAGATACTTCAATCATATGTGGGATATGCTTTACAATAGCATATCCCATTCTTAACGGATACCCAGTGGATTTTTTAGGGGATGTTAAGCTTACTGTATTGTACACAAAAATAGATGGTGTTTGGCGAAAGCTAGGACGTCCGCCTCCTGGATATTTAGCGAGAAATTGAGAATAATTAGCCCAACTTTTGGCTACTTGATTGAGTAACGCTGATAAAACAGTGATGTTATTAATGATCTAAATATTTTTGAACATTAAAAAAATTCTGATATAGTTAATTCATATTAAATTTAATAAGTGTATTTTTTGATACAGTTACTTGTATACACAGATTAATGGGAGGATGATTGAAAGTGGTGGATTTGAAAGTCCTGACTCAAGCGATGTCCGATTTGGACGAAGACGTGTTAAACATGGCGATTGATGAAGTACTAAGCAAAGACGACAACGCCGCCGAAGCTCAAGAAGTTGTTAAAGCCTGTCAGCAAGGTATGACACTCGTAGGTGAACGCTATGATTCGGGCGAGTACTTTATCGGGGACTTAGTCTTCGCCGGGGAAGTGCTGCAAAGTGTTATGGACAAGCTCCAACCGGCTTTAAGTGCAGGATCCTCCGCAAAAGGCGGGAAAATTGTCCTGGCTACTGTTTTCGGAGATCTTCATGACATCGGCAAAAATATTTTCAGATCCATGGTGGAAGCCGCAGGTTTTGAGGTACTTGACCTGGGGATCAATGTTCCGGTTAACCAGATCGTGGACAAGGTTAAAGAAGTTAACCCTGATATTATCGGATTAAGCGGCGTACTCACTTTGGCGCTGGACAGTATGAAAGAAACGGTTGATACGCTTAATGAAGCAGGCCTTAGAAATTCAGTCAAGGTGATTATCGGCGGAGTACCCGTTAATGAGAATGTATGTAAAAGCATAGGGGCCGACGCTTTTTCGACAAACGCCGCTGAAGGCGTAAAAATATGCCAAAGATGGGTGGGTTGATCAATGAGTGAAGCTGCGAATCTATACCAAGAACGTCTGGACCGTGTTTTTAAAACCTTAAGGCTCGAACAAGCAGACCGCGTTCCTGTGTTAGGGACTTATGGGTCTTGGAGTTCGTACTTTGCGGGGTATACCGATTCTGAAACCAATTGGGACATGGACAAATGCGGTAAAGCCCTAATGAAAGTAGCAGATGAGCTTTCATTAGATATGATCCATATGATTTACAACAGGCCGGCTGGCATGTATCAGGCGTTGGGGAGCAGTGCATACCACTACTTAAGTGACAGCAATATCCTTCAGTATTCCGACAAGTCTGCCCAAATAATGAAAGATGATGAATATCCCGAACTTACCAAAGATCCGTTCAAGTTTTTTGTAGAAAAGGTTCTGCCGCGAAAATATACCGAACTGGCTAAAAATTCCCCGATGAAGGATTTAGCATTTGCCAAAGGTGCCATGAACTTTGGAATGTTTGGGGCCCAGAAGGGAGCCGTTGAGGGCACGCTTGCCGCGCAATACGGAATGCCCTTGCTGGTTGACGGCCTTCTTTTACACCCATTGGATTGGATTGCCGATTTCTTCCGGGGAATTAAAGGCGCGTTCATGGATATCCGCCGCCGTCCGGCCGAATTCGCTGAGGCTATTCAGGCGCTTACGCCGTTGATGATCAGGTTTGGCATGGGTCAGGTGCACATGGGACCGCCGAAACCAAACCCCAAAGTTCTTCTTATGCCGCTGCATTTGCCTCCAATGCTTAAAACAGCGGATTTTGATAAGTTTTACTGGCCATCATTTAAAATGATCATGGAATTTTTCGCTGCCCATAATGTCTATGTGATACCGTTTTACGAAGGTGATTGGTCGCGTTATTACAATCATCTTCAAGAGCTTCCAGCTAAGAAATCAGGGGGCTGGTTTGAACACGGCGATCCCAAGGAACTTAAACAAAAACTAACAGACACTTTATGTGTCATTGGACTTTTTCCTGCGACCCTGCTGCAATATGGGACCAAGCAGGAATGTATCGCCAAAGCAAAAGAAATAATGGACGGAATGGAAGGCGGCGGCTACATTTTTGCTACTGATAAGGAGCTTCTTGCGCCGCAGGATGGTAAGGCGGAGAACATTATCGCCGTAAATAAATTCGTCATGGAGTATGGTATTTATTAAATAGGAGGTGCCTCACGATGGAAGAACAATTGTTGATCTCTTGGAGTGATATCCTTAAAGAGCATCCGGAACTCGCAGACAAGGACCCCGCAATGGGAATGAATTGGGATATCGGACAGGAAATGATTTTTGCTTATGTCATTTTGCTGTCAGTCTTTTAAAATAAATGATCCGTGCTACCCGGAAGTTTGCCAGTACCTATCGGCAGGGGGAAATATAGAATCAACTGTAAGCCAGGAGAAGATCCTGGCTTTTTTATGTTCGGTCCTAGTGTAAAAAAGGAGTTAAAGGATATTAAAGGATATAAGTTGAAATCTATGTTAATATTAGAACATAGGCGCTGACTGAAACTATAATTAAGTTAATGGTGGGGACGAGAAGTGGAAACATTTAAAATAATTGAGAGAGAGACAGAGGCCGAAAAAGTCATTGAGAAATCAAGGTTTATCGCTTTGGTCAAATATATTGAAAGCACGGCCGAAGCTGAAAAAAATATCAAGGAAATCCGGGAAGCCCTTCCGAATGCCCGCCATTATGTCTACGCTTACCGTATTCACGAAGGCAGGATTGAGAAAGCCTCAGATGACGGCGAACCGCAGGGTACAGGGGGAAGGCCTGTCATGGAGCTGCTCCAGCACCGGCAGCTCTGGAACATCCAGATCATTGTTGTGCGTTATTTTGGCGGGATCCTGCTTGGTACCGGTGGACTTACAAGAGCCTATGGCGGGACAGCCCGCCTCGCATTGGAGAACACAGCGATTGCCCAGCTCGTTCCGCACCGGATCTATGTACTCCGGATTCCGTACTCCTGGTTTGAACAGATCCGGTACGGCCTGAAGCAAAAGGGCATAGAAAGCGGCAATGAAAAGTTTAGTGAAGAAATTGATCTTGAAGTATATATCCGGGATGGAGATCAGGATACTTTTATCAGCTGGCTGGATGAATTCACCAACGGGCAGGTTTCCTGGAAGGATGCTGGGGCTGTATTAAAGCCGGTTACCGTATAGAAAATTATCAGGTAAATTTGCCGGTATTGCTCATTTCTTCGCCTTTATGATACAAAAATTTTTCTCGGAGGTTTATATGAATTAGTGTTGATAAGGTACGAGAGACCCTCAGGGGCCTTTTTTTTACGCAAAATATGCAGGTGCTGAGAACGCGTGGATCAATCTACTAGTACTATTGGGAAACAAAAATAGTCCGAAAGTATCAATTTCTTGCAGAAGACATCATTTCGACAAATTTCCTCTTGAGGGTCTGAGTTTTTACAGATAGAATCCATATAAAACCAAATGTAAAATGATTGTAAACTAAACGTAAATATATTGTAAAAATAGAGCAAGGCTTAACAAATGGCAGCATATGGCAGAAGCTGATTATATTGATGCTGGGCGGTAAAATATGAAGATCAGAGAATTTATAAGTTTAAGAAAAATACGGGGATGCAAAAAAGGTCAGGCTATGGTGGAATTTGCACTGGTTTTACCTATTTTACTGCTGTTTCTTGGTTTTATTCTGGATGCCGGACGAATTGTCGATGCGCAAGTATTGGTACAGAGTGCAGCAAATGAGGGAATCCGGCAAGTTACCAGTAAGACAAATATCAATCAACAAATTAAAAATTCCATTAGTGATTATACAGACAGATTGGATTTTGATCAGTTAACCATTGAGGCCAAAGCTGGAGAAACAAAACGAAAAAATTATACGTATCATGCGAACAAAGGATCTCGATTTCAAGAATTACCAAGCTATTATACCTATTTTAACGCGACAGTAACCTTGGAATATGACGTACCGGTGCTCATGCCGCAGTCAAAATTGTTTTTTGGTGATGAATTTAGGGTATTGTCAACATTTACTTCACAGGTGTTTTTAGAGGGGTATCCTGAGGATGGTTAGAGATATGGAACAGATACGTTTGAAGGGAAGGGTGTTCAATTTGATGCGGGTGCTAAAAAATAAAAATGGACAGGCACTTGTTGAATTTGCCCTGGTACTTCCTTTATTTCTAATGTTAACGTTTGCTGTGATAGATTTAGGGTGGATGATGAATAAGTATCTTACTTTTGATTATGCTTATCGCAATGCGTCTTGGACAATGAGTATAAGCTATGATAGTGATTATTCCCAAACAATCAGTGGAGAATCTGCCAAAAAAGCAATAAAAGAGGCAATGAAAAAGACATCGGCGCTGGTTGATGAGGAAGCATTGTCTGTGAGTGATGCCAAGTTAAAATGTTGGACTGAAAAGAAAGACTACTACACGCCCAAAAGTGGCGGCGGTACAGATCAAAATACAAAAAAATGGAGATTTGCGCAGATCACAGCCAGTTTAGTTTATACAGTTGAACCGTTGACTCCGGTAGGAAAAGTGATATTCGGAGAACAGCTGACATTTACGAAAAACCTTGAAAAAAATCGACTGATTATGACAAAAGAAGGTTAGCAAATTAAGCGTGTTAGGTCAGAAAGTAGGTGGGTGGCAATATGCCTAAAAGCGTTTGCTTGCCGATGCGTAAACTGTTAAAAAATGAAGATGGAAATATCACAATTCTATTTGCTGTCCTGTTAATTGTATTGTTTGGATTTACAGGACTTGTTGTGGATATTGGCGGGATGTACTTAAATCGTTTACACCTGTTTGAGGTTGGACAAATAATCAGAGATGCGCGTTTTAATGAAACATTGGCGATCGATCATTCAGAAAATCCTGAAGCAACGCTAAATGATATTGCTGACACCTATGCAGTATTAAATGGACTGGATGAAGGCCAGGTAAACGTAGATTATTATCAGACAAAACTGACGGAAACAGAACGAAATTACGAATTGGATATTAATCTTACAGATACCTATGATTGCGTATTTATAAAAATCTTCGGCATTGATACCCAAACAATTAATGTGACCATACATGGAACCAGTACAGCTGCAAAATCACCCAGAATATGGGCTCCCGGCAGAAAGTAACTAAAAAAATCTGCTAATAAAAGCCAGAGATTAGGCTATGCAATATATAACCAGCGTAAGCGGAGCATGGATTGCGCAGCGCGGCTGTTTGCGCCAAGGAGGGCGCAACATGCCGGAAGCGGCTTATATATTGCGTAGCCCTACCTTGTTAGGTTTTATTAAGTCATACATAAAACGATTCATTTATCAAAAATTCTGAGATTATTAGAAAAATGAATGATATAATCAGAACATATGAAATTGGGTTAAACATTAGGCTAAGAAAGGAACAGGCACAGAGGATGAATCAAAGAGATCCGTACTTCGACAACCTGAAATTCGTGCTGATTGTTTTGGTGGTTGTCGGTCATATGATTGAACCGCTCATTTATATTCCAATCTTCAAATCCATTTATGCGTTCATTTATTCGTTTCATATGCCGTTGTTTGTTTTTATTTCCGGCTATTTTGCCAAGAATATTGATGATCCGAAATATGAGATAAAAATTATCAGCAAGCTGGTAATACCCTATGTTATTTTCGAAATGATCTATTCCGTTTTTGACTTTTGGATTTTCCATAAGGAAAGCCTGCATTTTACTTTTTTTACACCGTACTGGATGATGTGGTTTTTATTCAGCATGATTATTTGGAAAGCGGCACTGCCTTATGTGGTCAGGATCAGATATGCGCTGCCTGTTACATTTCTTTTCGGCCTTATTGCCGGATATACGGGTGAGCTGGGTTACTACGCGAGTCTGTCGCGGATTGTTGTTTTCTTTCCGTTTTTCCTGGCAGGCTTTTATTTTGAGAAAAAGCATCTGGAAAAGCTGTTGACGAGAAATTGGCGCTTCGCTGCTGTCGGTGTTATGCTGCTGGCTTTTCTGACCTTCTGTTATTTTGGTCAGAATTATACCATTTCATGGTTTTATGGAAGCGCATCTTATCAGGCGCTAGGCGATACGGAATGGTTTGCAGGTATATACCGCGCAGGTATTTACCTGCTGGCTGCAGTTTTAGGTCTGAGCCTGCTGCTGCTGGTGCCTGGCAGGAAGATTCCTCTGGTTTCAACGTTGGGGCGCAATACGATGTATACGTATCTGCTTCATGGATTGATCGTAAAGGCCCTTGTTGCATACGGGTTTTATCAGATTTTGCAGACAGGACCGCAGCGAGCGTTGGTAATAATACTTGGGGCAGCGCTGGCAATCATCCTGGCCTTGAACGGAATCAGAACTTTGTTTAAATGGATGGTTGAACCCAAGGTGTCTTTTCTTTTTAAGGAGAACAGCAAACAAAATATTTGAAGGCTACATATTGGCGAATATGAAGAGAAGTCAAATAATTGGTTAATAAAAATAAATATTGAATTAGAAAATCTCCTTCGGGATACAACTATACGGTCAGTTCTTTGGTGTATTAGAAAGTGTTCGACTATCAAGGAGGGGATTAGCATAGAAATCAAGCTTGCTGTATTTGATATTGACGGCACCCTGGCACCGACGGACGATCCGATTACTGCCCAGGTAGCCTGTAAATTAAGATCGCTGGAACGTCAGGGGATCAGAATTGTTTTTATTTCCGGTCGGACGACTTCCTATCTGGCAGGATTGGCCAGGGGAATTGGAATCTGTCAACCTTTGGTTGCGGGAGAAAACGGCGGCGTTATTTTTGAGCCGCTGCGTAAATGGGAGAAAAAGCTTGAAGCTATCCCGCACCAGGTAGGTGAGGTAATGAAGCAAGACCTTCTGAAAAAATTTCCGGATCTCTGGTTCCAGCCCAATCAGACGATGCTGACTGCCACACCTAAGGATTTTTCCACGGTTAATTTATTGTATCAGGCAGTACAAGCTCTAGAACCGGTGAAGAGAAATAAGTATAAAATCAATCGATACGATGATTGTGTAGAGGTCATGCCCAAAGAAAACAGCAAGGGTCGGGCCCTTGCTGTGGTCAAAGAGATCCTTGGTATTCGCAGTGAGGAAGTCATTGTATTTGGAAATACGATTGTGGATTTGCCAATGAAAGACGAAACAAACGATTTCCTTATGATCGGGGATGCAGCCGCTGCGGAAGGTATCAGCAGCTACCCCTGTATAGAAGAAGCTCTCGACTACCTAGAAAGCAATCTATAGTTTACATAGTTTCTAGCATGCAGATTTACGGGCCAATAGCCGAAAAGCGGTATTATAGCCCGCAGATAAGCCAAAACCTATAAGCCAGCTAAGCTTCAAGCCTTCTTTAGTATATTGCGGGCGACGTAGATGCCGCTGGCTGCGGATTGGGACAGGGAGCGTGTAATCCCCGCGCCGTCGCCGATCGCATAAAAATTCGGATACTTCGTTTCAAGTTGTTTATTTAACTGTGGCCTGGCCGAATAGAATTTCACTTCAACGCCGTAAAGCAATGTATCATAGTTCGCCGTCCCGGGTGCGATTTTATCCAGTTTATAGATCATTTCAATGATATTATCGAGATGGCGTTTCGGAAGGACAAGTCCAAGATCACCGGCGTTCGCGGATTGCAAAGTGGGTTTGGTGAATGATTTCATCATTCTTTTTTCATTTGTCCGCCGGCCTTTAATCAGGTCGCCGAAGCGCTGAACGATGACACCATCGCCAAGCATGTTGGAAAGCGTGGCGATATATTTGCCATACTTTAATGGTTCGTTGAACGGAGAAGTAAATTTATTGCAGACCAGCAGCGCAAAATTGGTATTGTTGCTATTCAGTTTATCGTCGGAATAGCTGTGACCGTTTACAGTAAGTACGCCGACGGTATTTTCTGTGACGACATGTCCCTGGGGATTCATGCAGAAGGTTTTGACCAGATCATTGTATTTCCGGGTGTAGTAATGCAACTTAGCCTCGTAGACTTCATCGGTGATCTGACTGAACACTTCGTAAGGAAGTTCGACTCTGACGCCGAGATCAATTTGATTGTTCGTCATCGGAATATTCATTTTCCTGCATAATGAAGTAAACCACTCGCTTCCAACCCGGCCAACCGCGCAGACCAGACGGTCACAGGAATATTCCCCACTGGCTGCGGACAAAATATACCTGTCTTGATCCTGGGAGATATCGATGATTTCTGTCTTATGTCTGATTTCAACTTTGTCTTTTAAAAAGTTGAAGATATTGGTCATGATTTTAAGATTATTCTCAGTGCCAAGGTGTTTGACTTCGGCCTGGAGAAGATGAAGATCATTTTGGAGTGCAATTTTTCCGATTTCGCGCGCTTTGGGAGTCTGGGTACTGAAACGTTTGGTCGTTGCACCAAAGTCAACAAGAATGGAATCCATATACTCTATCAGATCCATGACATTGTCATTGGAGACATACTCATTCAGCCAGCCACCAAATTCGGTGGTAAAATTATATTTTCCGTCAGAAAAGGAACCGCACCCTCCGAACCCCTCCATGATCGCACAGGTCGGGCAATTGGCACATTTTACTGATTTGTTTTCGGTTAGGGGGCATTTTCGGTCGCGTATACTGTTTCCTTTTTCAAAAATGCAGATATTAAGCTTAGGGTTGTGTTTGATCAGTTCATAGGCACACATTATACCGGAGATTCCACCGCCGACAATACCGATATCATAATGTTTCATGATCATAGTCCTCTCATTTCAAATGATTCAACCCATAAAAAAGTATAGCATTTGTCTTTTGGAAAAGGAAGTGAAAGTCGTTTGCCAAGTCCCGGCATGCTCGTTTACTTTGCTTTTATTCTTTTGATCATAATCGCCATTTCTTTTAAGAAAAAACCGGTAATCATTGCTGCCATTGGACTTCTGGCCGTAGGCGTGCTGGATACCGGCAGCTTCTTTGGGGGAATTCAGGCTGCCTTTCGGGGGTTTCTCCTGACAGCTGCGGATCTGCTTCCGATCATCCTGCTGATCGGATTGGTGGTCGCTATGACCGGCATGCTGAAAGAAACGAAAACGGAAACCATCCTGATCAAGCCAATTCTGAAGATTAAAAATGCCGCTTATTTGTACTGGCTCGCAGGGGTCATGCTGCTTACCTTTAGTTTATTTCTGTGGCCAACGCCTGCAGTTTCCCTGCTGGGGGCTTTGATCCTTCCACTGATTCACCGCAGCCGGATCCCTCCGCTTGGTTTGGCGGTTGGTCTATGCATTTTTGGCGAAGGAATTGCGCTGGCAGGTGATTACGTGATTCAGGGTGCGCCCAGTCTTAGCGCCAGGTCAGCCGGCGTCGCTCTGGAGCAGGTCTTACGGCAGTCTCTGCCGCTTGTATGCGGAAGCGGGATCATCGCTTCTTTGATTGGCTTTCGGATGATGCTGGTCCAGCAGAAGAAAAACATTCCTGCGTACGTGGTGGCAGACAACAGGGAACTACTGGACGGGCAGAAGGGGGAGGAGCAGCAAAAAGAACTTGATGTACTTCCTCCGACAAAGCAAAATCATCAGATTCAGAAAAGAAAAAGAACGGTCCTGGCCCTGGCAGCAGCTGCATTTTACTTGTTGGCAGTGATCTGGCTGATCTATGGTAGACTGCGGGGAGACAGTGCTGTAGCGGTTATCGGCGGCGTAACGCTGCTTGTCCTAATTTTTGGCACGATTTTGACTGATTATAAGACATCTTTTAATACTTTTGGGCGTCATATCCAGACTGGGATGAAGTTTTCGATGGAGGTATTTGCCCCGATCGTTGTAATATCAGGTTTCTTCCTCCTCGGGACGCATTCCGGTTATGAAAATGTCCTGCTGCACCAAGGGGCGGGCTATCTGGAACAGCTGGCCTATAAGTTATCTGGTATCGTGGTGCTTAATAAGTATTCCTGTGCTTTGCTGGTGATGCTGACAGCGGTATTGGGGGCAATGAGCGGATCCGGTTTCGCTGCTCTGCCGTTAACCGGCGGGATTGCGGCGGCTCTCGGCCAGGCGGCCGGAATTTCAGCCGTTCCTTTGGCCGTTCTGGGACAGGTTACGGCGATCTGGACAGACGCTGCAGTGATTCCATGGGGATTTCCGGCTATTGTTAGTGCAGTCACCCAAACGGAAGCCGCACAGATTGTCCGGCTGAATGTGCTGCCCTGGCTGGCTGCACTTTGTTTCAGCCTCATATGGACCTTATTCAGTTATTGAAGCAATAAGGTTGTATATGTATTTTATTCGATAAAGAAGGAGAATTTTGTATGATTGTAGAACTACATCCAGAGTGTAATGACAGTCATTTTTAATAGGCGGGAGGATATCGGAAAATGAAGTCTTCGGCAGAAATTCGGGGCTTGAAAATTATCAGCATAAATGAAGGAAAGCAAATCAGCACTGTCAAAGACATCATCATCAATTCTGAGGATGGGAGTTTGGCTTTCTTTGTTATCGACCAGCCGTCAGATTATTTTGGTGCAAGATTAATCGCTTACGCCGATATCCTGGGATTAGGGGATTATGCATTAATCATCAATGACAGCACCGTTGTTCAAGATGTTGCGCATAACGACCTTGCTGTGGAACTTCTAAAAAAAGATGTCAAGGTCGTTAGTTCTCAGGTTCTGACGACCCGGGGGTGCCTGATAGGTCAGGTGAAGGAAATACTGTTCAATGAAACAACCGGAACGATTGCAGCCTGTGAGGTTGTTGATCCGCAGGGGAAATGCAGCGAATTTAAGTGTGATCACGTGATTACGTACGGTAAGGAGATCATTCTGATTGATGACAATCCTTCTGCAGGAAAACAAGCCAAGGAACTGATCAAGCCGGAACGAAACAAGGCGTCAGAGGCATCCGAGCCATCGAGCGGTAAGGAGAGCCCGGCCTTGAGTGAAAAAGAGCTTCTGAAGAAGAAAATCGAACAGTTCGGTAAGAGTGAAAGTTTGCTGAAGACAGCTGAAAATAGCGGGACAATCATATATCCGGAGGATTTCAATGTCTTTGAGCAGCGCCAGCTTCAGTTCCTGCTCGGAAAAACGCTGAATAATGACATTCAGCTTGAGGACGGTACAGTATTAAAAGCAGGAGAGCAAATTACGGGTGAGAATCTCTCCGGGGTGAAAAACCGCAGCACATTAATGCAGTTGACAGCTCATGTTGTAAAATAGGGTGGAAATAAAATGAATGCTACGAATTTTGCACTGGTTTGCACCGTCCTCTTAACGGTCATATTCTGCTCTGTCGGGATATATCTGCTTGTACTGCTGCGTTCAGCACGCCGGACTATGCAAGTAATGGACAGTGCATTCAACACAGTCCGAGAGACTGCTGTCAAAGCTGAAGAATTTATCGGAGAGGCACAGGAAACCTTAAACGTCATTAATGCGAAATTGCCTGAAATGGTGGAAAATTTAGCCGCTTCTGCAGCCAATATCCAATCGGTCAGTGAAACGGCCAGAGTTCAGCTTGTTGATGAAAATGAATCGGGACAGCAAAAAAGAACGGGCAGATTTATGTTCAAAGGGTATTCGTTCTGGAAAAAGCTAAAGAAGCACTAATGTTTAAGAACTATCATTTTATTCAGGAAGAATTGATACTAGGAAGCGCTGGTAAATGCCGGACAGCAGTCTTTCAAAGGACAGACCGGGCATTCCGGCTTCCGGGCATGGCAAAGTTTGCGACCGTGAAAAATCAAACGGTGATGGGTATCAATCCATAGTTCCATAGGGATAAGAGCGGTAAGCTCTTTTTCTACTTTAGAAGGGTCTTTTTCCCGGGACAGGCCGAGCCGATTGGCAACCCTCAGCACGTGGGTATCCACAGGCAAAGCGGGAATGCCATAGGCGTTTGCTAAGACTACTCCGGCTGTTTTACGGCCAACGCCCGGCATTTTTACGAGGTCATCCAGATTCGAGGGGACATCTCCGTGATGTTCTTCAATGAGCAGCTCGCAGGTCTGCAGAATATTTTTGGCTTTGGTGCGGAAGAGTCCGATCGGGTGAATGATTTCTTCAAACTCGCGGGGAGTGATCTCCAACATCTTTTTGGGAGTGGGGCAGCGTTCGAAAAGTACGGCTGTTACTTTGTTGACCTTTTGGTCTGTGGTCTGGGCGCTGAGAATCGTGGCGACAAGGAGTTCAAAGGGGTTGCGGAAATTTAGCTCACAGTGTGCTTCAGGATAGGTTTGTTCTAAAATATGAAGAATGCGGTTTATTTTACAATCACGCATCATAAGTCTGTTGGGTTCCATCATTTTCTCCTTGAATGATTTGTTATGACTATTCACAATAGATACTGCCACCGATAAATTCCCGGAGGATTGAATTTAAGGGGATGTTGGATGTGTCCATGGGTTCAAAAAACGACAGAAGATTCAGCAAACGAACGGAAGTATCGTAAAACCTATTTGTTTCCTGAATTTTCTTAAGAAGGGGTTCGGCAAAGGAACGTAGAGCGTTCATTTCAAAGAGCAGGCTGGAATTAAACATGATATCAGCTTCTTCCTGGTAGCGAAAAACGCTGGTATTTTCCCCGCGTCTGACACTTGGCCACTGATTCAGAGTCCGCTCCGGACCAAAGCCCCTGAATTTATCGTCGCGTACAATTCGTCTGATCAGTCTCGCCTCAGTTGTCGGGACGCGGTTGTGACGGTCGATATTCAGCAGGAAAAGCGCACTGATATAGATTTTAAAGAACGAATTCCTGTTAATGGTGAGCAAACCTGGGTTCAGGGCATGAAGGCCTTCGACCAGCAGGATATTGTCCGAGTCGAGACGGATATCATTTCCGTCCGGATTTCTCTTTCCGGTGAAAAAGTTAAATACCGGCGTCTGGACCGTTTCTCCCATAATCAGCTTATCCAGATGTTCATTGAGCAGCGCAAGGTCCAGGGAATATAGGGTATCAAAATCCAGCTGTCCGGAAGCATCACGCGGAATGTTTTCCCGATTCAGGTAATAGTTGTCCAGAGATAAGGAAATCGGTTTTAGGCCGTTGACGATCAGCTGAGTCGAGAGACGATGGGTAAAGGTCGTCTTCCCTGACGAGGATGGTCCTGAAATCAGCACGATTCTGACATTTTTATTTTCATTGGTTATGATATCCGCAATGTCCGCAATCTTTTTCTCCTGGAGAGCTTCAGCAATGTTAATGAGATCGATGGAGCGGCCGTTTCTGATATAGGAATTCACGTCCTTGACCTCAGCCAGATCCAGGATTTCAAGCCAGCGTTGCGTTTCCGTATAGGTTGCTGAAAGTTTTTTGGGAAGAACAAAGTCTGCCAAATAACCGGATTCATCGGAAAAATCCAGGATAAATCCCGGCTGAAAAGGAATAAGCCGGAAATCCTTGATAGCAGAAGTATCCTCGAAGGCGGCATAAATTGATTTAATAATGGTTTCATCCAATTTATAGATATGAAAACTCTCATCTTTCCCTAAAAATTTAATGAAATTTTTATGAGTAGCCCAGTTCTTTAGTGTTGTTTCAATCAATCTGACTTCTCTGGGAGAGACCAGGGAGCCGGAAAATTCACAATAAACGCCGTCAAGAATGGAATATGGAATCTTCAGTATTTCTTCGGGGAAAAGTTCCTGGATCACCTTGATTAAGCCAAGCAGCAAAGTCTGTCTGTATTTGCGGGTGAAATTATCTTTCATCGTATTTCGCCTTGCTTTCTGGTTGATTTGAGGAATGTCAAGCCACATGAGTCATTTTATCCAGTGCATCAGTCGCTTATCCAATATATTCTTGCTCAGGCGTAAAATACCTTGTCTTGTGTTCAAAATAATACAGGATAATCCTTGATAGTTAAGCAGGATTCTATTATAGTTATATTGTTTTTACGTGTCTTTTCATATAAAATCAAGTAAAATATCAATTATTGATGATTGAAATATTGCACAGTGATTATTGGAGGAGAAAAAATGTATCTTAGTACCCGCGGCAACATTGATGCTCAGACCTCTGCCCAGGCGATTGCTCTAGGAATGGTACCTCAGGGAGGACTATTTGTTCCTCAGGAGATCCCCTGCGTGGATTGGAAACAATATGCCAACTGCAGTTACGCCGAGCTTGCGCTGCAAATTATGAAGCTGTATTGCGGAGATCTACCGGCAGGAACGCTGGAAGAGGCAGTTAAAGTATACGGAGACGGACGTTTTGATACGTCAAACCCCGCACCGCTTGTTGAAGTCGACGGCTGCGGGATGCTGGAACTCTGGCACGGCCCGACCGCTGCTTTTAAAGATATGGCCCTGCAGGTGTTGCCTTATCTGCTTACTGCAAGTATTAAAGAACTTGGACTTGATGTGGAAGTTCTGATTCTTACGGCGACTTCTGGAGATACCGGCAAGGCCGCCTTGGACGGATTTAAGGATGTTCCGGGTACTCGGATTGTGGTTTTTTATCCCGACGGCGGCGTTAGCGCTGTGCAGGAACGCCAGATGGTTACAACAGGTGGAGGAAATACTTTCGTTGTGGCGATCAACGGAAATTTTGACGAGTGCCAGACTGCAGTTAAAAAGATTTTTTCATCTGAAGAACTGCGCCAAAAACTGAATGCCAGCCATATGGTTTTCTCCTCAGCGAATTCCATCAACTGGGGAAGACTGCTGCCGCAGATTGTTTATTATTTCTGGGCCTATCTCGAGGCAGTAAGACTCGGAAAAACTGCTGCGGAAGAGAAAATCAACATCGTGGTTCCCACGGGTAATTTTGGCAATATTCTGGCAGCTTATTATGCTAAGAGAATGGGACTGCCACTGGGCAGGCTGATTTGTGCATCGAATAAAAACAATGTGCTTACGGACTTCTTCACTGCCGGAACTTATGAAAGCAATCGTCCGTTTTATCTGACTTCGTCACCTTCAATGGACATCCTTATTTCCAGCAATTTTGAGCGCTTTTTGTTTGAAGTATCCGGAAGAGATGCCGGCAAGATCAGTAGCTGGTTCAAACGTCTCTCCAGCGAAGGGAAGTTCAGTGCGGATCCGGATACTTTGACTGCCTGTAGGGAGAATATGATCGCTGGCTGGACGGATGAAGAGGGTGTTTTCGAAACCATCAAAAAAGTGTATGAAGAAGACAACTATCTGCTGGACCCGCATACGGCTGTCGCGATGAAGGTTTACAACGATTATCGAGAAAACAGCGGGGACAAAACCTTTACTGTCCTGACTTCAACGGCGAGTCCTTTCAAGTTTGCTCAAAGCGTGCTGACAGCAATTGCCGGTGACAGGTACAGAGAATGTGACCCCTGGGAAGCGTTGACCAGGCTCAGCGCTTTGACGGGCTGGGATATCCCTTCCGGGCTACAGGGTTTAAGAGAGAAGTCTGCCCAGGAGGTATACCGGTGCCAGCCGGAGGAAATTACCGCTTATCTGGAAAGGAAATTTCTCAAGGACTAGTACCTTGTAACACCTAAAATTATCATATAATGGCGTGCAGATTTCTTGTAAGACAAGGCGGAGGATTGAGGCATACCGAGCGTATGGTGATTGACGACAACGCAGGATTACAAGAAATATGCCGTCAGGATAGATAAGATTTAGGTGTTACATGGTACTAGCACCTATGTTGGACATATTTGGAGTTGCACTTGCATTTAAAAATATCATCAAGTAAAATAATTAATTGGAAGGATGGGGAACCTTCCTGGGAGAAAAGGTGGACGAGGTGGCTGAAACAGGCAGTGGAACGTACGCTGCCTGTTTCACTTATTAATCTATAAGCAGGAATGAATGAGGAATGAATGATCAGATGAGAAGCAAGATATTTAAAGACACATCAAGATAACAAAGAAATCTGGGGATACCGGCGAAGGCCGGTATTTTGCGTTTAACCCTTAAATACGGGCAATTGGCTCCAAAGCAGACGATTCGGGCAGCCGGTTATGATATGATGAAAAAAATAAAAAATTATCGTTGGGTCGGTAAGGAGGAAAAACGAGATGTCCAAAGAGATTACCCAAAGTTCAGAAAATAAACACGTCTTTCAGAGTTCAGCGGAATTCAGGAAAGATGCCCTCATTTCCGACCCGGGCATTTATCAAAAGGCAGAAGACAGACTGGCTTTTTGGGAAGAGAGGGCTTCAACGCTTAGTTGGTTCAAAAAATGGGATACTGTTCTGGAGTGGAATCCGCCATTTGCCAAATGGTTTAACGGCGGTAAACTCAATGCGTCTTACAATTGTTTGGATCGGCATTTAGCCGGGCCCCGGGCGGATAAAAATGCCATTGTTTTTGAAGGCGAAAATGGTGATACCCAAATGCTCACCTATAGGGAGCTGCATCATGAAGTCAGCAAATTTGCGGGGGTACTTCGCTCTCTCGGTGTGAAAAAGGGGGATGTTGTCACTATCTATTTGCCGATGATTACGGAAGCAGTCGTTGCCATGATGGCCTGCTCCAGAATCGGAGCGCCGCACAGTGTGGTCTTCGGCGGATTCAGCGCTGAGGCCATTCGGGACAGAATCAATGATGCTAAATCGAAGATTGTGATTACGGCTGATGCCGGCTATCGCCGCGGAAAGGTTCTTCCGCTCAAAGAAAATGTCGATGAGGCTCTGAAAGGTGTCGCGGAAATCGATAAAGTCATCGTGGTCAGACGGGTAGGCCTAGATAATGCCGTACAAGGAGAAAGAGATGTCTGGTATCATGAGCTGATGAAGGATGCTGCAGCCGATTGTCCGGCTGAAGAAATGGATGCGGAAGATATTTTGTTCATCCTATATACGAGCGGCACCACCGGAAAGCCTAAAGGCGTTGTGCATACGACCGGAGGTTATCTGACAGGGGTTTCGACGACCCATCAGTATGTTTTTGATCTGAAGGAAAACGATATTTACTGGTGTACGGCGGATATCGGCTGGATCACAGGCCACAGCTATCTGGTATATGGACCGCTGGCCAACGGTGCGACGATATTCCTCTTTGAAGGAACGCCTGACTACCCTGCGAAGGACAGATACTGGGAACTGATTGAAAAGTACGGGGTAACCATTCTGTATACCGCGCCTACGGCAATCAGGACCTTTATGAAATGGGGAGAAAGCTATCCCCAGAAAAGAAACTTGACTAGCCTAAGGCTCCTCGGGACGGTTGGAGAACCGATCAATCCTGAAGCCTGGTTATGGTATCACAAGCATATCGGCGGAGAAAGATGCCCGATCGTCGATACTTGGTGGCAGACTGAAACAGGAATGATTATGATTTCAGCTCTGCCAGGAGTAACCGACATGAAGCCTGGCTCCTGTTCTGTGCCTTTCCCGGGTGTCAAAGTCGAAATATTGAACAGATCCGGACAGCCGGTTCAAAACGGAGAGGTTGGATTCGTTGCGATCACGGAACCCTGGCCGGCAATGCTCAGAACGGTTTATGGTGATGACAAGCGCTATAAGGATACCTACTGGGGTACATGGCCAGACAGATACTTTGCCGGGGACGGGGCCAAAGTCGATGAAGACGGTTATTTCTGGATTATCGGCAGAGTCGATGATGTCATCAATGTTTCTGGGCATCGAATCGGTACGGCAGAAGTTGAAAGCGCCCTTGTTGAGCATCCGGCTGTGGCAGAGGCTGCCTGCATCGGTAAAAGCCATGAAGTTAAAGGGCAGGCAATCGCAGCTTTCGTCACTCTCCGTGAAGGGGTTGCAGCTAGGGAAGACCTGGTGAACGAACTTAAGAATCATGTTGCGGCCAAAATCGGGGCAATAGCCAGACCTGATGAAATTCATCTTACGGAAGAATTGCCAAAAACCCGCAGTGGAAAAATTATCCGCAGAATTTTGAGGGACATCGCTGAAGGGCGGGCAATCGGTGATACAACGACCCTTGCCGATGCCTCAGCAGTTGAAGCGCTGCAGCAGATTGGGAAGCAGTAAGAGAGCAGGTATTAAGATTAAGCATTACGAGCAGGTACAAATGTTCCGGCTAAAATAAGCAAGGAGCACCCGCTGCTGTCATAAACAGTCAGGAGGTGCTCTTTGCTTTGTATGCCTTATGAACATCAATTGCTTTCTTAATTGGACTGCTGCTTGTCATGTCATAGATCTCTGTTTCCTGATATACAACATTATTTTAGGACTGTCATTTGCATAATAATTCCGAAAAGCAGGAATGATTAATATCAGTATTCTCTTAGTAAAGGAGCACGTTTAATGGCTGTAAAATTCATTCCGATGGTCTATACATTTATTTTTGCATTAATTATGTTTGCGGTTGTTCCGAGAGCAGAAATTCGGAGATTATCGATCTACGCAATCATATTTGGAGCTATATTTGATGTTATTGCAGCGAGCATCGGTTATTTGACCGGGAAGTTCGGGTATATTGACTACCAGGAGTTTGGGGTAATGGCCTTGCATTTTTTTGCTCCGATTTCCTGGGCAATATATTATGTTTTATACTTCTACTTTTTGCCTGAGAAAAATATTTACCGCTATATTTATGTTTTATCCGGGATATTTTATAGTGTGATGTTTTCTCAAGTAATCAGTAAACTGGGCATTTTAAGACCGGGCGAACTGCTGATCTATCCCATCGCTCTTTTTTGCATCTGGTTTCCATTGGCTACTTGGGGCTATTTAAAACTTGTTGATCGGGACAAGAAACGAAGTGCTAAAGTAAAAGTTACTTAATTCTAAATTGAACCTTATGGATATTAAAAATATATATCAAATAAATAGACGTATATAAACCATGGGAAATTTAAAGTATAATGAAGTTAATGAGATGAATCACAGTAGTACCATGTCAGCCCTAAATCTTATATTATAATTTTAGGGGTTAACATGGTACTTGTATGGGAGTTGGGAGATAGTGGGATTGGAGATCGAACGCAAGTATCTTGTTCATCAGCATCTTCTGCCGGAATTGAAGGAAGGGGAACGGATGATTCAAGGTTATCTTTCGGAAAAACCATCGGTCAGGTTCAGAATCAAAGGGAATCAAATGATGTTGACAATCAAGGATTATTATACGAAAAACAGGCGGTTTGAGTTGGAGACTCCGGCCAAGGAAGTAACGGAGGAAGAGGTTCGGAAGCTTATGTCCCTGGCAATAAGCCCGCCAATCATTAAGACGAGATATACAGTGAAGAGCGGTCAGGGAATAATCTGGGAGATTGATGTTTATGAAGAGGAAAATACCGGCTTGATTACGGTGGATGCAGAAATTCCGCAGGAAGATTATCCGCTGGAATTTCCGGAATGGGTTGCCGGTGACCGTGAAATAACCGGTGAGAAGCGCTACACAAATCTTAATCTTGGCAGGAAGCCTTATACAACATGGGCAGATTTAGCCGAATAATAAGATACCAGCCTGTTTTGTTTTAGACAGACTGGTATTTTTCTTATTCGGCTTAGATGATAAAACGTTTTACGATATCATTCAGGTTTTGCATTAACGATATATTTTATCCAATACCTTTATCCAATACCTTTTGATGGGCACAAACAATTTCGTTATAATTTGCTTCAACAAATTAGTAATTTTTTCTTTTACTGTGTATAATATTTGGAAGATCAATTTTATGGAGGGATCAGTTTGTCAGAAACCTTACGTTCAAGGGAAGAAATCTCACAGGAATATAAATGGAGACTCGAAGATATTTTTGCCAGTGATCAGGACTGGGAGAAAATGTTTAGCGAAACAGAAAAGATGATTGGGCTTTCCGCAAAATATCAGGGACAGCTTGCCGGCGGTGCGGACATTTTTGTTGAATGTATGGAATGGGCGGACCGTTTCAGCCTGAACCTGGAAGACCTGTTTACGTACGCCCGGATGAGAAGGGATGAAGATAACCGGATTTCCCGTTACCAGGGGATGACAGACCGGGCGACAATGCTTTCAGTACAGGCCGGAAGCGCCTTGTCATTTATTGTTCCGGAAATCCTGGCTATTCCGGATGAACGCTTTAGTGAGATCCGTCAGGATGAGAGATTGCAGGTTTATCATCATTACCTGGAAAATATCCTGAGACAAAAACAGCATGTCTTAAGCCTGGCTGAGGAAAAAATCCTGGCTGAAACCGGCGAACTGGCTTCAGCACCAAGCACGATTTTCAGCATGGCCAACGATGCGGATCTGAAAATCGGCCCGATCAAGGATGAAGAAGGCCGGGAAATTGAACTGACCAAGGGAAATTTTATCCGGTATATGGAAAGCAAAGACCGTAGAGTCAGACAGGATGCATTTACAACGCTTTATGCGGCTTACGGCAAACAAATAAACTCCTGGGCGGCGATGCTCGGAGCGAGTGTCAAGGCCGATGTTTTTTATTCAAGGGTCAGACACTATGATTCTGCGATTCAAAGCGCTCTTGACGACGACAAAGTGCCACTTCCCGTTTATGACGCGCTGATACAGACAGTTCATGATTATTTGCCGCAGTTTCAACGGTATATTCAGCTGCGCAAAAAAGTCCTCGGCGTTGCAGAGCTGCATATGTATGATATTTATGTTCCTTTCGTCCCTGAAATGGATGCGCATATTCCGTTTGAGGAAGCGAAGTCCATTGTACGCGAAGGGCTTAAACCTTTGGGAGAAGAGTATCTGGAGATTCTGGACGAAGGATTCCGTTCCGGCTGGATTGATATCTATGAAAACATCGGCAAAACAAGCGGAGGCTACTCCTGGGGCACGTACAGCTCCCATCCTTATGTTTTGCTGAACCATCAGAACACGCTGGATTCCCTGTTTACCCTGGCCCATGAAATGGGGCATTCCCTGCACACGTATTTATCGAATAAAAACCAGACTCATATTTATGCAGGATATAAAATATTTGTGGCCGAGGTTGCTTCCACACTGAACGAATCCCTGGTTATGCGTCATATGATCAATGCCTCGAATGACAGTAAAATGAAGGCCTATCTGATTAATCATTATCTGGAGCAATTTAGGGGGACCGTGTTCAGGCAGACCATGTTTGCAGAGTTTGAAAAGGAAATCCATGCTGCAGCCGAACGGAATGAATCCCTCACGGCAGACCACCTGTCCAAAATTTACCGGGACCTGAACCTGAAATATTTTGGGTCCGACATTGTCTTGGATGAACAGATCAATATGGAATGGACACGGATTCCGCATTTTTATAATGCTTTCTATGTTTATAAGTATGCGACAGGATTTTCAGCAGCGACGGCTCTCGCACAGCAAATCGTGCAGGAAGGGGAACCTGCTGTACAGCGGTATCTGGCGTTTTTGTCCAGCGGAGGCTCAGATTATCCGATCGAACTTCTGCGCCAAGCCGGAGTCGATATGGAAAAACCTGAACCGGTCAAGCAGGCGCTGGATGTTTTCGTGGAGCTGCTCGACCAGCTGGAGAAACTTGTCGGCGAATAATGGAGGTAAAAAAAGTGAGTAGTCCATGCAGCAGTTGTTCAACAGCTTCAACCTGCTCCGGCAGCTGTTCCTCAGTTCCGGAACTTACTGAAGCTCAAAAATTAAGCAATATTAAAAATGTTGTCGCAGTCATGAGCGGCAAGGGTGGAGTCGGGAAATCCTCTGTAACGAGCATGCTTGCTGTAAGCCTGATGCGTCAGGGCTATAAAGTCGGCATTCTCGATGCGGATATCACAGGACCCAGCATTCCGAAGATTTTTGGTCTCAAAGACAAAGCAAGTGCCGCTGAAAAGGGGATTATGCCGGTCGAATCCATGAGTGGCATCAAGATTGTTTCTCTGAATCTTATGCTCGAAAATGAGGATGATCCTGTGATTTGGAGAGGTCCGGTCATTTCCCAACTGGTGAAACAGTTCTGGACGGATGTGATCTGGGGAGAACTTGATTACCTGCTGATTGACTTGCCTCCGGGAACCGGTGATGTGCCGATCTCCGTATTGCAGTCTATTCCGGTGGATGGTTTGGTTATTGTCACAAGTCCTCAGCAGCTCGCTAACATGGTTGTCCGTAAAGCCATAAAAATGGCCACCATGTATAAAGCTACTTTTTATGGACTTGTTGAAAATATGGCTTATATTGAATGCCCGGACTGCAACAAGCGCATTGAGATATTCGGCAAACCGGCTGGAGAGAAGGAAGCTGCGGCGAATGAAATTCCTTATCTCGGCCAATTGCCGATTGATCCAAGACTGACAGCGCTTTCCGATGAAGGGCAAGTTGAAGAATATCAGTCGGCGCTGTTTGATGTAATTGCTCAAAAAGTTGCTGCCTGCAGCAAGGAAAAAAGTCCGAAAGAAACAGCATAAGTACGCAAGCAAGACTGTACAATCAGGTCCTGAAAAGGAGCCTGATTTTCTTCTGAAGCAGTCTGACTTTTAGAACAAATACGTGTATAATAAAGCGGAGGAGGTGCTAAGATGAACGAAGTTTCTACCATTCGAGATATTAGGCTGGCTGCTGACGGACAACGAAAAATAGACTGGGTAAAACAGTACATGCCGGTGTTGAATTCACTTCGGGATCAATATATTCAAGAGCGCCCGTTTGCAGGGAAAAAAATTGTCATCTGCCTTCATTTGGAAGCAAAAACCGCATACCTGGCCTTGACAATTCAGGCGGGAGGCGGGGAAGTTGCTGTGGTCGCCAGCAATCCGCTTTCTACGCAGGATGATGTGGTAGCGGCTCTGGTCGAAAACGGCATCAGGGCTCATGCCTGGCACGGTGCGACAGATGAGGAGTATAAAGTGCATATCAACAAGGCCCTCGATTTTGGGCCTGATTATATCATTGATGACGGTGGGGATCTCGTTTCAACAATTCATACCTGCCGGCGGGAATTGATTGGCCAGGTTAGAGGTGGAGCGGAGGAGACCACAACAGGTATTCTCAGATTAAAAGCCATGTCCAGGGAAGGAAAGCTTGAATTTCCGATGATGGCCGTCAATGATGCCAGAAGCAAGTATTTATTTGACAACCGATATGGAACGGGTCAATCCGTCTGGGATGCGATTCTGCGGACAACCAATCTGGTCGTTGCAGGAAAAACGGTTTGTATCGTTGGTTATGGATGGTGCGGCAAAGGTGTGGCATTAAGAGCCAGAGGGCTTGGGGCGAAAATCATTATCTGTGAAGTTGACCCGGTTAAAGCCAATGAGGCCTGGATGGACGGATACGAGGTCATGCCGATGAAGGAAGCCGCTTCTATGGCAGATTACTTTATTACCGTGACTGGCAATAAAAATGTCATTACAAAAGATCATTTTGCACGGATGAAGAATGGTGCAATCCTGGCGAACGCCGGTCATTTTGATGTGGAAATCTCTAAGCAGGACCTGAGTCTTCTGGCTGTTTCCAAAAGAAAGGTCCGCCCCAACACTGAAGAATTTACCCTTGAAGACGGGAGAAAAATCTTCTTGCTTGCTGAAGGCAGACTGGTGAATTTAGCTGCAGGAGACGGCCACCCGGTGGAAGTAATGGATACGTCTTTTGCGTTGCAGGCTTTGGCCCTCGAATATCTGGTAAAAAACCAGGGGCTTGAGAACAAAGTTTTTAATGTTCCGGAACAACTGGACAATAAGGTTGCGCTGATGAAGCTTCATTCACTTGGACTGCAAATTGACAGCCTGACATCGGATCAGGCGGAATACCTAGCAGGGTGGGTAAATGAATAAAGAGGAATGGATCAACATTACCTGTACTATCCAGACTTCGAAAGGGGAACTGCTGATATCCGGGGTGACATCTCCGGATATCTTGGAAAAGCTTGAAATTGACCAGCAATTAAAAGCTTTCCGTCCGGCTGCCAAACAAAAAAAAGCCATTGTTGAGATCAGCTGTCTTCCACAGGGAAAAGTCGTCTCAGCCCAAATCAATGGGGAGCTGGTCGGCTATATTACGTTTCATCCGCCGGATGAATTTGAACGGTGGTCATCCGGACAAGACAAAGTTCTGGAGCTCGGAGCGATTGAAGTGTCTCCGCGCTACCGCAATTATGGGGTAGCCCGCAGGATGCTGGAAGCTGCTTTCGGTGACGAAAAAATGGAAGACTATATTGTGATTGCAACAGAATATTACTGGCACTGGGATTTGGATGGAACAAACCTGCCGATTTGGGAATACAGGGAAATGATGCGCCATCTGATGACGTACACGGATCTGCTTATTAAAGATACGGACGATGAGGAAATCACATCTCATCCAGCCAATATGCTGATGGTTCGCTATGGGAAAAATATAACAAAAAAAATGATATACAATTTTGATCGACTTTTATTTTTAAACGGCAAATAATGGTGTGGTTCTTGGTCGTCAATATCGACTGTTTTGGCCGAATTTAGCCGAAAATAATCAACTGACGGAAATAGACGATTCTTTAATCAACGAACGTTCAGTTATCTGCGGTATGAATTCGCTTTATAGTACATCTGGCTTTTGCAAAAAATACGGATTATGTATAAAATGATATGGAAGCTATATGTATAAAATGATGTGGAAGCTAATAAAAATGAACTAGTGAAAACTAATTATATCTTAGTTTCAGATGTGTAAGGTTCCTTTGGATCATGGAGCGTTATTCTAGTGCATGAAACGGTCATTCGAGGGCGGGCCTAAGAATCCGCTAAGGGCATACCGATGAAGTTCCTGGTGGTGGCTTGGGACGCCCAGTCGTGGGCTGCTGCTGGGAGTTAAGGACAGAGGGGGATCCGCAATGGCATGTGGGCGCTACCCTTTATCCGTGGAGGCCCAGGTACGTGGTTTGAAACATAGCTACGGCTTGGGGATGAACCTGCATTAGGAAGGAACTTAGTGCAGTGTAGCCTGCCTTGAGGTGGAAAAGTTGGAAAGGCGATGATTGGTTAACTGGTGTTGGCAAACATCCGTTATACCTGCCGGAAATTCTTTTCTGCAAAAGAGGCTAGGGTGACCGGGAGTGTTAAGGAAAACTTCTAGAGCGTTTTATCGAGAAGGATTGAAGTGCGGACTAAGTGGCGATCAAGTTCTGAGAAATGGCAACATTTCAGACCAGGAGGAAGGGGAAACCGCCCTTGCAGGAAACCAAAGGGATCCTGGTGGGAAAACCTACTTGACCTAAGCCGCAACATTTACTTCTCGATATCCTACAATCCAAGGGACTTACAGCCAATAAGTGGTTCGTAAAAAAATATACATCTCAAAGAGAGATGTATTATTTTGTGTACATTAGGAGGGTCTCTCTTAGGGCGTTAAAATAATAAAAAAGGGGTTTTGTCGGGCTGCTGTTACAGCATTCCTGCAAAACCCCAGGTCCGCCTTTTTTAGGGCTTTTCTTCAGGGGAAGAGTCATCGGGATGATCTGTACTGTCAGAGACGATGGAACTTGTGCCGACAAAGATGGCGCCCTGGTCGATTTTAAGCTGTCTGGCGGTGATGTCCCCGTAGAGGCGGGAGGTAGGGCTTAATTCCAACAGGTCTCCGACCTTAATGTTCCCGCAGACAACACCCGTAATGGTTGCTGTAGCAGCAGAGATATTGGCTTTTACTGAGGCAGACTGACCGATGATTAAGTCGCCCCCGACTTCAACAGTGCCTTCGAGCTTGCCGTCTATCCGAATATTGCCGCTCGATACCAAAGACCCCTTGAGTTCACAGTCTTCGGCAATGTATGTAATATTTGTGTTCGTGCTGATATTTCGGATAACCGGTTTTGTGTCGTTTTCTTTTTTACTAAACATTCTTAGCCGCTCCTTTTTATTGCGCTTCGGTATAGGTAGTAAAGACTGTCGGATCAACGAGTTCGCCGTCAACATAGGCCTGGTAGTGAAGGTGGCTGCCGGTGCTCCGGCCGGAATTTCCGCTGTACGCGACAATCTCGCCTTTCTGAACCGTGTCTCCGACTTTGACTGTCAGTTTGGAATTATGGGCATAAAACGTTACAACGCCATAGCCGTGGTCAATCTGCACCCTTCGTCCCCAATAACCGTCATAGCCTGCATAAGTGACAGTCCCGGCAGCAACCGCCTGGACAGGTGTGCCATAATCGCAGGCAATATCAATACCGGAATGAAATTCACTGCTCCAGCCGCCAAAAGGATTGCGGCGATAGCCAAAAGGTGAGGAGATTGGGCCATTGACCGGAAGAATATTCGGTGTCCGGTTCAGCTTGTCTTTGTATTCTACGGAAGCATCATAATACTCCTGCAGGGTTTCCACATGAGAATTGAGCAGATTTGAAGCCTGATCAAGGCTTTCCGGCTCGGAATATGACTGTACGGAGTAACTGCCGCGGCTGACTTCCGTCGTACTTTTCTGCTGGATTTTAAGAATGCCAGCAATTTTAGATTCCAGTGAGGAGATGGTTAACAAGTTCTGATTGATTTCGGATGTCTTTTCATTTAATCTCGCGATTTCCAGATCCTTGGCCTGCAACTGATCTTCAAGCTTATCAACATAGGCAATTTTTTGCTGATAAACATTGATGTAATGAGCCTGGTAAATGTCATAAGCAAAAAGTCCCGTAAAAAAGATACCCAGTGCAGCTGAGCTGGTAACAATCATTTTTTTCGCTTTGACTGAAAACTGAATCTGCCGGGGTGCTTTGCCGTGGTCAGGGTGGATAATAATAATTGAGTATTTGTGCTTCAAAATATCACTCCTGAATAAGACACAAAAAACGAAAATATATTATATTTTCGCGTTTTTGTGAGTCATTAATCCATTTTCTAGGATATACGTGTTTGCCTGTCTTGTCAAGGCAGGAAGAAAAATCAAACAAACATCAAAGAAATTTTTACAAGATAAAAAATAATATCATACCTGTTTTTACGTGTGGTGAAAGTGGTTATAGACTTCTTGGGCGGCCACTGCCGACAAACCGGACTTAATAAATTCTTCAGGTGCAGCATTTTTGATCTCATCCAAAGAATCAAAAGTTCTGAGGAGCATTCTTTTTCGTTTTGGCCCGATTCCGGGGATACCATCCAGCTCCGATGCGGTCATGTTTTTAATTCGCTGCTGCCTGTGGAAAGTGATCGCAAAACGGTGCACTTCGTCCTGGATTCGCTGGATCAGATAAAACACCTCGACTCTGGTGTCAATAGAAAGCTCACGGCCTGTTTGATTGATCAGACTGCGCGTTTCGTGCCGGTCGTTTTTAACCATACCGGCAACAGGAATGGTCAAGCGGAGCTCCTTCAGAGCATCAAGTGCGGCTTTGACTTGTCCTTTTCCGCCATCAACCAGAATCAAATCCGGCATTGCGGATTCTTCTCTCTGCAGACGGGAATAACGGCGCCCGATAATATGCTTGAGGTAGGCAGTATCATCATTGTTGTTCGCGAGCGGAGCAATATTAAATTTGCGGTAGTTTGCCCGAAAGGGTTTTCCGGCTTTAAACTGAACCATACCCCCGACAATATTGCTGCCGAACAGTCCTGAAATATCGAAGGCTTCGATCGTATCGGCCTGAGCGATTCCGAGAAGTTCACATAATCCTGCCATTGTTTTCTGAATCTCTTCATTTTTGTCTTTTTCCAGGTCCATCTTTTCTTTCAGAACAGTCTCAGCATTAGAGGCGGCCATTGCCAGAAGTTGTTTGGTTTTACCTTTTTTGGGTATGGTCAGAGGAAGGATGTCCATGACTGCGGTCGATTGGATTTCAGGAATACAAATCTCATCCGGAATGACCATCTCGTCCGTATAGTACTGAACCAGAAACGAAAGAAATGATTCTTCCGGTTCATCATAGTAGGCAAAGAAGAAACTGTCCCGGGTAACCAGTTTACCCTGACGAAAACAGAAGACCTGAATATTCATTAGCTCTTCATTAAACGCGTAGGCCACGATATCGCGGTTTCGCAAATCACTTAGCGTAATATTTTGTTTTTCACTGATGGTTTTCAGGTCTTGAATCAGATCCCGGTATTCTCTGGCTGCCTCAAACTGCAGCGCTTCGGCGGCTTTGGTCATTTTTCCTTCCAGCCAGTTGATGATGCTTTTTTGATTGCCGCGGAGGAACATGGTGGCTTTATCGAGGACCTCCTGATATTGTTCAGGCTCAATAGGATGGATACACGGACCGAGACATTGTCCAATATGATAATAAAGACAGGATTTGGTAGGGATCTGACTGCATTTGCGTAAAGGAAGCAGCCGGTTCAGCAGGCGGGCAGTTTCCCTGGCCGCTGTTGCATTGGGATAGGGACCAAAATATTTGCCGGCTTTTTTAGAAACTTTACGGGTGACAATAATCCGGGGGTGTTTTTCGGATGTAATTAATATATACGGATAAGATTTATCATCCTTCAACATAATGTTATAGTACGGGTCGTGTTTTTTGATGAGGTTGCATTCGAGCAGGAGAGCCTCAACCTCAGAAGATGTCAGGATATATTCAAAGTCGGTAATTTCACTGACAAGTTTTTGGGTCTTCTGATCATGGGACCCTGTAAAATAAGACCTTACCCGGTTTTTCAGCACCTTGGCTTTGCCAACGTAAATAATCTTACCGGCAGCATTTTTCATCAAATAAACGCCAGGATTATCCGGCAGCAATTTCAGTTTCTTTTGCAGCAAATCCATCAAAATTTTTCACCTCAGTTAAATTGTAGGGGGAATATTTAAAAGATGCAACGTCATATTCTCCAATAAATGGACGTATATTTTCTTGGGGTGGTATTATGCGCAGCAACGCCTGGGGACGTCCTCCTCAAAATGATATCTGGGGCGATATTAAAGTGCTTGCATTATGGATATTCATCGTCGGCATTGTCGGATATTTGCTATTCCCGGATTTTTTTCATAATGTTTACGATCAGCTAACCTCCGCAACTGCAAATACTGAAGAAATAGGCGAAATTACGCTGCCAACCTCAAGTGAGGTTAAGGATACCACAACAGGGGATGGGACGGATACAACGAGTGTCTATAATTCCATCTATACTGGGGACAGTGAAATCTCAGACGGATACTGGGCGTTGTTTGTCGGCGACAACGAGTTTCAGCAACTTTCTTTGTCGTCAGAGAGCTATGCGTATATTATAAGGCTTATCGATGGAGATCGGAAAGGGGAAGCAACAAAAATATTACTGCTTTCCGCTAATGGCAATATTCACAAATACCTGGTCACGGAAGAAGTTTATAATATCCTCTTGAATTTAAATATGATCAATAACCGTTCCGGAACAATCTAGTATTTATTTAAACAGCAGCTTTGCCCCACCGACAAAAAGTGCAAGACCCAGCAACTGCCACGGATTCCAACTTATTCTTTGGACCCCGAAAAGCCCAAAGTGATCAATAATGACCGCAAGGCCGACTTGTCCAAGGATAATGGCCGTCGTGGCATTGCATACACCGATTTTGGATATCGTTATGGAGACTAAGGCAACGATTCCGACACTTAACACTCCTCCCAAATAGAGATACCAAGGGATTTGCAGCCATTTATGCCCAAACATAGGTACTTTCCAAGCCAATACGGCCAGAAGGGCAATTATACTGCCAATGATGTGTACGATCAGCGTCGAAGAAAGCAAAGAAGTTTTTTGCGTCAGCTGTGAATTCAGCGTTCCCTGCACGGCCATTGCAGCTCCGGAGATTGCTGCCAGAACAGCAGGCAGCGAAAAAAAATTTAACATACTCTAACCTCCCCTAAATTGGCACATATATTAAAATAAGATTTGATGTTGGGCAAGAACACCAAGTCAGTAAAAAATATAGTAGTATTTGTTCCGTCTTACAGGGAAAAATGTTGATAAGCAGCTAATGAAAAGAGGTGGCAGAATGAATATAGATCCTGAAATGGTCAGAAGGGCGCAGATGTTGCTTACTTTAGATCATTCTTTGCCTCAGGTTAAAGAGATTCTTTTACGGGAAGGTTATTCGGATGATCAAGTGGCTGATCTGATAGATGCGACAGAAGAAGTACTCAATTATTTTGTTCCGCCTGTGTTTGACGACAATAAAATCGCGATAGATATCCGCCATTCCAATAAAGACCTTGACGGTGATCCGAGCCCCGATCTGCTTGTAGACCGATTCAGCGGCAAGATAGAGCTACTTACTCCTCATCTGCAGGAAACCTGGAGGGTTGCCAACGAAATTCGCAAAACCTTAAAATGTCAATGCCAGTATCTATAACCGTTCTATAACAATCAAAAGAACAGAGATGAATGTCTCTGTTTATTTTTACATATTGTCTATTAAATTATGTAGACAGCTATTGGCAAATCAGCAATTATTCATTACTATTATATAAATACGAAATTAACCAAATAATCCGAAAAGTATTAAATGCGGAACATGTATCCAAAGCAGTCTGACAGAACGGGAGGAAAGAAATGAAAATTGCCATTCTTTCTGATACACATATTCGCTATGGACGGAAACTCCCATCATTTGTCTGGAATGTTTTAAGTGAGGTTGATACAATTATTCATGCAGGAGATGTTGTGACGAAGAGTCTGATTGAGGAACTGGATTTGATTGCACCGGTCATTGCAGTCAGAGGAAACTGTGACTGGTTAATGGAAGAGCTGCCGGAGAAAATCATAGCCAAACTAGGTTCTCTAAGGATTGGTGTTACGCATGGTTATCTTGGATCCGGAAAGAATACCCCGGAAAGGGCTTACAATTTCTTTTCGGGAGAAGATGTAGATATGATTATCTTTGGACACAGCCATATACCTTATAAAAATGTCTATGAAGGGGTATTACTGTTCAATCCTGGATCTCCAACAGAAAGAAGAGGACAGCCACAGTTTTCAATGGGCTTATTAAACTTAAGTGAAAAAGGAAATTTTGATATCCAGCATCTGTTTTTTTAATTTGTTTTTTTATTATTTTGTCCATCGCGCAGTTTGAGGTTATCATATGAAATTTCGCCGCAATAAAATTAAAAGGGAACACAGCATCATTACCGGCGGCCTGGACTGGCTGGAGGATTTGAGTAAGCGCCGCGAAATCACAGACATTATTCCCGGGGTGATTGATGTAACCAATACCAGGGAACGCGGTGCGACCTATCAATACGAGACACCGACCGGATGTAAGATCCTACTGAAAAATGGTGGATCTGTTCAGGAGGCCTTTATCGTTACCCGGAGCCCTGAAGTAGTCAAGGAATGGGCGGCAAAGCTCATGGAAGAAATCAATTATTTTCAGGCTGCTCTCGAAGAGACCCGGGATTCCCTCCCACAGAAAGATCACCAGGAAATGGAAACTCGGGCTGCCAAACAAAAAGCTCCGGTCCGGACAAAGTCGGCAAATGGATCAGTCCGGGAAACTTCAGAAACCTTTCTCAGCAGCAGGGACGCTCTGCTTGCCGGGATTAAAGAAGATTATCAGCTCGTGAAAATCAATCGGGGTCTTCGGGATTCCTATGTGGAAAGCCTTGCCAGCATGGGAGATCTGGAAGATCCTAAATTGGAAGACGCTTTGCAGCCGGAGATACGCCAGGCGTTGGAGAAACTGCAGGAAAAGCTCCAGGGAAAGAGAAAAATTCGGCAAAAGCAGCCAAAGCGAAGATGATTGTTTTGGTTTGAAATGGCAGTCATAGCTTTATCAAAAATGACTAAAACTATTTGAAGATTGTCAATGATTATGGAGGATAAAAATTATGGCTAAAGTACTGTATATTAAAGCAAATCCCAAGCCGGACGAGCAGTCGAGGACGTTTCGCCTTTCAGGGAGTTTTATCACCGCCTACAGGCAAAACAATCCTGGTGATGAGATCATTACCCACGATCTCTACCAGGAAGGTGTCAAGCCGCTGTCTGCTGAGGATCTACAATCTGTTTTTGGTCCAAAGAACGCGGATTCCGTCAATCATCCCGTTTTAAAGTATGCTTATGAGTTCCAGGCCAGTGATAAAATCATTATCGCTGCTCCAATGTGGAATCTTAGTTTTCCATCCATTCTCAAATGTTATCTGGATTATATTACAGTCACCGGGATTACCTTTCATTACACCGAACAAGGCCCCGTGGGCTTATGCCAGGGGAAAAAAGCTGTTCATATCGTAACCCGGGGCGGCGCTTATTCGGAAGGAGCAGGCGGTGCTTATGAAATGGGTGACAGGTATTTAAGAACAATTTTCGGTTTTCTGGGCATCACCGACTTTACAACAATCGCTGCGGAACAACTTGATGTTATCGGATTTGATGCGCAGGGAGAACTCTCCGAGAAAATGCAGGAAGCCGAAGAAAAAGCCAGAACATTTTAAGCTAGATACTGGTATTAATTAAAAAATAAATATACGAATGACCCGGCTCTTCCGGGGTATTATTCTGTCTTGATGCTCCGCTTAAAGATTACAGGTAAAAATATACATCCATATGAATCATTTTTAAAAATACTTCCAAAATTATGATTGTTATCCAAAATTATGATTGTTATCCAAAAAATATCATGTTATGATTTTCAATATGACTGGTATTAATTTAAAAAAGAATAGAGATGGGGTTAGTGAAGGAAACGAATCTTAAGCAGGGGTTTTATCTAGTCCTGTTAAAGGCCATGATACTGCTATCAGCGTTTTCTATTATTGGAAATCTTGCAGTAGGCTACCCATTAAGCCTCAATATTAAATGGATTTTTTTACTCGTTTTAGCAGTATGCAGTGTATTGTATGAAAGACATAGAGGTTTTTCCGACCGCAGCAAATTTTTGTTTTTTTTGGTTCTGACAGGGATTGTTCTGCCTTTTGGTTTTATCGATGCCGGAGGAAGTAACAGCTTTACGATTGCGTATGTATTTTTTCTCTTGATTGTCGCCAGTTACATTCTGGACGGCTGGTACCGCAATACAATTATCGCTGCGATTATTCTAGCTTTTATCGGTGTCCACACTTACGCCCATTATTTCCCTGAAAGAATACCCGTACTGGATCCCGGCAGTCTTTTCGTGGACCAGCTGATTCAGGTTCCAATTGTCCTGTTTTTGAGTTTCTTAGTTGTACGCTATTTTGCTGACGCTTACTACCAGACGAATCGAAGGCTCATGCAACTCGCTCATTTTGATGAGCTGACAGGGCTGTTGAACCGAAGAAATTTTAATGATATCCTGCAGAAACAGTTTGAATCCGGAAATCACAACGGTCATTTGATCATGCTTGATGTGGATAATTTTAAGATGATTAATGATAAAGAAGGACATCTAGCCGGAGACGATGGACTGAAACATTTGGGGGCTATTTTAAGGCGGCATTTTGATAATGGGAAAAATATGATCAGCCGTTGGGGCGGTGATGAGTTTATTGTTGTTTATTTTGGTGAAAGTGGACACGTGGAGACGGTTTTGGAACAAGTCAAAACAGAATTTAAAGACTATGTGAAAAATATTGAACCGATGGTCGACCTTAGTTTCGGGATTGCCCCGTTGCTGGGATGCCAGACCCCGAATGATGTACTGGCAAAAGCGGATGAGGTCATGTATGAAAAGAAAAGAGAAAAGAAGAACAGTTAGCCTGATTTTCTTTTCTTAGAGATTATCGATGTACACTTGTGCTAAAAAACAGCGAGGTGTGCTTTTTTTTTGCCTCGGATTTTTAATTATTGCCAACTATTTGTCATTGACATTGTAAAGAAAAATTATTTTTCTCACTGATTAGGTAAGTCTATTGACGGTTTTCCTCTGTTCTTGTCTACCCCGCGGCCGGTCGGATCAAAGAATTTTGCTCCCTTGGCTTCTTCGGGCAGGTAGTCCTGTTCGACCCAGTTGCCCGGATAAGCATGCGGGTAAAGATAGTCTAAACCGTGGCCAAACTTCTTGGCGCCGGGATAAGAGGCATCTTTCAGATGCAGCGGCACTTGGCCGGCTTTGTTCGCTTTGACGTATTCCTGAGCCTGATTGATCGCCGCAACAACAGAATTGCTCTTCGGAGCAGTCGCAATAGCCAGGACAGCTTGTGCCATCGGTATTCTGGCTTCAGGCAGGCCAACCCACTCTAAGGCATTGGCTGCGGCATGGGCCTGGAGCATGACTGACGGATCAGCAAGGCCGACGTCCTCGGAAGCATGCACGATGATCCTGCGCATGATGAACCGCGGGTCCTCGCCGGATTCCAGCAGAACAGCAAACCAATACAGGGCCGCATCAGGATCGGACCCGCGCATACTTTTGATCATCGCCGAAATCATGTCGTAATGGTTGTCACCGTTTTTGTCAAAACGAAAGTGTCTTTCCTGAACGGACTCTATGGCGGTTTCCAGATCAATCCTGCGGATCCCGTCTTCAGGAGCTGTGGTCAGAACTGCGAGTTCGAGCGCATTTAATGCCCGGCGCAAATCTCCGCCGGCGAAATCCACCCAATGCTGAAATGCTTCTGCTGTAATCTCTGTATGGTAATTACCAAGACCTCGCTCATTGTCCTTCAAGGCATTCTCAAGCCCCAGACGGAGTTCATGTTCTGAAAGAAGATTCAGTCTGAAAATCGTGGAACGGCTTAAAAGGGCGGAGTTGATTTCAAAGTAAGGGTTTTCAGTGGTTGCTCCGATAAAGGTGATCATACCGCGTTCAATAGCCGGGAGTAGAACATCTTGCTGGCCTTTGTTGAAACGGTGGACTTCATCGCAGAACACAAGCGTCTTCTGCTGATAAAGATGCAGCCTTTCCTCGGCTTTTTCCAGGATATCTCTGAGTTCTTTGACGCCGGAAGAAACAGCATTGATCCGGATAAAATTCGAGGTCGTTTTATTAGCGATGACCTGAGCCAGGGATGTTTTACCTGTTCCAGGCGGACCGTATAAAATGATCGATGTCACCCGGTCTGCTTCAATGGCGCGGCGCAGAAGTTTGCCGGGGCCAAGAATTCCCTGTTGGCCGATAAATTCTTCGAGGGTACGGGGACGCATTCTGTCGGCCAGGGGAGCAACTTTGCCGGAGTCAAAAGCAGCCGAAAAAAGATTCATTTTCTTTTTCCTCCAAAATTATTCTTGCAGATATACTTGATCATTGATAAACCAATAATAAAAAGGAAATGTTATGAAAGATGAATCCATTATAACAAATAAAATTGCAAAAGAATAACCAGAATGCTTATTGACAAATTCCGATTGGTTTAGTAGGATATAAGCGTACTGACGAAGGGTAACATTTTGCATGGCATGAGGTGAATTGCGTGAGATTTTCTACCAGGGGCAGATATGGCGTACAAATCATGGTTGATTTAGCCCAGCACGCGGCTGATGGTCCGGTTTCCCTGAAGTCTGTCGCTGACAGGCAGAAACTATCTGAGCATTATCTGGAACAGCTCGTTCCTGAGCTGCGTAAGGCAGGGCTGGTTAGAAGCATCCGGGGGCCCCAGGGCGGGTATGAACTGGCCAAGCGCCCTGAACAAATCAATATCGGTGATGTGATCAGGGTACTGGAAGGGCCGATCGCACCAGTCGAGTGCGTTACCCAGTCGGAAGAAGACTGCTGCCAAAAAACAGATTTCTGCGTAACGCGGGAAGTATGGGTGAAAGTTAGGGATTCCATCAACGGTGTCGTTGATTCCATTTCTTTGGCTGATTTACTAAAAGAGGCAGGTAGCGGCGGAGAAAACTTGGGATTTCTTCAATAGATGTCTGAGATGATGATTTTGCTACGATCTGTCAGATAATTGTCGACAGATAAGAGCTGCTTAATGGAGGATAAGATGAAACGAATATATTTGGATCATAGTGCCACAACGCCGGTTGACCCGCAGGTGGCAGAATTAATGATGGTGTACTTTACAGAGTACTACGGAAACCCATCCAGCGTACATTCCTTTGGAAGACAAGTTCATAAGGCCATCGACGAAGCCAGAGAACAGGTTGCATCTCTGATTGGAGCAAATCCTTCGGAGATTACCTTTACCAGCGGCGGAACGGAAGCTGATAACCTGGCCATTCAGGGTGCCGCCAGAACAAGAGCAAAAAAAGGCACTCACCTGATTACTTCGGCGATTGAGCATCATGCTGTTCTGGATACTTTTAAATACCTGGCTAAAAACGGCTACGAAATAACCATTGTGCCGGTCGATGAGGAAGGCTTGGTAAGTGTTCAGGATATAGAAAAAGCAATCCGTCCGGACACGATTTTAATCAGTATTATGCACGCCAACAACGAGGTCGGGTCGATTCAGCCTGTCGCTGAAATAGGCCGAATTGCCAGGGAAAAAGGGATCCTGTTCCATGTCGATGCCGTCCAGTCTCTTGGAAAATTGCCAATCGATGTAAATCAGATGAATGTTGACCTGTTAACGATATCGAGCCATAAAATCTATGGCCCGAAAGGGGCCGGAGCTTTATACATCCGCAAAGGCGTCAGGATTTCTTCGCTTGTTTTTGGCGGTTCGCAGGAGAGAAAAGTCCGTTCCGGTACGGAAAACGCTCCGGGGATCATTGGTTTTGGCAAAGCCTGTGAGCTGGCCGGACAAAGGATGGCAGACGAGAATATTGAACTGGTCAGACTCCGTGATAAATTATTCGACGGAATCCTCGCCAGCATTGATCGTGTCAAGGTGAACGGCCCGCGTGGCGCCAAGCGTCTTCCGAACAATGTCAATATCAGCATTAATTTCATTGAAGGAGAATCACTGCTCTTAAGTCTCGATTTGGTTGGCATCGCCGGTTCCAGCGGTTCGGCCTGTACTTCGGGATCTTTGGATCCTTCGCATGTTTTACTGGCCATGGGTTTAAGCCACGAGGTTGCCCATGGTTCTCTGAGGCTCTCGCTTGGCAGACAGAATACGGATGAAGAGATCGATTATGTGTTACAGGAGCTTCCGAAGATCGTGCAGCGCTTAAGAGAAATGTCTCCTTTATATCATAAAGCAATTTGAACTAGCTTAAAGCAAATAGATTGTTCCTCAAAGCAAGCTGAAAGACAGAAATAAGACAGGAGTGAATCAGATGTATTCAGAAAAAGTAATCGATCATTTTACGAATCCCCGCAACGTAGGTGAAATTGAAAATGCAAATGGCGTTGGGCAAGTCGGCAACGCCAAGTGCGGCGACATTATGCGGATTTCAATGGTTGTTGAAAACGATATTATCAAAGATATCAAGTTTAAGACATTTGGCTGCGGGGCTGCGGTAGCGACCAGTAGTATGGTTACGGAAATGGTCAAAGGCAAAAGCGTGAATGAAGCCCTGGATATTTCGAATGCTGCTGTTGCCGAAGCCCTTGGAGGTTTGCCTGAAGCCAAGCTGCACTGTTCCAATCTTGCCGCAGATGCTGTTCATGAAGCTATCAAAGACTACATCCAGAAAAAGACCAAGGTCTGAGGAAGGATGAAGGTTAAACGTATGAAAGTTGCTGTTGGAATGAGTGGCGGCGTGGATAGTTCCACCGCCGTTGCTTTACTTCAAGAAAATGGTCATGAGGTGATCGGAGTCACCATTGTGACCCATGAAGGCGGACTTGCTGAAACTGCTGCGCTGGAAGCAGCTGAGCAGCTCAGGATACCGCTGCATGTGCTTGATTTCCGGACGGTTTTTAAACAGGAAGTCATTGATTCTTTTGCAGAGAGCTACTACAGAGGGGAAACGCCAAATCCGTGTGTGCTGTGTAACCGGAAAATCAAATTCGGAGAATTGCTGAAACAGTCGCGCGGACTTGGTGCCGACTATCTTGCGACCGGTCATTACGTTCGGAAAATGGTTGACGAAACTTCAGGCCGCTGGCTGATTCAAACCGGACTGGACGCGAAAAAAGACCAGAGTTATGTGTTATACTCCTTAAGCCAGGAGCAGATTGCCCATGCACTTTTCCCGCTTGGTGATTATACGAAAGAACAGGTCAGGGACTTGGCGAGGAACAGAAAATTGACAGCTGCTGACAGCAGTGAGAGTCAGGAAATCTGTTTTATTCCTGACGACAACTATGCGGAATATATTAGGGCGGCAATGGGCAAAGATTCTGAACCAGGTGATTTCACGGATTTCTCCGGCCGCATTATCGGCAGACACAGGGGATTGATCCATTATACGGTCGGACAGCGCAAGGGATTAGGGGTAACATTTGGTAAACCAATGTTTGTGGCTTCGATTGACCCGGTTGGCAACAGGGTAATACTTGGAGAAGGAAATGATCTCTATACCGATATTCTCTGGGCGACAGGTCTGAACTGGATTGCCCTGGAAAGGCTGTCCGGCCCCTTGAAGGTGCAGGCGAAGATTCGTTACAAGGCGAATCCTGCAGCAGCTGTTCTTTATCCTGAAAATAATCTTGTCAGGGTTCAGTTTGAGACCCCGCAGCGGGCAGTTACTCCCGGTCAGTCGGTTGTGTTCTATGACGGGCCGACGGTGTTGGGAGGAGGGGTCATTGTATCGGATAAGTGCGGAATCCGCCAAGATCTTCTTAAGGCAGAATAAGAAGTGATTGCCGAAGGGCTGACCCGTGCGAAATACTTCTTTCAGCGATATTTCAGTTTTATGTCATAATATAGAATGCAATATTGCTGAAAGGAATATTATCCCGATATTCCGGCAATAATACCGGATATAATCCTAAGGCAAATGAGGGAATTATGCGGAGGATGAGAGATATTGTCCGGCTTCCGGTGATTGATTTGAATTCCGGGGAACGTCTGGGCTGGGTAAAAGATATCCTATATAATGAAAAAGACAATACGGTTTCCGGCGTCATCGTGGAAAAAGATTCTCTGCTCACGCACCCGCTGGAAGACATGAGCAGAGATGATATCGTATCTTTCGGCAAGGATTCCCTTGCTGTTAAAAACCCAGAAGGGAAAAAGATTTCAGGTGCATCCTGGTCTCAGAAAGTCGGAAACAAGGTTTTTAATGGAGAAGGCGATATCAAAGGAACGATAGGCGATATCTATGTGGACAACACAGTCCAAAAAGTACTTGGTTATGAAATATCAGACGGTCTTTTTGCGGATTTGATGAAGGGCAGGGAGGCTGTATTTGAGGAAAACATTCTTTGCGAGAGCCAGGATGTTGTTGTGATTGAAGGAGGTTCATTGTCATGATTTGCCCGGTTTGCGGGGGACGACAGACCGGAAAGGTCGGTGTGGAACAATACTATTGCTGGGACTGTTTTATTGAATTCAACAGTCATACCGATCAGGTAGTCGTATTTGATTTGGAAGAAGATGGGACACTGGTAGCGTGGGAAGATTTCTTCCTTGAAAGCGAGCAGATCGTTCAGGCTCAGGCAGCTGCTGAATGACGCCGAATTGCTATGTCTAGAGTTCTTCATACCGTGCATGCGTAGAATAGAGTTGGCGCTTCGCTTATACCATGGATGGCAAGTAGCGGCAAGGCCAAGAAGCTAAGGCCACGGCCTGTCCATCGGGGGTTGGGATTTTCAAATTCATTTTGAAAAGACCGCCCTTTATTTGTCTTAAAACATAACTGGGAGGCGAGTATGGGACAGACCAAGCTGCGTTGGATTTTTGGCATCTTGTTGGTTATAGCAGGTTTCCTGCTGTTTATGAAAGTTAAAAAGATTGCTTTTTCTTTTGCAGCAGGCGCCGTTATAGCCTATCTTTTAAGTCCCATGGTCAATTGGCTCGAAAAAAAAGGCCTGCGCCGACGGTGGGCAATTGCCTTGATTTTCCTTTGGATTGTGGTTTTGCTTGCTGTGCTGTTTTTGTTGCTGCTGCCCACGTTTTACCTGGAGCTTGGAAGACTGTCCGTCGTACTTCCAGAGAGGCTGGAAGTCATTTACCATTATGTACAAACCGGGAAAAGTGTTTACCCGCAAAATATCCTGCCTGAAGAGCTCAGCAGATTAATGGATAAAAAACTGATTCAGGGGCAATCCTATCTGACCGGCTGGCTGGAAAAGGTCATGGAAAATATTCCGGCTTTGCTTTCTTCCATCGGATTAATGGTTCTTTCTCCAATTCTGGCCATCTATTTTTTGACGGACTGGAGAAAAATCACGGACGGGGTTTTAATGCTTGTTCCTGGCAGGATGAGGGAGCAGTGGCACAAGGTATTACAGGAAATTGATTATGTGATCAAACGGTATATCCAGGGCAATATGATTGATGCGGTCATCGTCGGCCTTCTGATCGGCATAGGGATTAAGCTCATCGGTATGGAATATGCGCTGATTATCGGGATCATTTGCGGAATTACCAATCTGATCCCGTATTTTGGTCCGATCTTAGGCGGCATACCGTCAATTTTACTGGGCTTAAGCAGATCCCCTCTGATGGCTGTAAAAGTCACCCTGGTAATCTTCATCGTCCAACAGCTGGACAGCAATCTGATTAATCCGCGTCTGATGAGCAACAAAATCGGTCTTCATCCGCTCTGGGTTGTTTTTGCTCTTTTGGCCGGCGGGGAAATCGGCGGTTTGCTCGGAATGCTTTTTGCAGTTCCACTGGCAGCGGTCCTGCGTATTATAATCAGAAATATTTATTATTATCTGATTGCACCGCGAGATCTGAAGTCAACGAAGAATTAAGTAGGATTTGCGGCTATCAGGTCTGTTGACAGGCAACTTCTCTTTTGGCTATACTTATTTTAGTGTATCAGAAAGTGTAAGTATTTTCTGAACCAGCTAAGTGCAACGAAAGCTGCCGCCTGTGCCAAAGAGGCTTGGTGCCAGCCAGGTTTTCTTATGTCTTAGCAAGATTTGCCTTTGCTATTCTGTAATAAATATAAGCTTAAGTACCATGTCAATCCTAAATCTGATATATCCTGTCGGCAGATTTCTCACAATACGGTGTTGTCGTTGATCGCCGTTATGTTATCATTTTAGAGTTGACAAGGCACGAGGAGCCTTCCATATAAGGAGGAAGTAGATGTATACCGGAAATCAACTGCGCGAAATGTTTCTGAAATATTTTGAGGGAAAAGGACATGTTATTCAGCCCAGTGCCTCCCTGATCCCGAAAGATGATCCTACTTTGCTTTTAACGGTAGCCGGAATGGTTCCGTTTAAGCCATATTTTTTAAGGCAAGTGGAACCTCCGTTTTCGAGAGCGACCACCGCTCAGAAATGTGTCCGGACCCCCGACCTGGAGAGTGTCGGCAAAACGGCCAGACACCATACTTTTTTTGAGATGCTCGGTAATTTTTCTTTTGGTGACTATTTTAAAGAGGAAGTCATTCCATGGGCCTGGGAATATATTACCGGCATACTGCAAGTTCCCGTCGAAAAGCTCTGGGTAACCATCTATCCAGAGGACGAAGAGGCCAGAAATATCTGGTCAAAGGCAGGTGTAAGTCCGGAACGAATTGTCGCCGATCCCGAGAATTTCTGGGCTGCCGGACCGGTCGGACCTTGTGGGCCCTGTTCGGAAATCTACGTAGATCTTGGAGAAAGCCGGGGCTGCGGCAAAGATGATTGTGCAATCGGCTGTGACTGTGACCGTTTCCTGGAGGTCTGGAACCTGGTCTTTATGCAGTACATAAGAGATGAAGCAGGTACACTAACCCCTCTGCCGAAGCGAAACATTGATACCGGGATGGGGCTGGAAAGAATCGCATCGGTGATTCAGGGAGTTGAATCCAACTTCGATACGGATTTATTTATGCCACTCATCAATAAAACGGCAGAAATCGCCGGTTTGCAATATAAAGAGGATCCGAAGACGGATGTTGCGTTGAAGGTCGTTGCCGACCATGCCAGAGCAGTATCTTTTATGCTGGCGGACGGAATTAGGCCGAGCAGCGACGGACGCGGCTATGTTTTGCGGCGAATCTTACGCCGGAGCATTCGTTTTGCCCGGCTTTTAGGAATTGAAAAGCCGTTTTTGGAACAAATATTCCGTGTTATCCAGGAACATTATGCACACTGGTATACGGAGCTCAAGGAGAATGAAAATTTTATCCTCAATCATTTGCGGCTGGAAGAAAAGAATTTCCAGGCTACCCTCGAGCAGGGCATGCTGATCCTTCAGGATAAGGTGAAAGCGTTCAGAGAATCGGGTCAGAAGATACTCAGTGGGGAAGACGCTTTTCACCTGTATGAGACCTATGGTTTTCCGGTAGAATTGACGGAAGAAATGTTGCTGGAGGAGGGGATCTCCGTGGATATGGAGTCGTTCGACAAAGCATCGGAAGAACACCGTCTGCTGGCGAAAGAACGATCCCGTCAGATGAAGGCTGCCGGGGAAAACAGCCTGCTCACAGAAAAAGCGAAAAGACTGGGGCCGACCCGTTTTCTCGGTTATGAACAACTGGAAAGTGACAGCATCATTGAAGCGATGTTCAATGAAGAAGGGGAAGTGGATGGGGCCGGTGAAGGAGAGGAAGTCATTTGTCTTTTGGATCAGACACCTTTTTATGCTGAGAGCGGCGGCCAGATTTCAGACGAAGGAATCATCCGGACCGGCAAGGCGTATGCTGAAGTACTGGAATTGCGGAAACTTCCGAGCGGCGCGATCACGCACCGTCTGCTGATCAAGGACGGCGTGCTGAAAATAGGGGAAAAGGTCCACACCGTCGTCAATAAGGAAAAACGCAAGGCCATAGCCGGACATCATAGTTCAACGCATCTTCTGCAGACGGCGCTGCGTAAGATCTTGGGAGATCACGTCCAACAGGCAGGTTCTCTTGTTACGAGTGAACGCCTGCGGTTTGATTTTTCACATTTTTCACCGCTTACGGCTGAACAAATTACCGAAGTAGAAAACAACGTGAACAGGCAAATTATGGCGAGTCTTACGGTGCAAGCGGAAGAAATGAGCATGAACCAGGCCCGCGAAAAAGGCGCGATTGCGTTATTTGGCGAAAAATACGGAGAAATTGTGCGTTTGGTCGAAATGGGTGATTACAGCAGAGAACTCTGCGGCGGAACGCATGTCAAAAATACAGGGGAAATTGGCTTGTTTAAAATCATTTCCGAGGGCGGTATCGGCGCAGGCTTAAGAAGAATAGAGGCTGTGGCCGGTAAGGAATCTTTGGCATATTTAAGAGAAATGGAGAGCCAGTTCGACGAGATCAGTACGCTGCTGAAAGTTCAACCAAAGGAAAGCGTGAAAAAGGTTCACCTTCTGACTGCTCAGATCAGAGAACTTGAAAAAGAAGTTCAGCAGCTGAATGCCAAGCTGTCCAAATATGAAGCGGACAGCATCTTGAGCAAGGTTCAGGATATCCACGGCGTGAAAATACTCGCTTCCAGGGTTCAGGCTCCGGATATGGAGACACTCAGGCAAACAGCGGACATGCTCCGGGACAAGCTGAAAGAAGGCGTTATTGTCCTTGGCGCTGTTGCCGACGAAAAAGTAAATCTGGTGACTGTGGTTCATCCGTCGGGGTTAAATGGACTTCATGCTGGCAAGATTATTAAGGAAGTGGCTTCGATTACAGGCGGCGGAGGCGGGGGGCGTCCCGACATGGCCCAGGCCGGTGGCAAGGACTCTTCCAAGCTTGGCGAGGCGCTGGATAAAGTGCCTTCCATAATCAGTCATTTTTTGGGGCATAATAGTTAAGATTACCAAAAAAGTATTAAAAATATTTTTAACAGACTGACAGGTAATCTTTGGATCAATGCAGAATACTGTATAACAAACTGGTGAAGGAAAGGAGGTATAAACCTTGAGTAAGATGGAAGAAACCATGATGTTCAAATCCCATCCAGGTGACAATTCACCGCGGGAAATATTGCAACAGGTTTATGCTGCACTGCAGGAGAAAGGATATGATCCGATCAATCAATTGGTGGGTTATTTGATGTCCGGAGATCCTGTCTATATTACCAGTCATAATCAGGCTAGAACCAAAATCCGTAAGCTGGAACGTTATGAATTGCTGGAGGAACTGGTAAAATTTTATTTGCGCGATCTATAAAAAAGATTTTCTTGCTTTTTATTTTCACCTTTTTTCTTTAAGAATTTCTTTTGGCATCTGAATACCTTTATTTTTTGAATTTTTTTAATTAACACGAATGGTTCTTATTTTTGCGTTGCGTTTGATTAGCTGCCCTCACAGTACGTGGGGGTTTCGTTTTGGAGGACGGTCATTTGCTGAAGGTCAAATTAGGGTTAAAGGGTCCGACGGTGTCGGAGATATGTTTTGGCAGCCTCGCGATTTCTTCACTTCAGGGCAGAGTGAGCGAAGAGCAGGGAAGAGAGATCCTTCAATATGCGTTTTCAAGGGGGATAGACTGGGTCGATACGGCAGAACTCTATGAAAACTACAGTCAGTTAAAACCTGTTCTGGGCAGGAACCCCGAGATGAAAGTTGTATCCAAATCTTATGCGGTGACGCATCAGGAGCTGGATGCGAGTCTGGAGAAAGCCAGAAAGGAACTGGGCAGGGATTCTATTGATATCTTTCTACTTCATGAGCAGGAAAGCCATCTAACGCTCAAAGGACATGCTGAGGCCTGGGAAGGACTGCTTGAAGCAAAGGCCAGGGGTCAGGTCGGGGCGATCGGAATCTCGACCCACGCGGTTCAAGGGGTAAGAGCAGGGGCCCTTCAGCCGGGTCTTGACGTGATTCACCCACTCATTAATTACCAGGGACTCGGTATTATCAATGGAAGTCTTGGGGACATGCTGGAAGCTATTGCGTTTGCAGCTGAATTAGGTATCGGGATCTATGCGATGAAGGTTTTTGGCGGTGGGCACTTGGCGGCTGAACCGGAAAGGGCCGTGAATTTTATCCGGAGTATTCCAGGAATTCAGGCGATGGCTTTAGGCATGTCATCGATTCCGGAAGTAGACTATAATCTTGCACTACTGGATGGAGAGCCCATATCCAACGAATTGCGTAATTCGGTTCTACACCGGGAGAGAAAACTGTACATCGCCGACTGGTGCCAGGGCTGTGGAAAATGCGTCGGCGGCTGCCCGCAAAATGCGCTTTATCTTAACGATGGACAGGTTTGTCTGCAGCCGGAAAGATGTGTTCTGTGCGGATACTGCGGCAGATATTGCCCGCATTTCTGTTTGAAGATTATATGATACCTTTGTATTATTTCCCTTTTTTTGGGGACGGTCTGCATGCCACAATACCGCTTTCGGCCGTTGCGTCCTCCTTGACGCGTCGCTCCTTGCCATCCATGGCATCGCGACATTAGGCCATCCGTGGCCGTCAAAAGGCCGCGCTCCGCATCCATGCTCCGCTTGTCGCGGAACTGTGGCACGCAGACTGATCATATGAAATTGAGCCGGCCTGAGGGTCAGCATACTTGATGCCTTTCATGAAAAAAATTTAAATAATATTTTCCGTAAACCGGGATAATAATAGCGGAGGAAAATGTTAAGGTATATAATTAGGATAAGGGACGTACATCTGAAAATAACCGAATAGTGATACCAAAATATACAGACAGGGGGACGCTGTTATGAAAAAGAAAGTTCAGGAGTATTGCATTGAGTGCGGTGAGATTACTGAATTCCTGTATGATGGCGAAGAATGGTTGTGTAAGAATTGCGGAAGTCACAATTCGCAGGGTGTAATGAACGACTCTATTCCATTAAACAACGATGACGAGCAGGACCGGGCGTAGACCTTGCGTGGTCAGGCAGTTGCTGAGGTGCATGAATGAGGATAATGGGGCTGGATCTTGGTGAAAAGACGATTGGCGTCGCGATGAGCGATCCGCTGGGTATTACCGCCCAGGGAGTGGAAGTCATAAGAAGAACCAGAAAAGAGAAAGAGCGGGAAGAATTAGCCCGCCTGATTCGGGAATACGAAGTGGATGAAATTGTTCTGGGATATCCGAAGAATATGAATGGGACACTCGGTGAAAGGGCGAAGCTGACGGAGGTTTTTGCCGAAGAACTTCGTGAAGGCTATCTACTGCCGGTGAAGTTGTGGGATGAACGGCTGAGCACCATCGGAGCCCAAAGGGCCTTGCTGGAGGCAGATCTATCCAGAGCAAAGAGAAAAAAAGTCATTGATAAGATGGCGGCAGTATTCATTCTCCAGGGATATCTCAATAGCAAGTGAACGGAAATTGAGATACCATTTGACTTTCTTTTCCTGCCAAGGTAGAATTACAATATCTGATTTGAAGAGGTGATACATATGTCCGATGAAATTAATAAGCAAGATGATCTTGATGATGAAGAGGTTTTTGATGTCATTGTCTTAAATGATGACGAAGGAAATGAAAACGAATTCATGCATCTTGCCACCCTCGAAGTTGAAGGCAGTACGTATTTCGTGCTTCTTCCTGTTGAAGAAACAGAAGAAGACGAAGAGGAAGCCGAAGCCATTATTCTGAAGCTTGGCAAAGATGAAAACGGTGAAGACATGCTCATGGATATTGAAGATGATGAGGAATGGGAAAAAGTCGCCGATGCTTGGGAAGAAATGGAAGACGAGTTTGACGAAGAATAAGCAGAAAATTTGTTCTTAAAAGTCATAAATAATTTAGAAACTCACGCTGGAAAGCGTGAGTTTCTTATTGACGAAAAAAAAGGTATAATAGCACATGGTAGGTTTCTTATTCAATTTGACCATTGTTTCAGTTATCCAAATTCTAGGACAAGGAAAGAGAGAGGTAAAGTGAGGAGAAAACGCCGAAAGGCTCCTGTAAGAAAAAAAATCTATAGGATTGGCATTGTTTTGGTTTTGCTGCTTGTGCTGTTGGCCAGTGGATCATGGTGGTCAGGGAATTTAAAGCCGGTCTCCGATTCTTCCGATAAAGTTGCCTTTGTTCTGGAGCCTGGCATGAATGCCTCTGAAGTTGCGGCCAAGCTAGAAACTGACCATTTAATTCGCCAGGCAAGTGTGTTCCGCCAGTTATGCCGGATTAACAAAGCTGATTCCAAGTTGGTTGCGGGATTATATTATCTTTCACCTTCCATGAGCGCCAAGGAGATCCTGGATACGCTGATGAAAGGACCGGAACCGGAAGTTGTCCGGATTACGATTCCGGAAGGATATACGGTTGCCCAGATTGTCGATAAGCTCGTCGAGAATAGCTTGGGAACGAAGAATGAGTTTTATGACGCTATGAAACGATTTGATCAGGATGATTACAATTTTTTGGCAGATATCCCTTCGGGTGAAAACCGGCTGGAAGGCTTTCTGTTTCCCGACACGTATTTCTTTGATAAAAAAGCTACGCCCTCAGAAAACATTGATCGATTTTTACAGCGTTTTAAACAGGAACTGACACCTGAAATCACGAAACGGCTGGCTGAACGGAATATGTCTGTTTCTGAGTGGCTCATCAAAGCTTCTCTCGTCGAGAAAGAAGCGAAGAAAGCTGAAGAAAGACCAATGATTGCAGGTGTTTTTGAAAACCGTCTGAAAATTGACATGCCGCTGGAATCCTGCGCAACGATTCAGTATATCTTGGGTGAAGTCAAACCGGTGCTGACCATTGCGGATACCCAGATCGATTCTCCGTATAATACGTACCGGAATACCGGGCTGCCTCCCGGACCGATTGCGAACCCCGGTCATGCTTCTTTACAGGCCGCCCTTTACCCGAAAGATACCGACTATTTCTTCTTTGTCGCCAAAAATGACGGATCACATGCTTTTGCTGTTACCTATGAGGAACATTTAAAAAATGTAAGCATCTATCAATAGAATATTTGATAAAACGTGATGATTAATTGTTTAAGTTTAAAATAATGCAGGGAGTAACTGATGAATAAACCGGAACTCCTGGCACCTGCCGGGGATTTTGAAAAGTTAAAATTTGCGTTTGCGTATGGTGCTGATGCGGTATATGCAGGGGGGGCTTCGTTTGGCTTGCGGGCTTATGCCGGGAACCTGAATGATAACGAACTTAAGTGGGGAGCCGAATATGCGCATAGGCTTGGCCGGAAGATCTATATTGCCGTTAACATTTTTGCGCATGAACAGGATTTTGCCGGACTTAAGGGTTATCTGACCAGATTAACGGAGCTTGAAATTGACGGGATTATCGTCTCTGATCCCGGAATACTGTCTCTGGCCCGGAAGGAAACACCAGATCTGCCCGTCCATTTGAGCACGCAGGCCAATTGTACGAATGCAGCTAGTGCCAACTTCTGGTTTTCCCAGGGCGTGCGCAGAGCCGTACTTGCAAGGGAACTTACACTGGAAGAACTAAAAACCCTCTGTCCCCAAGCCCAAGGCGAATTGGAAATCTTTGTCCATGGAGCCATGTGTATGTCGTACTCGGGACGCTGCCTTCTGAGCAATTACCTCACCGGTCGTGATGCCAACCATGGAGAATGTACCCATCCCTGCCGCTGGGGCTACGCGCTGGTCGAAGAGAAGAGACCCGGACAGTATTTTCCGTTGGAGGAAGATGTCAGGGGAAGCTATATATTTAACTCCCATGATCTTTGCCTTCTGCCCCATTTGCCTTTATTAAAAGATTTAAATCTGGCAAGCTATAAAATAGAAGGTAGAATGAAAAGCGCCTATTATGTAGCGAGTACGGTCAAAGTATATCGTGAAGCTTTGGACGTCCTGTGGGAACAAGGAGAAACAAAATTTAGAGAAAAAATTCCCTCCTGGCTTGCTGAAATGGACAAGGTGAGTCACCGTGACTATTCGACCGGATTCCTTTTTGGAAAACCGGGGGCTGAAGCGCATAACATTGAGACTTCCAATTATATCCGCGAATACAGTTTTGTTGGAAGAGTGCTGGAACAAGAGGAATGCGCGGCAATCGGGAAGGGAAGTGAATGCGGCTGTTGGATAGAGCAGCGTAATCATTTCCGGGAAGGTGACGAGCTTGAAGTGCTTGCCCCGGAAGGAGAACCGTGGACATTTAAAGTGAACGGTCTCTGGAATTTAGACGGGGAGAAGACCGATGTGGCGAGGCATCCGCAGCAAAAACTGAAGATTGCGGCTCCCGCGCCGTTGAAACCTTTCAGTATCCTGCGAAAAGTTGTGCCTGCCCGCTAATCCAAAAGAATTTGTGATGATAAGGATCATTGAGGGAGACCAACCTACATAATAACGAGGGATAAGACGCCGGATAAACACATAGGAGAAAGACCAAATGAAAAAAGACGAGAATATGGAAGACGAAAATCTTAAAGCGAAATCAATTGCTGAAGACTCCCATATCAGCTGGGAAGATTCTGATCTGCTGGTCAAAGCAAGGATTCTTCGCTCGGATATTCAGCTTTTGGCCAAATATGTCGAAGGACTTGGTCACCTGGGTGTGATCACAACGACCGATAAAGTCAACGGTGAAGTTATGATCCAAACGACTAGGCATTGCTGGCCGGAACTGGAAAAAGTACTCTCAACACTTCCTTTACAAATTGAGATTTTATCGCAATTGGGATTTGAGATTTCCTTGAACTCAAATTAGATATTCTATCAGAATCTTGTTGTTCTGAGAAAAATCCTATACTATTATAGTGTTATGGGCGATACGAGAAGAGTAGGAGAGACTTTCCGCATGAAAAAACACTGGCTGGCTGTCATCGGTGAAAATGAATTGTCAATAGCCACAATTGCTGTCGGAAAATCTAAAGAAATTGAGATATACATGCATGCATCATACAAGGAACCGGGCGGTAAAAATATTGGCTATACCGTGCCGGCCGGTTATGATGTTTCGGGTCTGAAGAACTGGCTTCAATACCAGCGGATACCGCTCAATAAACTTAAAATTGCCGTTTCGGGTCAAGGATTAATTACGACCATTATTACACTGCCGAATATGGCGGATCAGGAACTCGAAAAATTTATTGCCGGAGATATGGATGAATATCTTGAACGGTATACCGATCATTATATTGTGGACTATCGCATCCTGAAAAAATATCAGGAAAACGGGGTACCCATGTTAAAAGTCCTCCTGGCAGCTTTCCCGGCCGAAAAAATGAAGCAGGTTCAGTCGTTCTGCCGAGATCTTGGGATTGAACCCAAGACGGTGGATCTTACTGCGGATTGCCTGGCCAGAATTTATTCTTTTTTGGCAGAAAAAATGCCTGCTCATGCTCCCCAGGAAAATACGGAACAAGGACAAAACAGCAACGATTTCGCGATTGTCTCCTTAAATCCGGGGCTGATTGAGTTTGTACTGCTGGAAAATGGCAGCTTCTTTTTGTATACCGATTTAAAAGTTAATACGGACGAGAAAACCGTCCATGCAGAAGAAACTCTCAATGCGGATGAAAGAAATCAAAATGCGAGTAGAACAGGCAATACCGAAAAACATGCTTTTTCCGAAGACTTGCCCCAATCAACAGGCCAGGAACCTTCTGATCTGTTAGATGAATTAATTGGGCTGGAGACTAAAGACGACGAATACCCGCAGCTCGATTTTTATAAGGTTCAGAACCTGCGGAAGAATCAAGAAACATTATCTCTGGAGGAATTAGAAGCTGCGGAATTCTATTACTCCAAGCTGGAATCCGTCAAATCGGTCAAAGAAAAAGATGAGTTTGTCCTGGAAGATTTATTTGTACCTTACGAACTATTGGACGAGGAATTACCTATCTCTTCTACATATCAGGATTTAGAAAAAGAAATGGCGGTTAAAGCTGATAAAAAAGCTGACCTGAGTATGTACAGTTCGCCGAAAGAACTTTCCGATATTTCCGGTAAATTAGATTTAAGCCCGATCATATCCGCATTATCCAAGCTATTGAACTTCTATTCCGACCGTCATGCCGGAAATTCGGTAGGGACAATCTATCTGACCGGAGAGTACTGCCTCTGGCCAGGGCTGGAAGAATATTTTCGAAAAAGTTTACGGATCAACACCGAAACGGGCTTCCCGAATAACTGGGAGCCGCTGTTTAAGGCGGATGGGGATACAGGTTTAGCGGAAAACTGGCAGAAGTATGGCAGTCTGTACGGGCTCGCCTTACGTGAAGATATACACTAGCTGGAGGGGCAGATGAACGAAAGAACACAGTTTAACTTTGCGCTGCGCTGGGAAATTGAAGCCGGCAGCGGAAAACAGCCTGTTCGAAGAAAGCTTAGCGTCGTTGTTAGGATAATCGCTGCTTTTTTTGCTGTCATCATTCTAGCCTCCCCGTGGGTTTGGCAGCAAAAACTAGCCTTAGATTTAGAAAGGATTGAAGCCAGTATTCAGTCCTACAATGAAGTTGCTGCTGTCATGGCAGAAAACGACAGGCTCCGTTCCCTGATCACTGATCAGCGCAGCTTTCTGGAGCTTGGGACAAAGGGATCAATCAGCAATCCGGCAGTTGTAAGGAGTCAAATAGGCGGACTTCTGCCGGGAGACGCGCAGGTCACTTCTTTTCTGCTTCAGGCGGATAATATGGTCCAATTGCAGCTGATCCTGCCTGAATCGGTAAATATCCGCAGTTTAGAAAATATTTTTATTAATTCCGGTAGGTTTGAAAGTTTTGATATCCAAACGATTTCATTGAATGACAGGGGACAGACGTTAAATCTCGCTCTGAAACTGAAACCGTAGGAGAAATAGAAACGATGCGTATGAAGAAAAAAGGCATTTTAATAACAGGCCTGATCATTCTGCTCGGGATAGGTTATGTCTATCTGCTGGCCGGTCAGTTTGGGGTGCTGCAGAAGAATTCAGCTCAACGCTATGAACGCGAGGCTTATCTGGTGACGTTGCAGAACAATTACATCAATTTGTCCGGGCTGAAACAGGAACAGACGGATTTAACAGCTCAAGCTGCTGAACTGGATCTGACCGTTCCGAAAAACCTGATCAAACCGGATATGATGGTCTTTATTTTCAATCTGGCCAAAGACGGCGGGATCAATTCTCAGAATCTGACTTTTGAAGAGATGAAAGATGAAGGCAGTTATTCTTCTCTGGCTATGAATTTCTCCTGTACGGGGCCAACCGCCAAAATCTATGCTTTTGTGGAACGGCTTCGCAAGGTAAGTCAGTATAATCTGGCGCTGGACAGCATCCAGGTAAATGAAGGTGACGAAGATGCTGCTTCAGCCAAGATCAGGATCATTGCTTATGGTTATAAGGAATAAACAACTAAGGTGATTTTAAACAAAAATGCATCCATTTTGGGGTATTGTTTTACTTGCTCAAGATGGTGTAGCCTTGCACAGATACTGCGCTCACACGTTCTCGCTGCTACAAACATAACCCCTTGCTAATATGCCAAAACCTCTGGGCTTTCTGCAAGTGAACCGTTGGCATATTTAAAAGCTGCTGGTTTATGTTTGCTAAACGCAGCTGGCACTTGCGTTCACTTCGTATCTGTGCAAGGCTGCACTGCCCAAGGGAAAAGAAAAACTGCAAATGTAACACTTTATGGCTGAGTTTTGTACAGCCATTTTTGTTTGACCAAAAAATTTCCAGCTCAGGATAAGCAGTATTCTTCTGCTTTACGCATAGTTATTAAAAGAGCATGCGTAAGGAGTTGAAGGGTTAATGATTGCTGAAGCTTTTCTTGTCGGGCTTGCCTTATCGGTGATAAAGGGCGTTACCCTGCTGGTATCATATATTAATAATAATGCGTTCCCCCAACCGTTAGGAGAAAGGGAGGAAGCCGAATATCTGAGTATCCTGGCGGACTACAAAAATGCCAGAAATTTTTCCAATGAACTTGTCGCGGAAAACGCGCGAAATAAACTGATTGAGCATAATCTGAGGCTGGTCGCGCATCTTGTAAAAAAATATGACGGAACCGGAGCGGACAGTGACGATCTAATTTCGATTGGGACCATCGGCTTAATCAAGGGCATCAATACGTTCAACACAGAAAAGGGAACCAGACTCGCCACCTATGCGGCACGCTGCATCGAAAATGAGATTCTGATGTATTTGCGCTCCCTGAAAAAATCTCGCGGGGAAGTGTCCATTTATGACCCGATTGGTACGGATAAAGAAGGAAACGCGATTAATCTGATTGATGTCCTGGGTACAGATCCGGATGCAATTTCGGATCAGGTGGAAAGTCAATTTGAACAAAGAGTGGTCCTGGAAAAACTCAAATATTTGACAGGAAGGGAACAAACGGTGATAAAACTTCGCTTCGGCCTGATGAACACGCCCAAAAAGACTCAGAGAGAGATAGCCAAACTGCTGGGAATCTCCAGGTCCTACGTCTCACGGATAGAGAAAAAAGCGGTGCAGAAACTGATGGAGGAAATGAAGGATCACCGGGAGAGATAACAACCTATCAGGTACAACTTGCCTTAAACTTGCCAGAAACAGGTTGCTCTTGGATATTGAGCTGATATATAATTATTTGGTAATATTAAATGGAAAGCAGAGGAACCGGTATGCGCGGAATCTTACGACCGGATTTTCAATATGAGATGCTGCAGGATATCCAGGCAGAGGATCTGCAGGCAAATGGCATCAAAGGTTTGATCCTGGATCTGGACAACACCATAACACCTTGGAATGACAGAACCTTAACCGAAGACGTGATTGCGTGGTTTAAAAAAATGAATGACGCAGGAATTAAAGCCTGCATCGTTTCCAATAACAGAGGACCCGAAAGGGTTTCTGCGGTTGCTGATATGCTGGAAATACTTTATGTTTACAGGGCCAAGAAACCGCAGAAAAAAGCTTTCCTGAGAGGAATTCGGGTCCTGGATATTCCGGAGTCCGAGGTCGCAGTGATTGGGGACCAGCTGTTTACAGATGTTTTTGGCGGCAACAAGCTCGGGCTTAAGACCATATTAGTTTCACCGATCGCTCAAAGAGAATTTCATGGTACGAAAGTCCTGCGTTTTCTGGAACGGTTGGCAGGCAGAAAAGCCAAGTATACCCGCCGTTAAAAACGCCGTTAAAATCTTAAGAATACGTAAGACTTCGTTCTTTGTTTGTCCATTTTCAGATGTCTATGAAGGGGACTGAGAGACGCATGAAGTATGCAATCATCGGTTATCCTGTGGAACATTCCCTGTCTCCGAAAATGCACGAGGCAGGATTTAAGGCTGCCGGTTTGCCTGCAACCTACGACAGGATAACAGTTCAGCCGACTCAACTGGCTGAAAGTATCGGATATCTCAAAAATAACGGCTATGACGGCTGGAACGTCACGTATCCGCTGAAGGAAAAAATCATTCCTTATATGGATGTCCTGACTTCTGAAGCGCAGCGTATTGGCGCAGTCAACACAGTGAAAGTCCAAAACGGAAGATTGGTTGGGCATAACACGGACGGGGGCGGCTTCATTCAGGCTTTGCTGAGTAAGGGTTTCGTTTTTGAGGGCAAAGAAGTTGTCATATTAGGGGCCGGAGGGGCTGCCAAAGCCATTGCGGCAGCCCTGGCATCCTTACAGGTAAAGATGCTTATTCTGAACAGAAGTGAGGAAAAAGCTGTGATTCTCGCCCGAAAAGTCAACATGCTCGGCGGAAATGCGGCCTCGGGTATTTTGGCTCCCGGGCGCTGGCTGGGAGTTGTGGATTTGCTGATTCAAACAACCTCGATTGGCATGAAAGGCGAAGTGTATACGATCGATCTTCAAGGCCTTAATCCTTCGGCTTGGGCCGTTGATCTGATTTACTATCCAGCCGTTACAGATTTCATGGCACAGACCGGTGCCTGCGGCTGCCGGTCCATGAATGGTCTGGATATGCTGCTGTTTCAGGGGATCCTTGCCTGGGAGTTCTGGCTGGAGCAGAAGGCTCCGCTGGACATTATGCGCAAAGCTTTACAGGAGAAACTGGGAGATAACAGGTGATCGGAATGATAGCGAAGAAAAGGAACGGGTACTCATTGATTGAGATCCTGCTTGTGCTTGCACTATTATCAAGTGCAGCCTTTACTTTCCTTGTGCACATTCCGCAGCAAATGGAGGAACGGAGACTGGAACTCTCAGCGGCAGTTCTGCTTCAGGACTTACGGGAAGTTCAGCAGACAGCATTGGCTGAGAATGTTTGGTATAAAATCAAATTTTCTGTTTATACCGGTGAATATAAGATCTTCAGGCAGGGAGAATTTATCCGCAAAGTCAGCCTGCAGAATGGGGTGCACTTTGCCAATAGTCCTTCTGATCTTACTTTTCGCCCGACAGGGACGCCTGACACCGGTCTGACGGTCATGCTGGCGTCAGGGGATTTAGAAAGAAATGTGATTGTTGCGCCTGTGATGGGCAGGATCAGGATGGAATAGAGAGGTGAAATTTCGTGTCCGATAGCCTGAATTCGATACCCCAAAATATTGTACTTATCGGCTTTATGGCTGCTGGAAAAAGCAGTGTCGGCAAGCTTCTGGCCAGGGAACTCCGCTGGGGATTTATGGATACGGACAGTGAGATCGAAAGAATGACAGGGTTGAAAATCCCGGAAATTTTTCAAAAATACGGTGAAGCAAGGTTCCGGTCGGAAGAAAATCTGCTGGTACATAAGATTTCCGGATTTACCGATACAGTTATTGCCACTGGCGGAGGAACGGTTTTAGATCCGGAAAACTGGAATATTCTCCACGGACTTGGGAAGTTGGTTTACCTATATGTTCCATTGGAGATTGCTTTACAGAGAGCAAAAGAACATCACGATCGGCCGCTTCTTTCCAGCAGCGAGCCGGAACAAATAGAAAAGCTCTGGAGAGACCGGGAAGTGATTTACAGAAAGGCGCCTATAACGGTTGACACATCGGATAAAGATGTTCAAACCGTTGCGGCGGAGATCCTCGAATTGCTGAAAGGAGAACACATTACAGCATGATACAGAGAATAGATGTCAGTGGAGGACACGGTTACCCACTGTTACTGGGAGCCACTTTGGACGAGCTTGGCGGTCATTTGAAAACAGCATACGGCACGAGCGGGCATTATCTTCTCATCACGAATGATGTTGTGGCCGGATACTATGCAGATAAACTTTTGGACGGAATGAAGGACTTAAAGACCGATTTGATTACCGTTCCTGACGGTGAACAGGAGAAATCACTGGACAGGATCAGTAAATTGACGGAACAGGCGCTGCAATTCAAAGCGGACAGGGACACTGTGGTGCTGGCCCTCGGCGGAGGGGTGATCGGGGATTTGTCTGGATTTTTTGCAAGTATTTTTATGCGTGGAATGCGTTACATCCATATTCCGACCACCTTGCTGTCCCAGATTGATTCGAGTATTGGCGGCAAGGTGGCGGTGAACCATCCTTCCGGTAAAAACCTCCTGGGGTCTTTTTATGCCCCCCAGGCCGTCTGGACGGATTTTGACACCTTGCAGACACTTCCGTGGAAAGAGATGCGGAACGGGCTTGCCGAAACCATTAAACACGCGCTTGTCGCTGATCCGGATTTGTTTGAATTCATCGAAGAACATGCTGAAGCCATCAAAGGATTGGACTACAAGATCATCAAGGAAATGTCCCTGCGGTCTCTGGCTGTCAAAGTTAAGATTGTCACTGAGGATGAGAAAGAAAAGGGAAACAGGATGCTTCTGAACCTCGGACACAGTTTCGGGCATGCTCTGGAGACAGAGGAAGCCTATCAGGGTGTTATGCACGGCGAAGGGGTCAGTATCGGGATTGCCGCCGCAGCCAATCTGTCCAGAGAAAGAGGTTTGGTTAACGACAAACAGCTTGACAGAATCCTGAATCTCTTAATGAAAATGGATCTGCCCACTACGGCCAAAGCGCATGACCGGGCAGTACTTCTTGGACACATGTCTGCAGATAAGAAGAATAAAGCCGGCAATAAGGTGCTAATTCTGCCGGTCGGCATTGGGAGATCGGTCATCGCTGCAGACTGTAACGATGAAGAAATCCTCAGGGCCTGGGAAAAAGTCATCATTTAGGTCAAATAAGTACTAGTAATATAAATTGCAGAACAAAAAAATGTAAGTTGAGATTTACAGCAGTACCTTTTTGCTGTTCCCAAAAAATACTAATCTTAAAGGAAATAGAATATTTGTGTAGAAAATATGTAATTAATTTACATATTTTTTCGTTTTATCAGAGACAAGAAAGGAATCGTTATGCCAAAAGCTTGCAAGAACGGTTTTACTTTATGGGAAGTATTATTGGTCATCGCTTTGTTGGGTATCCTGGCCTCTATGATTCTGCCATGTTACAGCGGCAGTATCAACAGTACGGAATCGGAAGTGCACAAAGTCAATGTTCTCAAAATAGAAAGTGCTGCAAGACTATACCGTCTTGACGTGGGCAGCTATCCGGGAAGTCTGAATGATCTGATTACCTGCCCTTCTGCTGATTTAAACTGGCAAGGACCGTATCTTGAGGAAATACCGGCATGCCCGTTTGATCCAAGCAAACATTATGCGCTTGATGACAATGGAAAAGCAGTGATTCGTTAAGGTTAACGTTGTATTGGGAGGTAGGTCCGGAATGGACGATAAGAAAAAAGGCTTTGTATTGCTTGATGTTTTAATAGGACTCTTTATTTTTAGTTTGGGATTTGCAGTTATGCTGGCATTGATTAATACAGCTTACATCAAGAATAGCCATACTGATCATACCCTGCAGGCAGTCAATCTTGCCAGCTCGACAGTGGAGGAAATCACGGCAGTCCTGCTTGATGATCCTTCTGCCGTTTATCGTTATCTGAGCGGGACCACGCGCGATGAATCCGGCCTGTTTACCAGAATGGTCTGTTGTGAATGGGATTCTCCGAATCTGCTTAAAATTACTGTAAAAATCAGTTGGACTGAGTTGGAGGATCAGAAAGAGTACAAACTGAGCTATCTGCATTATATTGCAGAATAATAATTTGGGAAAATAAGTAAATTATTTACAAAACAGGCAGGAAGTTTTAGAAATATGTAGAAATATAGTAATTAAGTTAATTAATGGAAATAAAGTAGATAAGAGTTTGACTATGCTGGTTGGAGTAACATATGACTGGGTTGACAAAGAAAACGGTACAGCAAAATGACAAGGGGTTTACGCTGTTAGAAGTTCTCGTTTCGCTGGTCATTACCGGAATCATTGCGGCAATGGTTTTTCAATTGTATATCAGCCAGTATCGGATGGCTAAAGGGCTAATGGCAGATGCCGATCTTTCCTTTGCAGCTGTCCGGGCAGGTCAGGTATTGACCGCCGCTGTTTCCACGGCAGAAAGTGTAGCATGGGCAGGCAAAGTATTACGTATCAACTGTCTTGAGGACGGTAAGATCATTACGGACAGCTACTATCTTGCGGACAAGGACTTTAACGGAGTTTTGGACTTGTACCGTGAACATCTTGGTGTTCCGATTCCGGTAGTAAGCAGGATTTGTGAATTTCATTGTACTGGGGTTAGGGAGGGATTATGGCAAATCTCTTTAACAGCAGCGCAGGCGGAAAGAGCCGTTTATTGGCAAAGAACTGTTCGCGTAAGAAGTTCTTCGGAATAAATCGGGAAAGCGGTAATGTATCTTTACTGATACTTCTTGTTACGTTTTCTTTATCCTGGATAGGAGTTCAGACCTTTATTCTGATCAGCTCACAGGAACGTATCGTTGTCTGCGAGGCCCAAAAAGTCAAGACTGCTTATATGGCTGACAGCGGACTTGAATACGCCAAAGCAGTTCTTGCTCATGATCCTTCCTGGCAGGGGAGCATTCAATACGATTCGGAAGGAATGGTTGTTGAAATTGAAGTCATACGGGCCAACGATGTAACTCAAATCACATCCAGGGCAACAATGGGGAATATGAAACAGTGCAGGGTTGGGGAGCTTGTGTTGGGAGAAGACGGGAAGTACGACCTTACCGGGTACAGGTACGTTTATGATTGATCAGTCCAAACCAGGATTTTGGAAAGATTTTGTGCTTAAAGAACTTTACGTGTATGCCCGTGAGAACAAGGCGCTTATTTCAAATGCCGATGAGATAGCTACTCAGCTTGCCCTGCTTGACCAGGGAGCAAAACTTGAAGAACTTCTTGCAGCGTATTTGGCAGAAGAGGAAATCCTGGAATTTAAAAGCCGGATATCAGGAATTAACATGATCAGTCTTGCTGAGAGACCTGTCAATGTTTCAGCAGCAAAATTGGTTTCGGAAGAACTGGCCCGGAAATATACGCTGATTCCGATTGCGGCTCAGAATCAAAGAATCATCATCGCTATGGCGGATCCTACAGATAGAACCGCGTTGGATGATGTGATGCTTTTTACCGGATATCAGGTTGATCCGCTCCTAGCTTCCGCTGAAGAAATCAAAATTGCGATCCGAGAATGTTTTACATTAGAAAGATCAACTGGGGAACATGCTGTTCTAAATCCAAACGAATCAGTGAGCTGGAAGATTGAAGAAAATGTCAATGCCCAGGAGACGCCGGTCGTCAGCCTTGTTGATTCGCTGTTCCGACAGGCTGTTATCGAAAAAGCAAGTGATATACACTGGGAACCGATCGAAACCGGATTCAGCGTGAAATTTCGGATAGACGGGCTGCTGATGGTTAAGGAAAACTTGCCAAAGGATCTGTCCAGAAGTGTTACCGCCCGCTTGAAAGTCATGTCGGGTCTGGATATAACCCAAAGACGTCTCCCTCAGGATGGCAGAATCATGCTGGACATTTCTGATAAGAAAATTGATGTCAGAGTTTCTACTTTTCCGACTGTCTATGGAGAAAAAGTCGTGACCAGGATTCTGGATGAAAAGACCGCACGTCTCTCCCTGGAAGAACTGGGTATGCGGGAGGATGTCGAATATCAAATTCGAAAGCTTATCCGCCAGCCGCATGGGCTGATCCTCATTTCCGGCCCGACCGGGAGCGGCAAAACCACCACATTATATGCCCTGATCCGGGAGCTGCAGTCCGAAACAATAAATATGGTATCCATCGAAGACCCTGTCGAATACCGGCTACCGGGAGTCAGTCAGGCCCAGGTCAATGCTGGTATTGGCCTGGACTTTGCAAGTGGCCTGAGATCCATTCTTCGTCAGGATCCGGATGTTATTATGGTAGGGGAAATAAGAGACAGAGAAACCGCCAAAATTGCAACAGCGGCTGCAATGACCGGGCACCTTGTTTTATCTACCGTTCATACCAATACTGCAGCAGAAGCGCTTTCCCGTTTATTGGATATGGATATCGATGCCTATATGGTAGCTTCGGCGGTCTGCGGGGTACTGGCTCAGAGACTTGTCCGGAGACTATGTCTGAATTGCCGGAAATTAAAACCGGTTTTAGCTGAAGAAAAACAAATTTTTCACGGGGAAGCCGTATCAGCTATTTATGAACCGGCGGGCTGTTCCAAGTGCCATGGAACCGGATATTACGGCAGAATCGGGATTCATGAATATCTTCCCTACAATCAGGAAATCAAGGAACTAGTTCTGCAAAAAGGCAGTGCCGCCAGCCTTGAAAAGGTCTCTAAAAAATCTGGAATGCTTACGCTGAAAGAAGATGCGCTTAGGAAAGTCGCTGCCGGAATAACTTCTCTGGAAGAAATCATGAGACTGTGGGCGGAAATATAGATTAGGATAATAAGAGGGTTTGCGATTGCTCTGGAAATGGAAAGCCGTTGATCAAAATAGCAATATACGGAAGGGCTACTGGGCGGAGGAAGATCAAAGCAGAGTTGTTTCCGGGCTAAGGGAACAGCATTTATATCCCGTGGAGATCACCAGGGCATTATTCACTTCGGTGTGGATCAGATACAAGACGGGAAATAGAAAACTGTTTTGGGGGAGGACAGCACGTAAGCTGGGAACAATGCTCGAGGCAGGCATTCCTCTGCTTACGGTATTAGATGTCATTGCGGAAAGAGAAACAACCGGTTTAGATAAAAATCAATGGAAGCAGGTTAGCCGCTCTCTTCAGGCTGGCGTCGAACTGCATGTCAGTTTGCAGGGCATCATTCCCTCTCCGGGGCACCTGTTTGCCACGATGGTCAAAGCCGGCGAAAGAAGCGGGACTCTGCCGACTGCGTTGATCGATATCGCAGGTTATCTGGAGGACGCGTATTTTTTTGAGAAGAAATTCAAAAATGCTTTATTCTATCCGGTTCTGCTTCTTGTCGCATCTTTGTTTATCATCTATACCCTTAGCCTTATGATTCTGCCGATGTATGAAAACCTTTTCCGCGGGTTTGAGACGGAATTGCCGCTGGCAACAAAAATAATGTTTAATGTGGGTTGTTGTATCCCGTATTTGACAGCCGTTATCCCTGTTCTGGCCGTAACGGTGTGGCTGCTGAATAAAAAGGGACATTCCTTCATCATACCTGGAACCGGTAAGATCAACAGAACTAGGCAGCTCATTCAATTTTGTTCGGTCCTGGGAAGATTGCTGGACGCGGGGCTGTCTCTGCAGGAATCACTGCTCCTGGTGAAAAACCTTTTCAAGGATCATCTGATGCAGGAATTGACAACCCAATTAATTTTTGCTGTCAACGAAGGAAGAAGAATGTTCTCGGTCATCATGACGAGTAAGCTGTTTCCTCCTGAAGTTGCAAAAATGCTGGAGGTTGCGGAGGAATCCGGCAAACTCAGTGAAATGCTTGCGTATATGACTCGGATGTTCAAAAAAGAGCTGGAGGAGCGAATTGAGCAGTATACGAAGCTCTTAGAGCCTGCTCTAGTGTTTCTTATGGCGGGCCTGGTCGGTTTCGTAGCTATCGGAGTTCTCCTGCCGATCTTTGATATAAGCTCACAGATCCATTAAGCTTATATTCTTTTATACGATAAACAAATTGAACATGCCATTAAATCACAGGCGAAAATTAAAATAAACGTCAAAAAATACAGGGAGGAAGTCTTAAGTGGTTAAAAATGAGAAAGGATTTACCCTTCTGGAAGTTATGCTGGTGGTCGTTATTCTGGCCATCCTAGCCGCAATTGTCATCCCGCGTTTCGTTGGGAATGCAGAAACAGCTCGGGAGAAAGCCGACATCACAACAGGACGTGAAGTCAAAGCAGCGCTGGACAGGTATCAGGTCGACAATGGAATATATCTCAGGATTGATGAACTTTCTGCTGCAAACGGAACGATCACGGGTTCAGGACTTATCCCTGATTATATTGCCAGACTTGATTCAACGGTGACGCAGCAAAAGGCCGAGACAGGGAAAACGGGCTTTGGTATTGCAGAAATTACCGGAAATACCTTTCCTGACCCCGGAAATTTGATTATGGTATATCTAAGTTCGGATGGATCTCAGGCTGAAGTTAAAGTTTTTGACGAAAGTCTTGCCAGTACTTTATGGTCGTCTATTTAGAAGGCAGGCCGAGAAAAAATGCTTTTTTTAGAGATTGATGCCCAAGAAATAAGATTTTTTTATCGCTCGAAGCGTCTTGGAAACATGGGTTCCGAGATTGTCGTCTCCAGCTTTCCCCTGGAGACTTTTTCAGGGTCCGAAGGCAGTGACGCCGAAGAAAATCTTAAAATGGTTCTGGATGAATATCGTCAAAAAGACTGTCAGGGACGATTCGGGCAACGAAAATGTTCGAGAAAAGTCCCTGTTTATCTGTTGCTTCCTTTTAAGAACGGGCTGATCAGGGAATTTTGTATTCCTTGGGTTGTTCCGACGTATCGGGATAAAACAGTTCATTTCTGGCTTGAACAGGAAGTTCCGGTTCCAATCAGCGAACTTTGTTATGAATACGTGGTATTGGACGAGAAGAAGGATGAATATCTTCGGATCAGCGCCATTGGCGTAAGGAAAACTACGCTTGAGCTTTATGCCCGGTGTCTTCAGCAGACGGGATATGAACTTTGCGGTGCCGAATATACTGTTCAGGCATTTGGCGGGATCCTGGCACCTTTAAAAGAAAAAAGAATTCTTTGCCTGTTTAAACTTGATAATCAAAATATCCAGGCTGTCCAATATCGCAATGGCTTGCCGGAAGTGATAAGGGTGATCCCGGGCAGTGAACCGGAGACTCCAAAATATCAGATTTATACTGCGCTGAAAGACTGCACAATTCCTTTCAATATCGTTGTCACGGATGGAAGCGCTAAAGCCGCCCGGATCGCAGATATCCTGATTGATTCAGGAGAGGCTGAGGGTGTTCGGACGCTGGAATCCGTTTATCAGGAATTTGATTCCAGTGATTTTTCGGCAGATAGCCATTCTATGAATTTTCATGACCTGGCACTGCTGGCTGGCAGGCAAAGAGTGAAAGAAAAGAAAAACTGCAATTTTGGCTGCATTTTTTTGCGGCCGGCCAAAATAAAAACATGCCTGCTGGTCCTGATGATTTTTATTGGAATGGTCTTCGGGATAGGTTGTTATTGCTATCCGCTAATCAATCATATTTCTGAGCACCAGATAGAAATTACGGCACTGCAGGAACAGGTCGATGAACTAAACGCGGAACGGAAAAATCAGATCTGGTCGGAATGGGAACGGAACCGCAGCGATACATTTGGGGATTTAACAATGGTTCAGAAGTCCTTAGCCAGCCTTAACAGCAGTATACGTTTGAATCGTCTGAGCTATCGGCAGAATACGCTGTACCTATATGCGGACTGTTCCGATAATCTTAGTATCACAAGTTTAATCGGGGTTTTGACGGAAGAAGGCTGGAGGGAACCAGTCCTGACCGATTATGATTATCGGGATAAAACAATTTCGTTCTGCTTGCGTGTAGAAAGAAAAATTTGAAGTGAGGTAAAGATGTGTCTTTTAAATACCTTCAATTTTTAAAGCACTTTTTATCTGATAGAAACATCTCATCTCAGAGAGACTTCTTATCTGAGCCTGCTACAAGGTGGCGGTTTTTAGATAAGTTAAGTTTAAGCAGAATTGTGATCATGGGCGCGAGTATCATTCTATTGGCCGTCATCGCAGTCCAGGTCCTGGCAGTGCGACCGCTGACTCGGCAACTAGATACCGTCAGTGCAAAAGAAAACTTACTCCGGCAGGAATGCCAGGACATTCTAGCAGAAGGGGCCAAGAACAATCTGCTGATACCGGATCGCGCCGATCTTCCGCATATGCTGGAACAGATCAATCATTGCCTCAAATCCGAAAATGTTTCGGTTAAGGCAATGGATATCACCCAGCCGTCAATGAAAAGAGGGGATTTCTTTCAAGCCACGATCAAAGTAAACGGAGAAGGGGAACTGAAAAAAATACTCCGGGCGGTGAATATAATTCAGCTTCAGAAGGAGGTCCCTTTTTTGATTCAGGAACTGGATTATGTAAACGGAGAAGCGGAAGTTCGTCTGAGTATTCTTATTCGCTCCGAATAGAGAGGGCGACTTTGATCATTTCCTACCTAAATATTTATACTTATCCTATTCATTTTCATCTATTTTCTCGAGCGATTTCTTAATTGAAACCGCTGCAGACATTAACTCGTCAAGCTCTTCAGCGGACAGTAGATCCAGCTTTGATGAAAGTCCGGTTTCTACATGCGTATAGATCATGATTCGTTAATTTTATGCCATCAAAAATCTGTACATTGGTTATTTCTATTGACATAACTTCCCCTCCTAAATTCTCATTTTGGGACAAGCGCTTACTTCATATTTGTTCTCGCAAGTCCAATTCCTGACGATCCCTAACAAACCACCTGTTATTCATGTCAACTGTAAATTATTTTTTACCGTAAAGTAAACATTACTTCGAGAGGTGGTCCGCCAAGTATATGAAATAGAAGGAAATATCATCTTATCCCCGGAAACAATTACCGCCTTGACAGAGGCTGCACACGAACATAAGCTTCTGGTATTTGCCCATGCTGTATCGATGGCCACTTTCAAAACAGCCATTGACGCAGGTGTTGATATTATTACCCACATTCCGGTTGAAGCCCCGATTACGCAATCCCTGATCGAAGAAATGTTGGAAAAAGGGATCATTACGGTTCCTACTTCGGGCATGATGAAAAAAACGGTCACTTTTCTAAATCGTATACCTAATGTCAACTTGGATTCACAAAATATTGATATTACACTAAAAACCTTAATGAATGCGGGGATACCAGTCATTGCAGGTACGGATGCAAATCATGCGCCCTTTGCCCCTGCCAGTATCGACCACGGTATTGGTTTGCTTGATGAAATCGAAGCGTTTGTGGCTGCGGGCATGACTCCCGTGCAGGCGCTTCAAAGCGCAACCAGCCTTCCTGCCAAATTATTTGGCTTTAAAGACAGAGGCATGATTAAACCCGGTCACAGGGCGGATCTGCTTTTGGTTGATGGTGACCCCACTGCCGATATTCAAGCGATACGTAATGTTAAACGCGTTTGGGTCAATGGGATTGAGTCATTTATAAACGCATAAAGGAAATATAAATAAAAAATGAAGATTATCACAATAGAAGAACATGTAAATAATAGAGAAATAACCGCAGCGTCATTTGGCAATTTGTTGCAAATGGCCCCTTATGTCCCAGACTCCCACTCACCTGGATTGGCCTATTACACCACAGACACAGATGGGAATGTAGAAGAAAAGTGGCTGGCAAGCATGGATGCGGGAAAAATTGATATGCAGGTGCTTTCTTATACGGCAATGACGCAGTTAATCCCTGCGCCGGAAGCTATTTCGATAGCGAAGGCAGCCAACAATGAAATGGCAGAGAGGGTTAGAAAATATCCTGACCGCTTTGCAGCTTTTGCAACTTTACCGTGGGCAGACCCGAAGGCAGCAGCAGATGAACTGGAGCGTACTGTAAAAGAGCTTAATTTCAAAGGGGTTTTACTTAGCGGACGGCCGGCAGCAGACGGAACATTTCTTGATAACCCTAAATTTGAGCCTGTTCTTGAGATGGCGAACTTTTTAAAGGTGCCCATTTATATGCACCCGGGATTTCCTGCCAGAACCGTGCAGGAGGCGTATTATGCCGGATTGGATCCGGTTGTCAGTGCCAGGTTGTCAGCGTTTGGCTGGGGGTGGCACGCAGAAGTAGGCATCCACATTCTACGGATGATATTAGCGGGTGTTTTCGTGAAATATCCCAATTTACAGCTGATTGCAGGTCATTGGGGCGAGATGGTGCCGTTCTTCCTTGCTCGCCTTGATGAAGCGCTTTCCAAAGAGGCAACCCATCTCCCGAAAACAATATCTGAAACCTTTATAAACCATGTTTATGTTACGCCAAGCGGTATGTTTACGCTGCCGCACTTCCAATTTATCTTGCAGGTATTGGGCGCAGACAGGATCATATTCTCTGTAGATTATCCTTATATCGGCAACGAGCGCGCGCGGGCGTTTCTTGAAAATGCGCCAATCAGCGCATCCGATAAGGAAAAGATTGCCCATGGCAATGTTGAACGTCTGCTCAAGCTGTAAATTTCAACTTCATATTAAAGCAGTTGCCGAGAACATTTCCCCGGCAGCTGCTTTAATTTGTTTTTACCACCCTAACAACATGATTTAATTTAATCGGTTCATCTTTCGATATATCAAATTCATCAAGTAATTACCATTTTATCACAAATTAGGAGCTTGGTATTCAGTCTTATTTTTCATCATGGCATAAAGGAAACAGTTCAATCGGTATACTAAGTAAAGAGGAAAATCAATTCGTATAGAGCGGCAAGCGAATTATTTTATTAACCGAAGAATTTGTAGGCGCGTACAAATTCTTTAAATTAAAAAATTTTGCCGTATCGAAGATTCACATCGAAAGACTTGACAACAAGTCATGCGGGGAAAGGGAACAACAATGGATGACTGTTAATGATTTGCACATATCCTGTAACAGTAGCATGGTAGACGTAAAGAAAGTAAAGATGTAAAGAATAGAAAGGTGGTTCTGTCATGGAAATATCAAGAATTAGTTCAAAAGGACAAGTTACAATTACGAAGCCTATTTGAGACCTTCAATCATTTTCGAGACCTTCAATCATTTGATTTTGCCTGTCACGTCAGGTAATATATAGACGAGTATAGAAGGATATCAGAAGGAACTAAAAAATGAGTACATATATAAAAAGGCAAATACAAAACTTTTCTATATTTCTTTTGGTATTGACAGGATTTGCAAACTTATTGTCGGCGTTGCCTTTTAAGTTTACAAGGCAAGTAGAGCATATTTATGGCAATATTATTAATCCGAGTTATGTCATGGTTCATGGCGTATTATCCTTTATGCTCGGCTTATTGATGCTTCTTCTTGCTTACAGCTTATTCCAAAGGATTCGTAATGCCTGGATTATCGAAGTCATCTTTTTATCAGCAACATTAGCTTTACAAATTGTACGTTTTCATAAATTTAGTATTCCCATCGTGATCATTGAATTGTTCGTTCTGTTAGTACTCGTTCTTTCATATAAGGACTTTTGCCGATTGCCTAATAAAGTAACGTTAAAGTGGGCTTTTGTGTTTATTGGCATTTCTTTTGTTTTACTCTTTGCCAATGCCTCAATTGGTTTATACATGATGAGGGGTCATATCAACGACGTGCACTCAGTTTTTAGCGCTTTGGCAGGCTCCATCAAATTATTAATCTTTATGGATGCTTCCGTGCTAGAAATCAAAAGCAATTACGGCCGTATTTATGCGGATACTTTAATCATGATTAACTGGATCTGTATTTTTGCTTCGGCGCTGCTTCTGATGAAACCCCTTGTCTACAATTATATTCATGATAAACAGGATATGGAAAAGGTTCGCAGATTAGTGTTAAAATATGGACAAAACCCGATGTCCTATCTGTCCCTGGAAAAAGACAAACGCTACTTCTTCAGCAGCAGCGTTGACGGCATGTGCTCCTATACAACTATCGGGGGCGTTTTGGTCTGCTGTGGCGATATCATCTGTGACGAAAAGGATAGTTTTATTTTTCTTAATGAATTATTATTTTTTTGCAAACAGAATGGCCTTGACCTTTTACTGCTTAATGTTACCGATTATTTTCTTGATTTATATAAAGCCGCTCAGTTTGGCGTGCTGAAATACGGGGAAGATGCCTGCTTTAATCTTTCAGAATATACCCTTACAGGCGGAAAAGTGGCCAAAGTGAGGGCAGCGGTCAACTATGCGAATAAAGCGGGGATCACTGTCAAAGAGTATAAACCTGAAGTAGCACGGGATCTGGAAATAGAAAAGGAGATCCATCAAATTTCAGAAGAATGGTTACGGAATAAACGTACTCCGGAAATGTCCTTTATGCTTGGCGGGGTAGGGCTAGATAATCCGCTTGACCGGAGATATTTTTATGCAATCAATGCCCAGGAACAAATGCTTGGATTTGTGGTTTTCCTGCCTTATTTAAGTGGTTTAGGCTATCTGGCCGATGTAACAAGAAGAAGAAAAAATGCCCCTCAGGGAGTTATAGAGAAAATCATTTATGAAGCATTTATGGTCATGAAAGGTGAGGGTGTACAGTGGGGCAATATGGGACTTTCTCCTCTTTATAATGTGGCGTCAGGGGACAAAACCACACTGAATGAAAAGTTTTTTGCCTACATCTATGATAATTTGAATTATGCGTACGATTTTAAGGCTTTGCATCATGCCAAGGCTAAATATGCGCCCACACATTGGGAAAACCGATATCTTGCTTATTTTCCAAAGCCCTTCTCATTGCAATATGCTTATGCCATTGTAAAGTCTCAATGTCCGCAAAACATACCCAAACTCGTACTTTCCCAAATTACAATGGAGAAGAAGGACAAGAATAAGAAGTAAATAAAGCTGACAGAAACCCTTTGCATGAGGCGCATTGACAGCACTTTCTACATGTTGGAGCCTCTTTGGCCAAGAATCGCTGATATCGTGGATGTTTTACCATTCCTCAGGTAAGTGACCGAAATCTTATCGCCGACTTGATGTTTATAAATTTCATGAATCAAGTCGGAAGACCTTTGAACCGGGATATTGTCAATTTTGGTGATGATATCTCCTTTCTATTGTGTCTGGTTGATCGTTAAAGCTGTCAAAGACCTACTTGATAAAAAAGAACCTGACAACCTTGATCCCCATAATATGGAAATGTAGAAAGGGGTAGGGCCGTTGAAAAAGTATGCAATAAAGTCAGGAGATACATTTTTCCTTTTAGCCAGCCAAAACGGGTGCTGCTGGCAGGATATCAGCAAAGCAAACCCCGGCATTGATCCCTGCGCTTTGGTCATCGGACAGCTCATCAATATTCCGGATCGTCAGGCTTCCGGTTATGGTGCTTCCGGATCTGCCGGTTCAGCTTACGCCAACAATCCAGGCAATTCTTTTACCGGTGCCCAAAAACGGTATGATGATGTAATCCTTGAAGTAGAAGGTGTAAAAATCCGGGTTGCCAGAATCGGCGAACCGACAGTTCCGCATGAGGTGCATTTTATCCTGCCAAGGACTGAAATCCGGAAAGTGGAATGTCCCGGAAATGGAGTTATTGAAACCAGCATCATGCTGAGCAATATTAACATTGTCAATTCTCCGCGGATCGAAGGCGAAAAATCCGCACTTGGGGTTATTTATCCTCAGACCCAGAACAGTGAGAAGACGAACAGCGAAGCGCCAAAATAGATGTCCCTGACGCGGTTCATAACGATTTGAAAGAAATCACTAAAATGATTTTAATAATCTTCATTTTTTCGTTATAATGAGATATGCCTTATTTTAGATAGAAAAAGGCTATGTCATTATTTTGTTTTCTATAGAAAATAATAGATAAAGAAGGAGAGACCTATGAACCGTATTCATGTTTTCCATGGTGTCAATCTTCATCTTCTCGGGCAGAGAGAACCGGATATATACGGCAGAATAACCCTTGATGAAGTGAACGGCAGACTGATCGAGACGGGCCAAACACATGGCTTCACTGTCGAGTGCCGTCAGACGAACTATGAAGGAGAGCTTGTGGACTGGATTACAAAGTTAACGCCGGTTGATTTTTTAATCCTTAACCCCGGGGCCTGGACCCATACGAGCTATGCGCTTTACGATGCGATCAAAGGGGTCAGCGTACCCGCTCTCGAAGTGCATCTGTCGAATATTTACGCCCGGGAAAGTTTCCGTTCCCATTCGGTGATCGCCGGAGCTTGCGTCGGGCAAATCAGCGGACTCGGGACAGACAGTTATTTTCTGGCCTTAGCCTATGCGCTGGAATTTCAAAAGTACCGTCAGAAAGAAAGGAATAGCAACCATGAGGCTGGAAAAGATTCGCCGGAGACTGGCCGAGAATAAACTTGATGCGCTGATCGTGACCTCACCGCCCAATATTTTTTATTTGAGCGGTTTCACGGGAACCAGTGCAACCTTGCTGATCGAACCAGAACGTTCCATTCTGTTCACAGACTTCCGGTACATGGAACAGGCCGCAGCGGAAGCTCCGGGTTTTGAAATTGTCAAAGTGACCGGAGATCCCTATACAGTCATCGGGGAAATGCTTAAAGGGTTGATCGTGATAGGGATTGAGGAAGAGGCTTTGTCCCTGGGCGATTTCCAGAAACTGCAGAAAACTCTTGACGGGCGCAGATTCGAGAATGCCTCAGCACTCTTCAAGAAGCTTCGACAAATTAAGGATGAAACAGAAATTGCGCTGATTCGCCAAGCGATTGGAATCACGGACCATGCCTTTGCCCAGACGCTTAGCAAGATTTATCCGGGAATGACGGAAGAAGAGCTTTCTCTGGAACTAGAATTCTCGCAAAGAAAAATGGGGGCCAGCGGCCGTTCGTTTGACTATATTGTGGCCTCAGGGATACGCTCCTCGTTACCGCACGGTACAGCTTCCAGTAAAAAGATGCAAAAAGGGGAATTTTTAACGCTCGATATTGGAGCGGTCTACCAAAGGTATTGTTCCGATTTCACACGGACGCTGTTTTTGGGAAAGCCTGAGAGCAAGCACCTGGAAGTTTACGATATCGTGCTCGAGGCGCAGCTGGCCGGGCTTAAAGCTCTGAAGCCCGGCGTTAAGGCCAAAGATGTCGACGCGGCAGCCAGAGAAGTGATTACACGTGCCGGTTACGGTGAATATTTCGGTCACAGTCTGGGGCACTCCCTCGGGATCGAGATCCATGAGACGCCGTATTTAAATACCCGTGATGAAACGATACTTGAACCGGGGATGGTGCTTACGATTGAACCCGGAATTTATATCCCTGACTGGGGCGGCGTCAGAATTGAAGATGTCGCGTTAGTCACAAATTCTGGTTCGGAAGTATTGACACAGACGCCAAAGCAGTGCATTATTATTGATTAGTGGTATGACTTGTATCCGTTATTGATACATAAAAGAATCTACAATATTATAGGAGGATCAGCAAAATGATTTCTTCAAACGATTTTAAAACCGGAGTGACTATTGAACTGGATGGCGATATATTTCAGATAGTCGAATTCCAACACGTGAAACCTGGAAAAGGCGCTGCTTTTGTGCGTGCCAAAGTCAAAAATGTCAGAACGGGCGGCGTTGTCGAAAAGAAATTCAATGCTGGGGAGAAAGTTCCCAGAGCCCGTCTGGATCGCCGTGAGATGCAGTATTTGTATAAAGACGGTGATCAATTCGTTGTGATGGACAATGAAAGCTATGAGCAGATTATGCTGACCGAGGCTCAAATTGGCCAGGAAGTCAAGTGGCTCAAAGAAAATATGAACCTTGGCGTCTTGCTCTATAATAGTGAAGTCATTGGGGTAGACCTTCCCAATACAGTTGTGCTTAAAGTAACGGAATGTGAGCCCGGAGTCAAGGGTGATACGGCCACAGGCGGTACCAAAGCGGCGACTGTCGAGACTGGCGCTACGGTTCAGGTTCCATTCTTTGTGAATGAAGGCGATGTCCTGATTATCGACACCAGAAGCGGAGCGTATGTTTCCCGGGCTTAATAAGCTTGTCTGTCATAAAAAGAATAATTAGAATAAAAAGGGTTGTTGGGCAAGTAATTTCTTGAGCAACAACCCTTTATTATTTGTGAAACGTAAGAATCTATTTGAGGAATCTCTCATTTCCTCATTTCCGGATCGTAAAATTATCTTCCAGCAAAGCCCAGTTTTGAGGGAAGGGATAGGCTAAAGCCCAATAACTAATACCTCTTAAGCCATAAGCTTTGACGGTATCAAATTTGGCCTGGGCACTGCGGGCATCCTCAAACCACACTTCGTGACCGTTTCCCTGCGTATCCGTATACCGGTAGAAAGGGGACTGGGGAACCGTGTCGTACTGGATCTCAGCATGGTATCGAAGGGCCCTGGACATTGCTTCATCCATCCCAAAGGTTTCGGCAATTTGGCCGGAGACATGCGGCAAAAGCCAGTCTCTGGCATAAATTTGAAAGCCAAAAAAGATTTTTTCTCTTGGAATGACTGAAGCAGCATAGTCCAAAACCCGTTTAATCTGATTCAAGGGAGAAATTGCCTGCGGTGAAGCACCACGCCACCCCCATTCATAGGTCATGAGAACAACGAAATCTACAATTCGGCCATGGGCTGGATAATCGTGCGCCTCATATAGCAGTCCCCGTTGTTCAGCACTTAATTTTGGCGCTAAAGCCGTTGAGACGAAGAAACCCTCTGCATGAAGACGGGTTACGGCTGTTTGAAGCAAAGCGTTATAAGCTTCCCTGTCTTCGGGAAGCACGTTTTCAAAATCAATGTTAAGTCCCCGATAACCCTTTTCTTTCATGATATTGATGGCATTTGTCAATAACCGATTAATGGCTTCAGTATTGGTTAAAACGAGATGAGCAAGATTTTCTCCACGCGTAGTCGACGTAAAGTTGGTAATAGACATCATAGGGGTCACCTTTTTTGATATGGCAGCTTGAATGAGCGGAAGATCATCAATTGTCTGCAGGCTTCCATCCTCTCTAATCAAGTAGGCAAAAGGACTTAAATATGTAAGATGTTCAGCTTCCCGATTGACAGTAGCAACCGCGTCCTGACTGAAGCGATAGATATAGCCATTGACATCGATGGTTGGTCGAGGTTTACGCGGGATAATGAGTACAGTGCCCGGATAGATCAAATTGGCGTTCGTGATGTTATTGACTTTAATGAGGTTTTGTAAAGAGACTTGATATTTTTGAGCAATAAACCATAAAGTCTCCCCAGCAAGGACGCGATGCCGTCTGGCAGGAATGGTGATCAACTGACCAGGATAAATATTGGCAGGGTTCGTAATTTGATTGTTTCCGAGAATGACTTGTACGGTCGTTCCATAAGTCTGGGCAATTCTCCATAATGTTTCTCCCGATTTCACAGTATGGAGGACATCTTCAGTTGGTATAACTAATGCTAGTCCGGTCAGCAGTTGTACAGGTTCAACAAGTCCATTCACGCTTATGATTGATGCCGGCGAGATCCGATATGTAATTGCAATCTGATCCAAAGTTTGATTCGCTTTGACGACATGGATAAGCATAGAGCACCTCCCACTCCTTTTCATGTAGGATATGTAGAAAGGAGACTCAAGGTGATTTATCTTTGGCAAGGAGCCTTTCATATTTAATTTTCCTTAAAACGGCCATTGAGGTTGTTTTTTATTTTCTCCGAACAAACTGGTAATTCTAAAAACGTTTTTTAGGACATACCTTCTAATACAGAGGAGGTTAAAACATGAAGGTAAGCTTTGCTTCACCTTTAACGGAAGTTCCTAGGAATAAAAATGATGTACTCTTTAATCAGGAATCAGAGGGTGAAGGGATTATCCGTTGGTTTGGGGAACGGTTGGGCGGAATGATCCGCAAGGCGGCAGGGGCTTTACCCGACACGGAAAATATTGAAGAAATTCGTCTCAGAATCAACCAGCCTGTCCTCTTCAGAACAGGAACCAGGGAATATTTCTGTACTTCGGCGGGGCAAACCGGAACAAAGAATCTAGCATATATTGTCAAGCGTGAAGACCTGTTGGAAACGCTGGAAAAAATGACCTTCAGTTCTGTATATGCCGCTGAGGAGGAATTACGGCAGGGTTTTCTGACTTTGCCCGGTGGGCACCGCGTGGGATTAAGCGGAGAAACAGTCGTTGAACATGGCAAGATCAGGATTATGCGCCATATTTCCGCTTTGAATATTCGTTTAGCGAGACAGCCGGAAATGATCATTCCGGAATTGCTGGGCTTACTGATCAATCAGGAAAATACAGTCTGCCATACGTTACTTGTTTCACCTCCGAGAGCAGGGAAGACCACAATGCTGAGATTCTTAGTTAAAAATCTCAGCAACGGTGTACCTCAACTCAACCTGAAAGGTCATACTGTCGGCGTGGTTGATGAAAGAAGTGAGATTGCCGGAATGTGGCAAGGCATTCCTTCTTTTGATCTTGGCTGCCGCACAGATGTGCTGGACAGATGTCCCAAGGCCCAGGGGCTGATCATGTTGATCAGGTCTATGGCGCCTGAGGTGGTTGCTGTTGATGAACTGGGGGGGCGGGAAGATGCCGCGGCGCTTGGGGAGGCCGTTCGCTGCGGCGTAAAAATTCTGGCTACGGTCCATGCCGGTTCTCTGGACGAACTGCAAAAAAGGGCCCATCTCAGGGAATTGCTGAATAGAGAGACGTTTGAAAGGATTGTTGTGTTAAGCAGGGCAAACGGTCCGGGCACGGTGGAGACCGTTTATGACATGGCGAGCGGCGTTAATTTGTTCAATAAGCCTTCCATGGCATCGCGACATTAGGCCATCCGTGGCCGTCAAAAAGCCGCGCTCCGCATCGTGCTCCGCTCACAGCGGTATTGTACCCCACAGACTGATGATAAGTTTGCTTATGTTGGTCTTAAACCAAGAGGGTCTTTATATGAAGAATGTTTTGCTAGTTGATCGGTCCGCTTTATTAGGCCGTTGGAGGCGAAAAGTATGTTGGTTGCAGGGTATCTTGGGCTGATTATTGGATTTGGCTGTTTGGGGATTATCAGAGCAAATCAAATTAAGAAACGTCCGCAGGAAATCAGGGAAATGATCAATGCCTTGGCGCTGCTGGATACGGAGATATACTGGGGAGCAACACCGTTGCCGGATGCTTTCCAGGTACTAAAGGAAAGAACTGGTCCTCCCTGGCAGCTGTTTTTTGCCAGTCTTGAGGAATGGATCAGAGCCGGAGAAAATGCTTCTCAGGCCTGGAAAAAAAGTATTGAAACGCACCGCCGGAAAACCTGCCTGACAGATGACGATTGGCTGGTGATCAGCGGAATCAGTCAGGGATTGGGCAGGTCGGACCGGAATGAACAGCATAAACAACTCGAACTTGTTCAGCGGCATTTGGCAGGCGTAGACGAAAAGGCCAGGCAGCAGGCAGAAAGCAGGGCAAAGATGTGGTCTTACCTCGGTTTCCTGGGCGGAATTGCGGTTGTCATTATGATCATGTGAGGGGGTAGGGTTCGCGATGAGTATTGACCTCATTTTGAAGGTAGCAGGTATTGGTCTATTGGTGGGCATTTGTGCAATTATCCTGAATGAGGCCGGTAAGAAAGAGCAGGCCCAGATGGTTACCATTGCCGGGGTTGTGGTCGTGTTGTATCTGGTTATCCAGGGAATCTCCGATCTGTTTGTTCTGGTGAAAAGCGTATTTAATCTATACTAGGGGGCTCTGGCAATGGAAATAGCACAAGTGATTGGACTCGCCATCATTGTCACGGTTCTCGGAGCTGTTCTGAAACAAATTAAACCTGAGATTGCAATTCAGCTAAGCATTCTGGCAGGGGTAACCATATTTCTACTGATCATGGACAAAATCAGACTGGTGGTTGATCTGCTGCAGAAACTGGCTGATCAGGCAGATATCAGTTCCTACTACTTGTTCATTGTTCTTAAAATCGTGGGAGTAGCCTATTTGGCGGAATTGGGAGGCCAAATCTGCCGGGATGCCGGAGAGAATGCACTGGCCACAAAAGTTGAAATTGCAGCCAAAGTATTCGTGGTCATTTTGGCTATCCCGATCATTGCAGCGATCATGGAATCCGTGATGAAGCTGCTGGCGTGAGGAGCGATACGGATGACAAAAAAAGTCTTGGCTGCGCTGGGGCTTGCCATATGGATGACCCTGGTATTTGCTTTTCCAGTGGTGACCCTGGCGGCAGAAAGTCAGGAGACGAGTTACACAGGGACGGAGGCGGATAAACGATTTGCGGAAGCAGAGACTTCCGGGGAGATGGGTGTGTCCGGAAAAGTAGATTTGTCAGAGGAGATCGATTTATCTAAAGTCAGAGAATTTTTGAATCAACTGGACCGCGATGTTCAGGACGCTCTGCCTGATTTTTCTTTAACAGAGATCTTTGAAAGCATTAAAAACGGCGAGGTTAATTTTAGTCTGCAGGGCATCGGCAGCAGTATTGTCAAGGCTCTGCTAAAACAGGTAGTCACCAACGCGCCTTTGATTGCAAAGCTGCTGGTGCTCGCTGTGATCTGCGCAATCATCAATCAACTGCAGTCTGCTTTTACAGGCGAAGTAAGCAGGATAGCCCGAATGCTCGTATATCTTGTTCTGTTGGCGCTTGCGATGACATCTTTTCGTATTGCGCTGGATGTTGGCAATGCGTCCATTGACAATATGGTTTCTTTTATGCAGATCATCCTCCCGGCCATGTATACCGTCCTGCTGACCATGGGCAGTCTGACCAGCGCAGCCTTGTTTAAACCGATGGTCATCGGCAGTCTGATTTTTTTGGCTACGGTAATCAAAAACATTGTGTTGCCGCTTTTTTTCCTGAGCATTATCCTGAGGCTGTTCAATAACATTTCCGAACAGTTCAAGCTCAGTAAATTAGCCTCTCTGCTGGAGTTCGGAGGTAAACTCAGTATTGGTATCGTCATGACGGTTTTTATCGGCATTATGTCGGTACAAGGCGTAACAGGGGGCGTAGCCGACGGTGTCACGCTGAGGACGGTAAAATATGCAGCAGATTTGATCCCGGTTGCCGGCAAATTTTTCAAAGACGCTGTTGAGATCGTGGCAAGCTCAGGTCTCTTGCTTAAGAACGCGCTGGGGATCGTAGCAATGATTGCGATTATCGTCATTACCTTTCTGCCGGCGATTAAGATTATCGCGATGATGTTTACTTTTAAACTGGCTGCGGCGCTGGTCGAACCTCTGGGAGAAAAAGAACTTGCGGATAGTCTTCAGGACATGTCCAAAGGCTTATTATATATTTTTGTAACCGTTACATCCGTCGGCATCATGTTTTTTATGACGATTGTGATCATTGTCGGGACTGGAAATTTGGCGGTAATGCTTCGCTGATTTTGAGGTGTGGGAAAATGGAAGGATTAAAGACGCTGATCCGCAACCTGGCTTTCATTCTATTGCTGGCCTCCTTTCTCGAGATGCTTCTGCCGAATAAATCCATGCGGGGATTTGTGCAGATGGTCATGGGGCTGTTTGTGATTGCGGCAATCCTGAATCCGTTGGCAGATCTACTGAATTGGGACTTTGAAAATAGCGTGCCGGCCTGGGCCGGCAGTTCTTCCGGAGACTTGCCTGTTCTGGCACAGGAAAATAGTTCTGACGGAGAAGACAATTCTTCCACGGAAGCAAATGCTCTGGTGATCGAACAATACCGCAGGATTCTGGTTAGCCAGATTCAGGCCCTTGTATCCGGGGTGGAAGGGGTCAAAAGCTCGGATACGAATGTTGAACTGGAGGACGGTGGAGAGGGATTTGCCGACTATCCGCAAATCCAAAAAGTCGAGATCCATTTCAGTCAGCAAAGTGTCAGCATTGAGCCCGTTAAGCCGGTCATTATCGGAGGCGTCAACACCGACCAGGCCGAGAGTCAGGGAACGGCTGAGTCAGCGAAAGCAATGGAAATAAAAAAACAGGTTGCAGCACTCATGCAGCTGCCGGAAGAAATCGTGTTTGTGCAGGAAGAAAAATAGGAGGAAGGAAGTCAGTATGGGATTTTTCAAGCAGGTGATCACAGAAAAGATTACGTTGGCCGTGATCTTGCTGGTAATCGTTGCAGCCATTCTTATTTTTACCTCACAGGAGGATCAGTCCGCTGCATCAGTCCAACCCCCGGCTGAAACGGTAACAGCCGTTCCAGAAAATGAATCGGGTTTTACTGCACTGGAAAAACAACTTGAAGAAAAACTTGCAGCTAATCTGGAAAAAATCCAGGGCGTTGGCAAAACGAAGGTCCTGGTTACCCTGACCTCCGATGTAAAAAAACAGTATGCCAGAGATGAAAGCGTTACGAAAAAAACTTCAAAGGAAACGGATAAAGACGGCGGAACCAGAGAGACGGAAGAGGTAACTCAGAATAACAAGATCGTGGTCGTCGGCGAAAATGCTTTAATCATTACGGAAGAACGTCCGGAGGTCGCGGGAGTGCTGGTTATCGCGCAGGGAGCAAGTGATCCCAAAATAAAGGAACAAGTATTTGAAGCGGTCAGGACGCTGCTGAATATTCAGCCGGCCAAAATCAGTGTTGTTCCAATGGGGGGCATCTGAATTAACATGAAAATAAATACATCTTTGATCTGGATCATTGGGGTTCCGGCCATCGCGGTATGCTGCATTGTTTGGTTAAGCCAAGCATGTTTTGGGAAGCAAGATGAAGAAGGCATACCGGTCAATATCTCGGATTCAGTCTGTTTTTCAGCGGAAATTATTGAACTGACGGAAAATGAGGGAGAAAACTACTTTGTTAATTACAGGATCAAACGGGAACAGACCAGACAGGAAATACTTAACATGCTGGAGCCTCTGCTGGCGTCCGATATCACGGAGACACGCAGTCAGGCCCAGCAGCGATGGCTGGCCTTAAGTGACAAGATCAGCAGGGAAGACGAGATCGAGAATGCACTGAAGATGAAAGGTTTTAAAGATATTGTTTCGGAAGTCAACACGCAAAAGGCTACGGTTACAGTCCTGACAAATGAATTGAAGGTTCAGGATATGTTTATCATTCAAAACACGGCATCGGAAATTACCGGTTTTTCAGTTGATCAAATCGAAGTAGTAGTCGTCAAAGAAACGCCGGAAAAATTTGATGATCGGGTCTGATGGGAAATATAATATATTTTCATTATTCAGGAAGTAAATCTACGTTAAGCAGGCAGGGGGATTTGCGGCAACGGGGGATTCTGTTATAATAAGGCTAATAACAGGTTGAAGATGGAAAATGAGGTGTAATGATGGATAATAACAAAATAGATCATTCAATCGGTTCAGTTAAAATTGCTGATGAGGTCGTCGAAGTGATTGCAGGGATGGCTGCTTCGGAAGTCGAAGGAGTTGCTGAGTTAAGCGGAGGCTTTGCCCAGGATATTGCCAATATTTTAGGTCGAGGCAAAAATACATCCAAGGGGTCCAGGGGAATCAAAGTTGAAATTGACGAAAAAGAAGCTTCTGTCGATTTGTTTATTGCCGTCCAGTACGGGGTGTCAATTCCTGATGTAGCCCAGAAGGTACAGATCGTTGTGAAAGAAGCGATTGAAGGGATGACTGGATTAACCGTCATGGTCATCAACGTTCATATTCAAGGCATTGCGTTCAAAAACACGGCTGAGATCAAGGACGTCAAAGACAGCAAAGATAAAACGAATAAAGAAAAAGATTTGAAAGAAAAATAGAACAGTGCAGCAGGGTGGAGAGATGAGCAATTTCTGGAGAAGTATCGGGGATAAACTCAATATTTTTTTTCTATGGTGTCTTGATAATCATCCTGGTAAATTTTTTGGTTTTTTGATTGGCTTTTTTGTGGCTTTGATGTTTATTTTGCTGGGATTTTGGCAGACACTGCTTTTAGCTGCCTTATCCTGCGGGGGATATTACTTGGGAAAATGCTGGGATGATGGGGTTTGGCCTACCGGACTGAGCAAAGTAATACATAGAATACCTTTTTGGGGCAAACATAAAACGTAGAATGAAATTCCGGAGGCATATTCATGAGTAAAATAATGGGCCGAAGAAAGGCCCGCGAAACGGCACTGCAAATACTTTATCAAATTGATATAACGGGAGAAACGGACAAGCGGGAACAAGTCCTGCAGCATTGGATCCAGGAATTTGCCGTCTCTGATAAGACGGCAGATTTTATTAGGGAACTGGTTGAAGGAACCCTGCAGAACAAAACGGATATTGATGCCAAGCTTGCTTCGACTTCCCACGAATGGGCTCTGGACAGGATGGGCAATGTGGACCGTAATCTGATGCGGCTTGCTGCCTATGAAATGCTGTACAGCCCCGGCACGCCCCAGCGGGTCACTTTAAATGAAGCGATTGAGATTGCCAAAAGGTTCGGCGGGGATGATTCAGCAAAATTCATTAACGGTATTTTAGACAAGCTGATGGACGAGAGTGAAAAATGATGTTCTTAGGTCTTGATACAAGCGCATACACGACATCCGTTGCCGTGGTGGATCAAGAAAAGCATCTGGTCTGGGAAAAAAGACGCCTACTCGAAGTTCCTCAGGGAGAGAAAGGCTTGGCCCAGTCGGAAGCTCTTTTTAATCATATTAAAAATCTTCCGGAACTACTGGCTCTGGTTCCGCCAACGATATGGCCGGAAATTGCCGGCATTGGCGTCAGTACGGCGCCTCGTCCGGCAGAGCAATCCTATATGCCGGTCTTTCTGGCAGGAAGGTCGGTTGCTTCATCTCTGGCCAGCGCTTTAAATGTAAAGCTTGTAACGACGAGTCATCAGGAAGGACATCTGGCTGCAGGATTGGAATCCGCCGAAGGTTTTGCTTTGACGGATTTTTTGGCTGTCCACCTTTCGGGAGGAACAACGGAAGTATTGAAAGTCCGGAAGGATTCTCCGGGAAAACTAAGTTTGCAGATTCTTGGCGGAAGCAGAGATCTGCATGCCGGTCAATTTGTAGACAGGGTCGGCGTGCGTCTGGGACTATCTTTCCCGGCGGGAAAGGAGCTCGAAAAACTGGCTTTAAAATCAGCGCCTGGATCTGCTTCCCTGCTGCCTTCCTCGGTCAAAGGATATGAGATGAGTTTTTCGGGCGTCGAGTCGGCAGTTCAGCGTCTGATCGAAGAAGAAAAACGTCCGGCCGATCTGGCCCGGGCGGTGGAAGGCTGTATTGTCCGGACGATTTATAAGGTCTTGACCAAAGCTGTTGATGATACCGGACTCAGAGATATTCTGATTGTCGGCGGAGTAGCCTCAAATCAATATCTAAGGAATCAGCTTGAAAAGAAGCTGGAATCTCAGGCCAGATTATTTTGGGCAAAGCCGGGATGGAGTTCGGATAATTCGATTGGGGTCGCACTTCTGACGCGGGAAGCGGTGCTGTCGGACAATCATTAATTGTTTTATCTTCTACAAAGAGATTTAGGAAAAAAGAGATTTAGAAAAAATCTAAAAATATGATATATAATGAGTTTTTTCGAGCCCTAAGGACATTTTACAATTAAAAGACTTGATTTCGAGGCAAAAGTTCATTTATAATAAACAAGGTAAAGTATCAAATACGTGTCACTGTGCCAAACATAGATGTATATACTTGTATAGTTTAGAAAAGGGGACCATTCATCCGTTTGGTCGGTACAACGAATAATCCTGAGGGGGAGACAACGTGTATAAGGTAGTCAAAAGAAGGCAGTTGGCGGACATTATTACACTGCTGGAAGTAGAAGCTCCGGAAGTCGCCAAGAAAGCCCAACCCGGCGAATTTGTCATTGTTCGACAAAATGAGGAATCTGAAAGGATCCCTTTGACCATCATGGACTTTAATCGGGATAAAGGGACAATCACCATCGTCATCCAGGAAGTAGGCTATTCATCCAATCTGATTACCCGGATGCAGGAAGGGGATTCTTTTGTTACATTTGTAGGTCCGCTCGGACAAGCCACCGAAATCGAGAATTACGGTACGGTTCTGTGCATTGGCGGCGGCGTGGGCGTCGCGCCGGTTCATCCGATTGCGCGCGGCCTGAAAGAAGCAGGCAACAAGGTCATCTCCATTCTCGGAGCAAGAACCAAAGACCTGCTGATCCTCGAAGACGAAATGCGGGCTGTAAGTGATGAAGTCATCATTACAACCGATGACGGGACTTATGGTATGAAAGGTTTTGTCACGCACGGCATTCAGTCCGTTTTGGACCAGGGCATCAAAGTTGATGCGATCTGGGCGATTGGTCCGGTCGTTATGATGAAATCCGTAGCGAATTTCACCAGACCTCTTGGCATCAAGACCATCGTCAGTATGAATCCTGTCATGGTCGACGGAACAGGAATGTGCGGTGCCTGCAGACTCGATGTCGGCGGCGAAACCAAATTTGCCTGTGTTGACGGGCCGGAATTTGACGGCCACAAGGTAGATTTTGACCTGGCCATGAAACGTTCGGCCTTCTTTAAAAACGAAGAAGCTGTCGCTTACGGTAAAGTCAAGTGCCAGTGTGCAAAGGAGGGCAAATAATCATGGCATCAAAAGCACCACGACATGATATGCCCTGTCAGGACCCAATTGTCCGAGGGAAAAATTTTAGCGAAGTTGCGCTGGGATACACGGTAGAGACTGCTGCAGAAGAGGCCGAACGCTGTATTCAGTGCAAAAAGCCAAAATGTGTGGAAGGCTGCCCGGTAGGGGTAGATATTCCGCAGTTTATCAATAAAATAGCCGAGGGTGAACACCTCGAAGCCGCGTCCATCTTAAAAGGTAAAAATACTCTGCCGGCAATTTGCGGACGTGTCTGCCCGCAGGAATCCCAGTGTGAAGCCCAGTGTATCCTTGGCGTAAAGGGCGAACCGGTTGCAATCGGCCGTTTGGAGCGCTTTGCAGCGGATTATGAAATGGCCAACGGCACAAGCAAATTAGAAAAAGCAACGCCGTCAGGCAAAAAAGTAGCCGTCATTGGTGCTGGTCCTGCCGGACTGACCTGTGCAGCTGAGCTTGCCCGCAAAGGCCATGCCGTAACCGTTCTGGAAGCCTTGCATGTGGCCGGCGGCGTACTGATGTACGGAATTCCTGAATTCCGTCTGCCGAAAGCCATTGTTCAGAAAGAAATCAACAGCTTAAAAGATATGGGCGTCGAAATCCTGGTTAACGAGGTTGTCGGCAAAGTCACTTCTGTTCAGGAGTTGCTGGCAAACGGCTATGATGCCGTATTTATCGGCACCGGCGCTGGGCTGCCATACTTTATGAAGATTCCAGGTGAAAATTACAACGGCGTATATTCCGCCAATGAGTTTCTGACCCGGTCGAACCTGATGAAAGCCTATGATTTCCCGAATCATGCGACCCCGATCAAAGTAGGGGAGCAGGTCGCGGTACTTGGCGGCGGCAACGTGGCCATGGACGCAGCCAGAACAGCACTTCGTCTCGGCGCCAAAGACGTATACATCGTTTATCGCCGTTCCATGACCGAACTGCCGGCGCGTGTTGAGGAAGTGCATCATGCTGAAGAAGAAGGAATTCAATTTAAGATCTTGACCAATCCGATTGCGATCAATGGTGACGAAAACGGTAATGTCAAGAGCATGACCTGTCTGAAATATGAGCTGGGTGAGCCGGATGCATCCGGACGCCGCCGTCCGGTAGCGATTGAAGGTTCCGAGTTTGACCTGCCGGTGCAGACCGTCGTAGTCTCGATCGGCCAGGGACCGAATCCGCTCGTGACCACCACGACAGCAGGTTTGGAACTGAACAAGTGGGGGAACATCGTTGCCGATGAGACGACCATGGCGACCTCGATTCCGGGTGTGTATGCCGGCGGAGACATCGTGACCGGCGCAGCCACTGTCATTCTCGCAATGGGCGCTGGAAAAACGGCTGCAGCTTCGATCGACGCGTATTTAATGACAAACTAGTTGACCCGTTAAAGTTGTTCCTTGTATTGGTTATGGGGCTGTAACACAACTTAGCCCTAAATAAAAGACGTCAATGTTAATGTGCACCCCAAATGTTGGACAAAAAAACGAACATTTGGAGGTGCATTTTTCTTGGGCAGTTGCAGCCTCGCACAAAATACACCGTTCACTCGTTATCGCAGCTATAAACGGGAAGCCACGCTAACATTCCAAAACCTCTGGGCTTACATCTTCCATAAAGAAGCCAGTAAGAAATGAAAAGAGGATATAACGAAAACCCAGAATTTCACCTATGACCATGAAAACGATGAATATATTGCTTAGCACCATCCAAAAAATTGTAAAAAATTTAAAAACTATCACGTAAAGTACTTGTATACCCATGTGATTTGTGATATATTGTACATGTCGGACGGTGGTATGACCACCTGACAAGTTACAATAGGATGAACGGGAATTTTATTCAATTCGGTGTCCAAAAAATTATTATAAAAAATGGCCGGTACGTGTTCAGCCGGTCATTTTTCATTAATGTTTGACTTATGCCTGATTAGAGAGTATATTTTTTATAGGCCTCGAAAGACTTTTGAAACATTAGAGTCTTTTTTCAGTGAAACGAAGGCGACTGCCAAAAGGCTTGGCATCAGCCAAGTTTTCTAAAAATGAAAGCAGGTGAGAAAACTGGACGGTGACGGTTCCTACGGAGGAATAGAAATCTACAATAGTATAAAGCAGGAAAAAGTCTTAGTTTTCTTACGATTTTTTGAAGATTGAAAATAGTTCTGTCATCAAGCAGATAGCTTTTTTCATTTGGATTCTGAGACTTTCTTCCTGCGGAAAACGGGGGGGAAGCTGTGCTCAGAATCTATAAAAACGATGGAATTAATTACCAGGAACATGACCTGAACAGCCTGACGCGAAATGCCTGGGTCAACCTTGTTAATCCTGCGTCAGATGAACTTGTTCTGATTGCGGAAAAAACCAACTGCCCGCTTGATTTTCTCAAAGCGGCGCTTGATGAGGAAGAACGTCCGCGTATTGAAATTGAAGATGATTCTGCGCTTATTCTTATTAATATACCGGTCATGTTAAGTGAGACGAGTTATGACACGTTGCCTTTGGGTATCGTTATAACGACTGAAAACATTATCACGGTCTGTCTCGAAAATAACCCCGTTGTTCTCGAATTTAATGAGTATAACCGGCGGTCTTTCAATACGGCCAAGCGAACAAGGTTTTTGTTTCAGATCCTCTACAAGTCCGCAACGTATTATTTAAGATATCTGCGCCAAATCAGCAGGTTAAGTGAACAAATTGAAGTGGATCTGCGCAGAACCATGAAAAACAAACAACTATTCGAACTGATGGATCTCCAGCAGGGTTTAACGTACTTTACTTCCTCGCTTCGTTCCAATGGCATTGTTATGGATCGGCTGCTGCGTATCCGCTCGAATAATCAGTGCCGGCATCTCATTCAGATTCATGAAGAAGATGAAGATTTGCTGGAAGATGTCATCATTGAAAATAATCAGGCTGTTCAGATGGTTGAGATGTACAGCAGGATCCTTACGAATCTGACAGATACGTTTGCATCCATTATTTCGAACAACTTGAATATGGTCATGAAATTCTTAACGTCGATGACGATTATTTTAGCGATCCCGACGATGATCGCAAGTTTCTGGGGAATGAATGTCAATGTCCCTTTCCGCGATTCAAATCCATATGGGTTTGTCTTCGTCGTGGCGATTGCTGCGCTGGTTACGGGAACTGCAGTATATATCCTGATTCGAAGGAAGATATTATAAGAAAAGATATTCAGTCTAAGAAAAAAGATATTCAGTCTAAGATGGCGCTTCATTTGAGGCGCTTTTCCTATTACTTTATATACTCAAAATCAACGCCATGTAGTCTATCCGCGCCCAAGCGGAGCACGATGCGGAGCGCGGCTTTTTGACGGCCACGGATGGCCTAATGTCGCGGTGCCATGGATGGCAAGGAGCGACGCGCCAAGGAGGGCGCAATAGCCGAAGAGCGGTTAGGGTACATGGCGTAAACCCAAAATGATAAGAAAATACCGCTAATAGTTTTGTGAGCTATTAGCAGTATACGAATACAAAAGATTCTTTACAAAAAAGACTAAGTAAGAATAGAACATTAGCGGTCAAAATAGATGTTTTTGCTGCTCGCATTCAGCGGGATTGCGACAGCGATATCCCCCTCTATTAACCCTATTTTTTTCGCAACGGCGCCTGCGGAATACATGATGCGGTTATCCGCGTTGAGCGTTCCGGCTGTCTTTACGGCTGACCCGAGTGCAATACCCAGGTCAATCAGGCGCCAGGGACAAAGCGGACCGTTAAATTCCGGCCCTTGCGCGACAGCTTCGAGCATCGTGCAGTTTGGATGGCCGCAGGCGCCGCAGTTTAAGCCGGCATGTTTGGCATCCTTCAGAGAAAGTAAAACCAGCGCCTGAGAATTACGTATATTGGCAGCATCACGGTTGAAAAACTTCTTCCCATTTTCCTCGCTGCACTTCGACATTTCATCGGCCAGATAGGTCAGTACAGCTGGCTCTGTAATGACCTTTACGTTTATGTAATCCTGTCCTTTTGCTTTCGGGGCGGTGACTGCGGACAAAGCCATAAGCTCAGCTACGGTTTTCATAATTTCCATATTCCTGTTTCTCCCTTCAAAATGGTGCGCTGTTCTAGTGTTTTTGATATTTTGTAAGTATAATAGTACTATTATTATAACGAATTACCAGAACTTTGTAAAAATCTGCACGCCATTATATCCATGTTTTTTAAGATCGACAAGGGTATTTAAAGGGTATTTAAATGAGGTGGAACTGATTTGACCGAAAAAATATTGACAGTATCGGAAATCAACCGGGAAATCAATGACGCGCTGAAAAAACATAACGGTTTATGGAATTGCTGGGTGACAGGCGAGATATCCAATTTCAAAGATCATATTCCGTCAGGTCACTGGTATTTTACGTTGAAAGATAAAGAAGCCGGCATTAAAACCGTAATGTTTAAAACCAGGAATCTGACGGCCGGTTTTCAGCCTCAAAACGGAATGAAGGTGTTGATCCGGGGAAGTATCCGTCTTTATGAAAAAGACGGCAGCGTCCAGCTGTATGCGGAAGAAATCTGCCCGAGCGGCATCGGCGCTTTATATCTGGCATTTGAACAGCTAAAGAGCCGGCTGGCTGCCGAAGGACTGTTCGCCACAGAGAAGAAGAAACCGATTCCAAGATTTCCTTCGAGGGTGGCCATTGTGACCAGTTCTACCGGAGCAGCGCTGAAGGACATCTTGCATATTGCCCGAAGACGCAATCCATTGGTTTCTTTAATCATTATTCCTTCTGCGGTTCAGGGTGAGGCAGCACCGGGAGAAATCGTCCGAGCTATTCAGCGAGCCAATCATTATGGAGAGATTGACCTGCTGATTGTCGGCAGAGGAGGCGGTTCCCTGGAAGAACTATGGGCTTTTAACACCGAGGAGGTGGCAAGAGCCATTGCCGCTTCCAGCATACCGGTCGTTTCTGCTGTCGGTCATGAAGTCGATTATACGATTGCGGATTTTGTTGCCGATTTAAGAGTGCCGACGCCGTCGGCTGCTGCAGAATTGGTCATTCCGGTCCTTAACGAATTGAAAGACGGTATTCGTTATTATGAAGAAAAACTTACACAAAGAATCCAAAGCGTTCTGCGAACCAAAAGGCATAAAGTGGAAGAACTGATGTCCAACTCTGCTTTGGCCCGCCCGGGCTGGCGTGTCGAACAGTCCAGACAGAATCTGGACTATCTCTCCACGCGTCTTGTCGAGGGAATGACTGGATTTCTGACAGAAAAGAATGGTATACTTAGGTTGTTAAGCGCGAAAATTGACTTATTAAGTCCTTTGAATATACTGGGAAGAGGATATTCTTTAGCCTATGATACCGAGGGGAAATTAATCAAAACGGTGAGACAGGCCGCGGCAGGGGACACTTTATCCGTGCGGCTCAGCGATGGGAAGTTAATCTGCGAAGTAACAGATACAGTAGAACGATAAGCGTTAAGCGATTCAAACGTCAAGAGAGGATTACCAGGATTGCCATGAAAAAGAATAATGATAAAGAAGCCCTCAGCTTTGAAAAGGGGATTGAAAAGCTGGAACAAATTATTAATGACCTCGACCAGAACAATGTGCAGCTCGAGCAGGCCCTGGAATTGTTTGGGGAAGGAATTGACCTGATCAAACAATGCAACGGCCTTCTGGATTCGGCCGAAGCAAAAGTCAAAGTGTTGTTGGAAAACAGTAAAGGCGAACTGGTCTTAACCGATCAAGATTAGGAGTACAGACAGAAAAATGTTTAAAGAACGCTATCATGACTATTTAGAGATGGTTGAACAATATCTCAATCATTTGCCGCTGGATCAGAATATCCTGGGCAGGAGCATGAACTATTCCCTGGTCGGCGGAGGTAAAAGGATTCGGCCCGTATTGGCTCTGGCCTGTGCAGAGCTTGTCGGCGGCCGTCCGGAAGAGCTTGTCTCGGAAGCTGCCGCGATCGAGCTTATCCATACCTATTCTCTGATTCATGACGATCTTCCGGCCATGGATGATGATGATTATCGCCGAGGTAAACTGTCGAACCATAAAGTGTTCGGAGAAGCGGGAGCCATTTTGGCGGGTGATGCCTTGCTTACGCTTGCTTTTGAGCTGCTGGCCGGGCCTTCGGCAATAGAGGCTCAGAAAAAATTAAGGGTCATCCGAGAGACCGCTCAAGCCGCCGGCTGGCAGGGCATGGTCGGAGGGCAGAGCCTGGATACGCTTGGCAACCTGGAAAACAGTACGCTGGCTGATATCGAGCAGGTCCATCATTTAAAGACCGGCGCTCTTCTAAAGGCTTCAGCTCGTCTTGGCGCAATTCTAGGCGGAGGATCGGAACCGGAGATTGAAATCCTGACAAGCTATGCTTTATACTTAGGATTAGCCTTTCAAATCAAAGACGATATTCTTGATGTTGTAGGAGAAAGTGCGGTTATCGGTAAATCCGCCGGTAAGGACCAGAAATCCGGCAAACCGACCTATCCGTCGCTGCTGGGGCTTGAGGGGGCCAGGGAACAACTGGAAAAAACGATCTTTCTGGCGAAAGAATCCCTATCTTGTTTTGGCCCGAAAGCGGCGTTTTTATTATCTCTGGCTGACTACACCGCTGAAAGAACAAACTAGTACCATGTAACCCCTAAATCTCATATATCCTGGCGGCGGATTTCTTTTCATACTGCGTTGTCATCAATCGCCATACACTCGGTATGGCTCGCCTCCGACGGCCATGGATGGCCTAGTGTCGCGGTGCCATGGATGGCAGAGAGCGACCGCCTTGTCTTAAAAGAAATCTGCTCACCATTATATTACAATTTTAGGGGTTACAAGGTACAGATAAAAATGACGAATGACGGGAACAATGACAGAAACATCATCATGATAGAAAAAATTAATCAGGATGAGAGAGGATGATTCATCTCCATGAACCCAGTCTCTTCGATATTGAACAACAATATCATGTGGGTTTCGCTTTTTGCCTGGATACTTGCCCAATTCTTAAAGATCCTGATCAATTTTGTGATTGAGAAGGAATGGGATTTTGATCTTCTGACAAGTTCCGGCGGATTTCCAAGTTCGCATACAGCGATTGTGTGTGCCTTGGCCATCAGCATTGGCAAAACCGATGGCTGGGAATCTTCTCTGTTTGCGATTGCTGTTACGCTGGCTGTTATTGTCATGTATGATGCTGCCGGTGTCCGGCGCGCAGCCGGAAATCATGCCAGAATTATCAACTATCTTGTGGAATGGATGCGGCAGCACCCGACAGATTTTTTGGGTTATAATATTCAAGAGGAAAAGTTTAAGGAACTAATCGGTCATACGCCTTTTGAAGTGTTTGGTGGCGCAATTCTGGGCTGCGCAGTCGGTTTGATCTTTTAGTGACGCCAGAATGCAGCCCATTCTCGTGTCGTTATTTTGAGAACAGGGTATAGGATTAGAAAGGCAGGATAGACTTTTGGTTCGCAAGAAACAAAGTGTTCGCTATATTATTACCGTATTTATTGCCACGTTTTTTATTGCTTCACTTCTGGGAAGCGGAACAGAGGCTTTTTTAAGGTTTTTTTCGGTAAGCCTGACCTGGATATTGCTGATGGTTGTGATTACGGTCGGAATCCTGTTTGATATCATCGGTATTGCGGTGACGGCTGCTGATGAAGCGCCTCACCATGCCCGGGCAGCCAAAAAAATTTTTGGCGCCAAGCAGTCTGTCTATTTAATCAAACACGCCGATAAAGTCGCCAATTTCGCCAATGATATTGTCGGCGATATCACGGGAACATTAAGCGGGGCAATGGGCGCGACCATTATCTTAAGCTTAATCGCTAAATTTTCTGTTTTAAGTACCTGGAAGGTACTTTTAAATGTGTTGATTTTGGCCTTGATTGCTTCGCTTACTGTGACGGGAAAGGCCTGGGGCAAAACCATTGCGATTAACGAAGCAAATCGGATTGTTGATATGACCGGCAGAGTGATTGCCAGTGTGGAAAAGGTAACTGGACTGAGCATGACAAAAAATAAACGAGGAGGAAAATAATTTGCGGCTTCTGGACAAAATTGATTCTCCGACCGATCTGAAAAGCTTAAGCGAAAGTGACCTGACAGTTCTGGCTGAAGAACTCCGTCAGGAGATGATAGATATTATTTCAGTGAATGGCGGTCATCTGGCATCAAACCTCGGCGTTGTGGAACTGACCCTGGCGCTGCATAGAGTATTTGACACCCCAACCGACAAGATTATCTGGGATGTTGGTCATCAGGCCTATGGTCATAAGATTCTAACCGGAAGGAAGGAAGCTTTTAAGACGATCCGGCAATTTCACGGTTTGGCAGGTTTTCCGAAGAGAGAGGAAAGCGAATACGACTGTTTTGATACCGGACATGCCAGCACTTCCATCTCAGCTGCACTGGGCTTCGCCAAAGCCAGGGACATTAAGAAGGAAAATTATCATGTTGTTGCTGTGATTGGTGATGGAGCAATGAGCGGCGGGATGGCCTATGAAGCGATGAATCATGCCGGTAACAGCGACAGCAATTTAATTATTGTTTTAAATGATAACGAAATGTTTATCTCCCAGAATGTCGGCGCAATGTCCTCGTATCTGAACAAGATCAGGACAGATCCATCTTATGACAGAAGGAAGAAAGATGTCCAAAAGTTCATAAGAAATATCCCGTGTATTGGGTCCTCCATGGCTAAAGCAGCTGGAAGGGCTAAAGACGGCATTAAATATTTCCTGGTACCCGGTCTGTTGTTCGAGGAGCTGGGCCTGACCTATCTCGGGCCAATTAATGGACATGATATTGCGTCACTGGAAAAGGTTCTCCACCAGGCCAAACAAAAAAAAGGTCCGGTTCTGGTTCACATTAAGACCTGCAAAGGCAATGGGTATGAGCCGGCCAAGCAAAGCCCGGATATCTTCCATGGGGTAGGGCCATTTTCCAAAGAAACGGGTGAAATGGTTAAAAAGAATGCGCCGCCGACTTATACGGAAGTATTTGGACGGACCATTTGTGAATTGGCGGAAGAGGATAACAGGATCGTTGCAGTTACGGCAGCCATGGGATCAGGGACAGGTCTGAGCAATTTTGGCCAAAATTACCCCGAAAGATTTTTTGATGTCGGAATTGCCGAACCGCACGCGGTAACTTTTGCTGCGGCACTCGCGCTGGAGGGACTGAAACCGGTTGTTTCCATGTATTCCACGTTCTATCAGAGAGCGTATGACCAGGTCCTGCATGATGTCTGCCTGCAAAATGCCAGGGTCGTGTTTGCGGTCGATAGGGCCGGCGTCGTCGGCGAGGACGGGAAGACGCATCACGGTATATTCGATATTTCTTTTTTCAGAACGATCCCGAACCTTACCTTGATGGCGCCTAAAGATGAAAATGAACTTAAACATATGATTCATACAGCGCTCACCTTGGACAACCCGGTAGCTGTCCGGTACCCGAGGTCGGCCGGTGTCGGTGTGAAGATTGATAAGGAATTCAAAACATTGCCGAAAGGCAAAGCGGAACTGCTGCGAGAGGGCCAGGATATTACCCTGATCGGTTTTGGGCCGGTTGTAAATTTTTGTATGGAGGCTGCTAAGCAGCTGGAGTCTGAAGGTATTCAGGCCGGTGTGATTAATTTGCGTTTTATCAATCCGATCGATCGGGAAATGGTGACTGCCGAGGTCCAAAAAACAGGGAGGCTGGTTACGGTTGAGGACCATATCCTCGCCGGAGGGATGGGCAGCGCGGTACTGGAAGTTCTTGAGGAGGAAGGAATTCAAGGCACAGCAGTCGAACGGATAGGATATGATGATTATGTTGAACACGGTGCAATTTCGCTTCTCCATCAAGACTGCGGCATTACGATTGAGCATATTGTCAGTGTTTCCAGAGAACTGATGAAGAATAGATTTTAATGAATAGATCTTAATGATGAAAATAGATATCTATCTACTAGAGCAAGGATGGGCATATCGTGGCCAAAAATAAATCCCGACTCGATCTTCTTCTAGTCCAAAAAGGATTGGTTGAAAGCAGAGAAAAAGCTAAAGCTTTAATTATGGCCGGAAAAGTCTATAAGGACAATCTTCGTCTTGACAAACCAGGCATCATGCTGGAAGAAGATACGGGTCTGATTGTCAAGGGAGAGATCCATCCTTACGTTTCGCGCGGAGGTCTGAAACTGGCCAAGGCGATGGACGTATTTCAGCTGGATCTGAAGGATAAGGTCATTGCCGATATCGGGGCGTCTACCGGCGGATTTACAGATTGCGCACTGCAGAATGGGGCTTCCAGGGTCTATGCGGTCGATGTTGGCTACGGTCAGCTGGCTTGGAGGCTGCGCAGTGACGAAAGAGTGGTCTGCCTGGAAAGAACCAATGCGCGTTACCTGACTGCGGACAGTCTTCCGGAAAAAGTGGACTGGATCGTATGTGATGTTTCATTTATTTCCCTGACCAAGATTTTTCCCTCGATGACAGCGATTTTGAAAGAAAGCGGACAGGCGCTGGTCCTCATCAAACCGCAATTTGAGGCCGGACCCGAGAATGTCGGCAAAAACGGTGTTGTCAGAGACCCGCAAGTTCACCGGGGGGTTCTGCAAAACGTCCTGTCTGAAGCTCAAAAACAGGGATTTCAGGTCAAGGGACTGGATTTTTCGCCAATTCGCGGTCCCGAAGGAAATATAGAATTTTTAGCCTGGCTCCACAACGGAAATGAGCAAGAGGCAGCGGTATTCGACTGGAATCCTTGTCTGACTGAGCTTGTTCTGAAGGCTCAGGCAGGAACGGAGTGAACGGATGGGAAACAAGGTAGGGATATGGATTAACCATTCTAAAATTACGAAAGAGAGCATCACCCCTCAGCTGATCAATTGGTTCAACAGTCAGGGATGGGAAACTGTACCGGAATGGGACCAGGAGATTACGGAAGATGTTGACTTTGTACTTTCCCTTGGCGGAGACGGCACAGTCTTGAAAGCTGCCAGAGAAGCCGCCCGGTTCAACATCCCGGTTCTCGGCGTGAATTACGGCCGGCTTGGTTTTTTATGCGAGGTTGAACGCGGCGAAATCTATTCTGCCTTAAAAAAGGTGCTGCGCAATGAATATACGGTCGATGAGAGACTCATGATGATTACTTCATATTTCAAAGACGGTCAAAAACAGCAGGATATGGTTCTGAATGATGTCGTTTTTATCCGGGACAGTGAAGAGACGCTGATAACGCTTCAGGTCAAGCTTTCCGGTGAACCGATTGCGAGTCCGCCTTCGGACGGCTTGATTATTGCAACCCCGACAGGTTCGACCGCCTATTCACTTTCAGCCGGCGGACCTGTTGTGAGCCCGGATGTTCAGGCCATGTTGATCACGCCGCTGGCTGCCCATGCGCTTTCGTCCCGGCCCATGGTCATATCAAACAAGGAAAAAATAGATATCAGTCTGACCAGAGGCAATAAATGCCGGGTGACCGTCGACGGGAAGTATCTGACGACCATGAATTCCGGAGATGCGGTCCGGATTGAGACGGCTCCGATTAAAGCAAGATTTATCCGGCTTGGAGGAAGGAGCTTCCCGAAGGTTGTCCGGGAGAAACTCCGGGACCGCTGGCATGAATCATGAGGGCATGAACGGTGTCTTTAATCCGAAGGGGATCGAAAATACGCAGACAATGTTAAAAATGTATCTGCAGCACCTTATCCAGCCGGGAGATCAGGTGATTGATGCTACGGCAGGACGCGGCAAGGACACCCTTTTTCTGGCGGAATGCGTGGGTCCTGAAGGCCGGGTGTTTGCGTTTGATATTCAGGAAGAAGCTATCCAATCAACCCGGGAACTGCTCACAGCGCATAAGATGCTCGACAGGGTCGCCTTATTCCGGGAGAGTCACACAGAGATTGGGTGCCTTGTTCCGCAAGGAATCAGAGCTGCCGTTTTCAATCTCGGATATTTGCCCGGGAGCAGTCAGACAATCATTACCGAGCCGGAGACAACGCTTCGGGCGGTAAATGATACGTTGAAGCTGCTGGTTGCCAAAGGGGTCATCATGTTGACCGTCTATCGCGGACACAGCCGCAGCTTGGAAGAAGCAAATACACTGAATGCCTATGCAGCAGAACTGTCCAAGAAGGATTTTCATGTCCTGCAGGGAATGTATCTAAATCAAGGTGAGACATCTCCATATTGGCTAACAATTCAGAAGAACAGAGGTGATCATTCATGAAAAGCCGCCGTCAGAAAAAAATCCAGGAACTGATTACCAATGAACCGGTTAAAACGCAGGAAGAATTAGCGCAAAGGCTGCTCGAAGAGGGCTTTAATGTCACACAGGCCACTGTTTCGCGGGATATCAAGGAGATGGGTCTGATCAAGATATCCGGCTCGGACGATGAATACCGTTATGCCATTCAGGCTGAAGCGCATCCTCCCGGGTATCAGGAAAGATTGAAACGAATGTTCAAGGAAGTCGTGATCTCGTTCGACAGCAGCGGAAACATCATTGTGATCAAGACCATACCGGGGAATGCGCAGGCGATGGCGTTGCTGCTTGACAATATCGGCTGGAAAGAAGTGATCGGCACTGTAGCCGGCGATGATACCATCTTTCTTCTGATCAAACCTAAAGAACAAACAGAAATCATTCTGGAAAGACTAACCGAACTGAGCTGAGCCATGCCTTAAAATCATGGATTGACTGAGTATGCAAAGAGGAGGAGACCTATGCTCGTAGAACTTCGCATCAAAGATTTTGCACTGATGGAAGATGTCCATTTGGTTTTTGATAAAGGCTTGTCTGTTTTTACAGGGGAGACAGGAGCCGGAAAATCCATGCTGGTCGATGCGTTGGGTTTGCTTCTGGGCGGAAGAGCCAGCAATGAATTTCTGCGGCATGGCAAGGACAAAGCGTGTGTGGAAGGGATTTTTTCCAATCTGCCGCTGAAATTGACTGAAATGTTGCAGGACGAAGGATATCCGCTCGAAGATGATCTGCTGTATCTGTATCGGGAAATCAATGATTCCGGCCGGAATGTCTGCCGTGTTCAGGGCAGAACCGTCCCGTTATCCCTGTACCGGACATTCTGTGAAGGACTCGTAGACATTCACGATCAGATGGAGCACCAGTCACTGCTGCAGGCCGAAACCCAAAGGGAGCTCTTAGACAGTTTCGGCGGCGAGGAGCATTTAAAACTGCTGAAACAAGTCAGGGACGCGGCTGTCAATTACCGGAACACCATGTCCAGAGAAAGAGAACTCCTGCGTTCGGAGCGGGACAGGGAGAAAAGGGAAGAAATACTGCGTTACCAGATTGAGGAAATTGACCGGATTGCACCGGTTTCCGGTGAAGAGGAATCTCTGGAACAGGAGAAAAAGTTTCTGCTGAATGCCGAGAAGATCGTCAGTCTTGTCAATGAAGCCTATGATGAACTATATGCCGGAACCAAAGAAACCTCTGATTCTGCTTTTGATATGATTGGGTCAGCCACAGAAAAAATGGGGGAACTCTCGGCGCTTGATCCTGAGATTGAAGAGCTGCATAAGAACCTTGAAGAGATCTATTTCAGTCTTGAAGATTATGTGACCAAACTGCGGTCCTATAAAGACAGGCTGGATTTTGAACCAGGAAGGCTTGACGAAATTGAAACCCGCCTGATTGATCTCGGTAAGCTCAGAAAATATGCGTATACGATTGAAGCTGTTTTGGAAAGACGGGTTGAAATGGGAGAAGAACTTGAAGAAATTGCCCATCTTCAGGATGAAAAGGAAAATATCCGGCGCGAAAAGAAAGAAGCGCTGACAACGTATAATAATCTGGCGGAGGAACTCAGCCTGAACCGCGGGATTCAGGCTGAACGAATTGAAAAGGGCCTGGCAGACGAATTGCTCGATTTGGGGTTAAACGAGGCCAGAATCGAAATCATATTCTCACCAGTCACTGAACCGTCGCCCGAAGGTGCGGAACAGATCGAATTTTATTTTTCCGCGAATGTCGGAGAACCTCCCAAGCCTTTGGCCAAAGTGGCTTCAGGCGGAGAAATGGCCAGGATCATGCTGGCTTTCAAAAGCTTATTATCGAAAGTGGAAACTGTGGATACGTTTGTTTTCGATGAAGTGGACAGCGGAGTCGGCGGCAGAACGATCATGAAGGTCGCTGAAAAGCTTGAAAAAATATCTGAGAACAGACAAGTGCTCTGCATTACCCACTCGGCGCCTATCGCGGCATTTGCCGACAGCCATTTTGGCATTGATAAAGTCGTTGTGGAAGACCGGACACAGACCAAAGTCAATCGGCTTGGCGAAAGTGAAAGGGTCCAGGAAATGGCCCGAATGCTTGGCGGTGAAAGCGTCGCGCTAAGCCTTGCGGAGGAATTATGGCAGCAGGCCAAAAAATAAATTAACAGGCCAAAAAATGAATTAAAATGTAATAAAAAAAGTACCCTGTTATTTCGCATACAAAAGCGACAGCAGGGTACTTTTTTAATACGGGCTTCCTTTACGACTTCTTTAAGCTTTGTTTATACAGGTAATCGATCAGTACGACAATCCCGCCCACGAACAAATTTAAATAATAGACGATGAATCTCCAGAGCATGATCGCATAGATCATAACACCGGAAGGAAAAACCAGCCCGAATATCAGGTAAAATCCTCCCTCAGATGCTCCGGCATTTCCAGGCGTCGGAATGTAATTAATCGCCATGTAATGCAAAGACTGCACAGCAAGAATATCAAACAGGGACGCGTCTCTTAAACCAAATGACAGATAGACAAAATAGGTTACGCAAAAGTACACGATGACTTGAATCAACGTATAGAGACAGGTTAGAAGCAGAGCTTTGCGGTCTCTCAGGAACAAGCGCAGAGAACTTCTGTATTCCTCAATATGACTGGAAAAGATTTGATCATTCATATTCTTGGCCAGTTTGATTTTATGAAGCAATCTTAAGATCAGAAGGCAGACCTTTTTCACAATCAAACTGTTGTAACAGAGCAAAAGAAGAGCCAGCGTCGATATGATATTGATCATAAAACCTATAGCAATGAAGGTTTTGCTGACAGCACCCTGCTCAAAGATAAAATCATACTTAAAAATAGCCATAACCAAGGCGAAGGCAGTCACAATAATATGATAGATCGTAAATTTATTGATCGTGACTGATGTAGCCAGCCCCAGCGGGATTTTATAGTCATTTTTCATCGTATAGACCTGCGCGACAGGCTGTCCTCCGCCAGAAAAAGGAGTAATGGAACTATAATACTGTCCAATCAGCGCTATTTTCATATACTGCCAAAAACGGATACCTTGATCAGAGATCTCAACAATCACTTTAATAATTAACGCATCAAAAAACCAAAAAAGGACCATGCAGACAAATGCCAGGAATAACAGCCCTCCATCAGTTATGGCGATCAGGTGAGGTATAATACTAAATTTCGAACTGGAAATCAATATCCAGACGGTCACGGCAATGACCAGGGCTGTAAAAAAATAATTTACAAATATTTTTTTCATCGTTTGTTTCCTTTTATGACTATTATGAAGCCTATTATAACCCAACAAATGACAAGAGTGCTAGCTTTTGTCATTTTTTTATTTCGCCATAAATTTAAGAAATCCTAGAAAACATTTCACAGGATGAAACCTTTTTATAAGGGAAATCTAATACTGCAATAAAAAATTTTATTGTAGTATCTCTGCAGAGAAAAAAATACGTGAGGAGGGTGAAAAACTGAAGGGAAAAAACGGTTTGCATAAAAAACTAACCCGTATTATTTTCCGAATAGGAATTCTCCTCGTTTTTACCCTTAGTATTCAACAAATTGCAGGATTCTATCAGAAAACAGAAACCAGTCGTTTTTACCCGGTAATCAATTATCTCGATTTTTTTTCAGCAGGCAAGGAAGTCAATAAAGTACGGCCATCCGTTGTTCCAGGCGGACAATCCATTGGAGTGACCTTACAGACCAAAGGAGTCTTGGTCGTAGGATATGCTCCGATCACGAACAAGGAAGGCAAACAGTCTTATCCTGCAAAGGATTCTGGAATAGAAGTCGGGGACATCATTTTAAAAATTAATGGCATCACAGCAACGAATGATTTTCAGGTAGCACAGGAAATCGATAAAAAATGCAAAGAAAACAAAACCATTGTACTTGAGATCAAACACAAAGAAAAAATTCTGGAAAAAAAGATTCAGCCGGTATTCTGCTCAGAAACCCAAAGATATCGGATAGGGCTGTTTATCAGGGATGAGGCTGCAGGAGTGGGAACTCTGACGTTTACTGAACCCGATACGAAAATATTCGGGGCTTTGGGACACGTCATCACGGATATTGATACCAATGACCAAATTGAATTAAGTGACGGCAAAATCGTTGAATCCACAATCTACGCCATTGAAAAAGGTCAAAGAGGAGACCCCGGAGAAAAAATTGGTACGTTTATGCTTCAGTCAAATTTCACCGGTAAAATTGCCAAGAATTCAGCCAGCGGGATATTTGGTATTTATGAAGGTGAAGTCCGGAATCCGTATTTCAGTACCATTGTCCCTATAGCCTGGAAATCCGAGGTTGAGGTTGGGCCGGCTAAAATCTATACGGTTTTAAAAGACAATACCATCGAAGAATTTGACATTAAAATAGAAAAAATTATGCAGTACCGGACTGACAACAAAAACATGATTATCAGGATCACCGATCCGGAATTGCTGGAAAAAACGGGAGGGATCGTCCAAGGTATGAGCGGCAGCCCGATTATTCAAAATGGCAAAATTGTTGGCGCCGTTACGCATGTATTTGTCAATGATTCTACCCGGGGATACGGAATATTTATTGAGAAAATGATAGACGAATCAGGTATAACGAGTAAAGCAGCAGCCGCCCGCGAGGGCGGTTTCTTCAATACATGAATGCTTATTATATTTTCTTATTATATTTTATAAAATGATACTTCATACTGAATATATATATTTTTCCAATAGATCAGAAGGAATTGGTAAATTCTTGTCGAAGAGTAACAGGATTGGATTTATATGTTTTTTTGGCGTATCTTTGGAAACTGGAGGATAGTTCGATGGAAACAATAAAAGTTTTGTTGGCTGACGATAACCGCGATTTTATTGAAGTATTAAAGGAATATATAAGCAATCAAAAGGACATGGTGCTTTCGGGTGTAGCTTATAACGGAAACGACGCACTGGATATGATCAAAAAAGAGGAACCTGATGTCGTGGTCCTGGATATAATTATGCCTCATCTTGACGGATTAGGCGTCATGGAAAAACTAATAAACACGATCAAAAGGCCCAAAGTGATCATTTTAACTTCTTTTGGCCAGGAAAATATGACACAGCGGGCAGTTCAGCTGGGGGCTGACTATTACATATTGAAACCGTTTGATTTGGAAACGTTAGGGAAAAGAATACGGCAGCTGGTCGGGGTTTATGAAGCCGCTCCTTCGTTTAACAATATTTCAAATGCGATGTTATCTTCGAATATGAGCAGTGTTATCCAGGTTAACGCCAAGAATTCCAAGATGATTGAAGTTGAAGTTACCAAGATGATCCAGCAGATGGGAGTACCCGCGCATGTTAAGGGCTATCAGTATCTGAGAGACGCTATTGTCTCCGTGATCAAAGATGTTTCTCTGCTTGGTGCTGTGACCAAAGAATTGTATCCCATGATCGCCAAAAATTATGGGACGACTCCCAGCAGAGTGGAAAGGGCAATCCGCCATGCGATTGAACTAGCCTGGGACAGAGGAAATATTGATTTCATGAACAAATTTTTTGGCTATACGATTAATGTTGACCGCGGGAAACCGACAAATTCCGAATTTATCGCTATGGTCGCAGATAAATTGAGAATTGCTGATAATTGATTGCCTGCTGAGCTCAGCACCTCAGAATTTTATTTCGAATAAATTCTGAGGTGTTTTAAATTGTTCAACTATATACGTATTGAATGGCGGTCTAGGTTTTGCCAAGGTATTGGATGATCTGATCCTTGTCTTCCCTAGAAGCATGATAAATTGGCTGAAGCTGACCTTTGGAGATACCGGCCCATCGTAAATAGATAATTTGTTCATATTGTTTTTCAAATACCGGATCAAAATATTTTAGATTTAAAATAATATAATGCTGATTGACCTGTCCGGTATCCATTCCCTGGGTCTGAATATCGACGGTGACAACTAAATCCACAGTGGAATCAGGAGAAACATAATTGGCGAGGGAGATCTGATCAACCTGGAGCGGTTCGGCATTTAAATCAATGTCTGCAAAGATGGCCTGACAATGGAGTGAAGCTGCCGGATGCGCACCGACGTTGGTGAAATGAAAACTGAATGTCAGATCTTTTTTATTGAGGATCTCCACAGAAGGAGATTGCGTAAAGGTAAGGTAGGGTCTGACTGCTTCCCGTTCTTCCTTCCAGGCTGTCAGGGAAATATAGACGGTAATCATGGAGGTAACAGCAAAGATAAAGGTTGTTATCGTTACCAGCAGCTGATAGGTGTTATGATGAGATTCAGTCGACATATTTACGCCCCCCAGACCAAACAGATCTATTCTATCTTAGTATGGAGGAAGACAATAATATGCCGGAAGCCGGTACAAAAAACCATCATGAAGAGTGCAATCCACAGATTTTATGGAATACAGGAGGTTTAGCATGGACAAAATCGGCCTGACAGAAAAATGTATTGCCGAACAGACCGTATATTCCGGAAAGTTCATCAGTGTCCATCAGGATACCGTTGAACTACCGAATGGAAAAACGTCTATTCGGGAAATTGTAAGGCATCCGGGTGCTGTAGCCATCGTGCCTGAACACGAAGGCAAGATCTTGATGGTTCGCCAGTACCGCTATGCGCTGGCCAAAGAAACGCTGGAAATTCCAGCCGGTAAAATGGATCCGGGTGAAGATCCGGAAACCTGCGCCTTAAGAGAATTAAGAGAGGAAACAGGTTATGAAGGAGAACTGAACTATCTTGGCTCCTTTTATACATCACCGGGTTTTACCGATGAAATTATCCATATCTACCGGGCACAGCATCTGAGCTGGTCTCCTCTGGACTGTGATGAGGATGAGTTTCTGAATGTCGTAGCTGTTCCGAGGGAACAGGCCCTGCAAATGGCAGGGAGTAGCGGGTTCTTTGATGCCAAAACTGCTATTGGTCTGCTTCTGGCTCTATAAAGAAAAAAATTTCCTCAGTGTTTTACACGGATTTTAGGGTCACTGTACATCATTCTTTAAATGAGTAGGCATATTTGGGTCTGGTCTGCAGACCTAACTCTGGAGTAACCATTTGTGTAACTAATTTGAGAATGTTGTACGAGTTGACATAGTCTTCTGCCTTCCTGAATATGATTTTCTTGAGGACAAGTCTTCGGGGAGGTAGAACGATGAAGAAAATGCTGTACGATCATATCAAGCAGTACTGGGTTATCTATCTGACGCTCTGCTGCGTATTTCTGGCAGGAGGTGTTTTCGGAGCAGTTGGGGTCGGTTCATTGGGCATAGAAAAAGCGAAAGAACTAACCGGTTTTTTCAACAGCCTGCTCGGAGAACAACCAACCGCCATCGACACGTCATTCCTTCAGCAGCTGGCCAGGGATAACTTTATTATGATGGCAGGGATATGGGTCCTCGGCTTGACGGTGATTGGAGCTCCGCTGGTGTACCTGATCGTCTTTACGAGAGGATTTATCTTCGGTTTTACCGTTGTGTTTATTATTCAGCTGAAAAAAATGATGGGCTTGGGCTTGGTCCTGTTTACGGTTCTTTTTCCATCTTTTCTGGCGGTTCCGTGTCTTCTGCTCGGAGCCGGTCTAGCGACTGTTTTTTCGTTTCTTCTGCTGCAGGGCAGGATGCGGGGCGATTTTCTGAAGAATAACTTTCTCCACTACTGTGGCATGGCGTTATTGATCTCCATCGCGGCTTTAGCCACCGGGGTGATACAGGGATATTTCACCATACTGGGAGCCCGCCTTTTTGGTTTATAGACAGGGTACGAGCCTTATTTTTTAAATTAAATGTGAACGATAATCCCTAAAGAAAAGGATAATTCCTCCTTGCGTAGAAATGAACTGCGGGGAGGATATTTTATGTCTAAAAATAGCAAATTAAGGGATGATCTGTTAGAAGATTATCTGTACCATCTGCGTGTTGAAAGAGGGCTTTCCGTAAATACCTGTTCCAATTACAGCAGGGACCTCTATAAATTTGTGCTTTTTGTTCAGGAAAATGGCAGGACAGTTTTGCAGTGCAGTACCTCAGACCTGATCACTTTCATTCTGGACGAAAAGAAGCAGGGAAAATCTGCAAGAACACTGGCCAGGTATACGGCAGCTTTAAGGGGATTTTACGGGTATCTGCTTCAGGAAGACAAAAGAAATGACGATCCAACGGTTTTTCTGGCGGCCCCTAAACTCGAACAAAAGCTCCCCCACGTCTTGTCGGAAATCAATCTGACCAGGGCAATTGACCAGAACGATAGTCAAAATGATCTCAGCAGCAGAGACCGGGCGATTGTCGAGGTGCTCTATGGAAGCGGGCTCAGGGTCTCAGAGCTGATTGGACTCAGCCTGAACGATATTTCCTATCATTTAGGATATATTCGCTGCCGGGGCAAAGGGAATAAAGAAAGAATCGTACCTTTGGGTGAGCCCGGTATCCTTATCTTAAAGGCATACATTGATTCCACAAGGCAAATGCTGCTCGCCCGCAACCCGAAACCAACAGCAGAAGCCAGGAATATCCTTTTTCTTAATTCACGCGGCAAACCGCTGACGCGGCAGGGTGTCTGGCTAATCCTGAAAAAATGGGCAGCGGAAAACAACCTGGGATCAAGTGTCTATCCGCATCTGTTGAGACATAGTTTTGCAACGCATTTGCTTGATAATGGCGCTGATTTGCGTTCGGTTCAAGAAATGCTCGGACATGCCGATATATCAACCACTCAGATCTATACGCATTTAACAAGAAAACGCCTGCTGGATGTTTTCCGCAAATCACATCCGCGGGCTAAAAAAGGAGGAAATACAGATGGTTCGGGCGATACTGATCGTAATGGATAGTGTTGGCATCGGAGCAATGCCGGATGCAGCCCAATATGGCGATGAAGGAAGCAATACACTTGCGAATATATCCAAGCAGGCAGGCGGATTGAGAATCCCGAATCTTGAGCGTATGGGTCTTGGAAACGCACGCGAAATTCCTTTTGTTTCTCCCCAAAGCAATCCTGCCGCAAATTACGGGTTCATGGCTGAAAGATCAAAAGGCAAGGATACCATCACCGGCCATTGGGAAATGACCGGTATCATTCTGGATCAGGCCTTTCCAACTTTTCCGACCGGCTTTCCAGATGATTTTATCAGAAGGTTTGAAGAACGAATCGGCCGGCTGACTTTAGGCAATGAGGTGGTATCCGGCACGGAAATTATGCAGCGCCTCGGGGCAGAACATGTCAGGACAGGAAAACCAATCGTTTATACCTCGGCCGATTCAGTATTCCAGATTGCAGCGCATGAAGAGGTCATCCCGCTAAGCGAACTGATGGAAATATGCAGAATTGCCCGGGAAATGCTGCAGGGTGAATTACGGGTTGCCCGCGTTATTGCGCGTCCTTTTCTCGGTGAAGCAGGCAATTATCAAAGAACGACCAACAGGCATGATTTTGCAGTTGACCCTCCTGCCAGAACACTGCTGGACAGGATTGCTGAAGCCGGGCAGAAGGTGTTAGCAGTCGGCAAAATCAACGATATCTTTAATGGCAAAGGAGTCAGTGAGCATGTCAGCTCCCGCGGAAATGACGATGGAATCAGCAAGACCATTGAATATCTGCGGCGGGACGACCCCGGCTTGATTTTTACAAACCTTGTTGATTTTGATATGGTTTATGGACACCGCAATAATGTCAGGGGTTATGCCGAAGCCCTTGAGGCCTTTGATGCCAGAATCCCGGAAATTACCGGCATTCTCAGGCAGGATGATATCCTGTTTATTACGGCCGACCATGGCTGTGATCCGACGACAGCAAGCACAGATCATTCCCGGGAATACGTTCCGCTGCTTGTATACGGGCCGAAGCTGAAGCAGGGAGTGAATCTTGGACAGAGAGCCTGCTTTGCAGATCTTGGAGCGACCATTGCCGAATATTTGGGGGTACAGCCGCTTGAAAACGGAACCAGTTTTTATACGGAATTAAAAGGAGAGAAGCAGCATGATTAATGAACAAGTCATGACGACATGGCTGAATGACGCCCAAAATTTTCTGCTCAAGAAAATCCCATATATTCCTGAACTAGGAATAATTCTGGGCTCAGGTCTTGGCAAGCTGGCCGAACTTGTGGAAGATGCGGTCGTTATTCCGTACAGTGAGATCCCGCATTTTCCTGTGTCTACCGTTACAGGGCATTCCGGCAGGCTGATTGTCGGAACACTGGGGGATAGAAATGTCATGGTTCTCCAGGGACGTTTCCATTATTACGAAGGTTATGAGATGCATGAAGTGACTTTCCCGGTCCGTCTGATGCAAACGATCGGGATGAAAGGTTTGGTCGTGACCAATGCCGCCGGCGGCATCCATCCGGATTACCGCCCCGGTGATCTGATCGTGATCAAAGACCATATCAATCTGACTGGAAGCAATCCGCTGCGCGGAGCGAATCTCAGCAATCTTGGACCGCGTTTTCCGGATCTCAGTGAAGCCTATGACGGCAAATGGAGAGGGCTGGCGCTCTCCCTGATGACGGAGTACGGCTTGAATCCCCGGCAGGGAGTCTATGCGGCGCTCAGCGGGCCGAGCTATGAGACGCCTTCAGAGATTCGTTATTTAAGAACGATTGGAGCCGATCTTGTTGGGATGTCCACCGTACCGGAAGTCATTGTTGCGAATCATGGCGGGATGAAAGTGCTCGGCATTTCATGTGTGACCAACATGGCCGCCGGGATCTTGGAGCAAAAGCTTGACCATCAGGAGGTTCTGGCGACGGCGGATCGAATTGAGGAGACGTTTCTGCGGTACATGAGGCAGCTAATCGCGTTGCTGGACTAACGATGTCCAGTCCGATTTGCGTGTTATTCCTTACGAATTGAGCAAGTCTTTTTATCATTTTGATTTGGTATCGGTCTGCCTGCTGAAAGGCAACTTTGGGGCTGGTCTGCGTGCCACAGCACCGCTCTTCGGCAGTTGCGCCCTCCATGGCGCAAATTGCCGCGCTACGCAATCCTTGCTCCGCTTTTCGCGGAGCCGTGGCACGCAGACTGGTCTGAGGGTTTTATTTCAGCGCAGATAATCGCAGATGATTGTTGATCCAATGATAACCCCATTTCTTTAGCTGGAAGCCTCATCTATTAACTGTGAGCCTTGTTCATCTGTGGATGTAGGGCTGTCGCTTTCGTATTGAAATGCTTGCAACAATGCCATGGTAAAACGCTTCTTACATCATGACATGCAGAATAGACTTGGACTTATAATTAGTCAGGGTGCCACAGCTCCGCGAAAAGCGGAGCACGGACAGCGCAGCGCGGCTGTTAGCGCCAGGAGGGCGCTATCTGCCGAAAAGCGAAGCTGTGGCACCCTGACCAACCCAAGCAAAACTATTGTTAATAGAAAGTGGCGGATAAATATGATGAGAATGGTTGAGCTGATTGAAAAGAAGAAGAGCGGCTATCCGCTGACGCGGGAGGAGATCAGGTTTATCGTTCAGGGTTATGTTCAGGGAATCATACCGGACTACCAGGTCTCGGCCTGGGCGATGGCGGTCTATTTTAAGGGGATGACGGTCCAGGAGACATCGGAGCTGACCATGGCGATGGCGGAGAGCGGAGACCAGCTTGAACTGTCCCTTCCGGGGAAAGTATTTGTCGATAAGCATAGTTCCGGAGGTGTCGGGGACAAGACTACGCTGGTTGTTGCTCCGCTGGTGGCGGCCTGCGGCGTTCCGGTTGCCAAGATGTCCGGTAGAGGACTCGGACACACCGGGGGAACCATCGACAAGCTTTCCGCTATTCCCGGATTCCGGGTCGAGTTAGGGGAGCGGGAATTCCTGCAGCAGGTCGGCAGGATCGGCTTAGCGGTTATCGCTCAGACCGGAAGGATGGTTCCAGCAGATAAAAAACTCTATGCCTTACGGGATGTTACGGCAACCATCGATTCGATTCCGATGATCGCTTCTTCGATCATGAGCAAAAAAATTGCTGCGGGCGCCCACGGAATTGTGCTGGATGTAAAATACGGCTCGGGTGCCTTTATGGCGACTTTGGAAGAAGCTGAAACACTGGCGGAAATCATGGCCGGGATCGGTAAAAATCTGGGCAGAGATATGGTGGCGGTACTGAGCAGTATGGATCAGCCGCTCGGGAGGGCCGTCGGCAATGGTATTGAAGTTCTCGAGGCGATTGAGTGTCTGCAGGGGAACGGACCTGATGATTTAATGGAAGTGTGTTTGGAACTGGCAAGCTGGATGCTTGTACTCGGGAAGAAAGCCGCTACAATCACGGAAGCTGCAGAGATACTGAAAGATACACTGCAGAGCGGCAGGGCCTGGGAGAAGTTTTTGGCGTTTATTCAAGCCCAGGGAGGCGATACGGCCGTGCTGCATGCCAAAAACCTGCCCCTGGCTTCAGAAAAAATCATTTATAAAGCCGAAAGAGCAGGTTATATTCAGCATATTGATGCCCGGAAGATTGGACTTCTGGCCATGGTTCTTGGAGCCGGCCGGGAAAACAAAGACAGTGAAATTGACCTTGGAGCAGGCGTTTATCTGTTGAAAAAGGCCGGTGACGCAGTGCAAGCCGGTGAGCCATTATGCATGCTGTATACTTCTTCTGCCGAAAAAAGTTCGCTTGGATTAGTAAAGGCTGCAGAGGCGATTACAATTGGCGAAGAAAGGCCACTGCTTAAACCGACGGTTTCGACAGTGATCCGCTAAAAAGACCGTTATATTTTATATTCGGACATCTGGGCGATGAACTTATTGCCGAAAATCTCAAACTGCTCTAATACCGGAATAAATTCCTGGCCGATCTTACTAAGAGAACCAATAATCAAAAAAATGTCTTTGCACAATTGCTTAAGAACCCGAAAGTTGAAATTTCCGGAATGGTTGGAGACAAATGGATCCGTCTCGTCGGGGAAGTTGCCGTTGATCCGCGCCCTGAAGCACGTGAAGCGATGTTCGAAACCAATCCGAGTTTAAGAAATATGTACAAGTGCGATGACGGCCTTTGTGAGGTTCTGTACTTTACGCAAGCCACAGCAGCGATTTATTCCTTTACCGCAGACCCGCTGGAGATCACGTTCTGAGAAATCCAATATCACCTAAAAACTAATATGACTTAAACGAAACAAGACTTAGACGAAATAAAGACTTGAACTGCAAAAGGTTCAGGTCTTTTTGTGTCTTCAGGCAATTTTTAGATGCTCATCTCATAGACTATTCTTAAATACAGCTATTTAACGGTTCTTTACATACCTGTTGATCAAACATTTGTAAACATTACGCTCATGCGTGGGGTCTAACCCGATACTGACGCTGACTGGAGTGAAACCGATGAAAGAAGCCAAGACGATCTATGCGTTTTCCGGCAGTCTGGATACAAGTATGCGGTATGCTGTCTATGCCAGTTCTGACCGTTTTCTGAAGCATAAGCATGCTTGGAAAGCAGCCCATTGTCTTAAGTACTTTGGCTGCAGGGTCTACCTGGTTGCTCCGGATCTAAAAACATTTGAAGGGAGCAGGGTTTATCCGGATTTAAGCGCACTTCAGGGCAGAGTTGATGTTGTGGTTCCGTGCCTTAGGGCGGAGCTGATTCAGGACATTGTCAGGAAAACTGTGGAATGCGAGGCCAAAGCAATCTGGTTTCAGGAACAGAATTGGACGCCTGAACTTGACGCAGCGTGTGTGGAGAATGAAATCGAAGTGGTTCGCGGTTGCGTTTTGAAACATAAAATCTATCCAAGACCATTTGCGTATCTGAATCCTTGTTATTGGCACGGCTGGAAGGTTAGTAAAGTACCGGGAAAGTATCAGAGGAGTTAATTCAATCTGAGGAGTTAATCCAATCTGAAGAATATTGGAAACATAACATGATTTAATTTTATAAGGGCATACTAAAACAACAAACACAATTTAGCTTGGGAGGTTTTAGTATGCCTAAATTTTGTTTACGGATGCTGACAGTGGTTCTGGCCGCGGCATGTTTGCTCGGATGGATTGCGGCGCCGGTAAAGGCTGCAAATATTGAGACATCTGCTGAAAGTGCCATTCTTATGGATGCGGCAACGGGCAAAATTCTTTATGAAAAGAATGCTCACAAGGAACTGCCTCCGGCAAGCGTTACGAAGCTGATGACAATGCTGCTGGCAGCAGAAGCTGTCGAAGAGGGCAAAGTCAAACTGACCGACACGGTGACGGCGAGTGAGAATGCCGCTTCTCTCGGCGGATCGCAAATATATCTTGAACCAGGAGAGAAGTTCACCCTGAAAGAACTTTTGATCTCGATCGCAGTAGGGTCGGCAAATGATGCCTGCGTGGCTGTTGCGGAACATATCTTCGGAACCCATGAGGAATTCGTGGATTCGATGAACAGAAAGGCCAAGGAATTAGGACTTAAGAATACCCATTTTGCCAATGCATACGGACTGCCGGCTGAAGGGCATTACACGAGTGCCTATGATTTGGCGATTTTAGGCAGGGAAGCACTCAAATACCAGCTGGTATCACAGCTGACATCCATGAAGGAATATGAACTGCGCAACGGGGATTTTAAATTGTGGAACACCAATAAACTTTTATGGTGGTATGAGGGAACCGATGGATTTAAGACCGGCTGGACGCAGGAAGCAAAATACTGCTTGGCCTCAACCGTAAAAAGAGATGGCCTGAGACTGATCTGTGTTGTCATGGGAGTCCCGCAGGTCAGAGGCCATTTTCAGGAGTCTATGAAGATGTACAATTATGGTTTTGCCAATTATGTTTATAAAGAATTTGCCCCTGCCGGTTCCAAGCAGGGAGAAGTCATTGTTCATAAAGGGAAGCTGCAAACAGTTGACCTTGTCAGTCAGGAAGCTGTCGGCTTGTGTGTTGAAAAAGGGAAGGAGAAAGAATGCCGGATTGAAACCAGGTATTTTGCAAACCCGGTATCCGCACCAATTGCCAAGGGACAGCAGCTCGGAGAGATGATCATTTATTGCGGTCAGAAAGAAGCAGACAGCATAAAGCTTGTAGCTGGAGAAGCAGTTGGAAAAGCAGGACTGCTGGAGATGTTCAAGCGTACGGTCCGGCAGTCCTACAGTATGACCCCGCCGATCTATGCCAACTAGTAGCGCGATTCCAAAGTAACGTTGCTTCCATTATCTTCAGACTAATCCGAGCAAAGCCACTTTATCTTTGTTGTTAACGGGATTTACAAAGCGATCTACTCGTAAGGACTGTCGTTCAGAATCTGCTTTAAATGGAGTAAGGCCGCGCGTTCGATCCTGGAAATCTGGACTTGGGAGAGGTTCATGACTTTAGCAATTTCATTTTGCGTTCTGTCCTCAAAGAATCGCTGATACAGAACCTCTTTTTCCCTTCCGGGCAGTTTATCGAGAACTTCCTGCAGGGCAATTTTTTCAAACCATCCCGGATCGGTATCCTTCTCCAGCGGAATTTGATCAATAACATAAATAGGATCAGAATCGTCCTGATAAAGCGTATCATGTATCGACGACGGGCTTTGCACTGCTTCGATGGCGAGTATGATATCTTCGCTCGGGGTGCCGATATCTTCGGCAATCTCGTTCAGCGTGGGTTCTCTATTTAATTCCGAGGAAAGCTTTTCCCGGGAACGGTTGATTTTGTAAACCAGCTCTTTATAAGAACGTGGGACTTTAATAGGATGGTCATCTCTCAAAAATCTTCGGATTTCTCCAATGATCATCGGTACGGCGTACGTGGAAAATTTAACACCGTACGAGAAATCAAATTTATCGATGGCTTTGATGAGACCAATGGTGCCAATCTGAAAGAGATCCTCCAGATCATATCCCCTGTGGGAAAAACGCTGGATCATATTAAAAATGAGCTTCAGATTACAATTGACCAAACGCTCCCGGGCATCGATGTCGCCATTTTGGGCTTTGTGTAAAAGCTCCATCAATTCTTGGTCGGAGAGCAGGGGAAAACGGGGCAGGTTCATATCTGAAAGTCGTTGAATCATCTTCACACCCCCTCTTAATGAGAGGACGGACGGTTGTGGCTTAAGTATTTCACCATCAATACTTTGGTTCCTTTGTTAACTTCAGATTCAACCCGCAGTTCATCCATGAAGGACTGCATAAAGATAAAACCAAGTCCCATTCTGTCAGGGTCCGTAGAATAAGAAGCTTGCATGGCCTGATTCACATCGGGGATACCGCAGCCGTTATCGGTTACTTGTATGGAAATTTTCGTTTCATCTGCCTCCAGCTCTAACGTGACAAACTGATCAGGTGCATTGCTGTAACCATGGATAATTGCGTTGGAAACGGCTTCAGAGACAGCGACCTTCAGTTCTTCAAGCTCGCTTAAGGCCAAATCCATTTGGGCTCCAAGCGAAGAGGCCAACATGCGGGCGATTGTTACATTCTGCGGCAGACTCGAGAATGTCAGGATTATTTTATTGACTTCCATTGATTATTCTCCTTTCAACTCTAAATTCATTTATACGGCAGGTTCTTTTGGTAAAAATTCTATAATTTTGGGAAGCCCCGACAGTTCCATGATCCGGTAAATATGCGGCGGAGCATTGGCAATTTTAAGTTTTCCTTCGAGAGGAAGCAGTTTTTTATATCGTCCCAAAATAACCCCTAGACCGGAACTGTCAATGAAATGGAGATCATCCAGATGCAGGATCACCGTCCTGACTCCTTTTTTCTCTATATCCAGATCAATCACGCTTTTTAGCTCACTGGCATTCTTCATATCTAGTTCGCCCTCAAGATATAAATGCAGGGTTTGTCGTTCAATTCTTTTATTCATTGATGCCACGCTCCTATATTACAAGTCGTTAAATCTATCTTCGACATCACCCAAATATTTCCTTCGTGCTTGGTTCTGAAATTATTGACTGATTCTGGTATAAAGTTGATAAACAAATAAAACAATTGACAATACCTGAATTTCTTAGCGAAAAATCGGGAATTATTAATCAAAAAAAGGGGTGAAAATCATTGTCGGAATCAAAACTCCGTCCTCCATCCGTTGCGGTGACCCAGGAGGAATATAAACAATTAACAGAAAAGTTTTCGCCAAAACCAACGGTTTTGAAAAATGTACTGTCAGCATTTGTTGTTGGCGGAATCATCTGCAGCTTTGGTCAGATGATTGTCAATTTTTACATGAATTACCTCGGGCTGGCTAAGACAGCTGCTCAGACAGCCGGAACAGCAACGCTGATAATAATAGGGGCTATTTTGACCGGTCTCGGTGTTTATGACACGATTGTCAAATACGGGGGAGCCGGAGGGATCATTCCCGTGACCGGTTTTGCGAATTCGATGGTTTCACCGGCACTTGAATATAAGAGAGAAGGCTATGTGTTCGGTGTAGGCGGGAAGCTCTTTACGATTGCCGGACCAGTTTTGGTTTATGGGATTACAAGTTCAATCATTGTCGGCTTGATCTATTTATGGATCAGATAATTACCGAAAGGAGAAAAACATTTTGAATTTCAAAAGAGTAGGCAACCAGACGGTTGTATTTGGTCAGCCGCCGGTTATTCTGGCCGGGTATAACGTTGTCGGACCTAAGGAAGGACAGGGGCCGCTAAAAGATACTTTTGACATGGTCTTAAAAGACAGTTATGCGCATGAAAAGACATGGGAGAAAACGGAGATGAAAATGCTGGAGACTTCCATGACGAAAGCTGCAGCCAAAGCAAATGTCCTGTTGGATTCTGTGGATTATAACCTGGCGGGGGATCTGCTGAACCAGATTATTTCGTCGAACTATGCTGCCAGACAAATCGGTCTTCCGTTTATCGGCCTCTATGGCGCCTGCTCGACGATGGCGCTTTCCACGGCCCTTGGTGCAATGCTGATCGACGGTGGGTTCGCGTCTAAAGTACTTTGCAGTGCATCCAGTCATCATGAGACGGCAGAGAGACAATACCGTTTTCCAAATGAGCAGGGCAACCAGAGAGCAATGTATGCCCAGTGGACGGTAACCGGAGCAGGCAGCATCCTTCTGGCTGATCAAGGAGAAGGCCCTAAAATCACAAGTGCAACGATTGGCCGGGTCTTAGACTACGGTGAGACCGATACCAATAATATGGGTGCGGCCATGGCGCCTGCTGTTGCCGACACCATCCTGAATCATTTTCAGGACCTCAGCCGTCAGCCGGATTACTATGACATGATTATTACCGGAGATCTTGGGATGGTAGGTCTTCAACTTTTGCTTGAGGTTTTGAAACGAAGCGGCCTGCAGCTGTCCAATAACTTCGCGGATTGCGGGGTGATGATTTACAGCAGCAAACAGGATACGCATGCCGGCGGGAGCGGGTGCGGCTGTTCCGCGGTCGTGCTGACAGGGCATCTCCTGAATAAATTGAAAAGTCGTGAACTGCAAAAAATCTTATTTGTCGGAAGCGGAAGCCTTCATAGTTCTGTATCATCTCAACAGGGTGAATCCATGCCGGCCATTGGTCATGCCGTGTCGATTGAAATGAGTTAAGGGAGGTCTTTTGATGCTGAATAACATTCTACCTGCTTTTCTGGTTGGCGGACTTCTGTGCGTCGGCGGACAGCTGCTGATGGACCTGACGAAAGCCAAAATCACGCCGGCACATGTGCTGGTCGGGTACGTGACCGGCGGAGTTATTCTTGGCGGACTAGGGCTTTATGAACCTCTGGTCAAAATCGGAGGTGCCGGTGCAACCGTGCCGCTTTCCGGTTTTGGATATACGCTGGTCAAAGGTGCGATCGAAGGAGCACAAAGCGGTGGCATACTTGGGGTTCTGGCCGGCGGTGTTCAGACCGGTGCAACAGGAATTGCCGTTGCGGTTTTGTTCGGCTATCTGACAGCAATTGTATTTAATCCGAAAGGTTGATGATATGAGCTCAACAGCAGAAACGACAATGAGCATTTCCAAAAACTATCAGGAAAACGTCACTTATTTGAATCAAAAACTCGGCGTACCTGAAAGCTTTGACATTGTACTTCGGGAAATGAACATCGGCGGCAAAAAGATTGCAATCTATTCCGTCAATGGAATGATCAGCAGACCTGCCAGCAATATGATTCTGGAAGTGCTTTCGAAGATCGAACGTGTGGAACTCGCCGTGAATGCGGTAGACAAGCTTGTAAAGTCCAAAATAGTTGACCTGCAGGTTTCGGAAGTCGAAGCCATGGATGAAGTCATCTACTTTCTGTTATCCGGAACAATGGCGATACTGATTGAGGGAAGAACGCAGGCTATCATTGTAGATCTAAGGACTTATCCGGGCCGCATGCCACAGGAACCGGATATTGAGCGAGTAACAAGGGGTTCACGCGATGGGTTCACGGAGACACTGGTTTTTAATACAATTTTAATCCGCCGCCGGCTGCGTGATCCAGGCCTGCGGATGAAGCTCGTGAAAGCAGGCAGCCGCTCCAAGACGGATGTTTGCATTGCTTATATTGAAGATATAACGAATCCCAAAATGGTGGAGTATATTGAAAAAGAAATTAAAAATATAAAAATTGACGGTATACCCATGGCGGAAAAAACGGTTGAAGAGTTCATCCTCGGCAGTAAATTCTGGAATCCGTTTCCAAGAGTCAGGTACACAGAAAGGCCTGATGTAGCAGCAATACATCTGCTTGAAGGCAATGTTATTGTGATGGTCGACACTTCTCCAAGTATTATTATCGCACCTTGTACGTTCTGGCATCATGTCCAGCATGCGGAAGAATACCGCCAAGAACCGGTTGTGGGTATGTATTTGCGGTGGGTCAGGTTTATCGCGATATTTCTGTCCGTATTTCTTACCCCGCTTTGGCTCGCTGCAGCTTTGAATCCTCAGCTGCTTCCCGAAGGACTTCAGTTTATTGGAGTGCAAAAACCGGCTAGAATTCCTTTGTTGTTTCAGGTGCTAATGGGAGAATTGTCAATCGATATGCTGAGGATGGCGGCGATTCATACCCCTTCGCCTCTGGCTACAGCCCTGGGTTTAATCGCGGTGTTCATGATGGGTGATGTGGCTATACAGGTTGGGCTGTTTACACCGGAGGTTGTGATGTATACCGCCATTGCGGCAGTCGGGACATTTGCGACACCAAGTTATGAACTGGCTCAGGCGAACAGGCTTGTCCGCCTATTCCTTGTCCTGGCTGCCGGGCTGTTTAATTTCTGGGGATTTGGAGCAGGCGTCTTGCTTGTTTTATTTGTTCTGCTGCGGACCAATTCCTTTGGTGTACCGTATCTCTGGCCGTTAATTCCAATGGATATCAAGGCGCTGTCCACAATCCTGATACGTAATCCGGTCCCGATTAACAACCTTAGACCGAGCATCTTCAAACCGAAGGACCGAATCAGGCAGCCTAAGGATAAACAAACGAAGGAAAAACAGCCTAAAGAAAGAACAAATCCCTAGACGGATGGTCACGAAAGACAAGGCTCGGCGACGGCCACGGATGGCCTAGTGCCGCGATGCCATGGACGGCAAAGAGCGGCGACGGCCACGGATGGCAAAGAGCGGCCCGGCCGTACAAACACCAAGTCCAGGGAAACAAGAAGTAAAATGGCGATTAGGATCTTATTCAGATTATTTGCAGAGACAGTCACCTGTTGGGCGGCAGGCACCGGATAGCCGTTTTGATAAGAACCTGGAAGAATAGAAGAGGGGAGAACAGGACTTCGCAGAACCGGTCCCGGCAGGAGTGTACCAGGCAGATTTGCAGCCGGTAGAACGGTACCAGGTAAAAATGCCGTCGGAAGTACGGCCCTTGGCTGTCCTGTCTGTCCTGTGCGGGAATACGGGTATGAAACTGTCCGGGGATTACCGTAATTCTCTCTGGCCATAGAAAAATAACGCGGATCGTTTGCAGCTGGGACCAAAGACATATGGTTGGTAAACAACATATTGCTCATGTTGATCTCCTAAATTTATTCGTACCGGATACCTGATTTGGAGGCATTAAAACTCAACAAAAATATGATATGATTAGTTATGATTAAGAAAGAATATAAAAAGTTAATAATGCTAAGGTATTATACGAAATAAAATACCATTGTGCTACATAAATGGCAATATATGGGGGGTAATTAATTGTGATCATAGGTTTTGGTTTTGGAAGTCCGCTGATGGCGCTTTTGATGCTGGTCGTCACCGCGTCACTGTCTTATTTTTTCTTTAAAGCGATCAGAGGCCGGCGGAACGGTGACTGGACTGGTGGGGGGGACAGTGATATCTCAGAACTCAGGCGGAGAAAACGTACCTATTATTATGAACAAAGACAGAGAGCCAGGGAATTGATGGACGAATATGATCTGACCGATCAGGAGATAGAGGAGAGAATTAACCGTGAGTTAGACGGGAATTAGACGGGGAAAAGTAATATAGTACGAAGCCCTAATGATCAGGGCTTGCCTGTGCCTGTCTACGTACTGCAATGAAAGGCGATTTATATGAAAACAGATTACCACTAATGCTTTCAATCCGGGATTGCTTACAGTTACTGATTTGAGAGTTAATTTATTATTATAGATGCTTTTTAGAAATATGGCCTGCCGTCAAGGAGATGCCAGATTCAAAAGCATCTTTTTTGTATTATTGAGTAAGATTTGGGTTAAAGATAGAAAATTTTTATAAACAAACCAAATGATTATAAAAAACATGGAAGTTGGTCACGCACCATGTTATATTAGAAATAAATTTCCAGTTATAACCTTGGGTTATTTAACCAATTATTAATAAGGAAGCAGGTTAAAGAAACAGAGATGGAAATCAGAAACAACGCGGCTTGCTTACAAGATACTTTGAATAATATACCTGACCATGTCAATGAAATATCAGTATGGAAGGGTTTTATGCAATAAAGGATTAAACAGGAGGATCGTATGGAGTACAGAGAATTAAAAACCGATAATTTAGCCGAGGCTTCAAGCCTTATATGGATTGTTTTTTCACAATATGTCGCGCCTGGCTATTCTCAGGAGGGGATTGATACATTTAGAAAATTCATACAGCCGAAAGAACTTAAAATATTACTGGAAGGCGGAAGATTTTTTATATCAGGCTGTTTTGACGGCGAAGAACTTGTAGGTGTCATAGCGATGAGGGACCATAGTCATATCAGCCTGCTTTTTGTTAATAAAGCATATCACGGCAGGGGAATTGCCAAAGCCCTTTTTTCAGAAGCTTTAAAGAAGTGTGTTCAGAAAAAATCAGAGATTGGCGAGATAAGTGTAAATTCGTCGCCATATGCAGTTGAAATATATAAAAAACTTGGGTTTGAAGTAACAGGACAACAAACTACGAAGGATGGAATAACATTTGTACCCATGAAGATGATGGTGTCCTTGTGATTGTTAATAATCTGACAAGGGGAGCAAAGCCGTATGGATTGATCGAAAATGTCGTTACGCACGAGGGTTATCGCAATAAAGGGTACGGTACAAGGTTGCTGAAAGAAGCACTGGAAATCGGGCAGGGAGAAGGCTGCTATAAAGTGATGCTGAAGAGGTTTTTTAAAGTAATAATAATTGCCGGTCTACTATGGTTTCTGTCACATACTATTTTGATCACGATTGATGGATTAGCCGATAACCTGGGTCAGTGTGATGTTGGGATCGTTTTAGGAAATAAGGTTGAATTGGATGGAACTCCGTCACAAAGATTGCAGGGTAGATTAGATAAAGCCGCAGAACTCTATAAAGACAAATACTTTCAATATATCATTGTCAGTGGAGGCACAGGTAAGGAAGGGTTTGACGAAGCCAAAGTAATGAAAAATTACTTGGTAAAAGCAGGAATACCTGAAAATGTGATCATTGAAGACAGCCATGGTGTTGATACATTTATGACCGCTAAGAATTCTAAGGTTATTATGAATCGGAATAATTTTCAAAGTGCAATGGTTATTACCCAGTACTACCATATAACCCGAACAACATTAGCAATGCACAAGGTTGGTATTAATAAGGTTTATTCTGCTCATGCAAGAACCTTTGAACTACGTGATTTATACTCCTTAACAAGAGAATTTATTGGCTATTATATGTATCTTCTAATAAAGTAGGATATTTTTCTTTAGGCAAGATAAAAAACATCGCCGTCTAACAGTGTGCTGTTGTTTTAAGAAATAAAGCTGCCAATCGGGGGACAATCCCACCGACCGACAGCTTTCTTAAGAGCGCTCATGGGGCGGGAGCTTTAGGAGTTGCCGGAACTTCGGGAGCAGCGGGAACAGCTTTCTCAATTCGCTTTAACTTCTTCGACATTTTTGATATAAACTGGTTGGTATGAATTAAATAAAGCTTGAAAGCATTCGGGTCCGCTGCGGCCATTTCGCTCATAGCGATAAACAGTTCGTCGAATCCTTTGGCTATCAGAACGAAGCGGGCGTCTGCCTGGGTCATGGACAGGTTGAGCTTTAAGATCTTACTTTCAAGTTCTATCTCGGTGATGCGCTTGGCCGTCGCATTTTCATTTTCAAGTACGTCAAGCTTCCGCTGCAGCTTCAAAACATTTCCCTGCTCGGCCCATACGGCTTGCAGGTTATCCGTGGCTTCTTTTTTCGCCTGGCCAAGCTCATTGGATAATTTGGAGATGGTGCTCTTTTGGGCGTCACGGTCTTTCTGCAGCGCTTCTTTCTCAGCGAGGGCCTGTTTCCTGTCATTGACCGCCTGCTGCAGCTCGCGGACGGCCATGTTCTCAAGATCAAATTGGGTAATGAATTCCTCACGTTCCTCTGCCGGGATCCCCAGGAGGAGGAACGCCTGGGTATAGCCCAGCTTAGCAAACGGCTCTATTTTCTCGCTGACGCCGGGGGCGGTGGTGCCCGAGTCGGCGGTGCCGGACAGATCGGGCCCGTACGCTTCAGCTATGCGCATGAGTTTATAGGCCGTGCTCTCCGAATACTCCACGGCATTCTCCAACCATGCGACAAATTCGCCATAAGGGATCTTTTCCTTGGCCTCCATAAGACGACGTCCAATTTCCACGGCGCTGACGAGCAGGATTTTTTTTGTTTGCTCTTTGATTGCCACTATTTCACCAGCGATAATATCCGGTGTTCTTACACTTATATCTGTGATATGGTTTACCTTCATGATTAACGGTCCTCCCCGGTTATTCCCTTTCCCCGTATGATATGTTGACAAGCCTTTTGATGTGAATCTTCCATACGGCAAAATCTCTGAATTTGAAGAATTTGTATGCGCGTACAAATTCTTCGGTTATTGAAGTAAAATAATAATTAACGGCGGCCTTGTGGCCGCCGTTAATTTGGCTGATTTTTAAAAGACTACATGATGCAGCCCATGGGAAGAATAATCATATAACCAGGCAGGAAAGCAAAATGTTTTATCAAAATTTGGAATCTAAGCAATGTTGAAGGAGTATTTCATGTTTAACGCAGACTTTCTGACACTGATTTTGATTGCAATATTTGCGCTGCCCATACTCATAGGGGCTTTTACGGAATTTTCCCGTAAAAAAATCCAATTATCCTTACGGTCATTGGGCGATGGCTTAGCGTTTATATTGGTGCTTTTTCTTGCGATTTATCTGACCCGGGGGATTTTCTTCCAGCATAATTACGGCATATTTACCCGGATCTATCATGAGATTCCCGATCAGATCCGGGTACTGCTGGCCGGTAAGGATGTACTGATATACATGGTCGCCGTCCCGCTGATCGCTTCGCTGCTCAGCGGTCTGATCGGATTTATTACCCGTCCGGTTTATAATGCTGTATTAAGTCCTCTGGCTAATGGTTTGTATAAGCTGTTAATTCTCGCCGGCAGCGGGTTGAGACGTATAATTGGGGCTTTGGTCCAGCTACCCCGGGCTGCCGTAATGGTCTTTATTTCCGTGCTGCTACTGAATTTCTATGCCTATTATTTTCCTTCCCAGCCTTTGACCCGGATGATGAATGATTCGGGCGGTTATCAGTTTATCTACAAAAATGCCGTTTCTCCCGTCCTGAACTCCAATCTTGCACAAAAGATACCGGTGCTGGTCAATGACTATTTCAGGCAAAATGCGGTTTCCGACCCCACGAAGAGTAAGGGGTGGGTAATTACCTATTTTAATGGGGTAACCCTGGATGAAGCCGTTCAATCAGATCCGCAAATCGACGCCGTCGCACGCCGGGTGGCAGGTGATGCGCAGAACAACCGTCAAAAAGCCTATTTCATCTACCAATGGATCACCCGGAATATAACCTATGATGAGCAGAAAGCCGCTCAGCTCAGTAAAGATTTAAGCGGAATGAATTCGGGTTCGGTCATGGCATTCAATACCCGCAGAGGTGTCTGTTTCGATTACGCGTGTCTCTATGTCTCCATGTGCCGGGCGGTCGACCTGAAGGTCCGACTGGTTACCGGTCTGGGATACAGCGGATCAAGCTGGGGCGATCATGCCTGGAATCAGGTTTATCTACCGGAAGAGGACAGGTGGGCTAATGTTGACGCTACTTTCGGAACGGTAAACAATTATTTTGACAAACCGGATTTCAGTGTTGACCATCGGGATGCGGAAGTGCAAGGGGAGTGGTAACTACGTGTGAAGTGTGTGAGTGCTGCCTCAAACCCCGTTCTCGCCGGAACGCAACCGGTTATACTGACCGGAATCAAAAGGATGTTGAGTAACTGTAGGCATTATACCAACGACAACTGAATTAACAGGCCGGAAAGTAACAATCAGTCAATCATCAGATGATTTCTGAATTCAGGAGTCATCTTTTTTACATTATTAAAGACCATATTTGTAAAATGATTACAACAAATTTTGGATTTTACAGAGAAAGCGCAGTAAGTAATTATTGACGAATGGGGATATTTATTCTACAGAAAGTGTTGCAAAAGTTGCCTTAGCTTGTCTATTAAATAAAGTGAATAAAAAACACAATTCTAATACATTATTTTTTGAGTTTATTTACGGTTCTTTAGGAGGATACAATAGTGAAACGTCCCAAAATCAAGGTTTTGATTGCAGATGGGCAGACACTTTTTGCTGAACGGATGGCCTCGCTATTATTGCAGGAATCAGATATTGAAGTTGTGGGTATCGCACTAAATACAGCGGATTGTCTTAAAATAGCAAAAAAAGCTTATCCGGATGTTGTGTTGTTGGATATCAATTTGTCAGATGTTTGCAGTGTCGACATAATGGACGGGATTAATAAAGAATTTCCTGACACAAAGATTATTATCCTTACCGGACAAAGCCCAGAGGAATTTATAGAAGTATCTTTTGTTCAAGGGTTAGCAGGATTTCTCTTAAAAGACTGTACAAAAAACGAAATAGTTACAGCCATCAGAAAAGCAATTAAGGGAGAGGTGTATCAATCCCAAAACCTTTCGGTTTATTTAAAACCAATTGCTGCACATTTACGGAGTAGAATGAATGATCCCGATCCATTTTTGTTTCATGATGCTTCTTTAAATGTGAAGGATTGGCAAGAAGTTCTGACAGAGAGGGAATCTGAAATCCTCGTTCTAATTACAAAAGGTTTAAGAAATAAGGAAATTGCCGCAAGTTTGGGAATTTCTAAACGTACGGTGGAGTATCATGTTAGCAACATTTTGGAAATGCTTGGAGTTAAATCTCGGTTGGAAGCAGTATTGAATTATAAAGAAATAAGGCGTGGAATAATGTAATATTCGGCAATCTGAAATAGAGTTTTGTTAAGGATTACCTGTAGTAAATACGGTTTACATTATGTGGAAATTATTACAAAATGTAAATTGTAATAACATTAATCTCAAATCAAAATGCAAGCCAATTAAAGTGAAAAAAAGACCTGTTTAGAAATTAACTCTGAAATTATGAGATTAATGTTACTTCCCAAAGGTTTATGTCACAAAGGGAGGTGGACAGGCTATGGCCCATATAAGATCTCCGTCTACGTTAAAAGGATCTCTCATCAGATACTATAAAAAGAGGATGAAAGGATTGGTGTTCACATGAAAACAAAAAGTAGAAAAAAATTAACCGTATTACTTGCTTTATCTCTGTGTTTATCCCTTGCACTTCCTGTTGCATCATATGCAGAATCGACTCTTGTAAATGCGAGTAGATCAGGATCAAGTTATTTCATTACTGCTTGGACGGATTATGCAACAAAGTCCTATTTAGGATCTACGGAAAGACTGGATTATGGATTTAATACTTTCTTGATTAATGAAGATGTTGCGTATTCTTATAGTGATGGAAGCATACATTGCGCTAGAATTAAAAACGGAAGTGGGACTCATAATGGACCCATGGTAGTTGCAAGAGAAGACTCGAATCTTGAAGTACAACATTCCGGAACCACAGTGAATTATTATAGTATTGCACAATAAGCTTAATATTTGAATAATACATGGGGCTGTATCACAACTTAGCCCCAAGCGAAAGACGTCAATTTAAAAAAATGGCGTCTTTTCTTTTTGGGGTAGTGCAGACTCGCACAGTCCACCGCTCCCCCGTTCTCGCAGCTAAAAACAGAAACCCTCGCTAACATGCCAAAACCCCGCTGTTTACTGCAAGTTAACCGTTGGCATGTTTTAACGCTGCGGATTTCTGTTTTTTAACGCTGCTGCCACTAACGTCCGCTTGTGAATCTGTGCAAGTCTGCAATATTTGAAGAAATCAGCAGATATAGGGAGATATTTTGACGTGAATGTGGTATAATGTCTATGGATATAAATATTGCCATATTTGGAGGTATTTGAATGTCTAAGAAAGGGCAGAAAGTACATACCAAGAAAGTATTTAAACCTTATGTGCAGGAACAACAAACACTGCCGTTAAGCATCGACAGCCTGATTCCTCAAAACCATGTCGTCCGAGTTGTGAATCGTGCTATCGATCGCATGAATCTCGAACCCTTGTTTGCCAAATATCCTGGAGGCGGCCGTTCCAGCTTTCACCCTGTCATGATGACCAAGTTATTGGTTTATGCGTATACGGACAGGGTTTTTTCATGCCGCCGGATAGCAAAAGCGGCCCGTGAAAATATTATGTATATGTGGCTGTGCGGCGGCAATCAGCCGGATTTCATGTCAGTTAACCGCTTCCGGAGTGAACGGATGAAAGAGGTTATTCTAGAAGTATTTGCTGAAGTTATTGAACTCTTAGTCAAAGAAAAATACATCAAGCTGGAAAATTATTTTTTAGACGGGACAAAAATTGAGGCCAATGCCAATAAATACAGTTGGGTATGGGGCAAATCCACGAAGCGCTATAAAGAAGCGTTAAGGGAGAAATGCCGGGAATTATTTAAAGAAATCGATCAGATCAATGAAGAAGAAAATGCGGAATACGGCGACAGTGATTTAGAAGAGCTAGGCAATGGCAAGCCCATTGACTCAGAGGCTATTGAAGAAGCCGTAAGGAAAATTGACGAGAGACTGGCTAAGAAATCGGAAGAAGAGACAGTAGATGCTGAAACCAAAAAGTTAAAGAAAACAAGAAACACCCTTACGAAAGATTATCTGCCAAGAATGCAGAAATATGAACAGCAAGAACTGATCCTGGAAGAAAGAAACAGTTACTCCAAGACAGATCACGATGCCACCTTTATGCGAATGAAAGAAGACCATATGAAAAACGGTCAGTTAAAGCCAGGTTACAATGTCCAGATCGGGACGGAGAACCAGTTTGTGGTCGGTTACAGTGTTCATCAGAGACCGGGCGATACCAGCTGTATGAAGGATCACCTGGAAGAATTAAAAACGCTCCTGCATGGGGAATTACCAAAGAATATTATTGCCGATGCCGGCTATGGCAGCGAAGAAAATTACGACTATCTGCAGGAGAAAAAGCTTGTGTCTTATGTCAAATATAATACCTTCCACAAAGAAGCCAGTAAGAAATGGAAAGAAGACATAACGAAACCACAGAACTTCACCTATGACCATGAAAATGATGAATATATCTGCGGTTATGGGAGAACACTCATTTTCTTATACGAGCGGCACCAAAAAAGTGACAATGGCTATAGGAGTTTGATCCGAATCTATGAATGCCTGAATTGTTCCGGGTGTCCTCATCGGAACCAGTGCGTGAAGTCATCCGATCCATACGCTAACAGAAGAATATATGTCAATCGCAAACTGAATGCCTATAAAGAACAGGCCCGCAGGAATTTGTGTTCAGAAGAAGGTTTGCGCATGAGGAGCTTGAGGCCGGTCGAGGTTGAAAGCGTCTTTGGAGACATTAAAGGGAATCACGGTATGCGAAGATTCCTGTTAAAAGGGCTAGAAAAGGTTAAAATTGAGTGGGGATTACATTGCATCGCTCATAATATGAGAAAAATGGCGTTGATCACTGGATAGGAAACTAAATTTTAAAAAAATTCACCATAAAAAGTGAGGGGGCGCAACCGAAACCTAAAGTTTCGTTACGCCCCCATGTACTTTCGATATAATATAAGTGAGTTTAAAGGTTTGGTTACGATATGACGATATGGAGGCATTCTTTAGCCCCGTATTTGCCACAATTAATAGAGAAGGGTTTTCTGTATTATGAAGAAAATAAAAGTGATCGTCATATACTTGTTAATCACTATAGGCTTTATTTTTAATGGGGAATTGTTCATTCTTTATCTGGACGGCTTTCAAGAATCCTATTACCAGTCGGGATTTGATTTTGTGAATCGAGAAGCTGCTATCGGGGAAAAAGAAGTCATCCAGGATTTTCTCGATGCAGGAAAGGAGTATGATGTCGATTTCTTCTTTGTGGACAGTACGATTATCTCGGCCTACGCAAAAGAGATCACGGTATTCGGCACGCCCAACGCTTTGAAAACATTACAAATCAAAGGTATTCTTGAAGGAAAGCATAACAGCCTTTTTATGGGAGAAACACAAGTTAGATATGCGGATTTCAGTAAGATTAAGACGATGGAAAAGTTCAAAGATTGTTATTACATCGGCGATCAATCCCAACTGATAGCCATGCGCTTATTTAAAGCGAGCCTGGTAGGTAAATACGGAGGCGGACTCCCTAAATTGTTCAGTTCCGATAAAGAGACTTGGCTGAATCTATTGGCGGTTTGGTCTATCGTTTTTGGCTTGATCTTGCTGCTGACGATTTATGAAATCATCAGCCTGAAGAAGGAGATCACGGTGCGGATAACCCTTGGGGAGGATGTCCGAACTGTTTTTGGCAAAAATGCTTTGGCTGATATCGGTATCCTGGTCAGTGCCTTCCTTAGCTTGCCGTTCATATTAAGCCTATTATCCAATTCCAATGTACTTTTTAAAATTAAAGCCCTTGCCCTGTCCTTTCTGGTGTTAATAATTGTGAATACCCTGATCAATGCGGCAATTTTGCGCGTTAACTTTAAAAAAGATATCGCCGTCAGACGCTCCGGCGGCGGACTGCTTACAGCCAACTATATCCTGAAAACCATAACCACCATACTCACCCTCATTGTCTTGTCCAGCAATTTCTCCATCCTAGCTCAAGGGTATCTGATGTATAAGCAGCATGATTTTTTCTCCGAACATAAGGATTATAGTTACTATCAATTGAATTACAGGGTGAATAATCACTTAGGTAAAACAATATCAGATGAAAGCATGATGAATCAAGAATTCTATAAACGGTTTCAAAAATATTCCTTGCAATACAACGATTTGACAGCTAATTTCAGCAGCCCGTACCCTGTTATCTTAATCAATAGAAACGCCTTTGAAGAAATATCAAGAGTAAGCAATGCCTTGACAGCGACGGTCAAAAGCGCCGACGACGATTATTATATCCTGATCCCGTCCGGCATATCGGAGGATTCTCAGGAATGTCTTATTGCGAAAGAAATGATCACTGCTTTTTTTGGAGAAAAAATTCTTTCAAGCGTTAAAACCAAAGTATATGACGGCGACATGAGTTTTGTGGGCATTCATAATCAGCCGAACAAGTACGTAAGCCGACCAATGGCGAACCCGATCATAATTTTCAATAATACGCTTCAAAAAATTGATGAATATCAGGCAGGTAACGATATGTACTATGCCTATGATACGATGTACAATATCCCCGAACAGGACTTCAATCAGTTCATCGCGGAGTATCAGCTGTCTGATCAAATCAGGGTCAAATCCAATGCCCTGGATATCTATGAACACAATTGGGCGATTATCTTACGCAATGTGAAATTAGTCGTTATTTTATCGATCTTTTTGCTGGCTCTGGAAATCGCGCTGATCAGTTTTATTATCAAACTGGAGTATCAGTTCAACGCAATGGAACTGGCGCTGAAAAAAGTACTTGGATACTCACTCTTTGCCAGAAATAAGAGGTTGATACTTATCACGTTAGTCGTTTTTCTGGTGAGCATCATCCTGGCGTTTTTATTTAGAGAGCTTTTAGGGATTGCCGAAGGTGCCGATCTCATCTGGGGAGGGCTCATTTTGCTGGCGGTTGAGTTAATATTTATTGCTAAGAAGGCAAGTACAGTGGAAAAAGCCAATGTACCTGCCATTCTAAAAGGAAGGGTATTATGATTGAAGGAATTAATATCACCAAAAAGTTTGAGGATCTGACTCTATTTCAAGACTATAATTTTCTCATCAAGGATCAGGAATTCGTCTGCTTTTCCGGTGCCAGCGGAACGGGAAAGACCACATTATTAAACATTATTGGCTTAATAGAGCCCATTGACGCCGGAAGTTTGAGAATTAACGGAATGGAGTACACGACGAATAAGCAAAAATTGGCATATTTCCGCTCTGTCGTCGGTTTTCTCTTTCAAAATTTTGCGCTGATCGAGAGTAAAACAGTTGAACAGAACCTTGAGTTGATCAGGCGGGACAGCCGCACGAATTATAAGATTGAAGAAGTGCTGGAAAGAGTCGGGCTAGAAAGTAAACTGAATAGTAAGGTTTATACACTGTCCGGCGGAGAGCAGCAGCGCGTGGCGTTGGCCCGTTTATTTCTTAAAAAATGCGACATCATTTTAGCTGACGAACCAACAGGATCACTGGACGGCAAAAACGCTCAAATTATTATGGATATTCTGCTTTCGCTGAACGCTGAAGGGAAAACCGTCATTATCGTGACACATGATCAAAAAATTAAAGATAAAGCGCGAAGGGTTATCGAACTATAAATTTCGATTTGAACGTATACGTATGTAACGTTATTTACAAGTCAATATGAAACAGCGAAAGAAAAAACTGGCCGGGACGTGATCAATGAGTGCCAGCTAATTTAGTTAAATTTAAATTATTTGAAGGATTTCAGAAAGTTATCTTTTTGGACGGTTTTCAGCGCCCCAATTCCGCTGGTCGAAGAATATGGCGTTATGAAGCTTTGGTTGACATAACCGCGTTTTCTGCCGGAGGTTGAGTTAAATTCAATGTAGTACCAGGAAGAGGAGTCCTTTTCCTGGATAACCACGTATTCTCCCAGGTAAACAACTTCCTCCGGTAACGTAGTCGCTGCGCGGGCCGGTATAAACTGTAGGTGATGCTGCTGTGACGTCTGACAGCACGCCCCTGTTTCTGCCTGCAAGCTGGCTGGTCAGGGCATATCCCCGTTTGGTTCCCAACGATGTGCTGTATTCAATATAGGTATAGCCTCCGCTGGTTTCGTTAAAACGCGTGAAGCCTTCCGTAGCGTAAACCGTACCAGGAGATGGATAAGTAGTTGATGTTTCCGGGCCTGTACATACCGTAATATTCTGAATCGAGACATCAGCATAGCCGGTAAAGGACCGAGTAGGGACGCTGGCTGCGACCGTCGCTGCATTGTTGATCTTGCTGTACGTAACATAGCCTCTTTTCTTTGTAGTGGCACCTGTAGAATACTCAATAAAGAACCAATTTTTCTCCATAGCATAGACTTGGACGGACTCGTTCAAACTTACGCTGCCGACAGTGGCATAGTTGCTGGAATTGGGTCCATGATAGACTGTCGAGGCACTTGACATAGTTGCTGAAGTAGGCATAATATCTCTCCTTTGATTAAAAATTTTGAATCAAATGATTCAATTAGTAAAAAGAAGAAATATGGATATTTGTAAACCTGCTTTATTAGGGCTCGATAAAATTAAGAATATAATTTAGTTGATCTGTGAATATTTCTTCTTTTGGCCTGTTATATTAGCAACTTGTTAATCCAGGTAAGATTTTAAAATATTAGGATAGTATGAGGGTATTTTTTCAAGAAATTGAGTGCCTGCAGCATTGTCTGCTTTTGATGCAGCAATACTACTGTTTTTTGTACATAACTTTGTGACAATGATTATTCACTGCTGGATATTTTTTTTTGAAAAGTTAAAAAATTAAGCAAAACTTTGTATGGAAATACAAAAATGCCAGTTGGAGCTGTTGCCTTTTTAGGAACAGTGATAACTGGCATTTTTGTATAACTTTTAGTTTTTAATAAATTTGCAGGTGCCAATCGGTTAAATAATTGTGGCTAAGGTGTTGCAGAACTATTCAAATATTGTCTTTATATTCACCAGGAAACAATTGTCAAATATATAAAATTAAAATAGAAAGTTGGTGAATCTAATGACTATAATTTTACCAATTTACTAAAATTTTGTTATTTGCGGGTTGCTAAATCATATATTTCTCTCTTTTTAATTACTGGAAATCATTTGCAAGAGAGGGAAGATATGAGTGATCTGTATTTATTGGCACAGAGTGCCAGGGATGGCAACAAAGATGCGAAAGAAAAAATTATATGGAGATTCATACCTTTGATCAAAAAATATTCGAGAAAATTAAATTATGACGGAGCGGAATCTGATTTGATTATCGCTCTCTTGGAAATTATCAATAATTTCCCGTTTTATAAAAAAAGCAACAATGAAAAGGAATTTATTGCTTATATAACCGTGTCGATTAAAAATGAGTATATCAAGTTATCAAAAAAATACTGTAAAATTCTCAACTTTGAAGTTGAACTTAAAGAAGATATTTATAAGGATCCATTGATGGACATTGACCCTGAAAATATGGTTTTATTAAACATGTTACTTGAAGAATTGCCGGAAAATCAACAAAAAATTTTAAAAGAGTTATTTATTAATGGTTTTTCTGAAAATGATTTGGCCGAAAAACTCAGAGTAACACATCAGGCGGTAAATAAAACCAAAAGAAAGGCGATTAATAATTTAAAAAGGTTAATTGGATAAGATAAGAAAAGATACATAAAAAAACAAATTTAATCAGCAAAGGAAAAAAAGGATACTATGCCTATATCTAACAGGAAGTAGCCTTTTTTCTTGACTGTCTTTAAGAAACTCAAGGATAGTGAAGAAAACCCAGCATATATGTTGCAAAAAGGTATTTATTTCAAACCCTTAGAGGTCAGTACGCGGTCTGCCTCTTCAAAATAATCTTTAATAGATCTCCATGCTCCATTGAAGAATACTTCTTCTTTTTTTGCTCCAGCTTCTCCAGTGATTGGGATACGGGTTGTAAGAATCTCCCCGATATAATAGGAACTTCCGGTCAAAACTAAGTAATCCTGAGTAATATCGAAAGCATGGATATTCATTTTATCTAAAGCTCCGTTTACCGCTGATCCTTGGGTATCTACCGGGCTATGATAAATAAAGATAAGACGCTTGTCTGTACCGTCTAAATTCATTGAAGTATAGATATGTTTTTCTGAAGATGAATATTCTTCCGCGTAGATCCGATTGTTATTAATTTTAAAAGATTGGATTTTAGTGCCGTCAGGAGTATATACTTTTTCGCTGTGTCCCCCTGTAATATTGATGCGTTGGATGCTGTAATCTTTCACAAAATAAACGGAGTCTTGATACGGTTGAATAAGTGATACTTTATAATAATCTTCACTCATCAGGAGATCTTTTTTTGACCCGTCTGCCGAGAGTTCCCATATCTTGGACGTAGTAATAATCTTTTGAGGTTTTCTTACAGTTTCTCTTTCAATAACGAGTATAAAATCTCCCCGTGCGATAAGAGAGTCCAAGTCCGCGAATTCAGCAATTTTTTGAGGTTTAGCCCCATGGGTTGCTAAATCCAGGCGATAAAGCGAGGAATCTTTTTTATCCCAATAAAAAGCCCAATGGTCATAAAGGGAATATAAGTTTACGTCTTCTTTAACTATTTCTTCTTTCGGATTCGCCGTTTTGGTATTGATACGGCATAATTGCATTAAATGATATACGTTAGCTTCTCCTTGTTTAAGATAATAAACATAATCTCCCGCAGTTTGGAGATATTCAATCTGACCAATGGCCAGGCGCACCGCAGAGGATTCATTAATACCCTGACGATAAAGGCTGGTATCAACAAGGTAACCGGCTCTGTCTCCGTCATGTGAAAGAAAATAGCGATGACTATCTTTTTCAGCAACGATTGAGTTTAACGGGACGTTACCTTGCAGCGCGGGATTATCTTCGGAAGAAATCTGGTTATTCTCAGTTGAATTAGAAGAGGTATTGGAATTTAGATTTGCTGGGTTCGTGCCAGTTTTTTGACAGCCTGAGACAACAAGAACTAAAGACAGGATCACTAGAATATAGGTAATAGTAATAAAAGAGTGATGGATTCTCCTAAAAATCATATAAACCTTCCTATCGATAAAAGATAGTGCTGCTCGAACGATCATGTTAGAGATTATACCATAACTTCAGAACAAATATTACAAAATATTGAAATAAATACAAAGAGAGGGATCCAAAAGAAGGATCCCTCTCTTTGATTATGCAAAGTGTCCCAGATCGATCAATCAATAAGGCTCTTCGTTAATAAGGGACATAATAGCATTGACGAAAGCAGCCTTGTAACCTAAAACCTGGATATCTGCAGGATGCGTTACATTTGTAGGAAATTCAAACAAACAAGCTTCCATTCCCAAAGAATATGCATAAATAGATACATAGCCGTTAGCGCCATTTAATGACATCTGCGTATTTTGCGGGAAAAAGTATTTAAAGAGTCTGGACAAATAAGCCTGACTACCATCAATAGTGTAAATTTGCTGTAGCCAACCATGGCTATCTATCATAACGTTTCTGTAAGAAGCAGATTTGTTGGCAACAAGAAAATCTCTTAGAGCTTCCGATTCCTTTGCCCAGTTTGGATAAGGCCCGGTATAGTTTCGTGAATCTGTATTGACAGCAAAGTTGATATCAAAGCTTCGATTAAGGTCAACTCCGCCTTGAACCAATTCAGCCCGTGTGCTGCCGTACCGCCATGTTGTGCACCGACCGGGACCGTTATTTGTATTTCCATCAATCAGACCATCAGGATTTGCAGATGGAATAACAAAAACCGACCAGTCATGACTATTAACGGAAGAAATATTATCAGAAAGCATCTGGATTACGCCGCCTGCGACATCGACTAATTCAGCTCCGTCTTGGTTAAAATTGTCTTCAAACCCATGAATCGCAAAGTTCAAAAACAGACGTTTGTTTCCGGAGCCAATTCGATAGTATTCCAAATTTCTTCCGGCTCCGCTTTGCCCATAATTACCTTTCGTAACATTCGCATAGGTGAAATCCGGAATAACGACTTGATAAGAAGACAGCCCAGACGAAAGGACATACCCGCGTTTTGTTGTGTTAGATCCTGTATATTGAATATAGGAATAGCCCAACACGTTAGCTGCTAATCGGATAGCAGGCTCATATTGATTTAGGCTGCCGACTTGAAAATAGGCACTACTTGGTCCAGCATAGACGGGAATGTCTGTGTTTGCTATATACGTGTCGCTTGACAGGCTGGGGAGCGGGCTGACGTTACCCATGTTTTTATAAGTATATCCGGAAGCAGTGGTGTATCCGCGTTTTCTAGCTGACGACGTATTATATTCCACATAGCAACGTGTATCATTCTTCTCTAAAATTACAACATATTCGCCTTCACCAATAGCTCCGTATTGAGGCGATGTGGGATATAAGTCAGGAGTGTGGTACACGACAATTGGTCCGCCGTTAACGATAGCAAGTCCGCCTAAATTATAATGATGCAATACATTGTCCGGGATAAAACCGCGTTTCGGACCGGCAGCGGTTGTATATTCGATCTGGTAGAATGAATTTTCCGCACCTGCAAAAACCGTAACGCCTTCGTTCGCAGCCAAACTGCCAATTGATGCATAGCTCGTACCCGGGCCAGCATAGACTGGGGTTGCGGCATTCGTCAAATCGCCCCAGCCAGTATAGCTGTTTGTCTTGTCTTCCAGATCATCAACGGTGCCTTCTCCAACAAAGAATACAAGATCTGCCATGGCTGACGAGATAAATCCCCGTTTTGGCCCTCCAGTAGTGGCATATTGAATATAGATCCAATTGTTTTCCTTATGGATCATGCCAATATCCTCAAGGGGACCTACGGATCCGATAACGGCATAATTATCCGAGCTCGGTCCTCCGTATACATCCACGGCATTATTGATGAAAGCGAAAATGTAATCGTTGGAGACCTCAAGATTTGGTACTTGTTCGGTGGTATTAACGCGGGTTAGCTTATAGTTGAAAACATAGGCTCGTTTTCTCCCACTCGTTGTGTTGTATTCGATATAAGCCATGCGGCTATTTTGCTGTAGAACGACAACGTATTCTTCTTCAAATAAGGAACCGATTTGTTGTCCATAAAGGTAAGGTTCCGAATAGGTTGGTGTATCGTAATTCATTTTTGCTAAAGCTGTAGTACTTGTCATAGTTAAAGTACTGGCACTGACATATGCTCTTTTTGAACCATTACTGGTGCTATATTCTATAAAAGCAAATCCAGATACATTTGGGATAAGCACCGTTACTTTTTCATTTGCGGAGACAGATCCCATTGAAGCATAGAGCGTTGTGCTGGGACCACCATATACGTATTGAGCTGAATTCATAGCTCCTAAAACCCCTGATTGGAATGAACTCGGAAACGGATTCCATGCTCCTCCTGGCAGATACGCTCTCTTTTTTTTGGATCCCGATGGGTATTCAATAAATTTCCATCCGTATTCCTCCCATAGGACAGTGTAGGGATCGAGTGCATCGAGATATCCCACTACGGCATACGCTTTGTTTCCTGGGCCTCCATAAACATTTGTACTCATTACGGTATCCTCCTTTTTACTCATCGAATTAGCTAATTCAATAAGTAAAAAGAAAAATAGTAAGGGTTTAGCAACCATTCTAAAAATATATTTTAGAACTTAATTCTTTCTTGCCTGCTTTGCATTTTTGATTTATGTCTAAATTTAAAGGGGGGTAGTCGGTTAGCTCCAGTTGAAAATAATATTGATACTAAAAGTACCAATTGGCGCCGTTTCCGTTTTAGGGACAGTCTCAGGAGTAAAAAAATCCTAAATATGTGTTGCAAAAAGTAATCTATGTTGTCTATTAGTATTCGAAGGGAAAATATTATAAAGGAGTATAATATGATTAGAAAGTTAAGAGTTTCTTTCATATCATTTTTTCTTGGTTTATTTCTCTCTGTTGCGACCATGGTATATGCAGGTCAAGCATCCAGCCCAGTAACAAACGTTGGTATGAATTATGGAGGGTATGCCTATAACGGTTATTGCACAATTACGACATCTCCTAGTTTTGCTTCAGCCAGTGCTATAATGTCCTGCACAAATGGAAGTGCGTCAACAGGTTATATGGGGGTTAGTGCTTATATGTATAATGACGCAGGGACATGTGTTAAGTACAGCCCTTGGGCATACAATAGTTCTCCTCAGGTAATGTTAACTGCTACTTCTCCATATACAAGTGTCAAAGGGACATATTATGCAGGTGGAAGTTTTAGAATGTACAATGGGAGTGGTTATTTAGAAGAACCGTGTGCTTACTCACCAAGACAAAGTAATTAAAGAAGGGGCGTTGAAAAATATGTTAAAAAAATCTGGTATTTTTACTATCGGTATAGCTTTAGCTATAGGTCTTTTAGCAGGCTCTTTGAGTCTTGGAGCAATATCTACGATAGCAGACTCGGATAATTCTAATGTTGCTCCTAACTACAAAGTAAATGCTCATGGACGAACCTATGGCGCCAACATGGCATCCACATCTGTGCAATTTCCAGATTTGATACAGGCTCAGGGAACTGATGGAACAGTTGGATATATTAAGAAAGCTGATTTAGACAAAGATCAACCTCAGAATCCGCAGGAAGCCGTTGCGTATATGGAGAAAATGAAAAATGCCCCTGCATATTCAGAGATTCCATTATATGCGTCTGATGGCGATACGGTAATAGGAAAATTTGAAGTCTTCAATTCAGCCTCCGATGCAGGCCAAGCAGAATTAGCCAAACAAGAAGCAGCCGCAAAAGCTGCAGCTGTAGGCAAATAAGTTTCAAATTACAGGTGAGTTTTTCCTAACATAAAGAGGGGTTTTATCCCCTCTTTATCTAAAATCTAAAATTACGGGGGATTCTTAAACCGTGAGCAATGAAAAGAAAATGTGCAATTACGGGAGGGATAAAGCTAAAATATTAGAGATAAAATTTAGAATCTATTTGGTAATTCTTATTACGTGTCAAAAAGACCGTCTAATCAGGACGGCCTTTTAAATACAGAAAAATGCACAATATGTGTTGCAAAAGCACTTTAAGTTGTCTCTTTATAATAAAATAAATGTAATAAAAGATGTAGTAACAAATCTTTTACCTCACCAACAAAAGAAAGTTGATCGTCAATAAAGTCTAGATTTGATACGAGGAGTTTTCTTATGAAAAATCTATCTCTGTTATCTGTTCTCTGTATTCTAGCGTTGTTATTATGCCCTTCAGCAAAGTTATATGCCGATTCTCCGTTGCAAAGGGTTGCCGGAAATGACCGTTACCAAACGACAATCCAGATCTCGCAAAAAGGCTGGCCCGATAAATCTGCATATGTAATCATAGCAACCGGTCAAAACTTTGCTGATGCGCTCTGTGCCGCGCCGTTATCGCAAAAATACAATTGCCCGATTTTGTTAAACATCAAAGAGAATTTGCTCAGCAGTACAAAAAAGGAAATTCAAAGACTTGAGGCCAAGAATGCTGTTATTATCGGTGGTACGGGAGCCATCTCGGAAAACGTTGAAAACGAGCTTAAAGCTATAGGTCTAAGCTGTACGCGCATTTCAGGTCAAGCAAGGAACAACCATCAAGCAATACCAGTATGCTTGGGGCAGCTATACGTCAATATGCAAGCACGAGTACGACTACTCCTGCGGGCACAGGTACAGCCACTTACGGGATCGGCTATTTATCTGTCCAGAGCATTTTTGACCAAGTCTACAATGCCAAATATAGTTATTACCATTTACCGCCTACAACTTATTAGTGAACTTTCCGCTGCCTTAAGTAAGCTTAACAAATACAGATAATCTTAAAATATATAGTAATAATTTACTGTATTACAATATCAAAAAACGATTAAAAAATGTTGCAAAAATACTTCATGATGTCTTTAGATATTATATTTCTTTCCATATCTTTGTCTTTTGATACCCAGAATATGTTATTATTGTTATCAAAGGAGTGGTTTTGATAATAATGATGATAATGACTGCATTGGCAAATGATGACGATAAGGATTTTATGGTGGACTTATATCGAAACTATTACGGCCTCGTACGGAAGACCGTTTATAATATCACGCATGATACGAACATTGTAGAAGACCTGATTGATGATACTTTTCTCAAACTTATCGTTAAAATTCCCTTACTGCGTACATTTGAAAGTTGCAAAACAGCTGCTTATGTTGTCTATACTTCCAGGAGCGTGGCAATTAATTTTATTAAACATCGCGATGTGGAAAAAAAGCATATGTATTATGGGGAGGACACAGACCTGGCTGAAAGGGTTATCGACCTTAAAGGCGGTGTGGAGGGTATGATCATTAGTCAGGAAGAGGCATCGGAGATGAAGGAAGCTATTTTAAGACTTCCTGAGAAAGAGAAAGATTTATTATATTTCAAATATATCTTAGAAATGGATAATGAAGAACTCGCAGAAGTTTTGGGAATTAAACCGGGCAGTGTCCGGCAGTATTTGACCCGAGCAAGAAGAAAAGTCCAAAAACTGATCCATAAGGAGGTGGTATAACATGTTGAATAATAGTTCGCAATCAATGCAGAAGAAACTCTATGAGGAATATGAAGATAGTTTATTCAGGCTGGTTATGTACGAGACAGTGGAAAAAGAAGGAAAAGTCTTACTGGAAGAAAGAGAAAAGCTGAAATATGATCCCGCATTTGTTCCATCGGAGGAAGCCGTTCAAAAGTTCAGCTCTCAATTGGATAATATCTTAAAAAGAAAAAAGGCTTATGCTTTAAGGCAAAAAACTTTCAGGATCTTAAATAGGTCTGCGGTAGCTATGCTGATTGTTATTATTCTATTGTTTACCACCGTAGCCAGCGTACAAGCGATTAGAGTCAAAGTATTGAACTTTTTCATGGATATTCAGCCGAAATATACATCTTATCAGGTAAATGAAAGTGGTAATGGATCGGGCAACGGGGGGGCGGTTGTCAACTGGACAAAAGCCTATGTTCCAACTTATATACCGGAAGGATATAAAGTCAATAACTCTTCCAATAGTGAAACCTTTAAAAAAATTGTATTTAGAAATCAGCAGGATATGGTTATTTTATATACGGAATTAAATGAAGGCAGTATTGTCCAGTCGGACACGGAAAACGCATCCGTCTTTAAAGAAATTAGTATAAACGGCCACAAGGGGACGCTTACAGTGAAAAACTCGACGGTTACAATCGTATGGGAAATAAAAGGCCGTATATTTACGGTCAGCGCATCGACGGATCAGGATACTGCGCTAAAGATTGCTGAAGGAGTAAAATATATTAATTAAATTGTAAAAATTTGTTGCAAAAAACCTTCTTTGTTGTCTTTCATAGTTGGAAGATATTACAAAGGAGGTTTTTTATTGATGAAAAAAATAATCTGTATGAGTCTAATTGTACTTATGGCCATTTTTTCTGCCGTTCCGGCTTATGCTGCTATTGATGAGAATAATATCAGAACACAAGGATCAGGAACGGTAAGCCCTTTATTTACTTACATTTTACAACTAAATGTAGGTCTTAATATCGATTCATCAGGGAAAGCGGCCTGTATGGGTGATGTTAGCTTATACTCTGGTACCAACCGTGTAGATTTAACGGTACAATTGCAGAAATCTACAGGCAGTGGCTGGAGTGCAATTAAAACCTGGACATCATCGGGAGTTGGGATGCCTGGCACGACAATATTACAAAACTATTATGTTGTCAGCGGGACCTATCGGGTATCTGCTACTGCTAAAGTCTATAATTCATCTGGAAATTTACTGGAAACTGTGACCGCATATTCTCCGACGTCAACATATTAATTTGATAAAATCAGTGGAAAAGACCAACATATCTTCCTCTTTTCTACCGATCCTTATCAACCAATTAACATTCTCAGTTAAAAAACAAATACGAAAGGGTCGATTCCTATAACACTGATGATAAAAGTATTTATGTAGACAAGGGAGGGACGTAGTTACTAACAAATAAGAAGCTTTTTTCTTCGGCAGTCAATCCGATTGCAGTGGCTGCTGCCGTTGGTTTCTGTGTCATTTTAGGAGTAGGATATCTTATTAGAAAGAAAAAATATTGGTTCAATTAAGCCGATGAGGATTTCAATGATTTATAAAGGTACCGGTGGGGTCGACGCCATGTAGGGAAAGAATTCTTGCATGGCGTTCTGGGCTAAATCAAATAGCGCAGAACAAGGTAAACCGTGCTGATGGCGACGGTGATCAGCATCACGGGGAAGCAGACTTTAAAGTACTGGCCGAAGGTAATTTTGTATCCTGCTTCTTCGGACATACCAGAAGCTACGACATTGGCGCTTGCACCGATAATGGTGCCGTTTCCGCCCAGACAGGCCCCCAGTGAGAGCGCCCACCATAATGGTGTAATATCCATTCCGGTCAGCACGCCGACTTCCTGAATCAGCGGGATCATGGTCGCGGTAAACGGGATGTTGTCAACAAAGGCTGAAGCGATCGCTGAAACCCAGAGAACGGCCATTCCGAGTAAAAACATATCACCGTTGGTTTGCTGAACGATGCTTTTCGCAAGCACTTCCAAAACTCCGGCCCGTTCCAGACCGCCCACCAGCATAAAAAGACCGGCAAAGAAGAAGATCGTTTTCCACTCGACTTCTTTAAATACTCTCTCCGGGTTGACTCTGGAAATCAGCAGAAGAAGGACTGCACCGGTCATTGCTACGACCGAAGACGGATAATTTAAAATGCTATGCAGGATAAAGCCCAGGATGGTCAGGCCCAGTACGATCAGGCATTTCGTAAGGAGCTTCTTATCCTTGAGTGCTTCGTATTCGTTGAACAGCAGAACCTTTTTTTTGTTCTCTTCGTTTGTATGGAGATATTTTTTATAGACCAGCAGAAATGCTCCAATGGTGACGAGCAGGATAGGAACAATGATTGGCGCAACATTCATAACAAAATCCATAAAGCTTAAGCCCGTTTTCGTCCCGATCATGATATTTGGCGGGTCGCCGATCAGGGTTGCCGTGCCGCCGATATTCGAAGCAAAGATCTGGCTGATGACGAACGGGACAGGCTTTAACTTGAGCTCCCTTGTTACATCCAGCGTGATCGGGAGAATCAACAGAATTGTGGTTACATTGTCCAGAAAGGCTGAAGCAATCGCTGTAATGAAGGAAAGGTACACCAACACTTTCCAGGGTTCGCCTTTGGCCAGCTTGACAACTTTAATGGCCAGAAATTCGAACACACCGGTGCGCTGGGTGATCATAACGATCACCATCATGCTGATCAGCAGGGCAAGTGTATTAAAGTCGATGGCTTCGTAAGGATTTTCATGGTCTAATAGCCCCGTAAGCGCCATCAGAACGCCGCCGCCGAGCGCGATGATCACTCTGTCGATCTTTTCAGTAACGATGAGCAGATAGGCAGCTGCAAAGATAATGACAGACAGTGTCATGGCAGGTGTGAATTCCATTGCCGAAAGGCCTCCTTCGTCTTTTCTGAATCGGTGTACATAGGGTACGGCTTCGACAGTAAACTTTTTCCTAATACATTATGGCACTCCTGGCAAATTAATCAACAAGTATCCGGCTAACAGTCTCAATATATTTTTATATTTTTATTTTCCAAATTCTTTATTTTCTTATATAATAGATAGGAATTAAGATAGATAGGGATTAAAATCAAGATCAAAAAGATCGTTTCTATCTGAAGAGGAGATACAGGAGGGTACAATGGACGAAAAAATAGCCAAATTGAAGGAATACCTTCAAATGGAGACAGAGATTACCTTTGAAGAATTCAAAACCTATTATACCGGTGTGATTGAACAGCTGAACAAAACATATAACGAGATGGACCAGGCTGCCTGTTTCCAAGCCAGGTATATTTGCAGTATCGTTCAGGGCAATGCCGAATCTCGTGCCCAGAGAAGTAAAGTGAATGGGAAAGCCTTCAAAAAAATGGCTGCCAAATGCGGATTTTGGGTTGATGCGATTGATTATCGGCTGAAAAAAGAAGGCCTGACCCAAAATCAGATTGACGCGATGATGAGTGAGATGAACGAGGCTGCTGAGCAGTAAGGACTTAGGAATTTATAGGCGAAAAGGGTATGGATGGAGAATCAGCGATGATCATTATCCTGTCACATCAATTTCTCGATTTTGATGCGCTTGCAGCGATGGCCGCAGCCCAAAAGCTATGTCCTGAAGCCGTGTTGGTGATCGACGGCAAATACGGTTCTTATGTACAGGAATTTTTATCGCTGGCCAAAGAACAATTGCCCTACTACCGCTTCAAAGATATTGACGTGGACAAGGTAGAAAAGATCATTCTCGTGGATACACAAGAAATCGAACGGTCCATCGGTAATAAAAATCTTATGGACCGACTTCGGGCCATCCCAATTGAGATCATTGACCATCATCCTGTCGTCGAACCGGATGGTCAGAACCGGATTATTGAAATGGTTGGAGCCTGTACAACGATTCTGGTCGAACAGATTCAGCAAAGAGGCATTAACCTGACCAGTTTCGATGCGACGTTAATGGCTCTGGGAATTTATGATGACACCGGGAGCCTGCTTTTTGCAAACACAACACCTAGGGATCTGCTGGCAGCCGCCTATCTTGTGGAAGAAGGGGCTGAGCTTGCCGTTATGGCGGAGTATCTGCAGAGACCGCTTACCTCGGAGCAAAAGGACTTATTCCAGCAGTTACTGGATAACGGCGTGATCGAAAAATATAATGAAATGCCGGTTTTTATCTCCTATGCCGAAAGCAGGGAGTATTTTTCAGGGCTGGCTTTGCTTGCTCACCGGATCGGTGAATTTGAGAATGCGGAGATCTTTTTCCTCGTCGTGAAGATGGAAGACCGGGTCTATCTTGTCGGCAGAGCAAGAGGAGGCAGCAGCCTGCCGCTCAATGAAATTGTTCAGGCTTTTGGCGGCGGAGGCCATGAAAAAGCCGCTTCAGCCGTAATCAAAAATGGCAATATAGACAGCATCATCAGGCTGTTACGAGAAGAGATCAAGCTGAGGGCAGAGAAACCAACGACGATACGCGACATTATGAGTTATCCTGTTAAAACGGTTTTCCCGGATACCTCGATCGAAGAGGTAGGCAAGATGCTTTTAAAGTACGGGCATACCGGTCTGCCTGTTGTCCAGGCTGAAAAACTTGTCGGGATTATCTCGCGCAGGGACGTGGACAAGGCCTTGAAACACGGGCTGCAGCATGCTCCGGTGAAGGGGTTTATGACCCGGGACGTGATCACGGTCCAGCCGGATTTAAGTTGGGAAGAAGTCCAGAAGCTGATGGTTTTACATGATATCGGCAGAATCCCGGTGGTGGAAAACGAGATCCTTACCGGCATTGTGTCGAGATCCGATGTGATGCGGCTCATTTATGGCAGCGTCGTACCGACCTTAAATGAGCTTGCCAGGGACAGAAGCATAGCCAGACGGGAAGAAATCCTGCGGCATATTGCAGGGCTTCCCCAGTACATTCAGGATGATCTGGCGGCAATTCGGGAAGCCGCTTCGGAAATGGGGAACCAGGTCTATCTGGTTGGCGGTTTTGTCAGGGATTTACTGATGAATATGCCGAACAATGATCTGGATATTGTTGTCGAAGGCAAAGGGATTGAGCTGGGTAGGATTCTGAGTAAAAAACTGGCTTGCGACAAATTGGTCTTGCATGCGTCCTTTGGTACAGCCAGTCTGATTTTCAGCAACGGCACACATTTGGACATTGCTTCAACCCGCCGGGAAGATTATGATTTTCCCGGAGCTTTGCCGGTTGTGGAGGAGTCAACCCTCAGAGAGGATTTGCTCCGGAGAGATTTCACCATTAATGCCATGGCTTTATGTTTGAACGAAGACAGCTTTGGCCATATCATTGATTATTATGGCGGTTTTCGTGACCTGCAGCAAAAGGAAATTCGTTTCTTGCATAACCTCAGCTTTATTGACGATCCTACCCGGATGCTCAGAGCGATAAAGTTTGCAGTTCGGTATGCGTTTAAGCTTGCCAAGGTGACGGCGGATGCGATACCGATCGCCTTAAAAGAGGACGTTTTTGCCAAAATCAGTGCGGAACGCTTTACGGAAGAACTGATCCTGATCTATAAGGAAGCTAAATTTCAGCGTATGGGCCGCGAATTAGTACGGAACGGTATTTTCAAAGCCTGGTTTAAAGCAGATTATGCCTGGAATTTTGAGGAGGCGGAGTCTGTCGGTGAGCAAAGGTCATTGACCGAACGATGGCTCATCAGCCTGAAAAATCTGGACAGTAATGAGATTTCCGCTGTTTTGGACAGACTGACCTTACCTAAATCTCTCAAAAGGATTACACTGGAATACCTGCGGCTGAAGCAAGCCTTAAAACTGGAAGATCTTACCGATCTGAAAAACATTGATGAATTACTTGCAGGAGTTCCGTTATTGTTGTTTAATATTCTTGGCAGTGATGATGCCTATACGGATTCTCTGAAAAAATACCGTTTGGTGCGCGAGGGAATCCAGATGAAAATAACCGGAAAAGATCTGCGGCAATCAGGCGTCAGGGAAGGACCGGAAATCGGCAGCATCCTGAAACAAATTCGGCTGGCCTGGCTCGAAGGAAAAATCCGGACTCCGGATGAAGAAAAAAGGTATCTCAAAATCCTGCTCGAAAAAAATGACAGAGCTGATTGCATAGATAATAAACCAATATAAAATAGATCTTTATGAATTGTAAAATTCTGAAGGGAGAAATGACTTTGAGAAACAGAATTTTTAGCGGTATGCGGCCGACAGGTTCGCTGCACATAGGACATTTAAGCGTTCTACAGAATTGGGCTGCGCTCCAGGATGAATATGAATGCTATTTTGGTATTGTCGACTGGCATGCGCTGACCACTGGTTATGAAGATAAGCTTGACCTGAAGGCTTTAATCCGAGAAATGGCTCTGGACTGGCTGAGTGTCGGCATTGATCCTGAAAAGAGCGCCGTGTTCATTCAATCCCAGGTCAAGGAACATGCGGAACTTCACCTTTTGTTTTCCATGTTCACGCCGATTTCGTGGCTGGAAAGAGTGCCAACGTATAAGGATCAGCTCCAGCAGCTCGGGAATGAAGGCAAAGACCTGCATACGTATGGTTTTCTCGGTTATCCTTTACTGCAGGCGGCGGATATTCTCGTCTACAAGGCCAAAGCCGTCCCGGTAGGAGAAGACCAAATCCCGCATATCGAGCTTTGCCGGGAAGTCGGACGCCGCTTTAATTACCTGTATGGGAACGTTTTTCCCGAGCCGCAGGCCCTTATCGGCAAAGTGCCGCTGCTGCCGGGTGTTGACGGCCGAAAAATGAGCAAAAGCTATAACAACGCAATCTCGCTTACAGCCTCAACCGAAGAAATCAATACCAGGGTCAAACAGATGATCACGGATCCCGAGCGCCTCCGCAAGGACGATCCGGGACATCCGGAAGTCTGTGTGGTTTCCAAATTCCATCATATCTACACGCCGGATGTGAACCGGGTCGAAGAAGAATGCTGTGCCGGCAGGATCGGCTGCGTCGCCTGTAAGAAGTATCTGGCTGAAAACATCGATAAAGTGCTTGCCCCCTACCGGGAAAGAAGATTATTCTGGGATGAAGACGGGAAGGTTGAGAAAGTACTGCAGGAGGGCGCCGAAAAAGCCGGAATTACCGCTGCAGCAACCATGGCGGAAGTCCGGTCAGCGCTGGGGATCTGATGGATGATGCTCTAAAACATAAACCTTATGTTGAAATTCCCAATTTTCAAGGCCCTCTGGATTTACTCCTTCATCTGATCCAGGAGCATAAAGTTGATATTTATGATATTCCGATCGCGCTCATTGCCGATCAATTTATCGCTACTGTCCGCAGATTAGAAGCGCTGGATATGGAAGTGACTTCGGAATTTCTGGTGCTGGCGGCCCATCTGTTGTATCTGAAATCACGGCAGCTGCTGCCAAAACCGCAAAAGACCGAAGAGGAACTGCTGCTGGAAGAAGAGATGAAACAAGACCTTGTGGAAAGGCTTGTCACCTACAGGGCTTTTAAAAACATTGCCTCTTTTTTGAGTTCGAGGGACGAAACACTGGGCAGCAGGTATTTCCGGGAAATCGATCTGGAAGAGATCCTTTCCAGAATCCCGCCGCCGAACCCGTTGCAGGGCATTGTCATGGAGGATTTGTTCAAGGCGTTCCAAGCTGTTCTGGAGCGGGTTGAAAAAGGTGAGGATATCCAGTATGTGCAGGTCGAAGAAATCCCTGTGGAGATGATGACGAGCGACATCATGCGCAGAATGATCCTGCATCCCAGAGGGTTGAAGTTTAGTCAGCTTCTAAGATACGGGTCGAGAGTAGAAATTGTGGTAGCCTTTATTGCTTTGCTTGAGCTGCTCAAAGAAGGAAAAGTCAGGGCGGAGCAAAGCAAGGAGGCCAATGAAATATTTTTGGTTCCAACCGAAAAAGCTTGGGACTTTCGAAATGAGGAATCGGGATGATGCTGTTTCAGGATACGGAAATTGCTGCCCTGGAAGCTTTGCTTTTTGTGGCCAAGGAACCGCTGAGCATGACGAAAATTGCAGAGATACTGGAGATACCGGCCGATCATGTACCTGAATTTCTGCAGGCACTAAAGGACAGATATGAAGATCCCGCGAGCGGTTTGGTGCTTATTGAGCTGGAACAGGGTTTCCGGATCGGAACGAAGCCTGAACTTGCCGGTTATATCGAAGTCTTGTACAAACAGCCTTCTCAGATACTGTCGAATGCAGCGCTGGAAGTCCTGTCGATTATTGCTTACAAACAGCCGATTACCCGCGGTGAAATTGATTTCATCCGCGGCGTCCAATCCGACCGGGCGCTGGCCACGCTGGTTGAAAGAGGGCTGGTCAAAGACTTGGGACGGAAGGATGGTCCGGGACGGCCGATCCTTTACGGGACAACCGAAGATTTTCTTATCCACTTTGGCCTGAAATCTATTCAGGATCTCCCGCCGCTGGAGCATACGGCAGAAGAGGAAGAGGAAGCTTAATCGATCAGATAGGAATTATTCTTATCGGAAGTTGTCTTTTTCTGTCGGATGTGCTAAAATAACTGGGCAAATTGAATATTTTTAGGGATAGAGGCGCAGTGCTTAAGAGTAATTATTCCGAGATGCCAGTCGATGACGAATAAAGAAAGGAAACACTGCCGAAGCCGGATGATGGCCAAGAGTCGGGCTGGGTTTATACTGAAAGAGTATAAAACTGTCATTCTGAAACGGAATGAAGCGCTATTCGGAACCTTTCAAATTACCGTCGTTTGAAATGCCGGTAAAATAGGATTTTTCAGGTTTACGGGTAGTATCCGTAAACTTTTTTCGTGTATTTGAAAATACGGTAAGCGCTTTCTGATACATCGAATTTCAGCTTAGGCTGCCGCCAATTTACCTTTATAGGAGGATGCGACCATGTCGAATAAATCACTGCCTTTTTCCAGTCAGGAAATTGAAAGAATTGCCCAGGAGTATGGAACGCCTTTTCATATTTACGATGAAAAAGCAATTCGGGAGAACGTACGCAGGCTTCAGGCTGCCTTTGCCTGGAATCCAGGCTTTAAAGAATATTTTGCTGTAAAGGCGACGCCTAATCCGTATATCTTAAAAATTTTAGCCGAAGAGGGCACCGGCGCGGACTGCAGTTCTCTTCCAGAACTTATTTTGGCCGAGAAGGCCGGATTGGAAGGGGAAAACATTGTATTCTCTTCAAATGATACGCCGGCAGCCGAATTCTGCAAGGCCAGGGACCTTGGAGCGATCATCAATCTGGACGATATCACCCATATCGATTTTCTGGACAGAGAAGCCGGAATACCTGAAATGATCTCTTTCCGCTATAACCCCGGTCCGCTGCGCGAGGGCAATACGATTATCGGAAAACCCGAAGATGCCAAATACGGACTGACAAGAGAGCAGCTTTTTGAAGCGTATGCCAAAGTGAGAAGTCTCGGTGCCAAAAGATTCGGTATTCATACCATGGTAATTTCCAATGAACTTGATCCGGAGTTTTTTGTCGAGACGGCCCGGATGATGTTTGAACTGGCGGTGGAACTGAAAGAAAAGCTCGGTATCCGGATTGAAATCATTAATCTTGGCGGTGGAATCGGAATTCCGTACCGGCTGGGTCAGGATCCTGTAAATCTGGAATATGTCGGGAAACGGATCAAACAGGTTTACGAACAACTGCTTGTTCCGGCAGGACTGGACCCGTTGAAGGTAGCCATGGAGTGCGGACGGATGATTACAGGACCTTACGGTTATGTGGTTGCCAGGGTGCTTCATAAAAAAGAAATCTACAAGAACTACATCGGACTCGATGCCAGCATGGCTGATCTGATGCGTCCGGGGATTTACGGCGCTTATCATCATATCACGGTTGTCGGGAAAGAACAGTTGGTACCGGACCATCAGTATGATGTGACCGGAGGGCTTTGTGAGAATAACGATAAATTTGCGGTAGACAGGATTTTGCCCAAAATGGATATCGGGGATCTTGTGGTGATTCATGACACGGGTGCCCATGGACATGCCATGGGATTCAATTATAACGGCAAGCTCAGATCAAAAGAACTTCTTCTGAAAACTGACGGCCGGGTTGAGATGATCAGAAGAGCCGAAACCATTGAGGATTATTTTGCGACGCTGGATTTTTCCGGGCTTAATTAGCCCTGTCAATTAACGCAGCATTCAGTGCGCTGCCGAGCAGGAGTATAACACAGCTCCAGTACAGCCACAACAGAAGAATGATGATGCCTGCAATGCTTCCGTAGGCCAGGGTATAGCTGTTGAAATGATTCACGTAATAGGCAAAGGCCAGAGAAATAATAATCCATCCGCCTGCGGAAAATAACGAACCAGCAAAGTAACTCCGGATCGGATATTTGTTGTGGGTTGCGATGATATTCAGCAGGATGAAGATCATAATCAGAAAAATAAGCTGGATAAGCAGGCGAAGGTTCTGCCAGATGAGCGGAAATATATTGTCCGGCCCTAAAAGATAGACAAAAATATTGGCCAGTTTTTGACCGAAGATTAATACCAGGAATGAACCAACAATAGCCAGCGCAACGATAACAAAAAAAAGCAAAGCCGAAAGTTTTAAACGAAAAAACGACCAGGTTTCCTGAAGACCGTAGGCTTTGCCGGCTCCTCTCATCAAGGCATTGATACCATTCAACGATGCCCACAGAGCGCCAATCATGCTTAAGACAAGCAAAGCAGGGCTGCTGCGAACGCTGAAGACCTCATTGACAATGGTTTCAACCATTTGGACGGTTTCCGCAGGCAGCAGGAACTTAAAACTGCTGAAAAACTCAGCATTGCTAATGTTCAGAAAACCGACCAGGGTCAGAAGAAAAATAACAAACGGAAAGAAGGACAGGATGATGTAGTAGGCGACCTGTCCGCTAAGCGCAAATAATTCATTGATGGAGATGATCCGAACATACTTCCGGAAAAAGCTATGCCAGTTCATATTTGTTAGCCCCGCAGTTTTGAACAAGTCTGATCGTTTAACTTTTACAAAATGTTATTTAACTTCAGTGTTTCTGATTTTGGGACCTCCTGCAACAGGAAAGTCAGGGTATTCAATTCAGCCATGGAATGGCTTTTTTCTTTGTACTTAACGTATTGGGAAAGGCGTTTGTAGGAGATTTCTATATTATTCAGGATACTGTGATTGAGAAAAATGGACCACCAATCGTGCAGTTTGGTCCAATGATCATAGGTTTGCTGTATCTTTAGGGAGGCTTCGTCCCATTTATCAGAGGCGATCAGAAGCTCGACCTGATTCAGATTATCCAGAACAGCGCCGGAAGTAGAATCGATCCTGTCGGCCACCCATAAGGTCGATCCGATTAGAATCACGAAACCCAAGATAATGGTGAGCGTCGAACGCATGCTGTCTCCTCCTTCCCTAAAGAGAATATTTATTTGGAATTATTTGTTTGGGTCTGCTTTTGGCTGAATATAGAGCTTGCGCTGGGAGTCGATGCTCGCAAAAAACACCTTCTTAATATCCGGAACATTTGCTTTGGTCAGTTCCTTATTCAGCCATTGAATATTGACACCCGATTTCTCCAGATTCTTTTGCTGGAGCTTACCGTCCATGATCAAGGCTAAAGGCAGACCTTCAGCGATTACCTGCAGCTTCAAATCCTGCATATTCACCGGACGTTTGCCTGTTTTGGGGATAACACTAAGCTGACCGTTGGTTTCTAGAATCGCATATTCAACATCGGCGATGTTAGGCAGATTTTTAGCCCGGAGCTGTTCAAGCAGGTCACTGAGGTTGTAGCGAAGTTTCCGAAGCTCGGCTTCGAGGATTTGTCCTTTATTGATCAGGATCGTCGGTTTACCGCAGATAATTCCGCGGGCTTTTTCATACTTTAAAGCGATTTCCGAAATGGCCAGGCCAAGCAAAAGCAGGATCAGGACCGGAAATAAGCCCGCCACCAGCGGAATACCGGAATCCTGACTCGGGATAACGGCAAGTTCGGAAATCATCAGAATGATGACCAGCTCAAAAGGCTGGAGCTGACCAATTTGTCTTTTGCCCATGACTCTTAAGACGAGGACAATAATCAAATAGAGGATAATCGTTCGAACAATACCGATCAGCAATGGCGTGTGCTCCTTTCGGCCAATATCTCTATTAATTTTTTCCCTGTCCGGGCAATTTATTCTCAATTTCCTGAAAGTTATGAGGAAAATGCCATGTGATTACCAAAAAAATCAAGAAAATGGAGTGTTTAAAATCTTCCCAAGAACTTTGTTTTGATATACAATGAATAGAATGATAGAATTAATTTGGAAATTCATATTTTTTGTAGAATAAGGAGGAAAGCACGTGTTCGAAAACGACATACTGGTTGCTGGTGCAGATCCTGGTTTTGGCGCCATAAAGCTCGATATTGGCGATACGAAGATATTATTTCCTGCAGTCATCTGTAACGGTAATGAGAGAATTTTCTCAACCTTGGGCAGAACTGAGCTTGAAAAAGGATCGGATCTCGATAAACAAATCGCTTCTCTTGATGTCATTGTCAGAAATAATTCCAGCGGCGTAGAACGGCATTATTTTATGGGAAGCCTGGCCGAGAGTCTGAATCCCAAAGAAGCTCATTATTGTTGGGATGAAGATAAATCTACGGACGAAGAAGCGATGTCTTTGCTGATCGTGGGCTTAGCTTTGGCCCAGCCTTATCCTAAGACGAACATCTATCTCGGAACCGGGGTTCCTGTCAAATTCTACGCCTCTCTGAAAGACAAATACGAGGCGGAATTAAAGGGTTCTTTTTCTGTGACTTTTCTGTCCGGCACATTCAAGGGACAAACGCGCAGTATGAACATTCTCCGTTCGAGAGTGCTGCCTCAAAGTTACGGCGTATTCATCAAGGAAACACTGACTGAAGACGGCAAACCGACCAATCCGAAGCTTTTCGGCGGTTATGTCGTTGTCATAGATCCTGGTTTCAGAACCACGGATATTGCCACATTTTACGATGGCATTATGCTTGATCCGCCGAATTCATTCAGTATTGAGAAGGGGCTGCAATGGGCCTATGCCGGAGTAGCTGAAAAACTCAAAGAAATGACCATGAACCATACCAACCCGATCGAGACGGATGACAAGGAACTTGATAAAATTTTCAGAGTGAATAAAGGATTATATCCGTGGAATAACGGAGCAATTGACCTTAATCCTGTCATGAAGAAGATGCTGGCCCAACTGGCCGCTGATATTTCCAGGGAAATTATGAAGACGCTGAAACCGATGGCCGGCAGGATTCATACAATTCTTGTCGCCGGTAAAGTTGGGGAGATGATCTTTGAATATCTGAATCTGGAAAATAAGGTTCTGATTGACGATCCTCAGTTTGGAAATGCAGCAGGTTTCCGGATTATGGCCGCAAACCTGGTCAATAATCTTACCAGGAAAGTAAATGTTGAATAATGAAAACAACAGGTCATCTTGTACTCTATATTTCTGAAAATGAAGATTTTGAGCTCTGGAGGGTTCTTTCGCAGATCCCTCCGGAGGAACGGTCTGCTTTTGTCAAAAACGCCCTGAAAACTGCGATTGTCCAAAACAACGAGTCCAGAAATTCTCAGGATCATTGGGCAAGGCAAAATAACGTTCTGCGGCTTGATAAGAGCGCCGGTCAAAGCCCGCTGATGAATGAGGTGGCCATAGAGGAGCTGGGCTACAACACGATTGCTGCTGCGGATGAAAAAGTCATGCGGCCGTTAATGAACGGTATTTCTCAGAGCAGGGGAAATCCCAGACCCGAGGTGGATTTTGATCTTGTACGCGTGGAAGAATTGCTGCAGACCGGTGAGGCAAGGCCCAAGACCTCACTGCCGGGTCTTGACTTCCTGCTTGCGAATGTCATCGGTGAAGAGGATGATGAAAAAGTTATTGAATTTGTCCGAAAAAGTCAAACTGCCTCCGGAGAAGAATAAAGCAAATGTTCTCCGCGAGGCAGTTAATTATTTTGTTAACACGATATTTGGGGTTGCGTCATGTACCCTAACCGCTCTTCGGCTGTTGTGCCCTCCCTGGCACAAATAGCCGCGCTTCGCCATCCGGGCTACGCTTGGCCGCGGATAGACTACATGACGTTAAATTTCGCGTATTTAAGCGATCGTATGCAGAATACGGGATCCGAATCTTGGCGAATTCTGAATAGCAAAAGCGCTACGTTTAGGCATTATGGCCTCTTCGATGTAACCGCCTGTATAATTTCCTCTGAAGATCAGATGATGCTGATCTTATATTTTTTGAACCAGAAATCCAGCTGCAGCAGAAAAGCAAAAAGTCTGGGTGTGTCCATCAGCTGACCGAACCATGGTCGATTGGCATCGGATGACGGGTTGGCCATTAAGTCCTGAAGCTGTTTTTTATTCACTAACTCATACAGCGGTGAGGCAGAGTCTTCCAGAACAGTACGAAGTCTGCCGGTGACCATCTCCAGGAATTGGGGATGGTGGGTTTTGGGGTAAGGGCTTTTGCGCCGCCATAGAACATCTTCAGGAAGGATGCCTTCCAGGGCGGTTCGCAAAAGGCCTTTTTCGCGATTTTGCCAGTACTTCATTTCCCACGGAATATTCCAGACATATTCAACAATCCGGTGGTCACAGAAAGGCACGCGGACTTCCAGACCGGAAGCCATCGTCATTCTGTCTTTGCGGTCAAGCAGGGTGGGCATGAATCTGGTCAAAGTCAGGTAACTGATTCGTTTATCTTTGTCTGCTTTGGCGTTCCCGGTCCCCGAAACGGGAACTTCTGAAACGGCTTCCCGGTAGCGCTCTCTTACATAATCTAAAGGTGCGATGATCTGGAGAATTTCCGGTGATAGGATCTGGAGGCGGGTTTGAAGGTCCGTTGACCACGGAAAGGTATCTGCATTTTTAAGATCATCCCGGTGAAACCACGGATATCCGCCAAAAACTTCATCTGCGCATTCCCCGGAAAGTCCGACCGTTACCGACTCTTTGATTCTCCGGCTGAACAGCAGCAGGGAAGAATCAACATCGGCCATACCCGGCAGGTCTCTGGCTGCGGCAGCGTCTGTCAAAGCTTCGACCAGTTCTGCAGTATCCAGAAACAGATTATGGTGGTTGGTGTTGAAGTAATTGGCCATTTTACGCACCCATGGAGCATCCGGATCCGGCTGGTAGTCATTTGCTTGAAAATATTTGTCGTTGGCGATGTAGTCAATAGAGAACGTGGGGAGGATTTTTCCTTCAGCCTGATACTTCTTGGCAGCGATAGCCGTTATGATACTGGAATCCAGACCTCCGGACAATAAAGTCCCGAGGGGAACATCGGAGACAAGCTGACGGGAAATGGCATCGATGACCAGCTCGCGAACATGATCAACCGTTGTTCGGATATCATCTGTATGAGGTTTGTTTTCAAGCTGCCAGTACGGCCACTGTCTCATCCCTTCAAACTTAACCAGCATCGCGTATCCGGGTTTCAGTTCACAAATGTTTTTAATAACACCAAAACCCGGAGTCCTGGCCGGGGCAATCATAAAAAGTTCGGCGAGGCCTTCACGGTCAATGACCGCAGGGATATCCGGATGGGCAAGCAGCGCTTTAAGTTCTGAAGCAAAAATGAACGACGGGTATTTGTGATAATAAAACAGCGGTTTAACGCCCATTCTGTCCCGGGCCAGAAAGAGAGACTTTTCTCGGCAGTCCCAGATCCCAAACGCGAAAATGCCATTGAGTTTCTGAACGCAATCCACGCCCCATTCCAGATAAGACAGAAGCAGGACTTCCGTATCAGAATGCCCTTGGAAGGAATACCCTTTCGCTGAGAGAGCCTGGCGGACTTCTTCGGTGTTATACAATTCTCCGTTATAAGTAATCGTATAGGCCCAGCCGCCGCGCCAGCGGGTCATGGGTTGTTTTCCTCCTTCAATATCTACAACCGCCAGCCTGCTGTGGCCCAAAGCAATTTCGGGATAAAGCCATTTTCCCCGAGCATCAGGACCGCGGGGGGTAAGGGTGTCGACCATTCTGTCAATGATTGGGCCGGATTCCGACAGATCCTGCGTCCAATCCAGCCAGCCTGTAATTCCGCACAAAGCTGTTCACTCCTTAAATAATAAAATAATGATAACTGGTATCACCTAATACTATATATATGACCGGCATAACCGAATGTTTCAAAATAATTTTTGTGAATTCACTTGCTAAATAAAAAGCATTTGTATATAATGATTTACAATAACTGCATAGCTTTAAAGCGAAGATTGAGAATAGTAATCATGAACGGAAAATTACAGAGAGTCGCAGGTTGGTGTGATTGCGGCAGGGAAGTTTATGACGAATGGCCTCATGAGTACGACCCGAAATCATCGATAGTAGGCGTCGTCGGGAATCCTACCCGTTATCATCAGGACGTGTATGATCGTACATGTTTGAGCGGGTATAGTAATATACCAATTTGGGTGGTACCGCAGGAGATATAGCCTCTTGTCCCTTTCTAGGGATAAGGGGCTTTTTATATTCACGGAAGACTTGATGCCGAACGGAGACCACGCATTAGCGAGGTACCATGTTTACCGGGCATCCAAAGGATAGATTTGGCGCATCGCTTTTACCAGGATGGCAAGGAGCGGCGTTCTATAGCAAGCTCGAGGGAGGCTAATCAATATGAATACTTCAATAAAATCTTATTACACCAGCGGCGGACTTCTGATTCATTCCGTAACGGAAGAAATTGATAAGTCCTATCGTGAGAAAATCATCATGGAGCTGAATGATGTTCAGGGCGCTTACTTTTGCAGCAGCTTTGAATATCCGGGCAGGTATACCCGCTGGGACATCGGATTTATCAATCCTCCGATCGAGATCCGGACATTTGGCCGAAATATTGAAATAACGGCGTTAGATCAAAAAGGGCTGATCCTGCTGGAATTTATCTATGACGTTCTGAAGCGGGAAACATATTTGGAAACCCTGATCCGCGGGCAGCACAAAATAACGGGCAGGGTAGCTCCGTGTCAGGAAATTTTTCCGGAAGAGCAAAGAAGCAGGCAAAAATCTGTTTTTTCTGTGGTCCGCAGCCTGCTGGAAGCGTTTTACTCTGATCTGGACGCTTTTCTCGGTCTATATGGAAGCTTCGGCTATGATCTGATCTTTCAGTTTGAAAGCATCCATCTGAAAAGGCCGCGGGATGAAGCGCAGGCCGATATGGTCTTGTTTATCCCCGATGAAATCTTTGTCATCGACCATCAGAAGGATGACTGCTTCCGTATTCGGTATGATTTTGAATTCGACGGTCTTTCCAGTCTGGGTCAGGCCAAAACGATGCTGTCAGCTGCCGGGAGAATAAAAAATGACGGCCGGACTATTCCGGCGCAGGAAATATCAAATGATACCGAAGGACGATATGCGGAAAAAGTCCGGATTGCTAAAGCGTACTTTAAACGCGGTGACTTTTTCGAGGTCGTTCCGTCTCATACCTTTTACCGGCGCTGTGAGATCAGGCCTTCGGAAATATTTGAAAACTTGACAAAGATTAATCCGAGTCCTTATGGGTTCCTGATTCATCTTGGCAATGAGCACCTGATTGGTTCCTCGCCGGAAATGTTTGTCAGGGTCGAAGGCAGAAGAATCGAGACCTGTCCGATATCCGGCACAATCCAAAGAGGATGCAATGCGCTGGAAGATGCCGAAAGGATTCGTCAGCTGCTGAACTCCCATAAGGATGAGTCCGAACTTACGATGTGCACGGACGTCGACCGCAACGACAAATCCAGGATCTGTGTACCGGGTACGGTTAAGGTGCTGGGACGGCGCCAGATTGAAATGTATTCGCACCTTATTCATACCGTGGACCATGTCGAGGGGATTCTGGCCGATGGGTATGACGCCTTGGATGCTTTTATGACCCATATGTGGGCGGTAACAGTGACCGGGGCTCCCAAAAAAGCCGCCGTCCAATGGATTGAAGACCACGAGGAGTCCAACCGGATGTGGTACGGCGGGGCAGTCGGAATCCTTAGTTTTGACGGCCGGATGAATACAGGACTCACGCTCAGAACCATCCGCTTAAAAGACGGGATCGCCGGGGTCAGAGTCGGAGCAACGCTGCTGTATGATTCCATTCCCGAAGAGGAAGAAAAAGAAACGATCGTCAAGGCTGAAGCCCTTCTCAAAGTATTGGGTGATGCGGAAGCCGGTATGACTGAAAATAGAAACGATCTGCTCACAGCTTGTTCATCGCGGCAAGAAAATGCGGCTGATCCTTTTCAAGTGCTGCTGGTTGATCATGAAGATTCCTTCGTGCATACACTGGCCGGTTATTTCCGTAAAGCCGGCTGTCAGGTGGTCACGATGCGGCACCATCTGGCCAGAGAAGCCTTGAAGAAAGAACGGTATGATTTGGTCGTGCTGTCCCCGGGTCCGGGCAAACCGTCTGATTTTAAACTCCGGGAAACAATCGGGCTCTGTCTGGACAAAGGAATTCCTCTCTTTGGGGTCTGTCTGGGGCTGCAGGGGATTGTCGAATATTTTAACGGAAAGCTTGGCGTATTGGATGTACCGGTGCATGGCAAACAATCGGCGTTAAAAATATCCTCGGAATCAGTAATCTTTAAAAAATTGGCCAATCTAAGAGTAGGCAGATACCATTCGCTGTTTGCTGAAAAAGTACCGCCGGAACTTGAGATTACGGCCTGGACTGAAGACGGTGTGGTTATGGCAGTAGAAAGCAAAGATAAAAACATTCTGGCAGTCCAGTTCCACCCTGAATCCATCATGTCGATGGATGAGGATAAAGGATTCCGGATCATCACCAATATTTTGCATAAACGAGGAGGTGCATACGATGCGTAATCTGACCATTCTGGACTGTACGCTCAGAGACGGAGGACTGACCAACAACTTCCGGTTCCCGGAAAAATATATCAAAGACCATATTCAAAAGATCTCCGAAGCGAAGGTCGATTATCTTGAACTTGGGTATAAAGCAGATCCCGCGTATTATGAACGGACAGCCTACGGCAAACTTAAATTCTGTGATGACAGCGAGATATATGACATCATCAAAGGAATTCCGGGGCTTCCCAAAATGGCCTTTATGGTGGATGTCGGCAGATTTGACCGGCGATCGGTTGAAAATGCCTCAGTTTCACCGTTCACCATGGGCCGGGTTGCCTGCTATTTAAACCAGATTGAAGAAGCCGTCGAAGATGTCCGCTTTCTGCAAAATAAAGGCTATGAGACAACGCTGAATATCATGGCAATTTCCAGAGAAAGTATCCCGGAAATTGTTTGCGGCTTAAGAAAAATCAAAGCGCAAATCCCTGCAGCAGCAGTCTATGTGGTAGACAGTTACGGGGCGCTTTATCCGGATGATGTCAAAAAGCTGGTATCGCTGTACAAGGAAGAATTAAATGGTATGAATGTGGGAATTCACGTGCACAACAATATGCAGCTGGCCTTCTCCAACACCATTACGGCGGTTGAAAGCGGCGCGAGCTTCCTTGATGCGAGTGTCAACGGAATGGGCAGGGGAGCCGGCAACTGTCCGCTGGAATGTCTTTTGCCGTATGCCGGCAAAGACCATTATGATTTAAAGCCTGTACTCGCGCTGATTAATGATTACTACATCCATGATGGTGACGAACATTCTTGGGGGTACTGCCCCAAACAGCTCTTAACGGGGATTTTCAACCAGCATCCTGTCTATAGTATCCAGGGGGCGGGCGAAGATCTGATTCGAATCTATGATCATTTTCAAAGTGAGGTACAGGTATGAAAAACGAAATGGTTAACTATCTTGGGGAAAATGGTTATTTTGGCGCCTATGGCGGGAGATTTGTCCCGGAAATCCTGATACCGGCTGTCGATGAACTGAGTCTGGCTTTTCAGGAAATATTGCGGGACGAGGACTTCTATAAGCAATACTATAACCTCCTGATGGACTTTTCGGGCAGGCCGACACCGCTGACGTATGCGGAAGGGCTTAGTGCCTATTTTGGTAAAGCCAAAATCTTTATCAAGCGGGAGGATTTGAATCATTCCGGCGCCCATAAAATCAATAATGTGCTCGGGCAGGGCCTGCTCATGAAAAAACTGGGCAAGACCAGAGTCATCGCTGAGACCGGCGCAGGCCAGCACGGTGTGGCAACGGCGATCATGGCGGCGAAAATGGGATTTCAGGCGACGATCTATATGGGGGCTGAAGACGCTGAACGGCAATATGCCAATGTCTTCTGGATGAAACAGCTCGGAGCTGAAGTTATTCCTGTGACAACCGGGACGGCAACGCTTAAGGATGCCATTAACGAAGCGCTTCGCGACTGGGCAGGAAATTTTGATAACACGCATTATGCACTTGGCACGGCGTGCGGACCGAGGCCATTCCCGGAGATGGTCACTTTCTTTCAGTCCGTAATCAGTAAAGAGATGAAAAAACAAATCAACGATATCTGCGGCAAAAATCCAGACCGGATCTATGCCTGTCTGGGCGGCGGTTCCAATGCGATGGGCGCTTTTGTGGAATTCCTGCAGGAGCCCGGCGTAGAACTTGTTGCCGTCGAGGCAGGCGGAAAGGGCGAAGCTTCCGGAAAACATGCTTCGCGGATCGCTTATGCCAAAGCCAAAACCGGCGTCTCTCAGGGCTACAAGACATTGTTTCTCCAGGATGATGACGGACAGATGCTGGATACCTGGAGCATTTCCGCCGGACTTGATTATGTAGGCGTATCACCAATCCTGGCTCATTTGGCGGAAACCAAGAGGGTCCGGGTTTTAGCCGCCACAGATGCCGAAGTCATTGAGGCCTTTAAACTGATCATCAGCAAGGAAGGGCTGATACCGGCGCTTGAATCCACGCATGCTTTCGCCGGACTTTTCAGGGAAATTGCTGACACCAAACCGGAAGATGTCATCGTTGTCAATATGTCCGGCCGCGGAGACAAAGATATCTTCAACATTGGGGAAGCATTGCAGGATCAGGGCTGGAAAACATTTGTCACAGAAAGAGGTAAGGCATATGCAGATTGAAAAACAAATTGAAGCTATGAGAAAAGAGAAGAAAATACTGCTGATGACCCACCAAATTATTGGCTATCCTGATTTTGCCGCCAATGAAAAAGTGATTGAATGCTTTTATAACAACGGGGTCGACCTGATTGAACTGCAAATACCTTTTTCTGATCCGATTGCTGACGGACCGGTATTCACCAAGTCCAACCAGGCCGTATTGGAAAAAGGGATTAAAGTCAGCAACTGCCTGAAGTTTATTGAGAGAATGGCCAGCAAATACCCGATCCCGTTTTTGGTCATGACCTACTACAATATTCTGTACCAATACGGCGTCGAAGCATTTATTGACCGGTGCAAAGAGATTGGCGTCCAGGGAACCATCGTGCCGGATGCTCCGCTTGATGAGGCCAGAGCCTACTACGATTATTCCCGCCAACAGGGATTGGCTGCAGTAAGTATAGCGACACCTTATTCCGATCCGAAGCGACTGCAGGAAATTGCAGATATCGGGAGCGGATTCATCTATTACGTTCCCCGCAAAGGGGTAACCGGCAGCAAAACAACTTTTGACTCTGAAATTTTGGACGGAATCCAAAAAGCAAAGAAAGAGACCGGCAAAACAATCGCCGTAGGTTTCGGGATTCAAGGCCCGGAAGATGTCGCCCGTTTAATTGGAACTGCCGATATAGCGATCATCGGCAGTAAGATCCAGCAGGTGCTTGAGACTGAAGGGCTGTCCGGTCTGGATCAGTTTTTAGGCGATATGGCGCGTGTTAATAAGGAGGAATGAATGATGGGAATGGAGATAGCTTTAAAAAAACTTTCCAATAGAGAGGATCTCAGTGCTCAGCTGGCCTATGATTCCATGACGGAGATTATGAGCGGTGAAGCCAGTGAAATCTCCATGGCAGCCTTTTTAACGGCGCTCCGCCTGAAAGGAGAGACCATTGAAGAGATTTACGGGACAAGTAAGGTGATGCGGGAAAAAGCCCTCAAAGTGGCGTGTGCATCAGAAAATCTGGTGGACACCTGCGGAACTGGCGGGGATGGCGCTCATACGTTCAATATTTCCACAACGGCAATGTTCGTCGCTGCCAGTAATGGCGTAAAAATTGCCAAGCATGGCAACCGGAGCATTACCAGCAAGAGCGGGGCTGCGGATGTCCTCGAAGCTTTAGGGATCGAGATTGCACTGACACCGGAAGCAATCGGGAAGTGTATCGACCAGGTGGGCCTTGGTTTTATGTTCGCTCCGCATTTCCATGCTTCGATGAAATATGCGATGCCGGTGCGTAAAGCACTTGGCTTCAAAACCATCTTTAATATCCTCGGGCCATTAGCCAATCCGGCCGCAGCCCCAAGACAGCTGATCGGCGTTTACGACAAAAGCCTTGTGCCCGTGGCTGCAGAAGTACTGAAAAGACACCAGGCTGTCCATGCGATCATTGTCCATGGCAGTGACGGTCTCGACGAAATCACCCTGACAGGACCGTCTTACGCAGCAGAACTCAAGGACGGAAAGGTAACCGAGTATGTCATCCATCCGGGAGATTATGGTTTTTCCCTTTGTACGCCGCAGGATCTTGTAGGCGGAACGCCACAGGAAAACGCGCGGATCACCTTGGATATTCTGGCAGGAGGTCAGGGCCCCAAAGCAGACACCGTCATCCTGAATGCCGGAGCGGCTATTTATGTCGGAGGTAAAGCCGCAAGTTTGCAGGAGGGAATCGAGATGGCCCGTGCTACTGTACGGGAACAAAAAGCGCTGCCGGTTCTTAACGAGTTTATCGCTGTGACTAGGCAGCATTAGCATTCGGTAGAAAACGGCTTTATCAAGTCAGGGTTTAAGTACAGGTCTCAGTTTAGTGCCATAAAGGGGCTTGCACCTGTGGAGAGTTTGAAGAAGGGGGGATAAAAATGATCCTTGATAAAATTGTAGAGGCCAAAATAAAACGGCTTTCCGATCAGAAGAAAAAAATTTCCGGCGAAGAGCTCATCGAAAAGCTAACAAAAAAACTAAAAATCAATGATGATCGTGATAATCTTAAGCATGATGTTAACATGGAGCGGCCTGCAGGCGTCTTTGCCTCAGCCCTGACTGCGGGACGCCTGAGCAAAGAAAAAGCAGGGATTTCCATAATCGCGGAAGTCAAGAAAGCTTCTCCATCCAAAGGAATCCTGGCTCCGGACTTCGATTATCTGCAAATAGCCAGCATGTATGAACAGCTGGGGGCTGCGGCAATCTCCGTCTTAACAGAGCAGGATTACTTTCTCGGGAGTCCGGATTATCTGAGGGAAATTAGAGAATCCGTCAAGATTCCGCTGCTGCGAAAGGATTTTATGATTGACCCTTATCAGATTTACGAAGCAAAGATTTTGGGGGCGGATGCTATTCTGCTCATCGTAAAAATATTAGATGATCAGCAGCTGAAAGAATATCTTGGAATAGCTGAACAGATCGGCCTGGATTGTCTTGTGGAAGTGCATAACGAAGCAGAAGCTGAAAGGGCCATGGCAGCAGGAGCCGGCATCATCGGAATCAATAACCGGAACCTGGAGACGTTTGAGGTGGATTTGAACCACAGCCGCAGAATCGGCGCGATGGTCCCGGATCATCTGATCAAGGTCTCAGAAAGCGGGATTCATACGGGCGAGGATATCCTAACGGCGCAAGCGTGGGGATTTGATGCTGTTCTGGTCGGAGAGGCTTTTATGAAGGCAGGCAGTCTTGAACAAAAATTTGCTGAGCTCCTCTTCGGGATATTCTGATGACAAAAGTTAAGATTTGTGGGATTCGTACCCTGGAGGATGTCAGGGTCATCAATGAGCTGAAACCGGATTTTTCCGGATTTGTGCTAGCCCCGAGCAAAAGACAAGTCTCGCTCAGCGAACTGAAAATGCTGATCGCTTCCTTGGACAAAAATATTATCCCGGTTGGGGTTTTCGCCAACCAGGACCCGGATGTCTTACTCCGCGCCGTGGAAGCCGGTCTGCAAATCTTACAGCTTCACGGTGATGAGCCACCGGAATATATACGTCAATTACAAGCGCGGATCGTGGAAAAATACCAGGCTAATCGTCAAGTAACGATCTGGAAAGCTGTCAGGGTAGGACATGCGGACCGGACAGAGCTGAACCTGGAAGCGTATCAGGGTTTGGTTGACGGTTTTGTTTATGATAAATATGATCCTGAGGCTTATGGCGGTACCGGAGAAAGTTTTGACTGGAATCTTCTGCAAAGAAATCAGAGCGGCCAAATTGAAAAAAACAAAGGCCGGGATATTCCGATGATTTTGGCCGGAGGTTTGAATGAAGAGAATGTCGGGTCGGCAATTTCTTTATTCCATCCCTATTGCCTGGATGTCAGCAGCAGTGTCGAGACGGAAGGGCAAAAAGACCCGGATAAAATAAAAAGGTTTATCGACCGTGTCCGTGCTTAACGTTCCGTTCCTTGCTATCCGTGGCTTCCAAAGCAAAGGGGCTGCATCTGAACTAGCCCACCAAAGGCGTCTCATTTCATAGAGGCGTCTTTACTTTTCTTGGGGTTTTGTAGCCTTGCACAAATACTTTACTCGCTCGCTTTCGCATATTGTGCAAGTCTACAATATTTGAAGTAATCAGAAGAAATATAGAGAATTTAAGATGTAATAATGGATAAAAAGCTCTAATAAAATTGGGTTAGATAGGTGAAGGGGACGCCGCGAAACTAAGTTTCGTTACGTCCCCTTTGCTTAAAGTCTTTGTACCATCTCTTCCGGAGAAGGGATATTCAAATATTTTCGCTGGATAGGGCCTAGATGAAAGATCTGGACTTCTACAAACCGAAGGACCGAGTTGGCAATCCAGTAAGCGCTCAGGGCAACAGGTGCTTTCCACAGAAAAACGACGCCAATAGCAACCGGGAATATGAACATCAGTAAATTTTTGTTTTCTGCTGTAAATACACTCAGCGTCTGAAGCAGACCGGCAATAACCGGCAAAATATGAAGATGATCTGCCATATGGAGATCAGATACCCACGGAATAAGAATACTGCCAACTGGTATACTCAGATGCGTAATAGCAACGTACAAGGAGAAAAAAACCGGGGCCTGGATAATAAGTGTTGCAAACGTAAACAGTGGATTGATTTTATATTTAGATGCAATTTTCATTGATTCAGAGTTAACTTTTTTAATTTGATTTTGAAATTTTCCAGATAAAATTGTTCTGGCTTTGGTCAGATTTGCGGTTAATAATTGTACTTTTTGCTGTTTTATTGACAAAGGAAATAACAAGAGTTTTATCCCTAATGTAATCAGAGCAACCGCAATGAACCAATCGCCCGTAGTACTGACAAGGAATGCTAATAACTGGGAAAGGACTGTGCTAATCATATTCATTGAAACATCCTCCAAAGTTTTATTTCTTATAAAACAAGGAGGTTTGAATAAGGTGAGTCATCATCCTGGTCAGTTTTGATCTTTCTTCTAAATATCAAATGCTTTTTTACCTTAATATTTTGGGGAGATGAGGAGCTGATTGGACAACTCGAAAGATAAGTATCAGCAAATCTGATACAGATGGAAGAAGAATGCACAAGTTTGATACTGGCCCAGGAAACGGCTAAGATCAAAGTCAGATTAATGATTAGAATAAGCAGTATGCCGGCGTCAAATTGCATTTTCTCACCCCCAAAAACTAAATTTATTATATAATTGATAAATGGGAATAGCAAGAGACGGACGCATCGTTGAATGCTGCCAGCAGAATATAGGAATAGGCAAGGTATGAAAAATGAAGAAGCGCTTGAAAATACGTATTCAATATCTGATTGGCTGCCTTCTGGCGATATCGGTTGTTCTGATTATTTATATGCTGATCATTAATCACTATGTGGAACGGGTTGGTACGAAATACATCTGCGATGTGGATCAGGTACCTGAGGTTGACGCAGTCCTGGTGTTAGGTGCCTATGTTTTCCCGGATGGAACTGCTTCATCCATGCTTGCCGACCGATTGACCGTGGGCTATGAGCTTTACCAGCATGGCAAGGCCCCCAAAATTCTTGTGAGTGGTGACCATGGCCGAACAGATTATGATGAAGTCAATGCTATGAAGAGGTTCCTAAAGGAGAAAGGGGTCGCGGGTCAGAATATCTTTATGGATCACGCCGGTTTTAGTACGTATGAAAGTCTTTATAGAGCAAGGGATATATTCCTCGTTAAAAAGGTAATCATCGTGACTCAGGAATATCATTTAAAGCGGGCCGTTTTTGTTGCCAGGTCTTTGGGTCTTGAAGCCTATGGGGTCCCCTCAGACCAGCATGATTACGGACAGGCAATGGCATACTATCAGATAAGAGAGATTGCAGCCCGAAATAAAGATTTTCTCTGGACAAAAATAATCAAGCCCAAACCGACTTTTTTGGGCGATGTCATTCCGGTATTTGGCGATGGCGGGGCTACTGACGATTAAATAAATAACTGGAGAATGAAGTGAACAGAATTATTCAATGGAAAAAGTCATCCTTGCGTGGATGACTTTTTTGTCAGGTATTTCTCAAGCAGGGCGTCTTTACTGATCCAGACGACTTTGGGCTTTGTTCCAAGTCTTTCTGTATCTTTTTTCGCGGACGGGTTATAGACCCGGTAAACAATTTTTTGCATGAAACCAATGAATCCGGCATTACCATTCGTATATTCAGTAACGTTAAACCCAAGGCCTTTGACACCACGGTTGATGAGTGTAACACCCAGGAAAACCTTGATATCTTTATAACCTGGATTCAAAGAGATATAGCTTGCCAGAACAGGCAGGGAGAGCCGGGCTTGTTTTAAAGCATTATAGCCGATTTTTTGGATATTGGCACCAAGGCTCTGGAAGCGGGTATTGTCTAAGTGGATTTCACCGACCAGATCACCTGCTGAGGCGATTAATTCACCGTTTTCATTAAACAAGTCAGGTCCATGGTAGCGGGTAAGACCCAGGCGAAAAATATTGCGTTCATCAATTCTGGTAATTTGTTTACGCTGCGCGTAAAAATGCTCCCATTTCTCCCAAACGCGGAAACCAATCCTTTTCGGCAGTGACCAGTCGGGAAGCTGAAGCGGAACGAGCGGCAGCTTGCGTTCTTTTTGTATTTTCATGATCAGTGGTTTCAGGGCAGCTAAGGTATTTTCAGGAGCGCCCTCATCGCCGCCGCTGTCATGAAGCAGGACAATCGTGCCTTCTTTGGTAAGACCGGTTATTTTTTGCATAATGTGATCCGGAGTTCTTTCAATGCGCCAGTCTCTGCCGTCGGCACTCCAACTAATCAGCTTTTTGCCTTTGAAATGGCACCAAAATAAAAAGGAAAGGTTAACCCCTCCCCAGGGAGCTCTGACATAGACTGGTTCCTGACCGGTCAGACGGTGCATTTCCTCCATCGCTTTATTCCACAAGTTCCAGGTCTTTAGCGGGGGCATCAGCCAAGCGTGCCGGTGACGGTAGCCGTGACTGCCGATGATATGACCGTGGTCTAGGATGCTCTTGACAAGTTCCGGCTGTTTTTCAGCCTTTTCAGCGACCAGAAAAAAACAGGCCTGAACATTTTGCTCGGCTAATACTGCCAGGAATCTCGGGGTGTATCTGGGGTCGGGTCCGTCATCAAATGTTAAGGTGACACCTGGAGAATAATGACGTTTCCAGGAACCAATACCGAAAAAATGCACAAACAGTTCGGGAATAAGGGTATAGACCGCAAAGACTGAAATTGCGACGATAAAGGCGCACAGCAAGGTTGTGGACACTGCAGATTCACTTCCCTTAAGTTGACTTTAAGTTCTATCCGAATCCTTGAGGTCCGCGAAATCAGCTCGGGACTTGGGAAATATTGACCGTTTCTTTGTAGATCGGGGACTTTACGGATTGACCTAGGGCTAGTTCCAAAATCTTTTCCCAGGCATGGTACTCTATTTCCGATAAGTAGCTGTCAACGCGGTTTTGCCAAAGTATTTGTTCGTTTTGATCTTTAAAAAAGGCGTCTAACTGTTTGGCGACCGGATAATTCAAATCTAAATCATAGATTAATTTTTTCTCGCTGAGATAATTCTTATTGATTTGTTCCTGTCCCGGAAGTGCGGAATGGACAAAAATCGGCAGTTTTTTATGAAGCGTCTCACTGATGGTTACGCCGCCGGGTTTGGTAATAATGGCATCGGCCTCGTCATACAGTGCGTTGAGGGTTTCCCTGGATGAAATATAGGACAGGGGCTTTAAGTTAGGCAGTTTCAGGGAGCGGATATCTTTATACAGTTTCTTGTTTTTGCCGCATAGCAGGGAAAAAGTGTAGGATTTTTCTTTTTTACCCGGCAGGCTGTAAAGCAAATGTTCAATATCGCCGAGACCGCCGCTTCCGCCGGAAATCAGAATATGGTAAGGAAGCGTCGGTTCGGAGGCTGTCCGAGGCAGGAAGCAGTCATCAACAGGAATACCCGTCACAAATATTTTAGACGGATCAATGTTATTCTGGGAGATTAATTGCGCCTTAATATGTTGATCAGGGACAAAATGGTAATCTATGTATTCAGTTCCCCAAAGCTTATTCACAAAGAAATCAGTGTAGACATTGATTACGGGCGCAGTTGCGATACCGGAATTTTTAAGCCTGTCGATTAAGAAGGACGGGAAGGCCTGGGTGCATACGATCAAATCAGGCTGTTCTTCTTGCAGCAGGCTATTCATTTTGTCAAGAAATTTATATTCATACCAGTTAAAGTGCTTGGTTGATTTGGTCGGGTACACAAAGTTCCGGTAAATCCAGACGAAGGTTTGGGGCGAATGGTCGATCCAGGTCAGGTAAGTTAACCGAAATGCTTTCTCCAGCCGTTTGTCCGCATAACTGAAGAAATCTATCTTTGAGCATTCAAGATTACTGATTCGGTTTTCTAAGGAACGAATCATTGCATCGGCTACGGTATGATGACCCGTAGGGATCTGAAGGAACGGAAGAAAAAGTATCCGCATCATAACTTCCCCTTTCCAGCAACCTATTATTGTCCAAAGATCATTGAAGGTAGCTATACATTTATAATTTTACTTTTTAATAGTGGTTTTTGTAAACCTAGTTTTTCCATTTATTTTATATATATTCTTAAACAGAGCGAAGCTAGTACCTAGTTAATCCTAAAATTATAAAGATATAGGGTTGACATGGTGCCGGCCTGTGTAAAATAAAACATATCAACGAAAAGACAATAATATATTAAAATGAAAAAATTGCATTCTGCATTTCGTTTAGATTTCTGTGAACCTGCAAATAATGATTTTGTTTAACGATAGCTGGGAGTGTGCAAATTGTCAAAGAAAAAAAACAAACTAATCAGTTATTCCAATATGATTGCCACTGTTGGGACAGCCATACTTGCTGTGACGGCACTGATCACCGTCTATATCACCGTATCTGCCTGGAACGAGGAGAGAGAAGCCAACCGTCCGTACTTTACGTTCAAGGATTCTCCCGAAGTGGTATTGAGAGAGTCACCTGAATTTGAGATGGTTTTTACCAATGTCGGCGAGCATCCGGCTGTTAGTCTTTGGAGCAAGTCTATTGTTTTTCAGGCCGGTTTAAAGGAAAAACCGGTCACAATTGACGAATACGCGCTCGTCAATGATATTCCTAAAAATGCTTCGGCCACCTTACTGATTAGTCTCCAAGGCATAAACAAACAAAAGACATTAAAAGATGTGCCTCCGTATTTCTTCGTAATTGTTTTGAGATATGAAGACCCGATCATCAATGAAAGCTTTGAACAAACGCTGTATATCAAATGGAATGGTATGAAAGGCGGGGAAATCCTCACAACCAACCATGCGGAAGAAGCCGAGAAGGAACAGATCATTCAGTATTTTAAGCAAAATAGAATTAATTTATAGATAGCTGAATGCAAATGATCTGGATATTTAAAGATATTTAGTCACCGTTTATTTGAAATTCGGATAGCTCATTTTGAAATGAAAGTGTTATGATAACGGTATAGCAATTAATGGTTGCAACCTCAACAAGAAGTTGCGCGATTTGGATAAGGGGAAAACAAAATGGCAGATCTTATTTCCAGAGCAAGGGGAGCAATGCTCGGGGTGGCAGCCGGGGATGCGCTTGGGGCAACCCTTGAATTTATGAACCGCGAAGAAATTGTTCATACCTATGGCCGACACCGGGATATGACCGGCGGGGGATTCTGGAAATTGGCACCCGGAGAAATTACCGATGATACAGAAATGACCCTTGCGGCAGCCAACGGGATTCTTGAAGACCCTGCAGACCCAGTAAAGCACGTCGCCCGTCATTTTCGGGAATGGTCCCGGCAAGAGCCCAAATGTATCGGAAATATCTGCCGGATGGTTCTGCAGGAAGGAATCCGGACAGAAGCGGATAACGAACAGGAATGGCTGCAAATCGCTGAGAATGCCCATCGACTCAGCGGCGGGAGAAGCGGCGGCAATGGTTCACTGATGAGAACGGTCCCGGTGGTCATTGCCTATCACAATAACCTGCCGAAAATGACGGATCTAGCGGCAAGATTATCGGCTCTGACCCATTATGATCCACTAGCAGGAGCTTGTGTGGTTTTTTACTGTAAAATTGTCAGGGAATTGCTTTTAGGCGGAGAACTCCGCATCGTGCTGGAAAAGGCCCAGGCGGATGCTCCGTTTGCCCTGCAAATGAACTTAAGTGCTGATCAAATGAAAACAAGCGGTTACGTTGTCCATACATTGGAAACTGCTTTAAACTGTGTCTTTCAGACCAATTCTCTGGAAGAAGCGCTGGTGATGGCCGTAAACCTCGGAGGAGACGCGGATACGATCGGCGCAGTAACCGGCGGGATGGCCGGAGCCTGCTATGGCATAGAGAACATACCTTCCAGGTGGCTGGAGAAGCTCTCGCGAAGAGATGAACTCTTAGCGCTGACGGACAGGCTGCTTGCTATTGGCAGGGGGACGAAAATAGGTATTTGATATTTTTTAGAAATCTACTATACTAAGATAATATAAGTGTTTTTCGTAGGGGGTTACTGCTATTAATACATCAAATACATCGAATACATCGAATTCTTCTTATTCATCGTCCAATTTCATTCATAACATCATTCGGGAAGATTTAAAGCTGAATAAAAACAACGGCAGGGTACATACACGTTTTCCGCCTGAACCTAACGGCTATCTTCATATCGGACACGCCAAATCCATCTGTTTGAATTTTGGCACCGCGCTGGAATTTAACGGATGCTGCAATCTTAGGTTTGACGACACCAACCCGAGCAAAGAGGAAACTGAGTTTGTCGAGTCGATTCAGGAAGATGTCCAATGGCTGGGGTTTTCCTGGCAGGACAGGATGTACTATGCTTCCGATTACTTTGAAAAGCTGTACGCGTTTGCCGTAGAGCTGATTGAAAAAGGCAAGGCTTTTATCTGTGATTTGTCGGCAGAGGAAATACGGGAATACCGTGGGACGCTGACCCAGCCTGGAACGGACAGCCCTTACCGGGGCCGTTCCGTAGAAGAAAGTCTTGACTTGTTCCAAAGAATGAGAGCCGGAGAATTCCCGAACGGCGCGAAAGTGCTCAGAGCAAAAATTGATATGAGTTCTCCGAATTTAAATATGCGCGATCCAGTGATTTACCGCATCATGCATGCGTCGCATCATCGGACCGGAGACACCTGGTGTATTTACCCGATGTATGACTTTGCTCATCCTTTATCGGATGCGCTTGAACATATTACCCATTCGATCTGCACGATGGAGTTTGAAGACCACCGGCCGCTCTATGACTGGCTGACAGAACAGCTGATTGAAGAGGACAGGCCCCGGCAATATGAGTTTGCACGTCTGGATCTAACGAATACAGTCATGAGCAAAAGAAAGCTTCGTCAGCTGGTTGAAGGCGGCTATGTTCAGGGATGGGATGATCCCCGGATGCCGACGATCTCCGGTTTAAGGCGCAGAGGCTATACGCCGGAAGCGATCAGAGATTTCTGCGACCGTATCGGGGTAGCTAAAGCTAACAGCATTGTCGATGTCGCTTTACTGGAACATTGCCTGCGTGAAGATCTGAATTCCAAAGCCAAGAGGGTCATGGCTGTTTTGGATCCAATCAAGGTTGTTCTGATCAATTATCCTGAAGACCAGGATGAATTCCTGGAAGCAGAGAACAGTCCGGAGCATCCGGAGGCAGGAATCAGATTGATCCCGTTTTCGCGGACCCTATATATTGAACGCGAAGACTTTATGGAGGAGCCGCCCAAAAAATTCTTCCGTCTTTCCCTCGGTAATGAAGTCCGGCTAAAACATGCCTATATTATTCAATGTGAAAGAGTCCTGAAAGATGAAGATGGCCGGATCATCGAAATCCATTGTACGTATGATCCGGACACCAAAAGCGGCGGTTCGGCCAGCTCAAGAAAAGTCAAAGGGACGCTTCATTGGGTCTCGGCGCCCCATGCTGAAAACGCTGAGATACGCTTGTATGACTATTTGATCAGGGATGACCAGTATACGGAAGATGATTCGGCAGAGAGTGACGACTTCCTTGCCAGAATCAATCCGGATTCTCTGCGAATTCTGAAACAATGCAAAATTGAACCGGGTTTGAAAGAAGCTGATCCCGGCAGCAAATATCAATTCTTGAGACAGGGTTATTTCTGTGCGGACTTGAAAGACCATTCCACTGATCATCCGGTCTTTAACCAGATCGTCGGACTGCGGGACAGTTGGGCAAAGATGAATAAATAATCTTGGAAATAATCTTGGAAACATGGTGAGAATTTTTTTGTTTTATGAAAGTAAAGGGGCTGTATCACAACTTAGCCCCAAGCGAAAGACGTCAATTTAAAAAAATGGCGTCTTTTCTTTTTGGGGTAGTGCAGACTCGCACAGTCCACCGCTCCCCCGTTCTCGCAGCTAAAAACAGAAACCCTCGCTAACATGCCAAAACCCCGCTGTTTACTGCAAGTTAACCGTTGGCATGTTTTAACGCTGCGGATTTCTGTTTTTTAACGCTGCTGCCACTAACGTCCGCTTGTGAATCTGTGCAAGTCTGCAATATTTGAAGAAATCAGCAGATATAGGGAGATATTTTGACGTGAATGTGGTATAATGTCTATGGATATAAATATTGCCATATTTGGAGGTATTTGAATGTCTAAGAAAGGGCAGAAAGTACATACCAAGAAAGTATTTAAACCTTATGTGCAGGAACAACAAACACTGCCGTTAAGCATCGACAGCCTGATTCCTCAAAACCATGTCGTCCGAGTTGTGAATCGTGCTATCGATCGCATGAATCTCGAACCCTTGTTTGCCAAATATCCTGGAGGCGGCCGTTCCAGCTTTCACCCTGTCATGATGACCAAGTTATTGGTTTATGCGTATACGGACAGGGTTTTTTCATGCCGCCGGATAGCAAAAGCGGCCCGTGAAAATATTATGTATATGTGGCTGTGCGGCGGCAATCAGCCGGATTTCATGTCAGTTAACCGCTTCCGGAGTGAACGGATGAAAGAGGTTATTCTAGAAGTATTTGCTGAAGTTATTGAACTCTTAGTCAAAGAAAAATACATCAAGCTGGAAAATTATTTTTTAGACGGGACAAAAATTGAGGCCAATGCCAATAAATACAGTTGGGTATGGGGCAAATCCACGAAGCGCTATAAAGAAGCGTTAAGGGAGAAATGCCGGGAATTATTTAAAGAAATCGATCAGATCAATGAAGAAGAAAATGCGGAATACGGCGACAGTGATTTAGAAGAGCTAGGCAATGGCAAGCCCATTGACTCAGAGGCTATTGAAGAAGCCGTAAGGAAAATTGACGAGAGACTGGCTAAGAAATCGGAAGAAGAGACAGTAGATGCTGAAACCAAAAAGTTAAAGAAAACAAGAAACACCCTTACGAAAGATTATCTGCCAAGAATGCAGAAATATGAACAGCAAGAACTGATCCTGGAAGAAAGAAACAGTTACTCCAAGACAGATCACGATGCCACCTTTATGCGAATGAAAGAAGACCATATGAAAAACGGTCAGTTAAAGCCAGGTTACAATGTCCAGATCGGGACGGAGAACCAGTTTGTGGTCGGTTACAGTGTTCATCAGAGACCGGGCGATACCAGCTGTATGAAGGATCACCTGGAAGAATTAAAAACGCTCCTGCATGGGGAATTACCAAAGAATATTATTGCCGATGCCGGCTATGGCAGCGAAGAAAATTACGACTATCTGCAGGAGAAAAAGCTTGTGTCTTATGTCAAATATAATACCTTCCACAAAGAAGCCAGTAAGAAATGGAAAGAAGACATAACGAAACCACAGAACTTCACCTATGACCATGAAAATGATGAATATATCTGCGGTTATGGGAGAACACTCATTTTCTTATACGAGCGGCACCAAAAAAGTGACAATGGCTATAGGAGTTTGATCCGAATCTATGAATGCCTGAATTGTTCCGGGTGTCCTCATCGGAACCAGTGCGTGAAGTCATCCGATCCATACGCTAACAGAAGAATATATGTCAATCGCAAACTGAATGCCTATAAAGAACAGGCCCGCAGGAATTTGTGTTCAGAAGAAGGTTTGCGCATGAGGAGCTTGAGGCCGGTCGAGGTTGAAAGCGTCTTTGGAGACATTAAAGGGAATCACGGTATGCGAAGATTCCTGTTAAAAGGGCTAGAAAAGGTTAAAATTGAGTGGGGATTACATTGCATCGCTCATAATATGAGAAAAATGGCGTTGATCACTGGATAGGAAACTAAATTTTAAAAAATTCACCATAAAAAGTGAGGGGGCGCAACCGAAACCTAAAGTTTCGTTACGCCCCCTTGTACGTTGCTTCTAAAAGTGAACAAAGAGAAGTTAGATTCTCTGTCCGTTTTTCAACTGCTGCTCAGCAAATTGTATCATGCGTTTGGTCATATTGCCGCCGACAGTTCCGTTTTCACGGGAAGTGCGGTCTGCACCCAGCGTAGCGTTCATTTCATTAGCGATCTCGTATTTCAGTTGATCCAATCCTTTTCCTACGCCCTGGACGGCAGGAGTGTTTGAATTTCTTTCACCAGCCATGTCATTTTCCTCCTTAAAAATATAAGTTTTTTTGTTTGGGAGTCGTTCTTATTATTTGTGAATTTGATTTTCTTAAACCCGGTAATTGTTTGCTTATATTTTAGGAAGTAACATATCTGGGAAAAGCTCAATATAAATATTTCTTAAAAAATTTATGCCTTTTAGACGGCTTTTTCTCCCGATTCTCCTGTTCTGATCCGTACGGCATTCAGCACATCATAGACGAAGATTTTTCCGTCACCGATTTCTCCCGTTCTGGCAGTTTCGGTAATGATTTCGATAACTTTATCCACGGATTCGTCCGGGACAATAATTTCGATTTTGTATTTGGGCAATAGATTGATGGTATAGGCATTTCCACGGTATACTTCTGTTTTTCCCTGCTGCAGTCCGCAGCCGATTACGTTGGTGACCGTCATTCCTTTGATACCAAATTTTCCGAGGGCTTCTTTCACATTTTCTAATTTGGCTGGCCGAATAATACACTCAATTTTTTTCATTTTATCCACCTCTTTGATCAATAATATTTTTGATAAACAGTATTTGCAAAAAAAATAGTCCCCGGGATTAAATCCCGAGGACATCGTTGTCCGTGTTTACTATTTATCTGAATCTATCGTAGCAGAATGCCGGCATAATGCAAGAAATTTAACCAAAGAATTTTGTATTCATTGCCGATCGGCCAATAAAAGTCCGGCGTTTCAAGGATTATGCACATTTTTGGAGAATTAATAGGTGATACTTATCCGATACAGGAGTTGACGATATGCCGGAAAACGAACGAATCACAGCCATTAGCGGACTTGTTGCCGAAAGGAACGAAGAAATCATCGATCTGAGGAGGACCTTTCATCGCTATCCTGAATTATCTTTTCAGGAGTATCATACAGCAGATATGATCTTCGACAGATTGCATGAAGTTCCGGGCATTGAGGTGTCGAGACCGACAGAGACCAGTGTTCTGGCTGCCATTAAAGGCAGTATGCCGGGAAAAATGGTAGCGCTCAGGAGTGATATTGACGCGCTGCCGATCCAGGAAGAAAACGATCTGCCTTACCGGTCCCAAAATATTGGAACCATGCATGCCTGCGGTCATGACGGACACGCGGCCATGCTGGTCGGGGCTGCCAAAGTTCTTGCGGAACTAAGATCCGACATGAAGGGAGAAATCCGCTGCATCTTTCAGCATGCTGAAGAAAAACATCCCGGCGGAGCCAAAGATCTTGTCAAACTTGGTCTCCTGAACGGGGTCGATGCGATTCTTGCTCTTCATCTCTTTACGTCTTTGCCTGCTGGCAAGATCGGCTTAGCCTCGGGCCCTTTAATGGCTGCCCCGGATAACTTTACAATATCGATATGGGGTAAAGGAGGTCATGCCGCGATGCCAGAGGATACCATCGACCCGGTATTGATCAGTGCACAGATCGTTACCGCTCTGCAAAATATCGTATCCCGTCAGACCAGCGCTCTGAAATCCGTAGTCTTGTCTATTACGAATATTCAAGGGGGATCGGCCTTTAATATCATACCGGAGCGGGTAGACCTGAAAGGAACTGTCAGGACATTTGACAGGGACACCCGTTTGGAAGTTCCGAAACGAATGGAAAATATCATTAAAGGAATCTGTATTGCTTATGGCGCAAAATACACCTTCGATTATGAGCTCGGTTATGATCCTGTTGTTAACAGCAGTTCCGTTGTCGGCAAAGTAACGGAAATACTAAAAGAAGAATTCGGAGCAAAAGCATTGGTTAAAGCCAATCCGGTGATGTGGGGCGAAGACTTTTCCGCTTATCTTCATCGCTTACCCGGCATGCTGATATTCATCGGGGCGGGGAATAAGAAGAAAGGAATCAGCCATCCGCACCATCATCCGTGCTTTAATATTGATGAAGAGGCACTTAGCATAGGAACCAGGGTTCTGGCATGCTCTGCGCTCGGACTGCTGGAAAGGATGTAACGGCGATGGAAATATCTAAAAAGATGCTGGGTTTGAATATCCTGTTATCGCAGGTGATCCTGATTGTTATTGCCCTGGGCCTCTGGGTCATGCTGAAATCATTGGACAGAGAAATCGTGCTGGCAGAAATGTTCACGATCGGTAGTTTAAGTAAAGCCTTGATTACGTTGGCCGTCGGCTGTGCCGTTCTGATTGCGTTTCAATTTTTCTTCTTGAAATATCTGCCGAAGGAAAGGCTGTTTGATGAGATTAACCTTATCCTGATGGACAAATTCTCACTAACAGAGCTATTTCCAATATTTTTCCTCGGTGCTTTCAGTGAGGAATTCCTGTTCAGAGGCATGATTCAGCCAATTTTAGGGTTATGGTTGACGGCTGTTGTCTTTACACTGATTCACTACAGATATTGGCGTCAGGTGTTTATCCTTGTGGAAGTCTTCTTGATGGGAATCCTTCTCGGAGTTGCCTATGCCGTTTCTTTAACACTCTGGGTTCCCGTGTTATGTCATTTCATCGTCAACATGACAACAGCTTATTGGATGAAAAAGGGCACTTTTGAATTGATTTGAAAGACCAAAAACGTTTGCTATAATTGAATTGGGTTAAAGCATCATGACAAGATAGGAACAGGAATAGAAGGAGAACAAATGGCAACCGATTTGTGGAATTTGTTTATCGCTTTTTTTCGGGCGAGCAACTTGTCCTTTGGCGGCGGGCCGGCGATGATTCCGTTGATTCAGGCAGAGACCGTTGATAATCATCACTGGCTGACCAATGCTCAGTTTGCCGATACCATTGCCTTGGCAAATGCGCTTCCCGGACCGCTTGGAACCAAAGTAGCGGCCTATCTCGGCTATCAGGTTGCTTCCTGGCCGGGAGCGATCGTCGCCTTACTGGCAACGATCCTGCCCACGGTGCTTATATTGATTGTCTTAGGCGGTATCTTAAAAAAATATGCGAATTCCAGTAATCTAAAGGCTGCACTGACAGGTGTGAGACCCATTGTTACTGCTTTGCTGATCATCGTAGCTTATGAGATGGCTGTTGATGCTTTTCAGATCCAGGTACCCCTGGATTACGCCACCGTGCTGATCGCGGTCGGGTCCGCGGCAGCCCTGTATTTTTTAAAACTGCATCCGGTATTGCTGATTGTCCTTTCCATGGTCATCGGTTACCTGATCTATTGATTTGCCCGGTTTGAACATTTCAAATTCAGATTTTGGGAGTATGACATGAAAGTGCTTTGGGACTTATTTATTGCTTTTTTCAGAGCCAGTAACTTTAGTTTCGGCGGCGGGCCGGCCATGATTCCGATCATCCAGAATGAAACGGTGCACAAATATCAATGGCTTACCAATGAAGATTTTACAAACATTGTGGCCATATCCAATTCTTTGCCGGCACCGATCGCGACGAAACTGGCAGGAATGATCGGACATAGAGTCAAGGGTTGGAGCGGGGCGCTGGCTGCAATCATTGGCACTGTTCTGCCGACGGCGCTTATCATGATATTCTTGGGCCACCTGATGATCAACTATGCTGACTCACCTGCACTGCAGGCTATGCTGAAAGGGGTCAGACCTGTCGTTGTAGTGCTTTTGGCTCAGTCGGCGCTGCAGATGGGTCAGAGTGCTTTTAAGGATAAAGTGACCTGGGTCCTGGGGATCACAGCTTTTGCCATTATGCTGATTTGGCCCGGACTAAATCCGGCATTTCTGGTTGTCATTTCCATGATTCTGGGGATATTCATTTTTAAAAAAAATTTTGAATCAGAAATACACTGATCTTTCCGTCTATACTGTTGCCCGGGTAGAATTCAATGTTTCGGTTTAAGGGGGGTGGGTCTGGGTATGAATCAAACAGAGGTCTCATTTGATGAAATCTATGAGGAACTATTCCCGTCTGTTTACAGGTTTGTCTGTCTGAGGATTCCTTCACCAGAAATTGAAGATGTTACTTCCGAAGTCATGGCTAAGGTCTGGAGATCACTGGCCGGCTTTGAAGGAAGAAGCTCTTTGAAAAGCTGGGCGTTAAAAATTGCTTCGAATTATATCGCGGATTTTTATCGGGGCAGGAAACAGGTTAATATGATTCCAATTACAGAAGAGATCCAGGATGCAAATAACAGCAGGGATTATGGGGAGGACCTGGGTACTGTCCTTTCTGTAAGTAATACCCTTTCTCAGTTGTCAGAACATCAAGTAGCTGTGATTCAATTACGGCTAATCGATGGATTCAGCGCATCCGAAACGGCGACAATTCTCGGTACCACGCAACAGGCGGTAGACAGCCTGCTATACAGGGCCAAAAAAAGTTTCCGGACAGCCTATCAGGCGGAAGTGGCTGGAGGTGAATGCTGATGTCTGAAGATAAAATAAAAGCCATGTGGGAAGAAGATGGTGATCTCATGCGTCTTAAGAAATTTTTTGGTTATGTCTATCAGGACGACGGTCTTAAGGAGCGGATCAAAGATAAAACCCGGGGGAAAATTTTGGATTCTGTTAAAAATCAGCCGCTGGAAAACATGACGTTCGTGGCTGCTGTAAAGAAGAACAGATTATCTGCGCTTGTAACACGGATTAAAAATAAACTTTTATATGGAAATAAAAAAGCATTTGCATTGATCGGCTGCGCCGCTGTCGTAGTGCTGGCCGTTGGTCTTGGCGTGAATGGAATCCTGATGGGGGATGGTTTGCAGAAACAGGTCAGTTCACTGCAAACGGCAACAGATCGTACCACGGATGATATGGGGAATGAACTTGCAGCGAGCCCTGATGCCGGTGTTGCGGCTGAATCTGGAGGGGCAGTAGCTGACTCCGGTAATACGGTTCCTTCCTCGTTTACTGAGTCTGCTGCACAGAAAAAAAGTTCGGAGAATTTGATTCCGAGCGGATCTGCAGCCTATGATTTTTCCCGGCAGAAAATAATCTATTCGCTCGATGTTTTCCTGAAGGCAGATGATGTCGCCGCTGCGGCAAAGGCTATCGAGGAGAAAACCAAGGCCCTTGGCGGATATATCGCCGAATCAACCCGCAGTAATTATGACAACAGTGTGATGGCTTTTCTCTCCTTAAGAATACCGGCCAAACAATTCCAAACGTTTCAAGACAGTATTCCCCAGTTCGGCACCATCGTCAATCAACACCAGTATACCGAAGATGTATCGACAGCTTATTTTGATACCGAAACTCGTTTGAGATCTTGGGAGGCTCAGGAACAACGGTACTTGGAAATTCTCGAAAAAGCGAATTCCGTCGAGGACATTCTGAAAATTGAAAATTCCCTGGTTACAGTCCGTCAAGAGATCGAAAGCCTGAAAGGGCAGCTCAAATACTATGACAACCGGGTGGAATACTCAACGGTTACCATCAATATTGAGCAAGCCCAGAGTGACTTGACGGTTAAGGATCCCTGGCAGCCGATATCGCTGAAGAATACCTTGATTGCCGTAAAGAATGCTTTGATCAAGACTGTAAGCTTCCTCTGGAATGCGCTCAACTATGTGTTGGTCTTCATCGGCTATGCGCTGCCGGTATTGGTGATCCTGCTGCTGATCTGGCTGGTCTATCGGATCATTAAAAAACGCAGGATGCTTTCGGAGAAAAGCTTTAGACGAAAGGAAGATGAAGAATAAAGCCTTTATCAGAATGCAGTGGTTATACCTGAATCATTGTGCCACTCATTAAATACCATCGGTAATATAGATATTCATTAGTTCCTATTTCCCATAAGCATCAATTATGAGTTGCCATAACATATATTTAAACCAAACGATCGATGAAAAAGCTAGGATGTTGTTGTACGACGCTGCATCCTAGCTTTTTATTGTTTTTATAAATGTCTTTTAAAAAGCGGAGAAGTTCCTGTAATTAGAAAAATAATCGCTAATTAGTAGCTACTAAGAGATATTACGTATTACAGAGATATAATGCGAGTGACTTGAGTTTATTCTATAGACTTGATGTGAAAAAGTATGGAAAGGGGGTGTTAAAATGTTGAATGTGGTTCTCATTTTTGTTGTCGGAATGCTTTTTTTAGCAGGTATTTTAGCCCTGAGACCTTACGCAAACAAGGCGGACAAAAAGAAAACTGTGCTTAATTGGTCTCTGTATTTGGTATGGTTTATGATTACTTGTATCGGATTATCTTTCATTGTGCTGAATGCTCAGATTGGTCATGTCAAAGCTACCAGTACCGGAATCTTTCTCTTCTTCGGATTATCTGTCGTCATCGGAATAGTATTAGCAAGATTAGTGGGATTGATAGGTCTAGGTAAAAAACAGAAAAGTTCTAATTTGACGAGTTAAGAGGTGAAAAGTAATGTCAAAATCTTTGGAACAAGAAGAAAAACAGCAGAGACAAAAATTTCAGATGAACCGGCGTAAATTTCTAAAAGCAGGGGCTGCTTCTGCACTGGCAGCAGGGATTGTTGGCGCAATCGGAGTTTTGCCGTCAGAAGCTATGGCAAGCCAGACAGGTCCCAAAAACGGAGCCAAATCCAAGCTGCATCCCAATGCAAATTATGGTGGTGCCAGTGTCCGATTTGTTGAGAATAACGACCAATGGCTCGGAACTTCAAAGATCGTCGGTCCTATTAAAAACACCCATGCAGCAGACGCAGGATTCAATTATGCTATTCGTGGTAAACTAACCCCCGAAGCTCAAAAAGAATCCTTCCACTATCACTTTGTTGGTAAACATCCTCTTAATGCTGCTCTTATGGGATTCGTCGGTGTTATCGGTCCAGACGCACTGTGCGGCGGGAAACCGGCTCCTGAAAAGCTGCCGATTCCAGATCCTGCACAAATGTCCCAACACATTAAGGATTGCGCGTATTTTTTGCGGGCTGACGAAGTTGGAATCGGCAAGATGCCCGCTTATGCTTATTATAGTTACAGGTCCCCTTCGCAGGATAATTTGTTTAAGAATGGGGATGATTTGTCTAAATCAATTCCGGTCACGGAGAGGATGCCTTATGTCATTACGTTTATGGTTGACCAGCATTTGGAAACGATGTTGGGTTCGACCGGATATGATGGTATCAGTGCCGGTCAATCCTTCCGTTCATATCATGCCTCCGGTGTTATTGCTGTCATCTTAGCGAGTTATATTCGTAACCTGGGTTATAATGCCAGAGCAAATCATATTTCCAACTATGAAGCAGTCATGGGTCCCTGCCTGATAGCGTCGGGATTGGGTGAACTATCCAGAACAGGAGACTGCGTAGCTCATCCCCGGCTGGGATTCCGCCATAAGTGTGCAGCTGTAACCACGGATTTGCCGCTCGTTCCCGATAATCCCATTGATTTTGGCTTACAGGATTTTTGTCGGGTGTGTAAAAAATGTGCTGATAACTGTCCAGGGGGCGCTATTACATTTGATGATGAGCCAGCCGAGCATAATGGATACTTGCGATGGAACACTGACTCTCTAAAATGCACAATATTCCGCTCAACGAACAAAGAAGGATCTTCCTGCGGCAGGTGTATGAAGGTATGCCCCTGGGACTCTAAAGAGCAGTCCTGGTTTCACGAGGCAGGCACTTGGATTGGTAGCCATGGAGAAGCTTCTTCCAGTCTGTTGAAAACAATCGATGATATGTTCGGTTACGGTACGGAACAAATTGAGAAATACAAATGGTGGCTGGAATGGCCTGAGAGGTATTAGCCGCCAAGCAATAATCAGTTCAGTTTTCTCATTAGGTATATCTTTAAGCGGCCGAGGTCTTATCTTGCCGCTTAAAGATATACGAAAACAGATGTTTATTACTTGCAATTGGTCTTAGATTATGTTTTCCTGTCTTTAGTCTTTATCAGAAATATTGCAGAGATTCAGTCGTCATTTGAAAAGAATCTTACTTCTTTTTTCTAATGACTTTTTTGGTTTCAGCAAATAGCTACGCACAACCTATTGTAATGTTATATTAACCCATTGATAATATCCGCTTCGAGAAATTTCTATAATTCGGCATAACTTCTTAACAGCATATTTGAAGCGGTATTTGAAAATAATCAGTATTAAGCCTAATAGTTTATATTTTCTTTTAAAAGGTGGGGATAACTTTGGAGAACGGGAAAATACCAGATTGTATAATAAAGATGCCTATTATTCCAACATTTGATCCCATTGAAGAGCTAAACATGTATACTTCTCTTGGAAGCCTGCATACATTTGCAAGGGGAAGCAAGATCGTTTCGCCCGGCATACCTTTTAGTAATGTTATTTTCTTGATTTCAGGACAACTTGATGTGAGTATGGTATCGCGGAATGGTGAGGAGAAGTATCTGCTTGAAGTTTTTAAGAACGGCATAGCGGTGGCTTTTAACCAAAATGATGATCATGAATTCCAAATTACTGCAGTAAAAGATTGCACTGTCTGTTTTTTTCCTTTGGACATGATGGTTGCAATATTATCGCAGAATACTCGTTTGTTAAAAAATTTTATCTTGAATCTTATACAAAAAACGCAATACTTTATGTATCAATCAAGGGACTTCTATCAAAGCCGTCCTTCTGCTAGGGTATTCTCTTTTCTATATAACCTCTGTCTGACAAAAGGAAATCGGGTGAATGACTATTATGAGTTAGCGGTTGAGAATGTGTCACAAAAGACGATTGCCAAAATAACAGGAACCCATCCTGTGACCGTTTGTAAATTATTTACTTATCTTAGTAAAGAAGGCATTATAAAAAAGAATAGAAAAGTCATTAAGGTTTACGATCTCAATAAATTATGTAACCTTATTGCAAATGAGGAATTAACCTATTAAATCAACCTGATCATTAAAAATGCGGCAGGGGTAATGTAAAATATCAAGGGATCTGTCCCTTGATATTTTATAAGTGCGCCCGGCATGGGCAACAACTCGGCGGTGAGAGTCCGCTGCACGCTTGGTAGTAGGAAGTGCTAGCCGAACGGCAAGGGTGTCCATCGTGAGGTGGAATCTAAAGGAAGCCGTAAGCAAAGTCCTGAACCGACGAACAGAAACCGCATATAAGGCTGAATCAGGGTGGACGAGTTTGCTTAATAAAACAAAGTCCAATACTACCCGAACCCTGTACAGTAAATGCGGCGGTTACATGGGATGAAGGTTGTTGTTCTTACCCGGGGAGATCTCATACCACGCTCCCGACAAGAGGGACGCATTCGACGACCCACAGGAGCAAACCGCGCAGTGATGTGTAGCTGAGGCATGAGAAGTCAGCAGAAGCTATAGTACCGCGGAAACGCGGGAAGGGCTGAACAGTAGTAGTCTTTTGAAGAAGGAAGAAGGTGGACGATGTGAAGAAGGCAGAATACGAGGGAAACCTTGGCTGCCGCCCGGAAGATAGGGTGGAACCCGAAGACAACGGCGGAGCGCGGAGCATCGTTGAACGAGAAACCAAGGAAAAAGACGGTGCAGTCGACCTAATGAAAAGACTTCTGGACAGAGAAAACCTGAACAGGGCTTTCAAAAGGGTTAAGTCAAACGGTGGAGCAGCAGGAGTCGACGGAATGACCGTGGATGAAATGCTGCCCTGGCTCAGGAAACACAGAGAGGAGTTGCTACAGAGTTTAGGAAACGGGATGTACAGGCCTCAACCGGTTAGGAGAGTAGAGATACCCAAACCGGATGGAGGAGTACGAAAACTTGGTGTGCCAACGGTCATTGATCGGATGGTGCAACAGGCATTGGTGCAGATATTGCAACCAATCTTTGAACCGCTGTTTTCGGAGGCAAGCTACGGCTATCGACCGGGGCGCAGCGCACAGCAAGCCATGAAGGAAGCGAAAGAGTACTACGAACAGGGATATACCCGCGCAGCGGATATCGATCTGTCAAAATACTTCGATACGATGAATCATGAACTGCTGATGAATATAATACGCAAAGAAGTAAAAGATAAGCGGATTATAGACCTCATCAAGAAGTTTCTGAAAAGCGGAGTCATGGAGAATGGAGTGAAAAGCAAGACGGAGGAAGGCAGCCCACAGGGAGGCCCGTTATCTCCGTTACTTTCGAATATCTACCTCAATGAATTCGACAAGGAAATGGAAAGACGGGGGCACAAGCATTTGCGATACGCGGATGACATTGCTGTCTACACCAAGAGCCGCAGAGCAGCAGAACGTGTATTAGAAAGCTGTAAGCAGTACCTTGAGAAGAAACTAAAGCTGAAAGTGAACTCGGAAAAGAGTAAAGCGGGATCACCGCTGAAGCTTAAGTTCCTTGGCTTTGCCTTGTACAGGACGGGCAAAGGTACGGGAATACGGGTGCATGAAAAGTCAATGAAGAAATTCAAGGAAAAGCTCAAAGGCATCACAAAACGGAATCGCGGAAGGGCCATTCAACAGATTCTGAAGGAACTGAAGCTATATACAACGGGGTGGCTTAATTATTACGCTATTGCCGGTATGAAGAGCAGAATTCAGGAACTGAACAGGTGGCTGAAACGACGGATACGGATGTATATCTGGAAGCAGTGGAAGAAACCAAAAACCCGAATCGGGAACTTGATAGCACTCGGCATGTCGGTTTACTGGGCACACAAGAATGGGTACACTGGCAAAGGCTACTGGAGAGTAGCCGGGAGCGGGATACTTAATCATACGTTGACTGACAAATACCTCGAATCCCTCGGCTATGATGACATAGCCAAGAAATACGAGGTACTGCACTTAAACTATTGAACCGCCGTACGCGGAACCGCACATACGGTGGTGTGAGAGGCCGGGGGCGAGACGCCCCCTCCTACTCGATTGATGATATGCTTTAATAAAACTTTTTATATCTTTTGATTTGTGTAAAATTTTATCTCCCTAACTCGCTTTTTCGGGTATTGTATTCTTCCAGATCGATTTCCCCTTTGGCATATCGTTCGCGCAAGATGGCCATAGCGTGGTCTTCCGGTTTACCGGAGGTGTTCTGTCTGTCCAGATAATTTCTAATCAGCCTGACTGCAAGAAAAATAATTCCCAGCCAGAAAAGCAATTGGATGATCATGACTGCAAATCCCATCCAGGAATAATTGCCTCCCATCATCCAGTCTCCACCTGGTCCATACCAGCCTCGCATCATTTTTAGTTACCTCCTTTTATATTCTCTTGGATTTTCTAGGCCATTAAAAAAGTAAATCCTAGTTTTGAAAACTATTTTTTTGATTAAACCATTGTCATCAATATCTTGTACCATTTGTACCTGATTTATGATGGTTGCAAATCTGAGGGAAGGAAATCAAATCAATGAAATAGGTAATGAATATGCTGCAGGTTTTTGGCAAGTATAGTGACAGAATGAAAGCCTTGCAGTTTGATCCTAGGAATATTTGTGAAGAAAGTACTGCATGAACGATGGCAGGAAAAAATAATTTTTCGCGTGTAAAGGGGATTTCTAAAAATTAGCGAAACAATATGTTTAAAACTAAACCATGCCAGTGGATGAACAGAGAAAAATGATCGAGAAAATGACCGAGAAAAACTAAGATGATAGGAAGATGAGAATGAGCCAGCAGAAATCGCAGAAATCATGGTTTGCTGTTGTGAATCCCCGGTCAGCAAATGGAAAAACGCAGGGACTTTGGCCAGGGTATTACCAGCAGCTTCAGCAGGCGGGAATACAGGTCGATTATGCGCTGACCTCCCGCTCCGGGGGAGGAACAGAAATAACACGTATGGCTCTGGACGAAGGGTATCGGAGGATGATTGCGGTCGGAGGAGACGGAACTGTCAATGAGGTGCTTAATGGTCTTATTGAGAATGACCGGCTTGTCGCGGACGATATCGAACTGGCTGTTTTTGAACAGGGAACAGGCGGGGATTTTGTAAGGACAATAAAAACAGGCAAAGAAAAAGGTCTGAACGCCTTGATCAGGATGCTGAAGGAGCCCAATATTATTCTTTCTGATCTTGGCCGAGTCGACTTTCTGAATTTTGAAGGGGAAGAACGGACACGTTATTTTCTGAATGCATCCAATGTCGGAGTCGGCGCGGAAGCGGTCCACAGGACCAATTGCCGGAGTAAAGCGATGGGTAGCAAGCTCTCTTATCTGACCAGTACTTTAGAAGCCGTTCTATCGTACAAGAGCGTCTGTGTTTCTCTGAAAATGGACCAGGATACATTCTGGGAAGGGAATATCTGGGGGCTTATGGTCTGCAACGGTCAATATATTGGCGGCGGAATGCGTATTGCGCCTGATGCCCGCCTGGATGATGGTTTGTTCGATCTGGTTGTGATAAAAGAAATGAAGCTGTCCAGACTCTTTTCACGCTTTCCGCTGCTTTATAAAGGGCAACATATCCATCTTCCTGAAGTCCAAGTGTTCCGCTGTAAGGAAATTGAACTGCATATGCCGGATTCCATACTTTTTGAAACCGACGGGGAGATCCCGGGGGTATGTCCGAAGGCATACCGGGTAATCCCTAAGTGCTTGAAACTATGGGTATAAGTTTCCGTTAACGTTAAAACCATACGGATGAATACGCATATAGATGAAGATTCTGCAAGGTCAGCTGAAGACAAATATATGTCTGACCAATATTGACCTTTAAAAGGATTTTGCATATAATACAATTAATGGGTAAGGAAAGCAGTTTTGAGGTGGTGAGGACAGTGGATTTTAAAGATTATTATCAAATCTTAGGCGTTTCTCCGGATGCAGACAATAAGGCCATCAAAAAAGCATACCAGGCACTGGCCAAAAAGTATCATCCTGATTTAAACCAGGGTGATAAAGCCTCAGAAGAGAAATTTAAGGAAATTAATGAAGCCTATCAGGCGATATCCGATCCTGCCAAAAGAAAAAAATATGATGATTTAAGGGCAAACTACCAGCAATGGCAGTCGCACGGCGGCAGAGGGAATTCTTTTGACTGGTCGGCCTGGCAGGAATCACCGGGGAGCAACCGCTATACCCGTACAATGACGCCGGAAGAGTTCGCGGAAACATTTGGGGACAGAGGTTTTGGCTCTAGTGCCGGCAGGGGTATGGGGGGATTTTCTGATTTCTTTTCCTCTATCTTTGGCATGGGAGCAGACTATGCTGATGAGTCCGATGATTATTATTCGAATAGGATCAGAAGACCGCAGGCCGGCAGGGACATTGAAGGTGAAATCAGTATTACGCTTGAAGAAGCCTATCATGGAACCAAACGGATGATTGAAGTCGGCGGCCGGAGAATTGAAGCCACTGTTCCGAAAGGTATTAAGAATAACAATAAAATTAGGCTCAGCGGACAGGGACAAGCAGGAGCGAAAGACGGAAACAAAGGAGACCTTCTGTTAACGGTAAAAATCGTTCCACATCCTGTCTATACCCGGGACGGAGATGATTTGTCCGCCAACATCGAAATCGATTTCTTCAAGGCTGTACTTGGCGGAGAAGCCCGAGTCAAAACATTAGGCGAAGAAATATCCATCAAGATTCCTCCGCGCACCCAAACCGGAAAAAGTTTCCGTCTGAGAGGGAAAGGAATGCCTATTCTCAATAAATCCGGCCATTTTGGCGATTTTTACGCAAAGATTACGCTTGTCCTGCCCGAAGAGATGTCTGAGAAAGAAATTAGTATGCTTCAGGAATTAAGCCAGGAAAGAAACAGCTGATTACTCCAGAGTTAGGTCTGCATGCCGCAATTACCGGCGTCAAGCGGAGCATGGAGTGCGCAGCGCGGCTGTTTGACAGCCACGGATGGACTAATGTTGCGATGCCATGGATGGCAAGGAGCGACTCGCCATGGAGGGCGCAACCTGCCGAAAACGGCTATATATTCCGTTGACCTACCACAAATACCGGTATGTTAACTCAAAGGAGTGATACGCATGGCTTTTGATACCAACCGTTTTACCCAAAAATCCCAGGAGGCAATCATCGCTGCGCAAAACAACGCAGAAAGTAACCATAACAGTCAGGTGGAACCCGAACATCTGCTACTAGCCTTATTGGAACAAAATGAAGGCGTTGTGCCTCAAATCCTGAATAAATTAAATATTTCGCTAGCTAGCGTCAGCGAGAAGACCAAATCCAGCATCGCAAGACTGCCCAGAATGATGGGAGCGGCTTCTCAGTTGAGCATTTCTCCGAGAATGAGAACCGTTTTGGTTAACGCTCATGATCAAATGGAGCCGTTTGGAGATGATTATGTCAGCACGGAACATCTTTTACTGGCCGTTGCTGATCAGGCCGGCGGAGATGCCGGAAAGATCCTGAAAGAAGCCGGAGTTACCCGGGAAGCCCTGTTGAAAGTTCTAAAGGAAATCCGCGGATCTCAGCGGGTTACCGGTCAAAATCCGGAAGGAACCTATGCTGCCCTGGAACAGTACGGCCGAAATCTCGTGACACTGGCCAGAAGAGGAAAACTAGACCCAGTTATCGGCAGGGATGAGGAAATCCGCAGAGTACTGCAGATTCTGTCCCGCCGGACGAAAAACAACCCGGTTTTGATTGGCGAACCAGGCGTAGGAAAGACGGCTATTGTCGAAGGGCTGGCCCAGCGAATCGTGCGCGGTGATGTTCCTGAAGCGATTAAGAATAAAGAAGTAATCTCCCTTGATATGGGCGCACTGATTGCCGGGGCCAAATACCGCGGGGAGTTTGAAGAGCGGCTGAAGGCTGTTTTAAAGGAAGTTGAAAGCCGCGAAAATATTATTTTGTTTATTGATGAACTGCACACCGTCGTCGGGGCAGGAGCTGCCGAAGGCGCAATGGATGCCGGCAATATGCTGAAACCGATGCTGGCCCGCGGGGAGCTCAGGATGGTTGGGGCAACGACCTTGAACGAATACCGCAAGCACATCGAAAAAGATGCGGCGCTGGAAAGACGTTTTCAGACGGTGATCGTTGCACCGCCGACAGTCGAGGATACGATCTCGATCCTGAGGGGCTTGAAAGAACGTTATGAGACGCATCATGGCGTCAGGATTACCGACAGTGCGATCATCGCAGCGAGTATCCTTTCCGACCGCTATATCAGTGAACGGTTCCTGCCGGACAAGGCGATCGACCTGATTGATGAGGCAGCAGCCAGGCTGCGGATGGAAATCACCAGTGAGCCGCAGGAACTCGACGATATCAAACGCAGAGTCATGCAGCTCGAGATTGAAAGGGAAGCTCTGAAAAAAGAAAAAGACAAAGCGAGTCAGGAAAGACTGGCCAATATTGAAAAGGAACTTGGGGACCTGAAGGAAAAAAGAAGTGCCCTAGAGGCCCAGCTTCAGGAAGAACGCGAAAAATTGGGCAATATTCACAAGCTGAAGGAAGATATTGACCGGACGAGGGTGGAGATTGAAAATGCCCAGCAAAAATACGACTACAATAAGGCTGCCGAACTTCAGTACGGCGTACTGCCAAAGCTTGAGAAAGAGCTGGCCGAACTTGAACAGCTCGTATCGGGCCGGGAGAATACGCTGCTGAAGCAGGAAGTCTCAGAAAGCGATATTGCTGAGATCGTTGCCAAATGGACGCATATCCCAGTCTCCAAGCTTCTGGAAAGTGAAGCCGAAAAACTGATTACGATGGAGGAAAACCTGCATCAACGGGTCATCGGTCAGGACAAAGCTGTCCAAGCGGTAGCTGATGCGGTCCGGAGAGCTCGTACCGGTTTGCAGGACCCTAACCGTCCACTGGGTTCATTCCTGTTCCTCGGCCCTACCGGAGTAGGGAAGACAGAGCTGGCCAAAGCCCTGGCAGAATTTCTGTTTGATAATGAACAAGCCCTGATCCGGATTGACATGTCGGAATATATGGAGAAGCATTCCGTGGCCCGGCTGATTGGGGCCCCTCCCGGCTATGTCGGCTATGATGAAGGCGGACAGCTGACGGAAGCAGTCCGCAGAAAACCGTACGCCGTCATTTTACTTGACGAGGTTGAAAAAGCGCATGGTGATGTCTTTAATGTTCTGCTGCAGCTGCTTGATGACGGCAGACTCACAGACGGCCAGGGCAGGATTGTCAATTTCAAGAATACGGTTGTGATCCTAACCAGCAATATTGCCGGACAGGAGATCCGGGAAATGAATGAAAACCACAGCAGTCGGGAATTGATTCGTAAAACCATTGAAGCCGAGTTAAGCCGGTATTTCCGGCCGGAATTTATCAACAGGCTTGATGAGACGATCATCTTTGATCCGTTAAAGAAAGAAGATCTTGTCCGGATTGTGGAAATTCAGCTTGACCTGCTACGGAAACGGCTGAAAGAAAGAGGACTTACCCTGACTTTATCCGATAAGGCTTTGTACATGCTCACCGAGGAAGGTTATGATCCCGTATTCGGGGCCAGACCGCTGAAGAGAGTGATTCAGCAGCGAATCCAGAATCCGCTGGCTAAACAGATTCTGCAGGGCGAATTTCCAGAAGGCACCAAAATCCTCGTGGATTATGACCAGGACTATCAGTTTAAGAAGATTTAACAAAAAAACGATCGAACGAGTCTGAAACATTAATATAAAAAAACAACATGGGTTTTATCTGTTAAACCCATGTTGTTTTTATTATTATGACAGGGAATAATGCATAAATTCAGCTCTTTTTGTATATCCTGAAAATACTTAATTCTAAAATACTTAAGAATTTTGGAAGGTGGGATATCATGCAGCATAGTCAAAGCGAAATCAAGAAAATTCTCGATCAGGGAATGATAACAAGATCTTTAGTTGAAAGCGAAGTATCGATGAGGAAATGTGAAATGTTCAGTGAAATGGCTCACGACAGGGAAGTAAAAGCATTTTTTAAGGATCAGGCAAGCGCACTCGAGGGAGTAACCGGCTTCCTTAAAAGTAAACTTGCTCAAATCATGTAGGAAGGGGATTATTAAGTTTATGAGTAATTTTTCGGATCTAGATATGATGTATGACTACGAAAAAGATGTCTCGGCAGCGGCTTCCGGGTATATGACATTTGCCACCAAAGCCTCGAATGATGAAATCCGGCACCGCTATCTTCAGCTGGCGAATGAAGCAAGCAAAGTCTATGAACGTCTGGGAAAACTTATTGAAAAATCCGGAGGATCGATCTAAGATTATTTGTTAGCAAGTGGAGATCCATGCGTAAAAAAGACGGGTAAGGTTATATAGCGGTATATCCTTCCCGTCTTTTATTTGCCTTGTTTTAAGAATCGATCTACTACGCAAGCTGCTTAAACAGATTCGCGGTTTCAATCGCGGTTACGGCAGCATCAAAACCTTTATTGCCGGATTTCGTGCCTGCCCGTTCAATGGCCTGCTCAATCGTGTCGGTGGTCAGAACGCCGAAGATCACAGGAACGCCTGTTTCCAGACCGACATTAGCGACACCTTTGCTGACTTCGCTGCTGACATAGTCAAAATGCGGCGTAGCCCCCCTGATCACTGCACCAAGGCAGATGACCGCATCAAACCGTTTTTGTTCAGCAATTTTTTTGGCGGCCAGCGGAATTTCAAAAGCACCGGGGACCCAGACGAGCTCGATATTGTCTTCATCAGCGCCATGTCTTTTCAGCGCATCCAAAGCGCCGCCAATAAGTTTATTCGTAATAAACTCATTAAATCTTCCGGCAACAATCGCAAATTTGAGGTTTTCGGCCAACAGTTTTCCTTCAATGGTTTTCAAATGATATCCTTCCTTTCTTTTACAGCCTGTTTGGTCTTATTTCTTTTATGCTATTTGGTCTCTTTCGTTCTCTATTTTCTTTAATGTCTTTGTCATTCGTCAATTAAGGATTGCCGATTATCACTGGTCAGCGAATATTGGTCAGAAAATGGCCCATTTTTTCTTTTTTGGTTGTCAGGTAGTATTCATTTTCCGGTTTCGCGGGCATTTCGATCGGGACGCGTTCGGTGACTTGAATGCCGTAGCCTTCCAGACCTACGATTTTCTTAGGATTATTCGTCATCAGACGGACTTTGGTGATACCGAGATCAGCTAATATTTGGGCGCCGACGCCATAATCACGCAGATCAGGAGGGAAACCCAGCGCCAGATTTGCTTCGACAGTGTCTTTGCCTTCTTCCTGAAGTTTATACGCTTTCAATTTATTCAGAAGTCCGATTCCGCGGCCTTCCTGGCGCATATAGAGAAGTAGGCCGCGCCCTTCGCGTTCGATTTGCTGAATGGCTGCCGTTAACTGGTCCCGGCAGTCGCATCTTCGCGAGTAGAAAACGTCTCCGGTCAGACATTCGGAGTGGACTCTGACCAAAACGGGTTCCCCGTCGTCGACATTGCCTTTGACCAGGGCCAGATGTTCCTTGCCGTCAATTTTGCTTTTAAAACCGACTGCTTTAAACGTCCCAAATTCTGTTGGAAAATCAATACTTTCGGCTCTTTCAATAAGTCTTTCGTTCAGGCGGCGGTAACTGATCAAGTCTTTGATCGTTACCATTTTCAGATTATGTTTCTCCTTGAATTTCAGCAGGTCGTTCACCCTGGCCATGGTCCCGTCTTCATTCATGATTTCACAAAGGACACCAGCCGGTTCAAGACCGGCCAGCCGGGCCAGATCGACCGATCCTTCGGTGTGGCCGGCTCTGACCAGGACACCGCCTTCCCGGGCCTGCAGCGGAAAAATATGACCCGGTCTGCGCAAATCCTGCGGTTTGCTGTCTTTGTTAATCAGAACCTGAATCGTATCGGCTCTTTCAAACGCTGAAATCCCGGTGGTACTGGTTGCGGCATCGACGCTTATCGTAAAAGCTGTGCCGTGGGGATCTGTGTTGTTCTGGACCATCAGATCCAAATTCAGCTCTTTAAGCCGTGCAGCAGTCAGGGAAGTACAGATCAATCCCCGGCCGTAGGTGGCCATAAAATTGATCCCTTCGGGAGTCACCTTGGAAGCAGCCATGATAATATCGCCTTCATTTTCCCTGTCTTCATCATCGACGACGATAATCATTTTGCCCTGACGAATATCTTCGATGGCTTCCGGAATGCTTGCAAAAATATTTTCTTGTTGTGTCATCTGTTTAAGCTCCTTTCGTTAGATAAAACGTTTGCTAAACGTTAGATAAAACCATTTTCAGTTAAGAATTCAACGGATATATCTTTTTTGGTTTGGGGTGGGCTGTGGTCCTTTTGCAGGAATCTGGCCACATATTTTCCGATGATATCGGTTTCCAGATTCACCGTAGAACCAATGCGTTTAAAGCCGAGTGTCGTATGCTGAAAGGTGTGGGGGATCAGGGAGACCGTAAAAAAGTCATCCCCGACATCAATGACCGTTAACGAGATTCCATCGATGGCCACTGACCCTTTCGGCAGCAGGGAGGAGGTTATCTTCGGGGACGTTTGAATTCGATAGGTTTGAGCAATGCCGACTGGAGTCATTGCAGTAATTTTTCCGATGCCATCGACATGGCCGCTCACCAGATGGCCGCCCAAACGGCTTTGCAGCTGCAGTGCTCTTTCCAGGTTGACTTTGGTATGCTGCTTTAATTCTTGAAGGTTTGTTCGCTGGAGCGTTTCGTACATAACATCGACAGAAAAACTTCCGGAACCGATGGCGGTCGCTGTAAGACAGACCCCGTTGACGGCAATGCTGTCTCCGATTTGGGATCCCTTCAGTACGAAAGAAGCTTCAATCGTTAATCTGGCGGAGTCTTTCAGCAGATCTAGACTCTTTATTATGCCCAGTTCTTCAATGATTCCTGTAAACATCATTTGTCACTTCCCATTTTGTTGGTATGGTTATAGTCAACTGTCCCGGTAAAACTATAATTTCCTCCCAGTTCGCAGACCACCAGTTGACTGACAGTTACTGCCTCGGACATGCTGGCGAGGTGCAGGCCTGAGAGCGGGGAGAAGCCGGATCCGGCCAGTTTCGGGGCCAACATAAACATGATTTGATCAATCAGCCTGGATTCCAGCATTTTACCGGCGAGCGTGCCGCCGCCTTCCAATAAGATGCTGTTTAAGCCTCTGGCCGCGATATCTCTCAGCAGGTCCGGCAAGGGAACCTGCCTGGACGTATCATACTGCCAGATCTCAACCTTGTCGGCAGCAAATGTTTCACGCATCCGCAGCAGTTTATTCTCGTCAGCAGCCTTTGTTGTCGCGATGATGCAGCGGCTGGCGGATTCGTTCCGGAGGATCTGAGCGTTTAAAGGAACAGACAGGGAACCATCGACGATCAGCCGGACCGGGTCCCGGCCATTCTCAATATTGCGGCAGGTTAAGAGCGGGTTATCCTGAAGGACTGTTTGACTGCCGACCATAATGACGTCAAAAGTATTTCTTAACCCATGAACGAAATGTCTGGCCTCTTCCGAAGTGATCCATTTGGAGTCTCCTGATTCTACGGCAGTCCGGCCATCGAGCGTCATTGCAGCTTTATACAGTACAAAGGGCATTTTTGTGATAATCGCTTTCAGAAAAGGCTCATTAATTTTTCGAGCTTTTTCAGCCAGCAGACCGGTTTCGACAAGAATACCGGCATCCTGCAGCTTTTTCACACCCTGACCGCTGACCAGCGGATTCGGGTCCGTCATCGCGACAATCACTTTCTTTACGCCTGCTGCAATCAGCGCATCGGTGCAGGGAGGTGTACGGCCGTAATGGGAGCAGGGTTCCAGTGTGACATAGACATCGGCACCTTCTGCGCTTGATCCTGCAGCATTTAAGGCATGGACTTCCGCATGCGGCGTACCGGCTTTCCTATGGCAGCCTTCCCCGACAATCTGCCCATCCCGGACAATGACACAGCCCACAAGCGGATTTGGACTGGTTCTGCCTGCTGCCAGTAAGGCAAGATTCAGCGCGCGTTCCATGTAGTTTTTATCTTCTGCGGTAAAACGATCAGGCAATGGATGTACCCTCCAGTCATTAGCGTGTCAACGACAAATGAAAATATAAATCATTGATAAATCATAGAAAAAATAATAAAAATGCCCGGAAATACTCCGGGCGTCATCATTCAGATCAACAGTCATTCAAAACAAGCAGGTGAGAGGCTACGCGACAAACACGACAAGCACGTGCACGATCACACCATGTTTTGCTCTTTCCATCCAGACTTTAACTGTCGGCTTCGTAATTTCAACGAATCTGCCATAAGGCTCGCGGGCTGTACCGCCGGTAAGGAATTACACCTATCCCCAGAGTAAAGAACGTATTCAGTTTTACTGCATAGATCGGTCAAGCTGCAATTATCATACTGCAATCCTGTCAAGAATGCAACCATTTTGCACAGAGATCAAGAGAGTCTAAAGGCGGACGACCTCGGCATAATCTTTTTTTAATAAACCTAAGATGATTGCGTCATAATATTGCCCTTCCACATAATAGGCTTCACGCAGCCTGCCTTCGGCAATGAAGCCGAGCCTTTCATAGCAGGAGAGAGCTCTGGTGTTATTGACCCAGGTTTCGGCGGTCAGTCTCCGGAAATTCCACTGGCCAAACAGGTAGCGGATAAAAGCAGTCAGCGCATCGGTCCCATAACCCTTTCCCCAGTAATCTTGGAGACCAATTCCGATATAGATGCGGGCCGATCTGGCCGGAATATTGACCTGATCGAAACCAATTGTACCGATAAGGCTGCCTTGTAAATCCGTAATCGCATAGCGGTTGGTATCCTCTTCAAAAAGTTTGCTCTCCAGATCTTCCCGGCGCAGCAAGGTTGCAAGCGGCCAATTGCCGCTGATCCAGTAAGAGAAGTCGTGATCATTATACCATTCATACAAGGTGTCCAGATCATCAATTTCGAGCGGACGGATTCGGGTTAATTTGCCGTTTAACATGGCAGTCACCTTCCAAACAAAAATGCGTTTAAGTAATCATAGTTTAGCATGTAGAGAAATAAGATCAAGTAGAAGGAGAAGCAATTGCAAAATTAGGTAAAATATAGCAAAAATGCTTGAATTTTGTTGCTTCTTTCGTTAAGATGAAATTATTCATCTGGAGTCATCATTAATAATTTTGAAAGGGGACTAGAAAATGCTTGAAAACAAAGAATTAAGAGCCATGGCCCGCATCCAGTTAAAAGGGCACTGGCTGAGACCAATCCTGGCCTGTCTGATTTATGCCGTAATCGTGTTCATCCTGTCTTGGATCCCGTGTGTTGGTCCGATTATTACGATTTTAATTGCGGGCCCGCTCATGATTGGTCTGGTGACCTTTACCTTAAAGTTCTGCCGTGCGGAAGACCCGAATGTTGAAGTGGTCCTTTCTGGATTTAAAAATGCCATTAATTGCGCCGGGCTATATCTCTGGTATATGCTGTGGACACTTTTATGGTCACTGCTACTGATTATTCCGGGGATCGTTAAAGCATACGGCTATATGATGAGCTTTTATATTTATGCTGATAATCCTGATATGGGTATCAGAAAGGCCTTTGATCTCAGTAAAAAAATCAGCTATGGCTATCGCGGCAAGCTATTCCTGCTTACGCTCAGCTTCATTGGCTGGGCGATCCTGGCCACGATCCCGTTCTGTCTTGGCTATATCTGGCTGATGCCTTACATGCAAATTACGTTTACAAATTTCTATCAGGAACTGAAAAAAGAAAGCATCAAAAATGGTGTCTGTACTGCGGAAGAGTTTTGAGTCATATTTTGAGTTATATAATAATTTACTCCGGGCAAAAACCCGGAGTAAATTATTTTTTATTGGCTTGATGACTAGATTCTACTGTTAATATATTCAAAAGTTTTCTTAACCATACTGCCCCCAACAGAGCCATTCTGTCTTGCGGAGGTGTCTGGGCCTAGGTTAACATTAAGCTCGCTGGCAACACTTTGTTTGTTAACCGGCAGTTTATACTTAGCCATTCAATATCCCTCCTTTTTATTTATTATTTATTTATCTGTAGTATCTGCATATAGGAATAAAATACACAGGTAGTTTATTTTAGTTCAGTAAGTTTTTAACATTTAACCTAAATATGACAATTCATAAAGAGGTTCAAAAGTGGGTCAAATATATAAATATAAAAAATAAGCTCCGGGTAAAAACCCGGAGTTTCTTTTGAGTTTCAATGGTCGGGGCGACAGGATTCGAACCTGCGGCCTCTTGGTCCCGAACCAAGCACGCTACCAAACTGCGCCACGCCCCGATGTCTCTTTTAAAGAACAAATAAAATCATAACAAAAGGCTGAATTCATGTCAAGGATAAAATGCTTTGAATATTTGTTATTGAGCGATAGCTAACCTTTGTTTGACAATAACTTTTCTTAAAAGAGGGGACACTTTCGAGGAAAATAAAAGATTGATCAGGTTTTGTGCTGATAATTCCAAATAATAATCTGGCTCGTAAAGCGGGATTATTTTTACTTTGTTGAAAAGTTGAATCTATTTTGATATATTTTCTTTATAAACATAGGGGGAATTGCATGAAACGTTGCCTCATCTGCCTAGAAGAATTGGATCTGTTTCGGGGTCTGGAAAAAGAACAGATTACAAACTTGTGTCAATGTACAAATAAAAAACGGCTGTCCAAAGGACACTATCTTTTTTATCAAGGGGATATTACAAGTACTATATTTCTTGTGAAATCAGGAAAACTTAAACTTGTGCAAAGTGCTGAAGATGGACATGAAACAATTCTGGATATCTGTGGTCCCGGTGAGGTACTAGGTGAGTTGTCGCTATATCAAGAACAAAAGGAATGTTCTAGCGCGTTAGCCATGGAAGAGGCTTGCATCTGTTGCTTTAGTAAAATGCAATTTGAAATGTTAATTAAGAAAGATCCTTCTTTTGCCTTAAGGATAATTGATTACCTTGGGCAAAAGCGTTATGCCAATATGAATTCAGATAAGGAAACTAGACGAACTGTAAAAGAAAGATTATTAGGTCTATTTTATAACCTGAAGTTTCGCACCCATAAAACAGCCGAAAATTCGGCTTAGAATAAGACGAAAAAACGATAAAAATCCGCATGAACACTAGGTTTTTGGTATAATAAGATGCTACTCCAAATCAACCAAAAATGAGGTGTTATCATGCGGAAACCTGTCAAAGAAATTGAAAACGTACTCCAAAATCACGGCTATTCGATTAACAATATTATATGTGAAGTTATGAAGACGTTCAAGCTTAAAACGCTTTGCCGCAAAGTTGGTTTTCTGAAACAGGATGGTTACAGTTCCGCGGAAATCCTCTCACTAATGTTGATGTTGCCCCTAATGTTACTGAAAAGTGTCCACGCGTTATATAAAAGCGATTTCCAAAAGGTTACTACTATGAAGAAAGATTCCATATATCGACTGAAGAACAATGAAAAAATGCCTTGGAGAGCATTGCTGATCGGTATATCCAAACAGTTTCAACGATTGGTTAATCCTACGAACGAAGTGGATGAAAAGTCCGCTTTCATTCTAGATGATACAACTCTTGCTAAGACAGGTCGAAGAATTGAACAAATGACCCAGGTGTTTGACCATGTTGCAGGGAAGAAAGGTAGCAAATTAGGCTTTAAAAATTTAACCCTTGGTTTCTTCGATGGTAAAAGCCTCACGCCTATAGACTTCACTTTACAAGTGGAAAAGCCCTTAAAAAAGGCAAGGCACCGTAAAGAACGGTTCAAAAAGCAACGAGACCCCAAATCTGCTGGGGCTAAACGGATCAGAGAATGCCATGTTAGCAAAATTTCGAACGGTCTGGATATGATAAAACGGGCGGTAAAACAGGGGTTTAAGGCTAAATATGTCCTGGTTGACAGCTGGTTCAGCAGTTACGAGTTCATTCAAACGATTCGAGGATTAGACAAAAAATCGATGCATTTGGTCTGTGGTGTTCGGCAAGATACGAGGAAGTATCGCTACAAAGAGACTTCCCTTAATGCCAGCCAATTAAAATCGGTCCTCAAAAGTGAGGGAAACGAAAAACGCTGTAGGAAACGGAATATCCGTTATTTCGAAGTCCTTGTTGATTATGAAGGAATCGGACAAATCAAACTGTATTTTTGCCGGTTTCCCTATCAAAAGAAATTTAGACTGTTCCTCTCGACGGATATATCTCTTAGTTTATTGAGTATGTTGGAGATTTACAGTATCCGTTGGACCATCGAAGTCTTTTTTAAGGAAGCCAAGCAGCATTTGAAGCTCGGGACTTGTCAATCGAGGGATTTCGATGCGCAGATTGCCCATATCACGACCTGCTATCTCCTCTATACACTCCTAGCCTATTTTCGACGAGTAAACGCCTACGAATCCTTAGAAGGATTATTTGCGGAAATCAAGGACGAACTCATAGAGAAGAATGTAGCGGAGCGGCTCTGGGAATTATTTGATGATTTGCTGCAAGTGGTGATCACCAGCATCGCCAAGTCTGGTTTAGTGGACATTTTGGAATTTAGGAATTCCAGTGAATATGAACATTTGAAAGAACTATTTGAGAATTCTTTTCTTAGTAATCAGCTTATAGCCCTTAAAAATGCCAGTTAATCGGTAATAATCAGAAGGAACCACTGGCATTAGGATACCTTTAAATTAGAGATACAAGGGTTTTGAGGGGTGCGAAACTTCAGTTATAACCTTGCCAACCAATATGGGAAAAAGCTGCCAAACGCGACAATGATCGATTTAATAATTACGCAGCAGGAATTAGCTGATATGATTGGTTCTTCACGGGTAATGGTCATTCAGGCCCTTAATGAGTTAAAAGAAGCCAAAATAGTCGACCGCACTAACAGATATTACATATTAAAAGATGACCCTTGTCTTAGTACGCACATATTTAAATAATAGGGTCAAGCAGCTACTTCTCTGATTTTTAGGTATGGAAATTCAACTTTTCAAATTTTTTTATTAATTGTTAAATACTTAACAGTATTAGAAACATAAATCACCTTATAATAAATCATAATTATATTCTAGGAGGGATTTTCTTTGATAGCTTTAGGTCCTATAGAAATAATGAATCATACTCCCTGGCATTTTCTGGCTGCATGTGTGCTCCTGGTCTTATTTTTTATCGCTACTTTTAGTGATGACCAAAACCTAAAAACAAAACTCCGTAAAATCATGTATGTTGTCTTTGGCTTCGCAGTATTAACAGGATGCTATGTTTGGACACTTGTTGATTTTAGCCTTCCATTGTTAATCAAGAGCATTGGAGGTTTCGCACTCTTTTGGGTGATGATCCAACTCACAAAGAACCGATTCAATAAACTTTATTGGGGGTTATTTATTTTAATTGCCGCTGTAGGTTTGACATTGGCTTTCGTCTACATTTAATTGAATTAATTAACCTGTTATAAGACTAATTATCCGAAACAATATCAGGCCGCTTCTAACGGAGTAAAGGGTTGAACAAAGGGAAATACAAACGCTGTCAAGTAGTAAAATATACTATAGAAATTGATTAAAATGGGGGGCTGTAACGAAACTTAGCCCCAAGCGAAAGACGTCAATTATGGCGTCTATTCTTTTTGGGGTGTTGCAGGGTTGCATAGATTTTCCGCTCCCCCGTTCCCGCAAGCTAAAACCAGAAATCCGCGCTAACCTGCCAAAACCCCGCTGCTTACAGCAAGTTAACCGTTGGCAGGTCTTAACGCTCGAATTTCTGGTTTCTTAACGCTTACTCCCACTAACGTTCGCTTGTAAATCTATGCAACCCTGCAATATTTGAAGAAATAATAAGATATATGGAGATATTTTGGTATGAATGTGGCATAATGTTCATAGATATAAAGATTGCCATATTGGGAGGTATTTGAGTGTCTAAGAAAGGACAGAAAGTACATACCAAGAAAGTATTCAAACCTTATGTGCAGGAACAACAAACCCTGCCTTTAAGCATCGACAGCCTGATCCCACAAAATCATGTCGTCCGCGTTGTGAATCGCGCCATCGATCGCATGAATCTTGAACCCTTGTTTGCCAAATATCCTGGAGGCGGCCGTTCCAGCTTTCACCCTGTCATGATGACCAAATTATTGGTTTATGCGTATACAGACAGGGTTTTTTCATGCCGCAGGATAGCGAAAGCAGCCCGTGAAAATATTATGTATATGTGGCTCTGTGGCGGCAATAAGCCGGATTTTATGGCGATCAACCGCTTTCGGTCTCAGCGGATGAAAGAGGTTATCCTGGATGTATTTGCGGAAGGATTTAGAAGAACTGGGCAATGGCAAACCAATCGACACAGAGGCGATTGAGGAAGCCGTCAGAAAGATCGACGAGAGACTGGCCAAAAAATCGGAAGAAGAGAAAACAGACGCTGAAACCAAAAAGTTAAAGAAAACAAGAAATACCCTTACGAAAGATTATCTGCCCCGCATGCAAAAATATGAGCAGCAAGAGCATATCTTGGAGGAAAGAAACAGTTATTCCAAGACAGATCATGATGCCACCTTTATGCGGATGAAAGAAGACCATATGAAAAATGGCCAGTTAAAGCCGGGTTACAATGTTCAGATCGGGACAGAAAACCAGTTTGTGGTCGGTTACAGTATTCATCAGAGGCCAGGCGATACCAGCTGTATGAAAGACCACCTGGAAGAATTAAAATCGATTCTCCATGGCAAATTACCAGAAAACATTATTGCCGATGCCGGGTATGGCAGCGAAGAAAACTATGACTATCTGCAGGAGAAAAAGTTAAAGCATTACGTCAAATACAATACCTTCCACAAAGAAGCCAGTAAGAAATGGAAAGACGACATAATGAAGCCGCAGAACTTCACCTACGATCATGAAAACGATGAATATATCTGCGGTTATGGGAGAACACTTAATTTCTTATATGAGCGGCACCAAAAAAGTGATAACGGCTACAGGAGTTTAATCCGAATCTATGAATGCCTGAATTGTTCCGGTTGTCCTCATAAGAACCAGTGCGTGAAGTCGTCGGATCCACACGCCAACAGAAGAATATATGTCAATCGGAGACTGAATGCTTATAGAGAACAGGCTCGCAGGAATTTATGTTCAGAAGAAGGTTTGCGCATGAGGAGCTTGAGGCCGGTCGAGGTTGAAAGCGTCTTTGGAGACATTAAAGGGAATCACGGTATGCGAAGATTCCTGTTAAAAGGGCTAGAAAAGGTTAAAATCGAGTGGGGATTACACTGCATCGCTCATAATATGAGGAAGATGGCGCTGAGTACAGAGTAGAAACTTACTTTTTAAAAAATTTCTCCATAAAAGTGAGAGGGGACGTAACTGAAACATAAAGTTTCGTTACATCCCCTTTTATTTATAAAGTATGTGATCATCGTTTAATCTCGACCTTTGCTACTCGCTACAAGTTTCCAGTTCACCAGTGCTTTAGGTTTACTTAGGTTTTCTGCGATTTGCCGAATATTTATATACCATAGACATTGACAAGTATCAATGTCTTGACTAATATATAAACATATTGATGTTTATCAATATATAAACCTACAACAGGGGCGGTTGAATTGGAACAAAATTATCAAGCTTATGCCTTAGCGATGAGAGCATTATCTGATGAAACAAGATTGAAAATATTTGACATGTTGGGCAATGGGGAACTATGTGCTTGTAAGATACTCGAAGCGTTCAACATAACCCAATCCACGCTTTCTTATCACATGAAGATCTTATGTGAAAGCGGTCTGGTGAATGGCAGGCGGGATGGCATCTGGATGCGGTATTCTATCAATGAAAGTAAACTTGAAGTCATTGCCGGCTTTTTAATAAGGTTACAAAAATCAATGTAACAAAAAGTAAAAAAAATAACTATTGAATTAAACAAATAAACAGCAAGAAGGTGACTTAGATGGTATTTGAATGGCTAAACAACCAATTGCTCAGGATGGAATGGCTTTCAAATTTGGTAAAGCGCTTGGTTGAGAATGTATTAGGGTTTAGTATCCAGGATCGCTGGGGAGGCGGTCTCCATTTTTTTATCTATGACGTTCTTAAAATATTTATTTTGCTAGCCGTCCTGATTTTTGTCATTTCTTATGTCCAAAGCTTTTTCCCGCCGGAGAGAACAAAAAAAATACTCGGCAGGTTTAACGGTATTTCAGGAAATATTATTGGCGCTTTACTCGGTACGGTAACGCCTTTTTGCTCCTGTTCTTCTATTCCGCTTTTTATTGGCTTTATTAGTGCGGGGCTTCCCGTCGGTGTTACTTTCTCGTTTTTAATATCATCCCCCCTGGTGGATTTGGCTTCGGTGCTTTTGCTGGCAAGTATCTTTAATTGGACCATTGCCATTGCCTACGTTGTCGTCGGCTTGATTCTGGCAGTGATCGGCGGAACCGTGATTAGCAAAGCAAAGCTGGAAAAGTATGTAGAACCGTTTGTATTCAGCAATAAAATGCCGGAAATAGAACCGGAGCAGTTAACAGCCCGGGAAAGGCTGGACTTTGCTAAAGATCAGGTTCGTGATATTGTGAGAAGAGTGTGGGTCTATATTCTAATAGGTGTCGGTATAGGTGCCGTGATTCACAATTTTATTCCTGAAAACGTGATTTCCTTGCTTCTGGGTCAGGATAAATGGTATTCGGTATTGCTGGCTACATTGGCAGGGGTTCCAATGTATGCGGATATTTTTGGGACGCTGCCGATTGCGGAAGCGTTAGTGGCCAAGGGAGTTGGTCTGGGAACTGCTTTATCCTTCATGATGGCTGTAACTGCACTTTCTCTCCCGTCGTTGATCATGCTCAAGAAAGTTGTAAAAATGAAACTGCTTATCATATTTGCAGGGATTGTAACCATTGGTATTCTTATCATCGGTTATACATTTAATGCCTTCGGATATTTGCTCATATAAGAGGTTATAATATTTGAATTTTCAAGTAAAAGGAGTGTATTGAATATGATGATTAAAATTTTAGGAACCGGCTGCAAAAATTGCGTTACCCTTGCTGAAAACACGAAAGCTGCTTTGGAAGAGACGGGCATTGCTGCCGAAGTAATCAAAGTTACCGATATTAAAGACATCATGGCCTATGGTGTGATGTCCACGCCGGCCCTGGTTATTGACGAAAAGGTGGTATCTTTTGGGAAAGTTCTAAAACCCAAGGAAATCGTAAAGATTCTAGAAACTGCGAAGTAGAAAAAAATGAAGCTATCGCTAGCATTTGGCTTGTAGTGATTGAATAAAATAATTTTGGTATGATTAAAAGCGAGTACGATGAAAAAGTACTCGCTCGTTTTTTGCAGCTTACTGCAGATACTTTCATATTTCACACGTGTTTAAGTAGGAAATATCAAGAAAATGTCGAATCAAATATAATTAACCCATTCAAAGATTATTGGGGAGTTACGCCATGGATAAATTAACAGTCATTTTTGAATCAACGCTCAAAGCAATCGAGAACAGTAAAGAAGAAATATTCAATATTTATGAGATGACCCGCAATGAAATACAACGGTTAAAAAAAGAGCTGGAATTTATGCGCAGGGAAATCGAAGACACCATCAAAATGGTGGATACCCAGTTTATGAAAGAAAAACGCTTCCGTCGGAAGCTGATGGAAGTCAACAAGAACTTCGATAAGTTCAATGAGAAGCAGATGCTCGAAGCGTATTCGGAAACAAAGGATGCACAGGTAGAGCTGCAACTGCTCCAGGCGAAAGAGCTTCAGCTGCGTTCCCGCAGGGATGAAATCGAAAGAACGTTAAAAAATTTGGATATCACAGTGATTAAGGCTGAGGACCTGATGAGCCAGGTCAGTCTTGCCCTGCGGCTTTTAAAAGAAGGAATCAGTGAGATCAGTCAGTTCTATAGCAGTGACCAGAGAAAAGAAACCGCTTTTCAGATCATCAAGGCCCAGGAAGAAGAACGCCTGAGGGTCGCCCGTGAAGTTCACGACGGTCCCGCCCAGAGTCTGGCCAACATTGTTCTGCGTCTGGAAATAGCGGAGAAGCTTCTGGAGCTTGATCACCGCCAGGTGAAAAAAGAATTGAAAGAACTGAATATGCTGGTCAGGGATAATCTGAAGGATATCCGCAGAATCATTTTCGGACTCAGGCCAATTCCTTTAAATGGGGCGGGAATTGTTGATACCATCAATCATTATATGAAAAATTTTGAAAAAACGTATGGGCTGACCTGTGAACTTATCGTGGAAGGACAAGAAAGGGAGCTTGATTCTTCCGTAGAAGTGGCCCTTTTCCGACTGGTTCAGGAAGGGATGACCAATGTGGCCAAACATGCGGAATCTCCGAAGTGCAGGGTTCATTTGAATTTTCAGGATGACAGAATTGTCGGTCAGATTATCGATGATGGTAAAGGATTTGATATCAGCAATGGCTTGGATAATTCCGGTGCCCATTTCGGCTTGATTGGAATTAATGAGCGAATTCAGGCTTACTCCGGACAATTATCGATTCAATCAGAACTGGGCAAGGGCACTGTTGTTACGTTTAACATTCCATATTCTGAATAAAGGAGGAAAGGATCAAGATGATAAGGGTTGTAATTGCCGATGATCACCCGCTTCTCAGGGAAGGATTACGAAGAATTCTGGAATTTGAAGAAGGCATTCAGGTTGTATCCGAAGTTGGAGATGGTCAAGGGGCAATTAATATGGCGAGGAAGACGCCGTTTGATGTTCTGCTGATGGATTTGAATATGCCTGGGGTAAATGGTCTTGAAGCCTGTAAAGTCATCAGAAGGGAATTCCCGAACATTGGGATTTTGATTCTTACTGTTGATGACTCGGATGAAAAGGTGTTCCAGGTATTACAGCTCGGGGTAGCTGGATACCTGCTGAAAGACGTTATTCCGAAAGCTCTGGTTGATTCCATCCGCAAAGTATATGCTGGAGAACCCATTCTGTCCCCGTCGGTAACCGGCAAACTGCTTGGCCAGCTTTCCAATCCGAACAGTCCAAAAGATCATTTCGGATTAAGCAACAGGGAAATGGAGATACTTACCTATGTGGTCAAAGGCTCGTCAAACAAAGATATTGGCTTAACTCTGTTTATAAGTGAAAAAACAGTCAAAAATCATCTTTCCAGTATTTTTAGAAAACTAGAGGTTGAAGACCGCACCCAGGCTGCTTTGAAAGCAGTGAAGACGAAACTTATTACACTGGAATAAATTTTTTGTGGCTTCACAAGGCTGCAGAAGGGAATACGCATGAAGCTTTGTTTTTATGGTGCCAGTCAGACTGTGACGGGGTCCTGTTATTTGCTGGAAACAACAGATACCAGAATCCTGATTGACTGTGGAATGTTTCAGGGTTCCAAAATCATGAAAGAACTGAATTACGGCGCGTTTCCGTTTGATCCCAACCTTCTTGACGCTGTGATTTTAACGCACGCCCATATTGACCATTCCGGGCTTATTCCGAAGCTCATCAAAAAAGGTTTCAGCGGGCCGATCTATGCGACCACGGAAACCATAGAACTATGTTCTGTGATGCTGCCGGACAGCGGGCACATCCAGGAAATGGAGGTAACCAGAAAAAACCGCAAGCACAGCAGGATGGATGTTCCATTAATCGAACCGATTTATACGGTTGAAGATGCGGTGAATGCTCAAAAGCACTTTGTCGAGGCGGCCTATAATCAAAAGACCCAGATCTCGCAATCGCTGTCCTTTCAGTTTGCCGATGCCGGGCATATCTTGGGCTCGGCCCATGTCATTGTCAGCGTCAAAGAAAACAATACGACGAAAACCATTGCATTTTCCGGAGACATCGGGACTTCCGGTCAGCCTTATGTCGAAGATCCCGTAGGGATTAAAGAAGCGTGTATGCTTAAGGATCCTGATGGTATACGAGATGCCTGTATGATTGTGATGGAAACAACCTACGGCAACCGGATTCATCCGGATAAAACCAATCGAATGGAAAACCTGGCCAGGGTCATTAATAATGCCCACCAAAAAGGCGGCAATATTATCATTCCGGCTTTTGCCATAAATCGGACACAGGACCTTTTGTACTACCTGCGCAAACTTCAAGATGACAAAAAAATTCCGGTAATGCCGATTTACATCGATAGTCCGCTGGCTGTTGCAGCGACGAGAATATTTGGGCGGAATACCCGGAATTTTGATCAGGAAACCAAGCAGCTGCTGGAGGCGGGCCAAAGCCCGTTTACCATGCCGAATCTTCATTTGAGTGAAACTGCGGAGGATTCGATCCGGCTGAATGCGATACAGGGCGGCGCGATTATCATTTCGGCTAGCGGGATGGCTGATGCCGGAAGAATCAAACATCATTTGAAACATAATCTGTGGCGGCACGATGCCACGGTCATCTTTGTCGGTTATCAGGCTCAAGGGACACTTGGCCGGTTTTTAACTGACGGTGCCAAAGAAGTGACTATCCATGGAGAGAAAGTGGCGGTCAACGCCGAAATCGTTGCGTTCCAAGGTTTTTCAGCGCATGCGGACCAGAATGAATTGCTGGCCTGGCTTAAAGCCGCCGGCGGCAACACAGATCATCTCATCCTGGTCCATGGCGAAGATGATGCGATTCAGGCGTTTTCATCTCTGGTCCAGCAAAAATTCGGGATTGCGCCAATCATTCCGGAACTGGGTGAATGCCTGGAGATAGCGGACGGCGAAATCAAGCGTCTGAAACCTTCCAAGCCCTGGCTAAAGGAGATTGAAGATAGGATGGGTTATCCTGCACCTCAGGAATGGCAGTCACATTCGTCCAAATCTGTTAAGCAAAGATCTTCAGAAGAAGGACCAGGGGGCAGAACCTTCAAACGCCGGAGAAAAGTTCTGCTTTCCGAAGCAAACAGAGCCTATACCAAACTCCGCAAAGACCTGAAACTATTCATTGATAGGAGCAATGAGCGCAAGGACTATGAAAACCTGATTGATACCTTTGAGAGCATTTCCGATCTTTTAAAAACAAGAATGAAACGGTAAAACGAATCAGATCCAGGCATACTCCGAAGTCTGACGCTTAATCCCTGACAGAAAACGCATGATCTCTTCGCGCCGTTTGACAGCGATTCTCCTGCCGGTCTTGGAGTATACTTTCTTGGGCAGTGCTTCAGCAAAGGTCTGCGCTCGCATTAAAGCCTCATCGGGACTCGGGATCAGCTCGTCCTGTCCGACAAGGCTCAGCAGTTTCATTAATCCGATGTTTCCGAGATTATCAAGGATATTGGCGTCCCTTAAATAAATAGCCTCGTCACTGTTGCCCGGCTCGGAATAATACATGTGGCATTCAATGGCGTCCAGAATTTTTGCCAGTTTTTCCTGCTCAAAGTGATAGCTCTTCAACAGGTTCATCGCGACACCTTTTGATCTGAGGGTATGATCGACGTTGGGAAGCGCGTACATCGGGTACTTTCCGGTATCGTGAAGCATTGCAGAAATATAAAGTACTTCATCATTCAGGTTGAGATGCTGAGATAATTCTTTGGATAAATGATAGACCCGCTGACAGTGTTTCCAGCCAAGAGCCGGATGAGCACCGGATTGGTTGATAATTTGAAATAGTTCTTTGGAGATATCCATATCCTGCACCACCTTTCTGTTAAGTATTACGGCAAAAAAACGCAAAAGTCCTTCCAATACATGGAAAAAATGTCGTCATAAAAATTGTTTTTCCTCCTAAAATCTTTAGGATTTTAGGACAGTAATAGTGTAATATATAGAATAGTAGCAATAATGCCAATAATTTTTTTCTAACATCAATGAATGGTATGAGGTGGTAGCATTGTCAAAAAACAAGGTATACGGGGGCTTTTGTCAAGCTCTTTTATTTTCCGGTTCCGTTTCGATTCCTAATCTTATTCTTGATCATTATACGGAACTTGGAATCGGTCACAAGGAAATGATGCTGATGATTCATATGATGACTGAGTCAAGTACGAACAGTGATCGTATTGAGGAACAGATCACCAAAAAAATGGGACTCTCGGTTGAAGAATACAAAATCATGATCCAGAATCTCCAGACCCGAGGACTGCTTTCTGTCAATAGCCGCAAAGCGAAAAACAGCGTGAATCGTGAATATGATTTCAGTGGGCTGATCGATCAGTTATTGGAATTATGGGGAATCAATGAGTTTAAGCAGATGTCCTCAGGCAGTGAACGTAATGGCAAAATGAATATAGAGAATATGCCGGACCTTTCTCAGGCTAAGCTGACTTCGCTGTTCGAACAGGAATTAGGCAGGCCGTTAACCGGTCTGGAGTGTGAACATATTGAAAAATGGCTGATGGCCTCGTATTCCGAAGAACTGATTATTGAGGCTTTACGAAGAGGCGTTGGCGCCGGGATTCGGAATTTCCGCTATCTCGATTCTATTTTAAGAGAGTGGGAGAAGAAGGGGATCAAAACGCGTCTGGAAGTCGAGGCTGAGGACCAAAATTTCCAGTCCAGACAAAATAAAAAAAATGCCAAACCGTTGAAAGGCTCACCAAAAATCAAAAGCAAATATGATAATATTTATCTCTAGTAGCGCGTTCTGAGAATGATTATACAAATTTGTTAGGGCAAGTCTGCGTGCCACAATACCGCTTTCGGCCGTTGTGTCTTCCGTGACGCGTCGCTCCTTGCCATCCATGGCATCGCGACATTAGGCCATCCGTGGCCGTCAAAAGGCCGCGCTACGCCATCCAGGCTTCGCTCGTCGCGGTACTGTGGCACGCAGACTGATAACAAGCATGTTAGACTATCCCCAGACCGATTATCGGGTTAGACAAGCAGGTCTGATCGTTGGAATGTATCTCATTATTTGTGGGGTTATTTTAAGAACATTTTCTCGCAAAATGGTATTTGAAATATAGGTAGATAGACATCATTGAAGGGTAACGAAATTGTTGTCAGAGGGGGATTTCATCTGGAAAGAACAGATCGTATCATTGAGAGAGTGCTGCCGAATCAAGGAAACACGAACATGGAAGACCGGACTGCAACGGATTTGGATAAAACAAATCGGAATGAATCGGAGATAAAGATTCAGCCGACTGTTCAGCACGGAACAAATATTGAAGCCGGTGCTGTCTGCCCGCTCTGCGGAGACAGGGGAATCATCCTGAACGGAGATACTGCGGTACCCTGTTCGTGTATGGAGAAAAAGAGGATTGTAAACAGCTTTAAATATGCACGTCTGTCCAGGGAACTGATGAACTGCCGTTTTGAAAAATTCAGCCTCGAATACTATCGGAACACCCAGCAGGATCAGGAAGATTACCTGAATGCCCAAAAAGCACTGAAGGCCGCCAAGGAGTTTGTAAAAAATGTCCGGACAAATCCCCATGAAGTCGGGCTGCTCTTCACGGGCTCCGTCGGAAGCGGCAAAACGTTTCTGGCAGCTTCCATCGCGAATGAGATTCTGGAAAATAATCACAAGCTGCTCTTTTTGATTGTCCCGGACCTTTTGGATGAACTGCGTGCTACATTCAGTAATAAAAGTGAAAATACGGAATACGACTTGCTGGATATTGCCAGAACCGTACCGATTTTGATTCTCGATGACCTGGGTGCGCATAATTATACCGAATGGTCCCGCAACCGGATCTACTCCATCTTGAATTATCGGATGAACGAGCAGCTGCCGACTGTCATTACGACCAATCTTGATTTTGATGAGATCGATCATTATTTGGGAGAACGGACCTGCTCCCGGCTTCTTCAGATGTGCAGGATTTTCCGTTTGTCTGCACCACAGGACATCCGGATGCAGAATTATTTAAAACGGGAAGGATTAAAAAAGGATAAAAAATAAGAGTACAATCAGAAAAAAGCTAAGATATTTTCCTAAGCTGTCTGCTTAAGGCGAATTTCCTCAAACCATAAGGATTTTTTGGGTATAAACCTATGCATGTCCATGAAAAGCATGCATAGGTTTTCTATTAGAAATGGTTTTATGGAGGTGCAGACACTTGGCTAAATTCTTCATTATTAAAAGAAAGTATTTGTTTGTCGGAGGACTGGTCATATTGGTTGCTCTTATTGGTATTATGGGCAGCTTGATCGGAAATACGGAGATCGTTTCCACTCCGGAACAAACAGAACCTGAGATTAAAATTGTAAGTATTGATTTTGATCCTCAAATTGTCATCCGGGACATCACTTATGGGGAGGAAATGTTTAAGGGAGTTCAGATCCTACCGGCAAGTCATTTTAAAGTCTCTGCGATCATTCAAAACATGACTGAAAACACGATGACCAATGTGCCGGTTGTCCTGACCATTCAGTCCCTGGAAGATAAAAATAAGCAGGTCAGCAAGGAAGGGATTATACCGACACTGGAACCCGGAGCAACAGCTAAAATTGCCTTTGAAAATATTGAAGCCTTAGGTGATGCAACTGGCAAGAGTGCGACGGCAGGCCAGCATGAGATGGTACTGGCGATCAAAGCCAATCTCGAAGGCGGTGCGTCTCAAAATACGGAAGCCAGGGTGGTTTTCAATGTCGATTCGTCGATAAAGTCCTGACTTTATCGAACCATGTCACCGTAGTAAAACGGAGTGTAAGGAAAAATCATTGCTTAGAAGCTTATAAATATAGTATCATTAAGTGCCTGGTACCTTGTTATCCAAAAAATTCTTGGTACAAAGCACTTATTTTTTTTTGCCTTGCCAAATAGTATAATAGAATTGTTGACCGATTTCTTGATGGAGTAAAGAGACTAAATGAAAAGAGCCATACTGATTAGCCAGGAAAAACAAATCAATGAATTGAATGCCGTCCTGCCTTTAGCCAATTATCAGGCCATTGCAAGGACTGACAGCGGTATAGAGGCTCTGCGCATAGCGCAGCGGGTTGAGCCTGACCTGATCATTTGCGGAGGGGATATCCATGGGATTTCCCCGCTTGATCTTGTTCAGAATCTCGTACACGCCAATATTTGTCCGGTTATTTTCGTGCTTGATCAAAAGGATTATGTGAACCTGGATTTTGCGCTGAAAACCAATGTCCACCATATCATGACGGCTCCGCTCAGAGCGATAGATGTCGTCTCCGGGATTGCCCAGGCTGAACACCAGTTTAACAGAGAAATAGAACAGCGCAAAGAAATGAATAAATTAAATGACGAGCTTAAAACAAGAAAACTGGTGTATCAGGCGATTTTAATCCTGATTGCAGGCGGGATGGATGAAGAAACAGCCTATGCCTCGATTCGAACAGAAGCGATGACCTCAAGAAAAACAATTCGGGCAATCGCTGCCGAAGTCGTAAAAGGAACGTGGAGACCTTGATAACAAAAAAACAATTTGTGATCCGGTTCATCGTTGGGAATATGCTGTTGTTTATCCTCTTAGGACCTTTCATTGTTTTTTACGGTCCTTTTCATTCGTTGACGTATGTTACGGTCAGTACGATTCTGTCGTCCCGCCATCCTCAAGTCGCGGATTTTTTTTTAGCGGAGCAGAAAATTGCAGAAATCACTCAGAAATATGGAAATACATCAGTTACCGTGGAACCTGTCATCCAGCATATTGACCATCAAATTGTGGATGAAGAAAACGGGATCAGGCTAGAGAATATTGAAGGTAAATATTTTAAAGGCATTGTCATGCTCGTACGTAATCCTCTTCAGATTGAAGTAGCGGCTACCAAAGAGATTGGCGTAGCCGGACAACGCTTATCAGAACTGGTCACTGCGGAGGGTGCGGTAGCCGGTATAAATGGCGGAGGCTTTTATGATCCGAATTCTCAGGGGAACGGCGCTTATCCGGATGGGATCACCGTCAGGGATGGGCAGCTCATTCATGAAAACCTGAACGCAGCTAAAAGTGCGAATCTGATCGGTTTTAACAAGGAAGGAAAGCTGATCCTCCGGACAGTCTCTGCCAAGGAAATCTCTTCAGGGATTATCGGTGATCTTGGGATTCGGCATGCGGTCAGCTTCGAACCAAACCTTATCCTGAACGGAGAACCTCAGATCAAAGGTGACGGAGGTCAGGGCCTTGCTCCCAGGACAGGAATCGGGCAAAAAGCCGATGGTACGGTTGTTTTTGTTGTGATCGACGGCAGACAGCCTGACTGGAGTATGGGAGCCACACTGCGGGATCTGATGAATGTATTTATAGAATACGGGGCTGAAAATGCAGTGAATCTTGACGGCGGTTCTTCAACGGAATTGTTCTATCAAGGTCGGATTATCAATCAACTTTGGAACATCTACGGTGAACGTTATATGCCTACAGCTTTTGTGGTCATGCCAGGAAAGAATCAGAGTGGGGTGGGGCAGAATTGAAAAGGCGATGGATGATCTGGCTTATAATGCTTTCCCTGGTCTTACAGCTTGCTGTTTATGCGCTGCTGAACTGGAAAGCAGATCAGCTGTTAAACCCTTCTTTGCACATTAATCAGGTTTATGTTTTGAAGACGGATCTCAGTCAGGCTGATAGTTTCATGCTGTCATACAATAAAAAGTTTTTGGCTTATCAAACTGGACGTTATCTTGAAGTCATTGACTTGACGACCAACACGAAAATTTTTGCGGAGAGTCCGGAAAAGGACACGGCAAAGATTATTGGCTTCGCCTGGCTTCCGGACCGGAACGGTATGGTCTATCTGATCAGGGAGCAGAACAAGAATGCCGTGACAAGCTTATATTCAGTGGATTTCAGCACCGGCTCTTCTGAATTGAACAGCTTTAAACCGATGCTGGACAGGGAATTAAGTCTTGCGGTCGATCAGGTGCTGCAAATTGAAATGTCGACCTATACGAACAAGCTATTTATCTTGTTTAAGGATGACAATCAGATTCACCAGCTGATTACAATGGATATTATGAAGACCCTGAACAGGGTGAATCAGCAGGGAGAAGAAATCCTAAACATTGCGGTTTCCAATAAATTCGGCAGCATCTATGCAGAGAGCAGAATGGGGACGGACAAGACGATTGATGTTTATCAGGCCGGCAGTAAGAACCCTATTTCTGTTGACCCTGAAGATACGCTGCTTGGCTGTCGTGACGACAAAATCTATGTTGGCAAAATCAGCGGGAACATCCTTCGGGAGGTAACCGTTTATCAAGTACAGCCATCCGGCCCGGCGATGACGGAAGCCGTGGTCTGGCAAGGGGAGATTCCGTATGCGGAGACAGAAACAAAAATCAGCAGTGCGAATCAGGTCATAATCAAAAGCAGGGGACGCCTGGACGTTATTTCCGCTAACGGCAAACATCAATGGCTGAGATTACCGGATATGTCCACTACAGAATCCAATGCGGTCATCATCCTAGCTCCAACGGGTGATTTGTACCTGGAGCTTTTGCCGGGAAACGAAAAGTCTGTTTATTACTGGAGGGAAGTATAGTTCATGCCAATTTTAAAGTTAACGAGGTACTAGTCCCATGATGGAGAATATGCCTGAAAAGGTCTTAAATGAATATAATTGGGCCCGCTTAAATGAAGAAGCCGTTAATATAGAAAAAGTATATTTCTATAAAACAGACAAACGCGTCAATCCACGGCAGGAAGAGCCGTTCCTGTTAACGCGCGGGGAGCTTCCGGTGCTGGTGTCCGCGCCGCATGCGGTCAGGCATTACAGGCAGAAAAAGATCCTGGTGTCGGACCAGTTCACCGGCTCGGTTGTCTTCCTGTTAAACAAATTGACGGGATGCCATGCCATAGCAGCGACAAAGCTCTACGGCGGAGACCCGAATGCCGACGATCCCTGCCTGTATAAAGACCGGATCGCCAGCTTCTGCCGTGAAAAGAAAGTAAAGGTTGTTCTGGACATTCATGGGGCTGCCCGGGAGAGAGATTTCGATGTGGACCTGGGCACAAATCAAAAGAAGAACCTGCTTGGCAAGGCGAATATTTTGGAAATCCTGGAACAAAACTTCCGGGATTTCGGCTTAGCCAGAGTTTCGACGGACTTTTTTGCCGCTTCCGGCGCGAATACCGTCTCCCATTTTGTCTCACACGAACTGGGAATTCCGGCAGTACAGATAGAGATCAACAAACATTACCGGGTTCCAGCTCAAAATGCCTTGGGGTTTCACCGTCTAATGGGTGCCCTGGCGGAAAGTGTAAAACGGCTGGCCTGAACGCGGCGAATGCGTACTTAAAATTTTCTGATCAGGAAATTAATAGCCAGGCACGATCCGTGAATTAATGAGATAGAATAAACCAACAATTGATGTTGGGGAGGTATCTTATATGGTTCCGGGCACAAGCTCATTAACTCAGGATTTGGTCAGGGCAATCAACGGAGAGTATAGCGCGATCGCCTGTTACGCCAAGCTGGCTGAAAAAGCGCCGAATCAGGAAATAAGAAAACAAATCCTGGAGATCCGCCAGGACGAGGTGCGGCATTATCACATATTTTCTCAGATATTTACTGAAATCACAGGGACAAAACCAAACCCTCAGATGACTGAAGAATGTCCTGCCGCTTACAGGACAGCTCTAAAGTCTGCCTTTCAGGATGAGCAGCATACGGTTGATTTCTATCATAATGTGGCTGAAAAGACACAGGATCCTTTTATCAAGGAACAATTCAAAAGAGCAGCCGCCGATGAGCAAAACCATGCAGTCTGGTTCTTGTGGTTTTTAAAAGTCTAAAGAAAGCTCACAGCCCCATATGCCGCAGATCGTAGCCGGTGGGGCTTTGATAAATCCGCAGCTCAAACTCCGGAACAATGGCCAGGATATGGTCAAAAATATCGGCCTGGACGGTTTCATAGCTTTCCCAGGATGTATCCTTGGTAAACGCATAGATTTCGATCGGAATCCCGTACTCGGTCACCGGAAGCTGACGTGCCATCCTGGTCATTTCCGGGTGGATCTCCGGGTGGTTTTCAAGATAGGTCTGAAGGTAGGCCCGAAAGGTACCAATGTTCGTAAGTCTTCTGCCGTTTACGAGCTGAGCAGGATCAATGTCATGTTCCAGGTTGTATTTCTCAAGCTCCCGTTTTTTATTCTCGATATACTCAGAAAGATATCGGAATTCCTTGAACTTCGCCAGCATATCATCGGTGCAGAAACGGATGCTGGAACTGTCAATAAAAATAGACCTTTTAATTCTTCTGCCGCCGGATTCCTGCATACCGCGCCAGTTTTTAAAGGAATCGGAGATCAGGGCATACGACGGAATTGTTGTAATCGTATTATCAAAGTTTCTGACTTTGACGGTGTTCAGGGAAATGTCCGTAACGTCACCGTCAGCGCCGTACTTGGGCATTTCTATCCAGTCGCCGATCCTGAGCATATCATTGGAAGACAGCTGAATCCCCGCTACCAGACCTAGAAGAGAATCCTTGAAGATCAAGAGGATGATTGCCGTTACTGCTCCAATTCCGCTTAGCAGAAGGAGAGGGGAACGGTCAATCATCGTAGCAATCATCCAGATGCCGCCGATGAGCCAGACGACTATTTTCAGGGCCTGGACGATGCTGCGGATCGGTTTGAACCGGGAAGCTTCAAAAGTCCGATAAATATCGTCAATCGCGTCAAGCAAAGCGAGCATGGCCAATGTGCCGGCCACAATGATGTAAATAATCGCTATTTTTTGAATGAAGCCGGAATATTCCGGGAACAGTCCGGCTACGGCGTAGATTACAATTGCCGGGATCATATGCGCCAGGCGTCTGAAGACTTTCCTGCCAAGAAGCTTATCATCCCAGAGGATTTTGTTGCGATGGATGTAGAAAGCAAGGATTCGCAGGAATACTTGCTTTGTAACGATGAAGGCCAAAATACTGACCAGCAGAACCATCACCACCGCTGCGGCATTCGCGATCAGGACTGCAGCCGTTTCTTCAATTCCTTTGTAAATCAGCCATTGGTCCAGATTGAATATCATACGCACTACCTTTCAAATGTGGATGTGCCTATCGGCCCGCGTTCACGGTAGCTTTAGCTGTATCTTTAGCAGAACCGGCGGAGGTATTACCAGCATTATCACCCGCCGGAAGCTCCTGACTGGTATCCAATCCGCTGTCCACAGTAAGGCCTTCGTTATTGATGGTTGTGAGCTGATTTTCCAAGGCGTCAAGCATTCCCCTAATCTGCTTAATCTGGTCCAGTACACTTTGCAGCTCTGTTTTCGTGGGATCGGTTGCATTTGTCTGATCAGGATTCCCTGCATTATCAACAGGCGTTTCCTGCAGCGTATCCAAAGAGGGGATATAACGGCCAAAGATTTCCTTCAGTCCTTCTTCAAGCGTTTCGGTCATCGCGATCTTATCTTCATAGACGATAACCACGCGTTTCAACTCAGGAATACTGCCGCTGGTTGTGGATTGCAGATAAATCGGTTTTACAAACAGGAAATTACCGCCAATCGGCAATACCAGGAGATTTCCTTTGAGAACGCTCGATCCTTTTTGGTTCCATAACGCAAACTCTTGGGAAATTTCGGGATCCTGATCGATTCTGGACTCAACCTGGAACGGACCGTCAATCTCCATATTTTTGGGCATTTTGTATAAGACGAGTTTGCCGTAATTCTCACCGTCCATCCTGGCGGCGAGCCAAGCGACAAGATTATTCCGGCTGTTCGTAGAACTTGAGGCCGGGGTAAAAGGCTGCATTAGTACAAATTCTTCCTTTGTTTCCCCATAAAGTTTCATGATTACGTAATAGGGATCCACATTTTGTTCCGATGAACCATAAATTTCCTTCGCAACGTTCCAAGCATCTTCTTTATTATAAAATACAGTGGTGTTGGTCATATGAAACGTGTTCAGCATGTCACACTGGATTTTGAACATCGTTTCCGGATAGCGCAGGTGCGATTTTATGGAATTGTGCATTTCCGAAATACTTTTAAATACACCCGGGAAAATCCTTTGATAGGTCTGAAGAATAGGATCTTCTTTGTCGACCGCGTAGAAATCAACGGTCCCGTCGTAAGCATCGACAACGACTTTAACGGAATTGCGGATATAATTAAAATCCTGGGTGGAGTATTTGCTGGAGTAAGGAATGCTGTTCGTTGTCGTATAGGCGTCAATGATCCATTTGATCCTGCCGTTGTCAATCACAGCATAAGGATCATTGTCATAGGTCAGAAACGGCGCCAGTTTTTTGACACGTTCCAGAACATTCCGGTACAGAAGAAGCTTGCTTTCGGAGGTCACTTCTCCGGCCAGATAAAAACGCGGGGTCATCTGATGAAGAGACAGCATCAGTTTGTTAAAGGCAGTAAACGGGATACCTGTCTTGCCGGTATAGCTGTTCTTCGCAAAGTCATTGCCTAGGGGATAATCAAATTCTTTGGAATTGGTGTTGACAACGACCCAGTCATTCGTCAGTTCGCCAAAGTAGATTCGCGGTTCGGTAATCTTCAGTTCCGCATAGTCTGTTTGCGGTGGCACATTGCTTACGGCAAAAGCAGGAAGCCCTTTGGTGGTGACAGCATTGGCGAACGAAGCGGTTAAGCCGAAACCATGCGTGTATTTAAACCGGGTGTTAACAAAGGTCAAGGCTTTCGGATCAAGGTCCTGAAGTGAAATTTCCCTCGCCGAGAGCATAACCTGGCGATATGTATCACCAATTTTGTAGCGGTCCACATCAATATCATTAAATTTATAGTATTGGCGTATCCCTTGTTTTTGCGTGTAGATCTGCTGCATGGGGCGGGGATCATTCAGGCGGATATTATTCAGCGTTCCGAGTTCGTTTTTTAAGTCTTGTGCAGTAACCTTCTCAACCCCGGTGTAATCCTGCTCCTTAATTTTATCCAAACCGTAGGCGTAGCGGGTCATTTGGATTTCGCTGGCAATGTACGGCGCTTCTTTTTGCAGCTCGTTCGGAACGACAACCAGGGACTGGAGCATGGTAGGAAAGATACCGGAAGTGAAAAACGAAAAGACAATCAAAAACGAGACCGGCAGGGTCAACAAACGAGAATCTTTTCGGAAAAAAGCGATAAGGGAAAACAGGAAACAGACCAGGCTCACAACGACCAGGATTTTAAAGACTGGAAGCGAAGCGTAAATGTCGCTGTATCCGGCACCGACGACGTGGCCTCTATGCGAGTAAACGATTTCATAGGCGCTGATATAGTAGCCAAAGCCTCTCAGCGCAAAAAGAAGGGTTAAAAGAATTCCAAGATGCCTTCTGGCTGTGGGACTGATCACAACAGCATCTTTCTTCCAAAACCGGATGGAATGGAAGCGGACGACCCCCGTCATAATATAGAAAAGTGCGGTAAACAGGGTTAAAATAAGGATTGGAGAGAAAAATGCGTTATAAATAGTCTCAAAGAAAGGAAGCTTAAACACAAAGAAACCAAGATCCTGATTAAACAGCGGGTCGGAATAATTAAAGGAAGAGGCATTCACAAAGGACAGAAAATCAAGCCAGCCGGTAAAACCGACGATGAAGCTCACTATAATACTGATCACGGCAGATAAGACAAGCAAGGAAATGGTAACCCTGCGCGGACTGACAGCAGGCGGAAGGTTGACTTCTTCGACCAGTCTGATCCTTTTACGGAATCTTTCATTGTAAAACGTTGTAAACGCATGTCTTCCCGACATCAATGTTGCGAAAATCACTAAAAACAACATTGTTCCGTTAATGGCCTGAATAAGTACTTTGCTGAAGAACGGTGTCCAGAATAGAGTTGCGTACCCTAAGTCGGTAAACCACAGCCAGTCTTCGTAGAATCCGCTCAAGGCCGAAAGCACAGCAATAATAATGATGAGTAAAACGAGTACCTTGAGACCAGGTTTTAAAATAGATTTCCCGCGCATATTTCCCTCCTGAGTTAAATTGTTCAAATCACAGAAATGTATGTAAACATCTGCATATTTATTTTTTATTGTTGGCAATATATTCATAGTTTATCATAAAATTCACCTTATTGGCTTCCTGAAAATAAATTTCTGAGCTATACTTTTAATAAACATAAAAATTAAGCTAAGAATAAAACAAAAGGTTGGTGCAGTAATGTATGATCTGATTATTATCGGAGGCGGCCCTGCAGGGCTTACAGCAGCCATTTATGCGGCAAGGGGAGGATTAAAAACAGCAGTTGTCGAATCCATGATGCCGGGCGGGCAGGCAGCGGCGACGGAAAAAATTGAAAATTATCCGGGATTTCCGGAAGGGATTACCGGCTTCGATTTAATGAATGCTTTTTATAAACAAGCCATGAATCAGGGCGCCGAATTCATTTTCGAACCGGTCCTGCATCTGGATCTTCAGAAAGAAATAAAGACGGTTGTGACCGGACAGCAAACCCTCGAAGCGAAAGCGATGATCATTGCTGCCGGATCCAAGCCGCGTTTTTTGGGCGTAGCGGGAGAAGATACCTTTCACGGACGCGGCGTATCGTATTGTGCCACTTGTGATGGGGCGTTTTATAAAGGAAAGAAAGTCGCTGTCATCGGCGGCGGAAACGCCGCGCTGGAGGAAGGTGTCTACCTGACGAAGTTTGCATCTGAAGTCTATATCGTTCACCGCCGAAAAGAGTTCAGAGCTTCGCAGGTAGCAGCCCAAAGGGCGAAAGAAAACCCGAAAGTTAAGTTTGTCCTGGACAGTGTTGTTCAGGAGATCGCCGGTAATGATAAAGTACAAAAAATAATTCTTAAGAATGCCGGTTCCGGGGCTGTGGAAGAAATCGAGGTTGACGGTGTCTTTATTTATATCGGCACCGAACCAAATACCAAGTTTACGTCAGAATACTTCGAAGTCGATCAATATGGGTATATTATCACAGATGCTTTGCTGAAAACAAATATTAATGGGGTCTATGCGGCCGGAGATATCCGTAATACCCCTTTGAGACAGGTTGCAACCGCAGTCGGGGATGGAGCGCTTGCGGCAGTTCAGGTTGAAAAGTATCTGGCGAAAATGGAATAGAAACACGTAAAAATAATCAGACAATTATTACCATGTACAGACACTTTAGCAGTGTTTCTCCATATCCTATAACAAAAAGGAGGTATGGAGATGTACTTCGGAAGAAAATCCGGCTATATGAATCAGCCGCCGGCTGTAAATATGATGAATCAGCCTGATATGACCGGTATGATGAATCAGCCTGAGATGACTGGTATGATGAACCAGCAGGATATGATGGGCATGATGAACCCGGAAATGATGTCTCAGTATGAACAGATGGGTCCTGAAGGCATGTATGCGGAGCAGACGCAGTCAGGGTATACCTGCGATCCATGCGATCCATGCGGCTGTACACCTTATTATGAACACATGGAGGTTCATAAGCCGCTGCCGGAAGTTTATGTCGTTCAAAAAGGGGATACCGTTTACAAAATCGCGCAGAGATATGGACTGGATTGGCGTGAACTTGCTGGGTATAACCATTTAGGCAATCCCGATCTTATCTATCCCGGTGAAAGACTTTTTATTCCTCCCAGATATTAAGTGAATCATGTTCCCGCGTCAGGTGCGGAGGACAAAACCGGCAGCCGGATACACATTCAGGGTTCTTAAGGTGCACACATTCCGGCTGCCGTCTTTCTCATAAATTTTCAAGCGAATGCCGATAAATATGGGCATTTTTAATCATTATGATGAATGGTGGATGAAATGAATACGACATATAAGGAAGAATTCAAAGTTTTTTATGTAACCTATTTGCTTGTCCTGATCAATGTGGTTGTTTTTCTTGTCATGGAGCTGGCCGGGGGGACGCAAAACCCATATGTCCTGATCTTTTTCGGGGCTAAAATGAATACATTGATCGATGCAGGGCAATACTGGCGTCTTTTGACCAGTATGTTCATACATATCGGTTTTACCCACCTTCTGTTCAACGTGTACGCACTGATTGTTCTGGGAAAATTAGCCGAGAGATTGTTTGGCCATGGCCGCTTTTTGCTGATTTACCTGTTCAGCGGTCTGGCCGGGTCACTTATCAGTTATCTCTGGGGACCCGAATTGTCGGCAGGTGCCTCCGGAGCGATATTCGGCCTGCTGGGGGCAATTATCATTTATGGCTGCAGAAAACCAGCGTTTTGGAGAACGGGTCTGATTACCAATCTTGCAATCGTGCTCGGTATTAACTTGGTCTTTGGTGTTGTTTTTTCAGGTATCGATAATTTCGCTCATTTAGGCGGACTTTTTGGCGGCGCTGTCAGCAGTGCGCTTCTCCTTTTCTTGCAGCGTCAAAGACAAAATTTACAATGAATGCTTTCGTTTAATTGGGGGAGAATAGATTCAAGCTCACAGATCTTAGCAAGGTGGTTTTTATTTAATTGCCATCGATAGTTAAGATTATGTGAGCTTTTGATGTTTTGGATCTTATCAACTTGAAAACATATGGTAAAATAGAAGCAGAGCATCATGACAGGAAAGGAACAACACCGTGAAAAAAACGAAGCAGTATTTTTACCGGGAGTGGGTTATCTATGGCCTGCTCATCGGTTTGAGCGTCTTAATATTAGGAAGACTGTTTTACCTCCAGGTTATCAATTCCGCAGAGTTAAAGGCCAGAGGTGCAGATTTCCAGGCGATAAGACAGACCATGCTTTATGAGCGGGGAGCCATTATGGATGCACAGGGCAATGTGCTGGCGAAAAGTGTGCCGGTGAAGGATGTCTATGCCGATCCGAGAATGCTGGATAAATCCATTGCCAAGGATAAAACGCTGACAAGCGAGCAAATATTACAAAAAAAAGAGAAAATCGCTGAAAATATTGCGGCCATTTTGGGGGAAGATAAAAATGATATTCTTACCCTGCTGCGAAAAGACTTGGCATGGGTCAGCTTGAAACGGCAGGTAGATATCAGTACGGCGGAAAAAATTAAAGAACTTGATATTCAAGGGATCGGCTTCAGTGATAATTATAAAAGAAGCTATCCGGCAGGGGAGATGGGAGCGGCTATACTTGGCATCGTCAATATGGCTGGAGACGGGGTTGAAGGTCTGGAGTATTCCTACAACGCCGAGCTTAAAGGGGAAGCAAATTTAGAGAATCCGGCAGAAACGGATCAAAACAATGAGATTCAGGATAATGTACAGTCAGGGGACAATTTAACCCTGACCCTCGATTCCACCATTCAGCATCTCATTGAACACGAGCTGGATGATATTGTGGCAGAAACCAAGCCACAGAGAGCGGTTATCCTGGCCATGGATCCCAAGACCGGCAAAATACTCGGTATGGGCTCCAGACCGTCCTATGATCCGAGCAATTATGCCTCCACCAAACCGGATCAAAGGAAAAACCTGGCCATCAGCATGATTTATGAACCCGGGTCCACGTTTAAAATCATCACCGGATCGGCAGCACTCGAAGAAAATGCCATTAATACGACCCAGCTCTTCAAAGATCCAGGCTATTGGGTTGTCGGGGGCCGCAGGATCACAAACTGGGATTCCGACAGAAAGGCGCATGGCAACATTACTTTCGTCGATGGCATGAAGCTGTCTTCCAACGTTGTACTTGCCCAGGTCGGACAAAAACTAGGCAGAGACCTATTCTATACATACTTAAAGTCTTTTGGCTTCGGAAGTCTGACAGATATTGATATTTCCGGTGAAGAAAGAGGCCTATTGATTGACAAGAGCAGGGTCAAAAGCCTTGAACTGGCGACCATGTCGTTCGGTCAGGCCAACCTTGTCACCCCGATCCAGCTCTTAACGGCAATCTGTGCGGTGGCCAACGGAGGCCAGCTCATGCAGCCGTATATTGTAGAAAACATTAAGAATAAGGACGGGGAGATCGTCAGTAAAACCCAGCCGAAGGTTGTCCGTCAGGTTATTTCCAAGACAACCAGCAAGACCATGAGCGATATCCTCGTGAGTGTCGTAGACAGCGGTACCGGAAGCCGGGCTAAAATTTCCGGTATCAAAGTTGCCGGCAAAACGGGAACAGCCCAGAAAATTGATCCTGAAACCGGGAAGTACTCGGATACCGATTATATCGTCTCTTTTGTCGGCTATGCTCCGGCCAACGATCCAAAGATAGCCGTACTGGTAGTTATTGATACCCCACATGCACCGGTCATCCAGGGGGGAACACTCGGTGGACCGCGCGTTAAAAATATTATCGAGGGCACTTTACAATATTATGGCGTGCCGGTTTCCGCTGAGACCCCGAGTGATCTTACCAAGGTTGACCCTGACGTTCTGGCGGAGCAAGCAGCCGCTAAAAACGGTAATACGGCAGCAGACAAGAACAATACTCCTGCCAGACAGGCCGGGGAAGGCGAAGTCCTTGTACCTGATCTAAAAGGATTGACCATCAGACAAGCCGGCGAATTACTAGGAAAACTGGATTTGCGCTATGAATTCGGCGGCAGCGGGCTCGCCTATAAACAGTCACCGGAGGCCGGCAAAGTTGTCAATCGGGGAGATACGATCGAAGTTCTGTTTGGGACAGGTAAGTAGCTTCGATTGAGGGATAACAGGGTACTAAGGAAAGGAGGATGCACGTGTTAAGGAACTCCTTCGAGCTTGCGCGGGAACTTACCTGTTCGTTAACGGAAATGACAGGTGTTTCCGGGTATGAACAGGGCTTAAAAACAACACTTCAGGATATTTTTGTGCCACTATCGACAGAGACTTTCTCTGATTTTATCGGCAATTTCTATGCGGTTAAAAAAGGAGAACACAGCGGGAAACATTCCGTAATGCTTGCTGCCCATATCGACGAGATCGGATTGATGATCACCCATATTGATGAAAGAGGATTTTTACACTTTGTCACGCTCGGCGGAATTGACCAGAGAACCTTGCTTTACCAGGAAATCCTGGTACACGGAAAGGAAGAGCTGCGGGGCGTAGTTTGCCTGGGATCTTCCCACAAGGACAGCAAAAAACAGCAGACCCTCGATATAGAGGATCTGGTGATCGATATCGGTTTTAATGATGCAGCGGCAGTTCAAATGGTCAAACCGGGAGATATCGCCAGCATCAAAAGATGCCCACTGCATCTGCTCAACGACAGAATATCCGGCAAAGCGCTTGACGACAGAGCTGGAGTCGCAGTACTGGCTGTATGCCTGAACGAACTGATGGGTATGAAACATCAGCATGATGTGGTAGCGGTCGCTACGGTTCAGGAAGAAGTGGGTTTAAGAGGAGGGCTTACCAGCTCAGAGCGACTTCTGCCGTCGCTGGCAGTTGCCGTTGATGTGACGCATGCCCAAACGCTGGATACCAAAAGTCAGGTTTCCGCTGAACTGGCGAAAGGACCGGTGATCAGTCTCGGTCCGAATATCCATCCCTGGGTCTACGCCAGGCTCTCCGACAGTGCACAGCAGAACAGGATTGCCTGTCAGCGGCAGGCGGTCCCCGGGGCAACAGGCACCGATGCCAGAGTAATTCAGCTGACCGGTTATGGTATACCGACCGGGCTGGTCTCCATACCTCTCCGGTATATGCATACGTCCGTCGAGACGGCCTCGCTGCAGGATATTGTTGAATGCGGCAAGCTGCTGGCGTATTTCATTGCGTCGTTGCCGGAAGAATTGGAGGAACTCTAACATGCTGTTAAAAGAATTATCTGAACTTAACGGCGTATCCGGTAATGAAAAGACTGTCAGGGATTTTATTCTGGAACATCTTAAATACCGACTCCAGGAAAAGTTAAATTCCTGCAGGACGGATCAAATCGGAAATCTACTGATAGAGAAAAAAGGGATTGAAAAAGGTTCCGGTGAAAAAATGCCAAAAGTCCTGGTTTGTGCCCATATGGATGAAATCGGCCTGATGGTTACGGAAATTACTGCGGATGGCTATCTGAAGTTTCAGACTGTCGGCGGTATTGAACCGGGGATCCTGATAGCTAAGACTGTCGTATTCAGCGGCGGTCTGCAGGGCGTCATCGGTTTGAAAGCTGTTCATTTACAGAAAACGGAGGAAAGAAAAAAAATCCCAGATGTTGAGGATCTCTACATCGATATCGGGGCATCCTCGAAGGCAGAAGCAGAGAACGTTGTGAAGCTGGGCGATTACGTCACATTCCCAACAATATTTGAAGAGATTGGTTCAGGACTGTACAAAGGAAAAGCTCTTGATGACAGGGTGGGCTGTGCGGCGATCATGGAGCTCTTAGAACAGGATTATCCTTGTGATCTGACAGCCGTATTCACAGTACAGGAGGAGGTCGGCCTGCGCGGATCGAAAGTGGTAAGCAATTATCTTCAGGCTGATCTGGCACTGGTTGTTGAGGCGACACGCGCTGCTGATTTTACTGAATCCGAACGGGAAAACTGGATTGTCACACTAGGAAACGGTCCGGCCTGTTCGCTGATGGATTCCGCAACCGTCTATAAACCTGGACTCGTCCAAAAAGTGATGGCTGCAGCTGCAAAAAATAATATTCCGCTCCAATTCAGACAAGGGGCTGCCGCGGCCAATGATGCAGGAAATATCCATCAGGCCGGTATCGGCATACCTACGATTACACTCAGTGTACCCTGCCGGAATATTCATACCATGAGCTCCATCATTTCAAAGAATGATTATCAGCACTGCGTGCGGCTTCTTCAATGCATTTTAAATGACATTCACGATTTCTTAAATCTTAATATTTCTTAACATAGTCCGAGGGCCACAGTTCGGCGAAAAGCGAAGCTGGATGCGGAGCGCGGCTTTTTGACGGCCACGGATGGCCTAATGTCGCGATGCCATGGATGGCAAGGAGCGACGCGCCAAGGATGGCACAAGAGCCGAAAAGCGGTATTGTGGACCTCAGACTTACCCGAGAAAATACGCCTAATGGAATCCCTGATAAGAAGTAGGAGGCTCTTTATGACAGATACAAAACCTTTAGACCCTTTAGATTTCACCTTACTTCAGCAGCTCACCCAGACTTTTGGTCCTTCAGGCCAAGAACACAACGTTGCGGCGCTGATTTTAGACCAGACAAAAAATTATGCGGATACCGCTTATACGGATACACTGGGTAATCTGATTGTCAGAAAAAAAGGCCAGGGAAGGAAAATGATGATTGCCTGCCATATGGATGAAGTCGGCATCATGGTGACCCATATCAATAAGCAGGGCTATCTGTATTTTGCACCGGTTGGCGGTTTACGAGATCATGTTCTGCTCGCGCAGCGCTTTGTTTTTGCCAACGGAGCAGTAGGTGTCGTCAGCCGTGAAGAGAAAAAGAAGCCGGATGAAAATTCACCGGAACGGCTGTTCCTCGATCTTGGAGCAACCAGTGAGCAAGAGGCCAGAACGATGGTCCGGGAAGGCGATATGGCCGTATTCTCCGGAGCTTATCAGGAGACCAAAGACTGTATGATCTCCAAAGCGCTGGATAACCGGGCAGGCTGTTTTATCGCCTTGGAAGTATTGAAAAGAGTCAGCAGCCAGGATGACTTGTACTTTGTGTTTACTGCCCAGGAAGAAGTAGGCGCGCGCGGAGCAAAAACAGCTGCCTACGCGCTGGAACCGGATCTCGCTTTGAATATCGATACGACGTTCAGTTTTGATATGCCCAGGGAATACGAGGTGCCGCGGACTTCTCTGAATAAAGGTATTGCGATTAAAGTGATGGACAGATCGATCGTCGTATCTCCCCAAATTAAAAACTGGATGGCCGAAATCGCCGAACAGCACGAGATACCCTATCAATGGGAAATCATTACAAACGGAGGTACCGATTCCGGCCCGGTTCACCTGACCAAAGGCGGGATCCCTACCGGGGGCCTGGCTGTTCCAGTCCGGCATCTGCATACGCCAGGTGAAATTGCGTCTAAAAACGATATTAGATCCGGTATATCGCTGTTGCTTGCCTTACTTGAATAAGAGAGAGTAGGAATAACATGAAAGATAAAATTAAACAAATCCTGAATCAGGTTCAGGACAGTCAGATTTCAATCGATGAAGGCTTGCAGCAGCTTGAGCAGATGTACAGCTGTGACATGGGCTATGCGCGTTTGGATACTCACCGTCAGTATCGTAAGGGTTTTCCGGAAGCAATCTTTTGTCCGGGCAAAACGACAGACCAAATTGTTCAGATTGCCAAAAAACTGCATGAGGTTTCCGATCAGAACGTACTCGCAACGAGAGCCAGCAGGGAAGTCTATGAGGTCGTCTGCCGGGAGATCCCGTCGGCTGAGTTCAATGAAACCTCCCGCACGATTGTGATCAGAAAAGGGGTTCAACGGTCTGTTGGCAATATCCTCGTTGTGAGTGCAGGTACTTCAGATTTGCCGGTTGCCGAAGAGGCGGCTGTAACCGCGGAAGCTATGGGCAATAAGGTCGAACGCATGTATGATACAGGCGTAGCAGGTCTTCACCGACTATTGTCCCAGTCGGAGCGGCTGCAGCAGGCCAAGGTGCTGATTGTTGTCGCCGGGATGGACGGCGTGCTGCCAAGTGTTGTCGGTGGACTGGTCGCCAGTCCGGTCATCGCGGTCCCAACAAGTGTCGGTTATGGCGCAAATTTTGGCGGACTCGCCCCTTTGCTTACCATGCTGAACAGCTGCTCGGAAGGAATCGGCGTTGTAAATATTGACAACGGCTTTGGAGCCGGGTATCTGGCTTCGCTGATTAATCAGGCGGGAATATAACGAGGCTAAAAAATTAAAAGAATTTATTAATAATTGTGATTAATCTTAGTTTTAAATGGAGGAGAGGAGGGGGAATCATGGGAAGCAGCGAAATGGATATTCTGTTATTCTTTACAATCTATTCTTTTTTAGGCTGGATGCTGGAATCGGGGTTTGCCTGCATCGTCCATGGAAAATTTGTCAACAGGGGCTTTTTAGCCGGATTCTTTTGCCCGCTTTATGGTTTTAGCGCTGTTTTAGTGCTTCTTTCTTCCCAATGGGCGAGTTCCGTCTTTGAAAGCTCACCAGCCGCAGTACTGATCAGTATTTTGATGGCTGCCCTGGTTGTTACCGGATTGGAATATCTGACAGGGTTTCTTCTGGAAAAAATATTTCACTACAAATGGTGGGACTACAGCAATAAAACCGCCAATCTAAAGGGGTATATCTGTCTGGAATATTCTGTACTCTGGGGTTTGCTGGCCTTTGTGCTGCTCCAGTATGTTCATCCGGTCATTTCGGCAAGGGTATTCTTGATACCGGCGGAAGTCAAGGTGTATCTGGTCATTGCGTTTATTGTCTACTTTTTCGCAGATACAGTGAAATCTGTCGGCGATGCGCTGAATCTCAGGGAAGTCATTCTGAATTATGCCAACGTCCCCGTAATCAAATATCGAGAAAAGGTATTGAAATACAAACGGTTTTTCCTGGCTTTTCCACGCCTGATGGTTTTGAATGCGGGTATCATTAACCGTGATGTAAGGAGCATCCTGAATGAAAGGCTTAACAAAATTAAGATCGAACTTAAAGACAGATTCCAGTGATTTCGATGAATACCGGGACTGTATTCAGGAATTGATCATTAACGAAAAACTGTATGTCATGGAGAAGTATATTCATCATAAGCATATTACCTGTCTGGAACACAGCTTTTCCGTGTCCTACACCAGTTTTATGCTTTGCCGTAGACTGGGGCTCGACTTCCGGTCTGCGGCGCGGGGCGGACTCCTGCACGACTTTTTTCTGTATGACTGGCATACGACGAAACCGGAAAAGGGGTTGCACGGATTTACGCATCCGTCAGCTGCCCTGGAAAATGCCGGCAAGTATTTTATTTTGAATGATGTGGAAAAGGACATTATTGTCAAGCATATGTGGCCCTTAACTGTGAAACCGCCGCGCTATACGGAATCGTTTGTTGTCGCCTTCGCAGATAAATACTGCGCACTGTTTGAAATCGTTATTCCAAAAATCGGCGATAGCAAGGAAGGATCATTTAAAAACGCTGATGATCAGCAACCACAATTAGAAAGAAAATGATAAACCAGGATAGTATCTCATTAAGCTATCCTGGTTTTTTTATGCAGTAATCCTTGAAATTTCCTGAAAGATTTGTTTTTTTCTGGGGACGCTATGTTCATATGCAAATTTTCAAAACAAAAATGTGCGAATTAACATTTTGAAGCAGGAATATGTTCATTTACACGGAATATATATGTTTAAATAAACATTTGGAGGATGATATTTATGTCCGTTAAAGTAGCAATCAATGGTTTTGGCAGAATCGGAAGGCTTTGTATGAGAGCTCTCCTTGAATCTTCAGGGGATTTGGAAGTCGTTGCAGTCAATGATCTTGGCAAAGCAGATATGCTGGCGCATTTGCTGAAATATGATTCTACCCACGGTACACTGCCTTACGATGTTATCGTCGAAGATGGTGTGATGAAGGTCAAAGGAAGCACCATAAAACTTCTGGCCGAAAAGAACCCGGAAGAGCTACCCTGGAAAGAAATGGGCATCGATGTCGTGATTGAATCGACCGGAAGATTTGTGGACAGGGAAGGCGCAGGTAAACACCTGAAAGCAGGCGCTAAAAAGGTTGTGATTTCGGCACCCGGTAAAGATGAAGATATCACGATTGTGATGGGTGTCAATGACGATAAATATGATCCGGCCAAACATCATATCATTTCCAACGCTTCTTGTACCACCAACTGCCTGGCTCCTGTTGCGAAAGTGATTATGAAAGAATTTGGCATCGAGCAGGGAATGATGACAACAACGCACTCCGTAACCAATGACCAGAGAATTCTAGACTTTGAGCATTCCGACTGGCGCAGAGCCAGAGCTGCATTCCAATCAATGATCCCGACAACCACAGGAGCGGCAAAAGCCGTGGCCCTTGTTTTGCCAGAACTCAAAGGAAAGCTGAATGGTCTGGCAGTAAGAGTCCCGACACCGAATGTGTCTTTGGTCGATTTTGTTGTGAATGTCAGCAAAGTGACGACGAAGGAAGAAGTCAATGCCAAGCTTAAACAGGCTGCAGAAGGTGAGCTTAAAGGAATCCTTTCCTATAACGAACTGCCCCTTGTTTCGAGCGATTATAACGGCAATAACGCCAGTTCGATCGTTGACGGACTGTCCACAATGGTTATCGGCGATAAGATGGTCAAAGTCCTGGCCTGGTATGACAATGAATCCGGCTATTCGAACAGGGTGGTCGATGTGATCAAGATGATGGCTGCCCGTGGGCTTTAATTAATATCTTGGGTAAATAACATTTTTAGTATCTCGGGCCTGTCTGCATGCCACAATTCCGCTTCCAGCCGTTGTGTCCTCCTTGACACAAAAGGCTGCGCTACGCATCCTGCTTCGCTTGACGCTGGAATTGTGGCACGCAGACAAAATCTGGAGTAATGTAGATGAATCTTTGCATGACAGTTATTTTTCGTAGGCAAATTAAGTATGTCGCTGTTAGCCAAATTCAGCAAGAGAGGGCGATATGATGCGAAGAACCAAGATCATTTGTACGATCGGTCCCGCCAGTGAGCATCCGGAAAAGATTAGACAGCTGATTCAGTCCGGCATGAATGTGGCCAGACTTAACTTTTCTCACGGCAGTCATGAGACGCATGGAAAAACAATTGTGAACCTCAAGACTGCTGCAGAACAAACCGGTGTTAATCTGGGGATCCTGCTGGATACCAAAGGTCCGGAGATTCGTACAGGCTTGGTTCCTGAGCAAGGGGTCCATCTGGAAAATGGAAGCAACTTTATGCTTGATCAGGATGAAAGCCTTGGTTCTGCGGAGCGGGTCTTTGTGACCTATCCGGATCTCTGGACCGAGGTTGTGCCCGGAAATCATATTCTGCTGAGTGATGGGCTGCTTGACCTGGAAGTCGCCTCAGCTGCAAATGGACAAATCACGACGATCGTCAGAAACGGGGGCCTGCTAAAATCCCAAAAAGGGGTCAATGTTCCCGGCGCCAGCATTCAGCTGCCGGCCCTCACACTGAAAGATATCGAAGATATTCAGTTCGGGCTGCGAAACGGGATTGATTTTATCGCGGCTTCCTTTACCCGCAAGGCTTCGGATATTCTGGAAGTGCGGAAAGTCGTCGAGGAAGCGAACGCTGCGGTAAAGATTATCGCCAAGATCGAAAGTCATGAAGGTATACGTAATATCGACAGTATTTTGGAAGTTGCCGACGGTATTATGGTAGCCCGGGGAGACCTTGGCGTGGAAATCCCGGTGGAAGAAGTCCCAATTTATCAAAAAGAGATTATTTGCAAATGCAATGCGTTGGGCAAAACAGTCATCGTAGCGACGCAGATGCTGGAATCGATGACGCACCAACCGCGTCCGACCAGAGCAGAAGCAAGTGATGTCGCCAATGCCATTTTAGACGGCACGGACGCGATCATGCTCTCTGGTGAGACTGCAGCCGGTGAATTTCCGGTCGAAGCGGTACAAACAATGGATAAAATAGCGCACAAGGCTGAAGGGATATTTTTTAAGACCAGTGCCCCGTTGGAAAAAGGACGCAATATTGCCGACGCGATCGGTCATGCCAGTTATACCATAGCAGCGGATCTGAACGCGGCCGCAATCATTACGCCGACCCAGTCCGGCAAAACAGCCAGAATGATTTCCCGTTACCGGCCGAAGTCTCTGATCATCGCAACAACGCCTTATCCCGAAGTAGCGAGAAGCCTGACCCTCAGCTGGGGTGTTCATACCATCATTGTCTCGGAAAGTACAGGAACGGACCAACTGCTTTCCGTTGCCGTGACAAGATCTTTGGATCAGAAATTGATTCAAACCGGCGATGTTGTGGTGCTGACTGCGGGTGTCCCAGTCGGCAAAGTTGGCACGACCAATCTGATCAAAGTCCAGGCGGTCGGGAATGTGCTGGTAAGAGGTACCGGGATCGGACGAAGAGCTTATTCGGGAAAAGCAAGCAAAGTTAGCGATCCGGAAAAATTCAGCCAAGGAGATATTCTTATAGCCCCTTTCACGGATGCCGAGCAGCTTCCGGTTATGGCGAAAGCCGGTGCAGTTGTGATTGAACGCGGAGGACTGACTTCACATGCGGCTATTGTCGCTTTGGAATATGGAATTCCGGCAATCGTCGGAGCGGATGACGCTGTACAGAAGATTCAGGAAGGTGTTTTAATTACTGTAGACGCCTTGTCTGGTGTTGTCTATGAGGGTTCCGTTGCAATACTATAAACAAAGAACTGGCAGATCTAATACCTTGTCATACTTAAATAAACTTTAATATGGCAATATAGCATGAAATGCATATGTAAAGCTGGAGGTGGGTAGTTGACAGCAGGCAGACAGGAAAAAATCAGATATTTGCTCCAAAAACACGGGCATTTGACGGTAGCGGAACTGGCTGCTGAGTTTAATGTTTCCGAAATGACCATACGCCGTGATCTTAAACAACTTGCTTTGATGGGCTTGATTCAGCGGGAACACGGCAAAGCCGTTTATCCTCAAAACCCTCAAATTAAAAATACCGTTTTTACCACCCGGCTTGGCGAAGCCCAAAGTGAAAAGCTTAGCATTGGCCGAGTAGCGGCTGCTCTGATTAATGAAGGAGAATCCGTGATTCTGGATTCTGGAACGACGACGCTGTCGATTGCGCTCGCCCTTGACATAAAATGCACGGTTGTAACGAATTCCCTTGCCGTTGCCGAAATTCTCAGTATGCGTGAAGATATCACGACTGTCCTAACAGGCGGGGAAGTGCAAAGCACGACCTATTCGCTGCTGGGTCCGATGACTAGGGAAAACCTGGATGGTTTCTACGCGGATAAACTGTTTCTGTCGGCGACAGGCATCAGCACGGAAAAAGGTCTTTCGACATCGAGCATGATCGAATCCGAAGTCAAACAGGCCATGATTACTTCGGCCAGGGAAGTTATTCTTGTCGCTCACAGCGCGAAACTCGGTCACATTCTCTACCATACGTTTGCCAAATGGGAAAAGGTAAATAAGTTTATCACCGATGCCGGGGCATCTCCGGAGCAAATTGATAAAATCGAGCAATACGGTGTAGAAGTCATTATTGCTTCTCCTAAAGTATTGCTTCCATAATTCAGCCTTAGCGTTCTTTACACGTTGGCCCTGAAAATTGCTTATGGTAATATAAAATGATTGCCCATTGCAGTCATTTTTTTTTATAAGCCAGAAGGGAACTTGTCCTTCGTTGTAGAAAATTATATAGCAGTTCAGAATTCGGGAGGAAATTAATGAATCAGCCACAATTCTTTGCAGGACAAAAACTTAATTTTACGACAAACTCCGAATTGTTTCACGACATCTATACTGCAGAAATAAAGAATGTATTCCCTGACCGCTTGGAATTGGCAATCACTTTACATAAAGGTTATCTGCTGCTGATCCCGATTGGTACCGTGATACGCTGGCTGGTTTCCGATTCGAGAACCGTCCTTACATCCGAAGTGATTTCCCGGCAGCCTGCTCAGCAGAGCTGGTGCGTTACGATTCCAACTGTCCAGAGACAGCAAAAAAAATCCAGAGTCATTGCGATCGGCAGCGGTAAGGGCGGAGTTGGTAAAACTTCACTCACCATCAATTTGAGTATGGCTTTAAGCCAGCTTGGTAAAAGAGTTATTATCCTTGATGCCGATATTGGGATGGCCAATGTCGAATTATTGTTGAAATTGAATAATCCGCTGAACCTTACCCATGTCCTGAAAGGAGAGTGCACCTTAAAGGACATTCTGACTCCCGGCCCGGGAGGAATTAAGCTTCTGCCGGGTTCAAGCGGTATTTCATCGTTAACAAATCTCAGTCCTCTTCAGTTTAACCGTATCATATCCGGATTTGCGGATCTGGAAGGTGAATGTGATATCTTTCTGATCGATACCGGAGCGGGTATTTCGGAAGTCGTACTTAAATTTTTGGAGGCGGCGGATGACCTGTTGCTGATTACCACCACAGAACCGCACGCGATGATGGATACATACGGACTGACCAAAGCGCTGGCGTACCGCAATTCGAATATCCGTCCTTACCTGGTGATCAATCGCTGTGAAGATGAAGCCGAAGCGATAAAGTGCTGTGAAACATTTAAGAAAGCTTCGTCCAAGTATCTCAAGCTGCAGCCGGAACTGCTTGGCTGGATTTATGATGACAAAAAAGTCACAAAATCCTTAAAGAGTCAAAACCCCTTATTTTTATCCCAGCCTAATTCGGAATATGCAGTTCAGGTCCTCAGTATCGCCAAAACGCTTCTTGGGAAAAGAGTCACCCATGAAAGGTCCACGGGAATCTTGTCCTTTATCAATAAAATTAAAAGAAATTTTGCCTAGAATATAAGGAATTTCTCAAGGAATAAACGTGTGCGTCAATGAATTGGAAAATTCCTGTATTTTCTTAAGGCTTAATTAATGGTATGATATAGCAGTGTACGAATGACAAGCCAAGGGGGGCGAGAATGATTAGTAGAAAGATAAACAAAAATTATCTGGACAAAATCATACAAAAATTTAAAAAAGTGAATACTGCAGAGGCTTTGGCTAAGCAAGCGAAAAGAATAAAATTTGGCGTCGTGAACTTAGCAAATAAAATCGAATATAAAGAAATTTTTTCGAAGACAGCAGCAAAGATTAAAAATATTTCCTGGAAATCTCCAAAGACGATCGGGATCACCGCGCTGGCTTTGGCAGTGATTTTCAGTGGTTGTTTTTATTTTAGCGCGACAACTCCGGCAGTAGGTATTGTTGTAAACGGTAAAAACATTGGTTATGCAGCAAGTAAGTCTGAGGCTAAACAACTGGTTCAAGAGATTCTTACCCAGCAGGGGAGCGCAGCTGGAACCGTTGCTCAGACCAGCGATACCATAGAATATAAAAGTCTAAGATTAAAGAATGAAGATTATACCGGGCCGGTGTCTAAAGATGTTTTGGCAAATGCCATTAAGCCGTATGTCGATGGCTTTGGGTTACAGGTGAATGGCAAAGTCGTGGTTGCTTTAGCCAACGAACAAGATATCAATACTTTGTTGAAAAAGTATGAGGATTATCAGACGAAGCCTTCGAAAAATAATACTGTTTCTTTAGTCAAAATTGTCGAACCGGTCTCCAAAATTGCATCAAAGGTTCATCCGAGTGAAGTCAAGACAGTTGATGCTGCTTTGGAAATCTTGGTTAAAGGCGATGTGGCAGAAACCACGTATACCATTCAAGAAGATGATTCTTTATGGCTGATTGCCCGTAAGAACAATATGCTGACAGACGAAGTGATTGCTGCTAACCCGGGATTTACTGAAGACTCAGTAATTCAGCCGGGACAGAAAATCAAGCTGGTTCAAACAAAGCCTTACCTTACAGTACGAAGTGAAGGTACGAAAGTAGTCAGTGAGATTGTTCCGTTTGATGTGGTTTCCAAGACGGACAGCAGTATCGGCTACGGCAAGAGTATCATTAAGCAGGCTGGTAAAGATGGTGAAAAGGCCGTTACATATTCGTATGTTGAGGAAAATGGTAAAATGATCGAAAAGCAGGTTGTCAAGGAAGAAGTCGTCAGTAAACCTGTAAATCAGATTGTTGCCAAAGGTCCTGGCCGCTCAATTGTCTATGTGGGGACATCCCGCGGATCGGGCAGTATCTCCGGTTTAAGCTGGCCCATCAGCGGAGGCATTACCTCCTATTATGGTTCTCGACATGGAAGCTTCCATACTGGAATCGACATTGATGGAGTTACCGGCCAGCCCTATTATGCAGCAGCTTCCGGCACCGTTGTGGAAGCAGGATGGGATGGCGGATATGGATACTGCATCATGATCGATCATGGTAATGGCGTATCTACCCGGTATGGTCACTCATCCAAACTGTTTGTCAGTGTCGGACAAACTGTATCGAAAGGCCAAAACATCGGTAATGTAGGCTCAACCGGCAATTCAACAGGATCACACCTGCATTTTGAAGTAATCATTAACGGCAGTACTGTAAATCCTTTGAACTATCTCTAAAACAGGAATAAAATAGCGCTTGGACAAGCGCTATTTTTTTTAAACTGTCTAAGTCTATCAGAAAAACTTGACAAACAGGATGTAATTGGTAGGATTATTTATAGTATCATTTTTTGGATGGAGTGATAGCATGCCATTTCAGATCGTAGTAGACAGCGCTTCAGATATTCCGAGAGATCTAGCTGAAAAGCTTGGGATTGTTGTTGTCCCGATGCCGGTTAATATTGATGGGGTCACCTATGCAGAAGGAATCGATATTTTTCCGGAAAAATTCTATGCTGACTTCAAAGACTATAAAGAACTCCCGAAGACTTCGCAGCCTAATTTGAATCTCTTAAAGGGTGCCTACGAAAAAGTGTTGGCTGAAGGTAAAGAAGTTATTGCCATACACCTGTCTTCCGGCTTAAGTTCAACTTGTCAAACGGCAGTGATGGTGCGGGAAATGTGCAGCGTTTCGGAGAGAATACATATCATCGACAGCCTTGGTGCATCTTTGGGATTTGGGCTGCAGGCCATACTTGCGTCAGAAATACTGAAGCATACCGATACCTGGCAGGAGATTGAACCGCAAATCATGGAGATTAAAAATAGAATGCGGTACATTTTTACCATTGATACGCTGGAGTACCTTGTGAAAGGCGGAAGATTAAGCAAAACCGCCGGATTCGTCGCCGGACTTTTGGATGTCAAACCGATCCTGCACATGAATACGGAAGGAAAAATTGACGTATTCAACAAAGTCAGATCCAGAAAAGCGGCGATCCGCAAGCTCATCGAAATCATGAAAAATGAAATAGTCGAAGCAGAAAAGCAAGTGATCGGGATTTCTCATTCGGCATGTCTGGAAGAAGCCGAAGCCCTGGCTGAAGAAATTAAAAATACACTGCAGGTCAAAGACGTAATTATTAGTGATATTGGCTGTGTTGTAGGCAGTCATGTCGGACCGGGAACTCTGGCGCTGTATTATCAGTCCGTTTCGAAGATGTAATAAACCGGGTAGGTCTAAAGGCCACAATACCACTTTCCGGCCTTTTGCGTCCTCCTTGACGCAAAAGGCCGCGCTTCGCAATACTGCTACGCTCACAGCGGAACTGTGGCCTTCAGACTGATCATAAGTTTTATAAGTAAGTCTTCATAGCAACAGTTTTTATCTGCATAAATATTATATGAACGCTTTCAAGCAGAGGATTGATTGAATATATGTCGAACAAAATGAATAAGAAAGTGTGTACGATTTCGTATGGCTGTCAAATGTCCGAGCGGGATGCCGAGACCTTGACGGCCATTTCGGAAAAAAACGGGTACGAGCGTACCGACAACCCTGAACAGGCCGATTTGGTTATCATTAATACCTGTTGTGTCAGAGAAAGCGCAGAAAATAAAATTATTGGCAAAATCGGTCAATTAAAAAATCTAAAAGAAAAAAAACCGCAGCTTAAGATTGCGGTTGCCGGATGCATGATCCAACAGCCCGGCCTGCTGGAAAAACTGCAAAAAAAGGCCTCTCATGTTGATATCTGGACAGGGACCTTTGATCATCATCAATTTGAAGATTTGCTGAAAACAGCGGATCAGGGCGGCAAAGCCTCACTTGTTTCCGAGGCTGCCTGTGAAACCACTGAGGTTGTTCCTTTAGCTGAAAAAGGAAAGCTTCGTACCAATGTCAACATCATGTATGGCTGTGACAATTATTGTGCCTATTGCATTGTTCCTTATGTCAGGGGAAGAGAACGCAGCCGTCCGATGGACGTCATTCTGGACGAAATCAGGACACTTGTCGAAAATGGCTGCCGTGATGTTACCTTGCTTGGCCAGAATGTCAATTCCTACGGGAAAAAAGACGGTTTTGCCTATGATTTTTCCGATTTACTGAATGAAATCGATAAAATTGAAGGGCTTTACCGAATCCGGTTTATGACCTCTCATCCCAAAGATTTCAGTGATAAGCTGATCGAAACGGTAGCCCGCGGCGAGCATATCTGTGAACACTTCCATCTGCCATTCCAGGCCGGAAGCAATCAAGTGCTGACGGCGATGAATAGAGGGTATACCAGGGAATATTACCTGGAAAGAATTGCGCGTATTCTGGAAATTGTACCCGAGGCCCGATTGACAACCGATATTATTGTTGGGTTTCCCGGGGAAACGGAAGAAGATTTTGAACTGACGCTTGAGCTTGTCAATACAGTGCCTTTCAACCAGGCCTTTACCTTTATGTTTTCCAAACGATCCGGGACGGCGGGGGCGTTGCTTCCGGATCAGGTTCCGCTCGACATCAAGAAGAACCGTCTGCAGCGCCTGATGGTGCTTCAAAATTCTCAGAGTCTGAGTTGGCGCCAGAAAATGATTGGCAACCGCTATGAAATTCTGGTGGAAGGACCCAGCAAGTCGGATTCTAAATATTTAACAGGCCGTACCAGAGGAAATGAGATTGTTGTATTTGAAAGCAGGGAGGACTTGGTTGGTTCACTTGTTTCGGTTACAATCAGATCTGCAAATTCCTGGACGCTTTTTGGGGAGCTAAGTGAACCATGAATACACCCATGCTGCAGCAATATCAAAAGATAAAGAACAGGGTACCGGATACGATCCTGTTTTTCAGGCTTGGCGATTTTTATGAAATGTTTGGCCAGGATGCCGAGACCGCTGCTCCAGTTCTGGAAATTGTGCTAACGGCACGGGACGCAGGCAAGGGCCAGAAAATACCCATGTGCGGAGTTCCGCATCATGCGGTGGACGGTTATCTTCTGAAATTGGTCGCTGCTGGATTTAAAGTTGCCATTTGTGAACAAATGGAAGATCCTCAAGCCAGTAAAGGGATTGTCAAAAGAGATATTGTCCGGATTGTGACGCCGGGTACGCTGGACAATATCAGTTCGGAAACAAAGAACAACTATTTAGCGTGTGTCTATAAGGAGAAAACGTGGGCGCTCGCTTATCTCGACATCACAACGGGTGATTTCCGGATCATGGAAACGCCGTCCATTCAAATACTGCAGGCAGAATTAAACCGTATTGCACCCTCAGAACTTATCCTGCCCAAGGACATTGCGATGCTGTCCAAGCTATTTACGGATTATTATCTGACAGCGATCGAAAAAAATTTGTTCCTGAGGACGGCTGAACTTCGTGAAAGATTTAAGGAGCAGGCAGAGCTTTTGCAGCAAATGCCGGTTGCCTGTAAAGCTGCCGCCGGACTCTGGCAGTATATCAGTCAGAATATCCCCAACTCGGGACAGGAACATATCCTGCGCATTTCAGTGAGCCAAAGCAGCACGGCAATGGTTCTCGACAAATGGACCAGAAGAAATCTTGAGCTTGTTGAATCACTGCGGACCAGCGATGAGAAGGGGACCTTATTTTCCACCCTGAATTTAACCAAAACGGCCTTTGGTGCTAGACTGCTCAGAAATTGGGTGCAGCAACCCTTACGCGATCCTGAAAGCATTAATGAACGGCTGGCTTCCGTCGAAGAGTTAACACGGAATACTTTTTTACGCCAAGATATACAAAAAGCTTTGACAACAGTGTATGACCTGGAAAGGCTGCTTGGAAAGCTGTCCCTCGGCAAAGCAAGTCCCCGGGATCTGCTGGCGCTGGGCAGCACGTTATCCTGCCTGCCCAAGGTCAGAGATTGCATCACTGACAACGATTCTCAAAAATTGGCTAAATATCTGCCGTCCCTGGCAGGACTTGATGACCTTGCGCAGGAACTGCTTGCGGCCATAAACCCTGAAGCACCGTACTCACCGAAAGATGGAAATATTATTCAGAACGGCTATTCCGCAGAAATTGATAGTTTAAGGGCGATATCGTCCGGTGGCAAAGAATGGATTGCCCGCCTCGAAAACCAGGAAAGAGAACGCACCAAAATCCGTTCGTTGAAGATCGGCTTTAATAAGAACTTTGGGTACTTTATTGAAATCACCAATGCGAATGCTCATTTGATTCCGGATGATTATCAGCGAAAACAGACGCTGGTTAATGCCGAGCGATTCATCACCCCGGAATTAAAGGAATACGAGCAGCGCGTCCTGACTGCGCAGGACAAACTCAGCGATCTCGAATATCAGCTGTTTTCTGTGCTTCGGGACAAGGTTCTAGCTTGTTCGCTGCTGATCATTAACGCGGCCCAGTCGCTGGCCGAAATCGATGTTTTTGTATCCTTGGCCGGAACCGCTATTCAGAACAATTATGTCAAACCGGAAATACGTTCCGATGGGATCATTCATATTGTTGAGGGACGGCATCCGGTTGTGGAAAGAATCTGTGATACGTTTGTTCCGAATGATACCTATCTTACCCGTAATAAACACCTTGCACTGATTACCGGCCCCAATATGGCCGGGAAATCGACCTATATGCGCCAGGTAGCACTGATCGTTTTAATGGCCCAGATCGGCAGCTTCGTGCCGGCTCAGAAGGCCGCCATTTCGATCGCCGACTGTATTTTTACCCGGGTAGGAGCCGCCGATAACCTGGCAGCAGGGCAAAGTACATTTATGGTCGAAATGAACGAAGTCGCCCATATCCTCAAAAATGCCACGGCGGACAGTCTGATTATTCTGGACGAAGTCGGTAGGGGAACAGCCACGTTTGACGGTCTCAGTCTGGCCTGGGCCATTGCCGAATATCTGGTTGAAAACACCAACATTAAAGCCAAAACATTATTTGCGACACATTACCACGAGCTAACCGAATTAGAAGAACGTTATCCTGAAGTTTTTAATCTGCATGTGGCTGTTAGGGAACAGGGGGACGATGTTGTTTTCCTGCATAAAATACTTCCCGGCAAAGCTGACCGGAGCTATGGCCTTCATGTGGCGAAAATTGCCGGCCTTCCGCCTCATCTCTTAAAAAGGGCGGCTATCATTCTCGGTGAGCTCGAAAATTCCCCGACCCAGCGCAAGATAGTGAAAGCTGTTGACGCCAATATGCTGCAGCCATCACTGTTTGATACCCAGAGCACGCATCCGATCTTCAAGGAGCTTGAAGAACTCGATCTGGATAATCTTGCACCGCGTCAGGCGATGGATTACCTCTATGATCTGGTCAGCCGCGTTAAGGCGACCAAGATTATTTAACAGTATTTCTGTGTGTTATTGTGTGATATCTTAATGAGACCTTCTGCATTCTAATGTTATGTGGCCTTTTCGAAAACGAAAAATCCCTGTATGTGGCCTGTCTGTGGGCCACAATACCGCTTTCGGCCGTTGCGCCCTCCGTGGCGCAAAAGGCCGCGCTGCGCACTCCATGCTCCGCTTGTCGCGGAACTGTGGCCCACAGACTGATTATAAGCATGTTAGGGTCGTACGCTTATCAGAATATGCTTTAATGTAGATTTCCTTTTATGAATAATATCTTAGCTTTGAGATATGCATAATAGCCTTATACATAATCTATCGTGATACATACACGAATATATCCTGACGCATCTGATAATGTTTGCTCAAACCCAGAACCCAGCTCTTCAAGTCTCATTAGAAAGGATAGCATGCAAAAACTTGAAACAATACATAATTTGATAATAATACTGATTGCGCAGACCAACCCCATACAAAAATGATTTGAGCAATAAACACATATATAAACTATTTACACAAACATGTATCGAATAAATGACACAGATTAATGCTTTTTAGAAGGAGGAGATAACAATGGCCAGCCTTATTGGCATCGATGTGGGCGGAACATTTACCGATGCTGTCATGATCACAAATGGCGTGATCGAGCGCAAGGGTAAAATCCCGACCAATCAGGATGACATTCTGAATACAATCATCAGCGCCCTGGATTATCTCCAAATTTCCAAGGCTAAAAACATCGAAACGATCACCGTCAGTACGACGCTTGTAACGAACGCGATTATGCAAAAAGACCTGCCTGAGGTCGAACTGATCCTTTTCCCGGGGACCGGCATGAAGCTTTCCTCATTGCCATGGCCGGTGGATTACAGTGTTTTGACCGGTGTTTTGGATTATCGGGGAAGGGTCGTTGTGCCAGCGGATCAATCAGAGTGGCAGACGCTTGCTGAAAAATTGAACAAACAGTCTGTTAAGCCACTTACGGCCATTGTCAGCAAATTCTCCCATCGCAACAATGTCTTTGAGGAGCAGCTGGCGGCATATTTGCATCGAGAGGTGCCCGGAATTACAACGGCTCTGGGAAGTCAGTCCGGGCAGGCCAATTTCTACCGCAGAAGTCTGACGACTTATCTGAACCTGGCCGCAACAGAATTGTTTCAGAATTTTGCTTATCAGTTGAAGATGGCGGTTGAGGCAAGGGGATGCCGGGCGCCGATCCGGGTGCTAAAGGCGGATGGCGGGGTCTTGCCGCTGGCAAAGATCAGACCGGTTGAGTCGATTTACTCCGGACCGGCGGCAAGTGTACTTGGAACGCTCGCCCAGAGCAATCCGGAGGAATCCTATGTCGTTGTCGATATCGGCGGAACCACGACTGATATAGGGCTGGTATTATCCGGATCTCCGTTAATCAGCACCCACGGCGCGCAGATCGGACCCTTCCTGACGAATGTCCGCTCGCTGGCTGTACGTTCAGTCTCGATTGGAGGGGATTCAGCTGTCTGTCTGGATCAGGGAGAGGTTATGCTGGCCGAGTACCGCTTAGGTCCTGCCTACTGCATAGGAGGAATCAGCCCGACACCTACGGATGCGCTGCGCTACCTGAATCTGACGGATTACGGTGATCTGCAGCGGGCTGAAGAAGCGCTTGGCATGCTCCTGCCCGAGAACCAAAGAACAGCATCTGATCTGCGCCGGACAGCAGAGATCATCGTTGAGAAAATGGTTGAAAAAATTGCTCGGGCCATTGAGCAGCTGCTAGAGGAATGGAAAACCGAGCCGGCCTATAAGGTCTGGGAAGTCATCCATCATCATGATGATTTTAAATTCTATATCCAGCTCAGCGGAGGAGGAGCACCGGGGCTTGAAGCAGCGCTGGAGGACCGGATGAAGCTGCGGACGGTTCTGACAGAATTCTCGGAAGTCTCGAATGCGATCGGAGCAGCGATGGCTAAACCAACCTTTTCCTGGACGCTCCACCTGGATACGAAGTTCTCCATTTACAGGATAGAGGAAACCGGGGAGCAGGGTATTTGGACCGGACCCAAAAAACCCCATCGGGAAGTAGAAGATTTTTTGAAAGAATTAGCGCAAAAACAGGCAGTCGGTCTTGGAATAGAAACAGACGACCTGGAGAAAGAGATCTTTGATTACTTTCCGCTGGTTGAGAATTATCATACGGTCGGCCAGATTGTCAAAGGTGCGATGCATGTTCCGCCGGGAGTCATTGGGAGGATACGGTCATGAACAAGACAGGAATTATCTTTTTTCCGGCTTTTGACTGGTCTCTTGGGGAATTCCATCCGGAACGGGAAGAACGCTTGCTTTATACCCAGGAACAGATCTTTGAAGAAGGGATCATGGATCTTCCCCAGGTCAGGCAATACTCTCCCGGGGTGGCGGATCTCTTTGATGTTTTACGAACCCAGGCGATTTTTCCGGATCTCCAGCAGCATAATCTCGATGCCCATCTGATCGCTGTTGGAAGTTCGCTGGTTCTGGGCAACGCGCTGATGAAAAAGGAAATTACGAACGGCTTTGCGCTGGTGCGCCCGCCTGGCCATCATTCCGGAGCGACAGTCTGGGGAAACAGAGGATTCTGCACCCTGAATAATGAAGCTATTTTAATTAATGTCCTTCGGGCCAAATACGGCATCAAAAAGATTGCCGTCATTGATACGGATGTTCATCACGGTGACGGGACGCAGGATATTTTTTATCATGATCCGAATGTCTTATATATATCGATCCATCAGGACGGCAGAACCATATTTCCCGGAACCGGATTTACGGAAGAAAAAGGCGGGCCGAATGCCTGGGGATCGGTACTGAATATCCCGCTTCTGCCGGGAGTTGGTGATGAAGGTTTCCTCTATGCGCTGGAAAACTGGATTATGCCTGCAGTGGAAGCATTTAAACCGGATCTGATCATCAATTCCGCCGGACAGGACAACCATTTCACGGATCCGTTGGCTTCGATGAATGTAACGGCCAGAGGCTATGGCAAAATCACTGAAATGATCAAGCCCGATCTTGCAGTATTGGAAGGCGGATACGCGATTGAAGGTGCGCTGCCTTATATCAATATGGCTATTTTCCTGGCGCTGGCCGGAGAAGATTATTCCGGGGTGGTGGAGTCGCAGAAACCTCAGAATACTGAAATTGGCGGTGATACGATCCGCTCTTTTCTGACCGATCTGAAAAGAACGAATAAGGCTGTCCGGCCTTCCTGGGTTTTCCGTAAAGAACAGTTTCTGCCGGCAGGTGACTGGGTATATTCCGAAAAAAGTATTTATTATGATACGGATGGATTTAAAGAAAACCGCAAGGAATACATCCGCAAATGCAGTCATTGCGGGGGAACGGTGCTGATGATATCCCAAAAAACGTCGGCTTTTCAAAAAGCGGTGCTTGCCAGAATTCCGTTTGAAGCATGTCCCGATTGCGAACAGGCTGGATACGATCTGGCAGAGACTTTTAAGAAATTGGAAAAGACCGTTCTACTGCAAAATCAATTGAGAGATCAAGTCCATTTATGGAGGGACGGCAGGGAGGTGAATCCATTTGGCGGCTAGAATTAAGCTCCTTGAGGAGCATTGCATCAATCAAATTGCAGCCGGCGAGGTTGTGGAAAGGCCTCTTTCCGTAGTCAAAGAACTGGTTGAAAACGCACTGGATGCCGGTGCCCGAAAAATAGATATCAGTATAGAGGGTGGAGGTACAGCGCTAATCAGAGTGAAAGACGACGGCGCCGGAATTCTGGCCGAAGATTTGCGTCTGGCAGTTCTTCCGCATGCTACCAGTAAAATATCAGCAATTACAGACCTCGATGACCTCAGAACATTGGGATTTCGCGGAGAAGCGCTGCCGAGCATCGCCTCGGTATCCAAATTGAGTATTATGACGCGGACACCGGATGATGTTGCAGGTCAGGAATTAAAAGTTGAGGGCGGCACGTTCCTTTCCATGACGGAAATCGGATGCCCGCCGGGTACAGTCGTAACTGTCAAAGACTTGTTTTATAATACACCGGCCAGACACAAGTTCCTGCGTTCAGCCGTTACGGAGTTTGGCTGGATTTCCGACATGGTCGGCAGACTTTCCCTAGCCAGACCTGATGTTGCTTTTTCCCTGCGTCACCCGAATAATATCTTACTGCATACGCCTGGAAACGGCAGTCTTATCGAGGCCATAGCAGCCGTCAGTGGCAATGATGCTGCCCGTAAAATGCTGCCGATATCCTACCAGGATGAAAGCCTTGAGATTTTCGGTTATGTCAGCATGCCGGAGCATGTCAGGTCGTCACGCAGCGGTCTTACCTTTTTTGTTAACGGCAGGGTGATCCGTTCCCAGTTAATGAATCAGGCCATTAAAGACGGTTATCATACGCTGATTCCCGCCAATACCTATCCGGTATGTGTTATTTCGCTGAACCTGCCTCCTTCGGATTATGACGTGAATGTCCATCCCGCCAAACTGGAAATCAAATTTAAAGAAGAAAAAGAATTGAGCAGGAAGATTACGGAGGTTATCCAGAAAAACCTTCTGGACAGTTTTCCAATGCGGAAATATTCCTTTACGGGAAAAACAAGGGCCTCAGAATCGGCTCCGTCTGAATCCAGTCCGTCTCACTGGGAACAACTCAAGATATTATACCGGCCGCTGGAACCGAATAGGTCAGATCAAAGCTCTCCGGCGTACGATAGTGATATACCAATCATCCCCAAAACTCAGTCTTTCAGAGATGTAGAGAAGATAAAAGAACATCATTACCCATACCTTAAAGAACAACTGTCTGAACCACAGTCAGACCAGACGGACTACATTTCTGACAGATTATCCGGGGGTATACCAGAAAGTATACCTGATCGGGTTCCAGAGCGCACTCCCGACACGATTTCTGATCGTAATCCAGAGATTGCCTCAGACCGCGATCGTGGGCGCATCACCGACAATATTTCGAAGATCTTCCCGGACGAAATGACTGAAGTATCTCACACTTCGCAGCAGGATAAGGAAACCGTCTCGAAATTCCTGGAACTGAAAGCTGTTGGACAAGTCTTTCATATGTATATTCTTGCTGCAGACGACAAGAATCTGTATATTATAGACCAGCACGCAGCCCATGAACGGATCAGATACGAAAGCCTGCTCCGACTTGCCAAACGAAGCGAAGCGGCAAGCCAGCTCCTTTTGATTCCGGAAACGGTAGAACTTACAGTTCAGGAGGAGCAGATCCTGCTTGCGCATTTTGACGAACTACATGGAATGGGCTTCATTTTTGAACACTTCGGAGACAGGACGTACTTTTTGCGGGGGGTTCCGCTGCTGGAGAACCTGGAATCACCGGGGAAGATGTTCAAGGCCTTTATCGATGAAATCCTGAACACATCTTTTTCTCCATCCTTGGAGAAGCTTCTGGAAGAGTGGATCATGATGCTGGCCTGCAGGTCGGCTGTCAAAGGCAAAGAGCGCTTAATGGTTCAGGAGATGGATGAGATCATACAAAAGTTGGGCAGAGCAGATAATCCTTACTCCTGTCCCCATGGCCGCCCTACGATCATTCAGATATCCGAGAAAGAACTCAATCATAAGTTTGAGAGGGAATGAAAAGAATTTAATTTCGAAATAATAATCAATTAAAGGTGATCAAATAAGATCAATGAGCGCAGACAGGAAAATAGATTGATAGGATAATAGAATGGATCAAACAGATAATGTGATTGCCTATAAACGGTCAGATGAAAAACTTAAACTGCGGCTTGAAAAGCTCAGTATGCAATCCGGGATAAAAATTGTTCCGATGGATGCCTTATCAGAAGCTGATGGTCTCCCGATACTTCGTTACGTTAAACAGAAGCTCTGCCTTGAAGATGATGGAGAAAGACTCTTTTTCCATCCAAGTATGGCGTTGTTAAGGATGATCAATATCTTACGCGGCGTGCCGGACCGTTTTCTTCAGGCAGTGAATCTTGAGGCTGGGGATATTTTTCTTGATGCGACCATGGGTCTTGCCTCGGATACACTGATTGCTGCGTATGCGGCAGGCGGCAAAGGCAGAGTGATTGCTGTGGAAAGCTCGCCGTTAATCCATTTTCTGGTTCAGGATGGTCTGGATCAGGTCAACCAGTTTAAACCTGCCAAGAAAATATCTCAGGAAAAAACTCAGGCCTGGACAGAATTGAGCCGGGCCGCTTCCCACATTGAAACGGTCTGGGCAGATCATACCAGGATATTGGAAGAGCAGCCGGATGCATCTGTGGATGTCGTCTATTTTGACCCAATGTTCCGTGTTACGGTTAGAGAATCTTCCTCGATCCGGCCGCTGAAGAAATGGTCCGATCCGAATCCTTTGGACAAAGGCACAATCCGAGAGGCATGCCGCGTGGCCAGGAAAAGAGTTGTGTTGAAAGAACGAAAAGGCAGCAGTGAATTTGCCCGGCTTGGTTTTTATGTTGAAGAGAAGAATAAATACAGCCCTGTGGATTTTGGTATCATTGATTTAGCCAGGGTGGGGGAGGGTTTCCAATGAAGCCCCTGATCGTTATTATCGGACCAACAGCAGTCGGCAAGAGTGCTCTTGGCGTCGAACTGGCACTCAGGCTGAACGGAGAAATCATTTCCGGAGATTCCGTTCAGGTTTACCGAAAGCTTGATATCGGATCAGCAAAACCATCGAAGGCTGAACAGAAGGGTGTGCCGCATCATCTGATCGATCTGCTTGACCCGGCTGAACCATTTACAGTGGCAGGATTTCAGTCTCAGGCCAGAAAATGGATTGAGAATATTCAAGCCAAAGGGAAAATCCCGATTGTCGTTGGCGGAACGGGACTTTACATACGTTCAATTTTGGATGAGTTTGAATTTCCTGAAGAAGGATCGGACCCAATCAAGCAAAAGTGGCTGGCTTATGCCAATCAGTATGGCAATAAGGAGCTGCATCAAAGACTCGCGGAATGTGATCGGGCTTCTGCCGAAAAACTTCATGTGAACGATACGGCAAGAATCGTCAGGGCCCTGGAGATCTTTGAATTAACCGGTAAACCATTATCTGAACAAAGGTCATACAAGGAAAAAATGTACGCTGAATTGGATGAATCGGTCATTTATTTAGGGCTGACGGCTCCAAGAGATGTGATTTATGAACGAATCAATGAACGTTGCCATAAAATGGTAGATTGTGGTATAATCGGAGAAACTTTATGTTTACTCCAGGAGGGCTATTCACCAAGGCTAAAATCTCTTCAAACCATCGGCTACCGTCATGTCGTTTATTTTTTGAGAGGTTTGGTCACCCAAAAAGAAATGCTGCGTCTGCTTCAGAGAGATACAAGACACTTTGCTAAAAGACAATTAACCTGGTTTAGGAGGGATCCCAGAATCAAATGGTATGACTTGACAGAATGTTCGTCTCAACAAATTCTTGACGAAATTTGCGATTCTCTTGACTTGCGAAGTGATGGAAACTAAGGTAAAATTAGACAATAAGAAAAATGGTGATGGAGGTAAAAAATAAAATGAATAAATCACCGATTAACTTGCAGGATGTTTTCTTGAACCAAATCCGCAAGGATAACATACCTGTTACGATCTATTTGGTCAATGGATTCCAGCTTAAAGGATTAGTCAAAGGCTTTGATAATTTTACGGTTGTTCTGGACTACGAAGGCAAACAACAAATGGTATATAAACATGCCATTTCTACCATAATGCCAATGAGACAAGTCAATTTAAATGCCTTAGTCGGGGAAATGACTGAGTAATTTCCTGCTGTGGCCATCATTGGACTGGGACATATAGCTGACAGATAGCACTGAGACATCGAACAGAACAGAATGAAATAAAATAGAACATCGTGTTGTGTACCCTACATAGCACGATGTTTATTTTTCTTATTATTTATATTTTTCCCAGATTAATGATTCACATTTTTTGCACTGCGCTATATATATATAATGACGTTCTTATGGGGGGTGCTTCTTTTGTGTCCATTAAGATAACCTTCAGATCAAATCTTCCGCCGGTGCTCCAAACCCAGCCAATGACATCAGAACCTGAGTTGCCGGACTATGCCGGCAGCAGTAACAAAATGACTGAAGAAATCATCACGGAACTCGATAGTTTAATTGGCTTAGAGTCAGTAAAAAAACTGATTCATGAGTTGTATGCTTTTGTAGAAATCTGCAAACGACGGGAAAAAGAAAAACTGAATACGGAACCTTTAGTCTTACATACGGTTTTCAGCGGCAATCCGGGTACAGGAAAAACCACGGTCGCAAGGCTGATCGGAAGATTATTCAAGGAAATGGGCGTCTTGCCGAAAGGACATATTATCGAATGTGAAAGAGCAGATCTTGTTGGGGAGTATGTCGGACATACAGCCAATAAGACCAGAGAATTGGTTAAAAAGGCGCTCGGCGGGATCCTGTTTATTGATGAAGCCTATTCCCTGGCAAGGGGTGGGGAAAAGGATTTTGGCAAGGAAGCAATTGATGCCTTAGTCAAAGCAATGGAAGACCATAAGGATAACCTCATCCTTATCCTTGCCGGATATAAGGTTGAAATGGATGCATTTATAAAGACAAACCCTGGTTTGCGGTCGCGCTTTCCGCTCCATATCGATTTCCCGGACTACTCTCTGGATGAACTGATGTCTATTGGTGAGCAGATGCTGACAGACAGGCAATATACATTTTCTCCGCAGGCAAAAATTGTGTTTCGAAGAAACCTGCAGGATATGAATGACATGCAGCCTTATTCCGGTAATGCCCGGATGGTGCGCAATTTCGTGGAAAAAGCGATTCGCAAGCAAGCCGTCAGACTCTACAGGCAGGCGAATCTGTCCAGGGAAGATTTAATGTGTATCAAAGAAGTGGATATTTCTTGATCGGGGGGCGTTTGCCCTTTTACATATCAACGAGAAGAAGATACAATATGCCTATAGCCGCATAAACAAAAAGGTGGGCCACGTAGACATAAAGGAGAGACTTAACCAATGCCGGAAAAGATAAAAGTAGCCTTTGTCTGTGTTCACAACTCCTCCGCTCACAAATGGCAGAGGCCATCGCCAAGAATATATTAAGACGGCCAAAATCATCGAAGAAAAAATACTGGAGCTCAAATGCAGCGTGAATATGAAGTCTTATGTGTCTTTGCCTTGATCGTCAAGTAATATTTTTTCGTATATTGAAAAGTAAGCCAATTCGATGTAGTATTTTAGAAGACCTTTTAATGGAGGATCGTTTTTTGTATGGAGGATCGTTTTTTGTCCGATTTGAATTTATCCGCGAAAATTACAGACGCGCTGTGCTATGCTGAACAGGCTTTGACAAAACAAACCTGTATCATAAATCCAATCATTGAGAAGAACCATCAACGTGTCCTCAAAGCTTTCCAGGAGGCCAGAGTCTCAGCTTATAATCTGAACGGAACAACCGGCTACGGACTTGGCGATTCCGGGAGAGAAAAACTTGATACGGTGACCGCATCCATCATGGGTACTGAAAAAGCCATCATCAGGCACCAGTTTGTATCGGGTACCCATGCGATTGCATCAGCGCTCTTTGGTGTTCTCCGGCCTGGAGATCATTTTATTTCTGTTACCGGGATGCCGTATGATACGCTTCAGCAGGTGATCGGAATTAAAAACAACATTTCCGGCAGCCTGGCTGACTGGGGCGTGTCTTTTGATATCCTGCCTTTGGATGCTGATAGTCAGATTCAAATGGAAAAACTGGCTGCGATGGTGACTCCGCAAACGAAGCTGTTTATCATCCAGCGTTCCAAGGGTTATGAATGGAGAAACTCTGTTTCCATTGCCCAGATCAGTGAATTTGTTGGCTATGCCAAAACGCATTTTCCGGAGATCGATATCTTCGTCGATAATTGCTACGGCGAGCTTGTTGAAGACCAGGAACCCGGACATGTGGGGGTAGACCTGCTGGCAGGATCACTAATCAAGAATCTCGGAGGCACGCTGGCCCCGACAGGCGGCTACATTGCCGGCAGAGAAGATTTGGTCACGAAAGCCGCGGCCAGGTTTACCGCACCCGGCATCAATGCCGATGTGGGAGCAACCCTCGATAATCTTCGGCTCATGTACCAGGGACTGTACTTCAGCCCGCTGACGGTCAGTGAAGCGATCAAAGCTGCAGTTTTTTCCTCGGCCTTTTGGTCCAGACTGGGTTTTGAAGTCCATCCGGGTCCGGAGGATCTGCGGACGGATATCATTCAGGCGGTAAAATTGAATTCCAAAGAAAAGATGCTGGCCTTTTGCCAGGGTCTCCAGAAAGGTTCGCCGATCGATTCGCATGTTCTGCCGCTGCCTTCGGAGATGCCAGGCTATACGGACGAAGTGATCATGGCCGGAGGAACTTTCATTCAGGGAGCCACGAGCGAATTTTCTGCCGATGGTCCGATTAGAGCCCCTTATGCCGTATATATGCAGGGCGCGATTTCTCATATCTATGTGAAAAACGCTAATATTTCAGCTGCGCAAATGCTTGAACAAAATCATCTGTTATAACGGTCTAAGCCAATAATGCGCCGGAAGCAGGGATCGTCAATATGGTAAGAATAAGACGCGATATGATGAACAATCCGTATAGCCAATTTCTTCAGGAAATCATTGAGATTATTCTGATCGTTTTTGCCTTGTCCTGGCTGCTAAAAACTTATCTGATCGGGTTTGCCCATCTTGAAGGAGCGGAAATGATGCCGACACTTTCACTGGACAGCCAGGTGCTGGTTGAAAAATATTTTTACCGCAGCATTGACGCTTTGGACAGGGGAGATGTCATTCTCTATTCAGATAACGGTGTAGAAAGCATCAAACGGGTAATCGGCTTACCAGGTGAGAAAGTAGAAATTAAAAACGGTTATACGTATATTAATAACAAACCAATTTACGAACCTTATGCCAATACACCAAAGGCATATACATTTTCAATGGTTGTTGTGCCGGAAGACCATGTTTTTGCGTTGAATGACAATCGGGCGAGTAAGAATGATTCCCGTTCATTCGGCAGTGTCCCGATTCAGAGCATAGAAGGCAAAGCCCTGTTCTGCTACTGGCCGCTGAGCAGTGTTCAAATCCTGTAGGGCCATGTCAATCCATCATTTTAGATTGACAAGGTACTATTTTTACTTAACAAGATGTAAGGAACGGAACATATGAATAAGAATGATTAAGGGTAATTTTACCTGGAATCTTAATTTTACCTGGAATCTATCGTAAAAAATAACCGGGAATTTAGACACGGTATGAGTTGAAGGGAGTACAATCAAAATGAACAACAAAACGAAAGTGCTTGTTATCTTTGGCGGTCAATCGGGGGAACATGAAGTTTCGGTCATTTCTGCAGCGTCAGTCATCAAAGCGCTACATGCTGACCGGTATGAGATTCAGACCATCGGGATCACCAAGGAAGGAAGCTGGTATTGGGGGGCAAGACCGGAAGCGTGGAAGGAAGCCAAAGAAGATATCACGGACGGCGCCAAACAGGTCGCAGTCGTTTTAAACCCGCAAAAACCTTACTTTCAGGCTATAGACGGAAGTGAACTGCCGGATCAGGGCAGATGTGATATTATTTTCCCGGTCATGCATGGCCCCAAAGGGGAAGATGGTACGATTCAGGGGCTTTTCGAAATGGCGGGGTTCCCCTATGTAGGTTCAGGTGTGCTGGGTTCTTCTCTCGGAATGGACAAAGACCGGATGAAGGCCGTTTTCAAAGAAGCCGGGCTGCCGATAGTGCCGCACCTTACCTTGCTTCGAAGTGAAATCAATGCTGCACCCGAAGCAGCGGTGAAACGCATCTCAGACAGCATTGGTTTTCCATGTTTTATCAAACCAGCCAATCTCGGTTCCAGTGTCGGTATTTCCAAAGCTGAAGACGGTAAGCAACTGCTGGAAGCTTTGATCTACGCAGCAAAATTTGACCGGAAAATTGTGATCGAAAAAGGTGTGAAGGCAAGGGAAGTTGAACTGAGCGTCCTTGGCAATGAAAGTGCCAAAGCCTCCATCCCCGGTGAAATTAAACCGGCCAAAGATTTTTATGATTATGAAGCTAAATACCTGGATAATAGCTCAGAATTGATTATTCCAGCCATATTGAGCCAGAAATTGATTGAACAGCTTCAGTCCTATGCAGTGATTGCTTTTGAGGCCGTCGGCGCTTCGGGGCTAAGTAGAGTTGATTTCTTCGTTACTGAAGACGAGCAAATCTTTATTAATGAAATCAATACAATGCCTGGCTTTACGCAAATTTCGATGTACCCAAAACTGTGGGAAGCCAGCGGCTTAAGTTACAGCCTGCTGCTTGATGAACTGATCAGACTTGGATTTGAAAAATTCAGAGATGATGCCGAAAGAAGACTTTCCTGAGTACATCTTCTAAAGGGAGTTAAGGGAGTCTATCCTTAATCAGGTGACCTCAAACAAGAATTTCTTCTTATCTGAAATTAAGATAATCATATAAAATGATATACAGGTAATACTTCAAGTCTACCCGCCAAAAAGGGCGCAGCAGATAAATATTTCTGCTGCGCCCTCGCTTTCTCCCGCATATTATGTATCAGTGGATATCTCGGAACAGTCCGATCACTTTGCCGAGAATGGTTACGTGATCGGAATATATCGGCTCCATATACTGATTCTCCGGCTGGAGCCGGATCTGGTTCTTTTCTTTGTAGAAACGCTTGACTGTAGCGCCGTCTTCGGGGCCGTCTGAGACTAAAGCAACAACAATATCGCCGTTACTGGCATTCTGCTGTTGTCTGACCAGAATTAAATCATCGTCAAAAATACCGGCATCGATCATGCTTTCGCCCTGAACCTTGAGCATAAAGACCGTGTCTGATTTTACCATATCATACGGAACAGGGAAGGAATCCTCAATGTTTTCTATGGCCAGGATCGGTTCACCGGCGGCAACATGTCCAACTACCGGAACGTGAACGATTTTTCTGGAATTATATTCGCCGAAGGAATCGAGGACTTCTATGGCCCTTGGCTTCGTAGGGTCTCGTCTGATATATCCTTTTTCTTCGAGAATGTTCAGATGATTATGCACAGTCGAACTTGATGAGAGCCCAACAGCTTCGCCTATTTCACGGACCGAAGGGGGATAACCTTTTAAGGCAATCTCCTTCTTGATAATATCCAAAATCTGCATCTGACGTGAGGACAGATCCGAAGTCATGACATCCCTCCTGATTATTTATTTTGAATCAATATTTGGTCTAGCTAGATCGTAACATAAAAATTGGAAAAAAGCAAACAAATGTTCGTGATTTTTCTTGACACGAACATTTGTTCGTATTATAATCAAAACATAAATAGAACATACGTTTGATCTAATGGAGGTTGATGATCATGATTGCAGTATCCAGATCCTATATGCGTTATAGAAGAAATTCAACTAAAATTGTATTTGTATTGGGGCTGTGCCTAACAATTATTGCTGCACTTTTAATGTCTCTGGTGGTAAATTATCTAACTGCTGAAAATTCCAACCCTACATCATATAAGGCGATCACAATACAACAGGGAGATACGTTGTGGGAACTTGCTGCAGAATCCAACTACAGCAGTGATATCAGTGCACTGGTGGATAAAACCATGCGCTATAATAACCTACGCAGCACGTATATTGAACCAGGACAGGTGATCTATATTCCGGTTCGGTCATAATTTAGAATTTAGTTTATCATTAACGATAACGATCTTTCAATTCTTACGAACTTTAATTATGTTTCTATATTGCCTATGTTTTAGTCTATATTTTAATATAACCTCCATATATACAACTATGGAGGTTATTGTCATATGAAACTCATTAAACAATTCAGAAAGACAATATGGCCTAATTCTATCATATTGATCATTTTTGTGATGATTGCTATCACCGCCATTATTGTCAAGCAAGTAGTTATCCATGATGAATCAAAATCAGACGACTATAGCGATCTTTCACTTATATCTTCGGAAGTTGTTATTCATTTTCAGAAAGTAAAACCGGACTCATGGAAGGACTATGTGGCTGTTATTCATGTTTGCGGTCCAACAGCAAATCGCCTTGTTCAGCAGCTGGATAATGGAATTAACTTCAATAATCTTGACTGGTCCGGACTGAATAGCGAAGAATTCAAACAAGTAAAATACTACCGTCATTTACTTGATCAGTATCTGTTCTTTACGCCGGGAGAATATCAGTTCCCACTTCAGGAACCTTCGCATTATACAGATACCTATGGTGCCGATAGGGAGGGAGGACAGCGAAAGCATGAAGGCACAGACATATTTAATAAAAAAGGTACACCCATCTTTAGTGTCTGCGATGGCAATGTTGAAAAAGCAGGATGGAACCGGTTGGGCGGGGAACGGGTCGGCATTCGCGGGGAAGACGGTAATTATTATTACTATGCTCATCTTGATACGATAAATAATGAACTGACTGTCGGTAATCCTGTCCAAAAGGGGGAACTGATCGGTACGATGGGGAACACAGGTGATGCATTGACAACACCGGATCATCTGCATTTTGGCATAGAACTTCCTAATGGGGAATGGGTCAATCCCTATGTTTGGCTTAAGGTGTGGGAATATCACACCTATTCGATAAGCGCACATCCAACATAGGTGATGGTATTGGGTCCGTAATAATAAGGAATATTATTTGCTGCACACACATCACTGACCACAAGCCCGTAAGCTTCCATGGACGAATTCATCTTATCGGGGAATCTGCAAGGCTTATCTGGATAGGTACATTCTTTACAGCGGGTACATGCGCCGGCGACCAGAAAAAGGCTGTCAGGGAAATTTTTATGAATATATTCAGAAAATTTATTGCAGTGTTCGTTGTGCAATTCCTGTGTTTCTGCCATGGCCTCAATGTCGAAGGAATCTTCCAACTGGCCGGTCGTTTGCAGAATCAGACCGTTTTTATATTTCTTGATATCACTCGCGCATTCTTCCAAAGGACCGCAAGCCGGCGGACAAGACCAATTCTTGTCATACACCTTGCATTTATTTTTGGCGCAGTCTGAGCGAACCTCTTCTCTGACGACGATCGTATCTGCATCGAGGTTGCCAACATGACTGAAGCCGAATTCCAGGGCTTTTTCCTTAAGTTCATTATAGTCAATAGTATTCATCGATATTACGGATCTCCTTGCTTTAAATATATCATAAAGAATTACAAAAGAATTACAAGCAATTTATAATGTACCATAAATCCAAGTAAAAGTAAGTAATGGAATTATTGCCATTATGCTTTTATAAGTTAAACTTAAAAAGATACAAAAGGTTAGGGAACTTAAAGCAGTACACTGTTAATCTAATTGGTATGAAATACTATTTACATTTTATTATAAAAGAATTGTATGGTTTTAATTATCTATAAAAATGAATTGAGTTGAATAGCTTTTTGATCATTGCGTCCGATAATAAATATTATGTAAACTAAAGTGTAATACAAAGATGGGATTATGCGTTGCGGTTTGTAATCAGCAATAAATCTGTTGTCATCGCGCTGTTCAAGTGTTTTTGATTTATTGTTTGTCATAAATTATCTTATTTGCGCTTGTTTGGATTCTTGTTTCACTAAGCTTCTGTTTATTTTGTGGCTTTCTTATTTATATAACCTACATTATTGTCGCTCGCATATCTTTTTCATGGCGCTTGTATTTTTTTATTTCTATCTCCGCTTTATCTGCCTGGCCTATTTTACTTTATCGGTCATTTTTTTAATCTTTTATCGTAATTTTATCGTATTAATTGCTGTTCTGTTTTTTTATTGTATTTGCCTAAAAATGCTTCTGAATAGCAGTCCCATATTTGCCCTGTAAGGCGTTAAAATATATTGGGTAAGGTATTTGTACCTTGGGATTTTTGTACTCTTATTTGAGTTAATCAATTTCCAGGCAATTTTAGTTCTCTTACGAATTATAACCAGATTTTGTTTAATTGCATCGCTTAAACTTTAGTATATAGTTTGACAACGAATTTTCGTTATATTTAACCTGAAGTAATTTTATCCTCATAAATTGTTAGAATTATTTAGATGCAGTCAATTATATAAATATAAATATAAATGGAAAATGAGTTATAGGATTTTCAATCGGACACTCAGTTGATAAGATTATTTCATCGTTTATAGGTCAATAAGATAAAATATTTACTAACTAAAAGTGACACATACATTTTATTAAAAGATCTCAATGTTTTAAGTTTCCCCTCTTTATTCAAGTGATTTATTTCACATGGCCTTATCTTTTACTAATACCTCCTTTTCAACTAAATTCTGATATGTCTCTTTATTTTATTTTCTCTGATATCTTTATTTTCGAATCTATATAAAAACTGGATTATCAAAATAAAATAATTTAAAGCCCCTGCCCTATCAAGACTCTATGATCAATCTTTACAAAGTGTTTGATTTTTTAAGAAGAATCAGGTGTATTCTTATTTTAGACCCGACAGGCCGTCAGTATTTAAAGCTCACATACGCCGTTTTAATAATTTCACATGAATTGTACTTGCAAAAAGTTACATCACAGGTAATATCCTCGCCATTTTTCAAAATCATATGTTTATTAGTGTTCACTCAGGTGCCTCCTATATTTGGAGAATATAGTTAATATGAAGTTCACCTTTAGGATAAATATCTTCTGTGATCTTTATTCCTTCGCAAATACCTTTTTAATGGCTAGATACTGATAGCCATTAGCAGTAAATCGAATGGTATATGCTTTAGTGTAAAAAACAGTTTTATACTGATCATCATAATAATCAACCGTTAGCTTCAAAGTATCATTATTCAGTTGTTCTTTCTTAATAAGTTCCGGGAATCGCCCTCCGCCGAATCCTCCAAGGCCACCGATGACAATCTCTTCCGTTTGCGCCTGATAACCATCAACTTGAGTAGAGTCAAAATTAATGCCATCAAAATATCGGTTCAAAATTTCTTTGATATCAGCCACTGGCACTCTGTAATTGTTATCAGCTTTGTTTTCCCATTTATTTTGGTAATCCTGTCCATATTCTTGGCTAGAGGTTATATAGCAGAAAAAGGTAAATAATGTTTCGGAAGAAATATCTTTGCCGTTGTCAAATAATAAGCTATCACCCAGGCAGAGATCTACGCCAGCACAGAACTTATCTATCAGTTTATCATCTGGTAATTTTAAAGCCTGTTCTAATGGTTCCGCAAGCACTGAAGGCTTGGAATTATCTACACTGGTGATGTTTTTGCTGCTGCAGCCTAACAGTAAACCTGCTATTATCAATGTTATTAAAAATATATGAAATGCATTTTTCATTTTCTCTTTCTCCTTGTTCTATGTATACGAAGCACCTGTGCTATTCATTCACCGCACCATGGACGGCGCGGTCTTTGCACAATCGTAGAACGTCCCGCGTATTCCCGAAGTCTGGTTACTACTGCCTATTCTCCTGGATTTTGGGAATGCGCTATTATGTAAGTGTCCCTCCAAAAAATTTATATATTATGTACATAATGGTCATACTATACACAATGTACATCATATGATATATTGGAGGTGAAGGAGGAATGACAATGTTATCGGAACTACAATTCACTGAGGCTAGAAACCAATTTTCTACTCTTTATGATTCTGTATTTAACTCTTTTAATCCTACTATTATAAATAGAAAACAGACAGAACAAGTTGCCTTGCTCAGAGTAGATCTTTTAAAGATGGTCTTAGAAGATTATAAATTAAACCCTGAAATTATTCAGGAAGACGATGATTCAATTACTCTTGCCTTGGATTCTATGGAACTGTACTCAAATAACTTAACTTTAGATTTAGCTGCCAGCGATTTAATTGAAGACCTCAAATTATATTCTAAAGATTACATGGATCGCTCTCAACTTTTTCTTCAATCACCGAACCGTAAATATCACTTTCCCTATGTTTTAAAAGTTTTGCTTTGTGACAATGATGATGAAATTCGTAAACTCTTAGGTTTATAAATATGGCACCAAAATTTGGAGATTTAAAATGTTACTGCGATAAAAATGGTTGGGTGATGATTCGAAATACTGACCATTGGTATTATGAAAAGGTATTGATTGATGGGACCGTTCTAAGAACGAAGATAAGCCATGCCATTAGTAAAGAAATTCCAAAGAATTTATGGGAAAGAATCAGGCAAAAACAACTTCAAATAAGTGAAACTTCCTTTTGGCAGGGCCTCAAATAATGGCCCAAGCCCAATAGGTTTTTTTTTGCCGTTTGTCGATTCCTCTGTGTTGGCTTCCGTGACGTTAAACACGTCGCCATCTGCATTTATCTTGTTAACGGGGCTGGGGACATGTGCTTCAGGAGTTACGGTTCTCCCTATGGCCTATATGGTTCTCTGTGTACGCTTCACCTTGCTGTTTCCAGCTTCGGCGCAACACGCAATATGGGTGGTTGGCTAGACCTTTCCCAGCAAGGACTTTCACCTTGCAAGAAGTACCAAGCTTTGCATGGCGCACTAACGTCCAGGTCTTCCCAATCACTTCCTAACATATTATATATTTTCATTCATTCGACATTTTTCCATAGTTTTCCTTCTCTCTCATATATTTTTTATGCTCCTTTTTCGGCAAAACATAAACCGCTAACTTGTTAGCGGTTTATAATCAATTAATATACTTTGCAGGTTATTTTAAATTGTAATATTCTTCATCCGTTATGGATTCCAGCCATTCGGCGTCTCCCTTTTGAGCATTTGTATTTTTACTACGTCCCCTTCCTGAATCACCTGTAAGGGGATTTAAGACTTTCGATTTTCTTTCTCATCAAATTCCTTGTTATTTTTCTTTGAATAATTCATTTCTTTTATACAAATATTAAATTGACTTAGTCTCATTCAGTGAAAGGAAGGGATTATTATGGATAATAATAAAAATAGAATCAAAGACAGAGAAAAAAGCAATGCTGAATTAAGAAAAATGAAACCAAAAGATAACGCAGATGTAGGAATTATTGACGGCAATAAAATTGGTGTACATGATGGCAAACATGAAAAGAGTAAATAATGCTCTTTCAAGAATCTTTTGGCTTTAGTTAGCTATTTTTATTACCTTAATGCTTTTTGCGTGTAATAAACAATGCCAATGGTACCTGGACCAACATGCAGGCCAATGACCGGTCCGATAGCTATGATATCTATGTTAACTTTCAACTTATCTTTAATCAGTTGTGCAAGTTCCTTTGCTTCGTCCAGACAATCGATATGATGAATAATGATCTCTCCTAAACCATATTTGCTTATGTTATCCAGCATGATATTAATCATCGATAATACTGCCTTTTTCTTCGTTCTTACTTTTGTCACAACGGTTGTTATGCCGTTTTCCACAGTCAGAATCGGAATAATCCCAAATAAATCACCAATTAAAGCACTGGCCCCGCCAATTCTGCCGCCTTTTTTCAGGTATTTGAGATTTTCAGGAATAAATAAGAACCTACTTCTTTGAATATTTTCTAACGCTGCTTCTTTAACTTCCTCTAGCGTTTTATCCGCTTTTGCTTCTCTTGCAGCCATAATGACCGCTAACCCTAACTGCATAGAATTTGACCTAGAATCAATGATCTCTATCCTGGCATGTTTATGCTTCTCTAATACCATCTCTTTCACTAATTGACCTGTCGAAAAGGTCCCGCTCATTTCTGAAGATAAGAAAATACAGCAGAGGCTATCTCCCTTCTCGATTACCGCAAGCATTTCATTATATAACTCGCCAATAGAAGGCTGTGAAGATGTCGGAATTCCATAAGAAGCCATTTTTTTATAAAACAGATCGTTATCGATATCTACTTCTCGTATACTGTCACTCCCAAATGAAAGGCTCAAAGATACCATTCTAATATTTAGTTCTTCTTTGATTTCCTTACTTATATAGCTTGTACTGTCAGTTAGAACCTGTACTGCCATCTGTTTATCTCACTTTCTTTATTGGCCTATTTTCTATTTCGACAATTATTTTTCTTTTTTATCATATAATGTTAAACACCACTTGTCTATTATTGTTCAAAATACACTTCTAAAATACCTATTATTGTGAATACTACATCCATATAATTTTGCTTTTTAAGGGGGAATTCCGTTTGAAACATATTAAAGTATTTGGTACCGAAAAATTAGCTCGTTTACGTAAAGTCATTCTTCATAAGCCCCAACAGTCTCTGAATTTAGTCAATCCGGCGAATTATCAGGAATGCTTATTTAATTTTGTCCCTGATATTTTTCAATATCAGTTGGAACATGACCGGTATGCTGACCTTCTGCGCTCTCAAGGAATTGAGGTACTTAACCTTCAGGATTATGTACAGAAGAATAGAACGCTCATGGATTCTCTACCGAATTTACCCTATCTTAATGATACTTGCCTGATTACAAGTCAAGGAGCTATCCTCTCCAAGATGTGCCCTGGCAGCCGCGCAGGCGAAGAAACGGTTGTCGGAGAAGCTCTGGAGAATCTCGGCATTCCCATCTTTCATGCCTTTGAGGGTGAGGATCAATTTGAAGGGTGTCTGGCAATTTCGCCTGAAATTCTTTTTTTAGCGGATACCGAGCGGCATGCTCAAAAAACACTCGAAGAATTTTTTAATAAAGCACTCCATCTTTTTCCGCAGATCATCTATGCGGAGATTCCCCAGGAAAGACGGTATATGCACCCTGATATGATTTTTGGCAGAATCAGTGAAAGTCTGGCCTTAGCTTATTTGCCGGCTTTTTTGAAAACATATCTGATTACCGAAAAGCAGCGCACGGAAATTAATATACGGGATTATCTTGCTCGCCGGGAAATGGAACTTATTGATATTTCCGACCAGGAACAGCAGTTATGGGGCTGCAGTTTTGTTTCTGTGGATGCCAATATTCTCATCCATTATGATATTGCCTTAAATCTTAGAACTCAAAATGAGCTGAGCCGCAGAGGGGTGGAAATGATCCCCTTCCATCCTGAGGCCTTATTAGCTGGGGGCGGAAGTCTCCGCTGCCTGACTTTGCGTGTTTGGCGAGACTCTAATCTTTAACTAAAGACTTCTCAGAGCGTCAATCGGGTTTAATTTACTGGCTCTTCTCGCAGGCATATAGCCAAAGATAATTCCGACGACAGCTGAAAACCCTACCGCTAAGATAACGGTGGATAATTGCATGGTGTAACCGACACCAATCAGGGTGGAAGCAATAAAGGCGATGACACTTCCCAAAATCAAGCCGATGAGCCCGCCAAAAATGGAGAGAAAGATCGATTCGATTAAAAATTGCACCTGGATTCTATTCGGGGTGGCTCCCAGGGCTTTGCGCAAACCGATTTCCGTCGTGCGCTCGGTAATCGATACCAGCATCATATTCATGATCCCAATCCCGCCTACAACCAGGGAAATAGCGGCAATTCCTCCTAAGAGCAGTGACATCATCCCCATCATAGACTGAAAAGAAGCAATAATATCTCCCATGTTAAACACAGAGTAAGCCTGATCGTTATAGTTAAAAGCAGCGTTTAAAACCCCTTTAATGTCCAATACCGTATCATCGGCTAAGCTTGTATCCACTAAAAAGACATCAAGAGCAGTGATGTTTTTTACACCCAGACTGCGAAGTGCAGTCGTATACGGGATCACGATTGTGTCATTTGTGGAGGTGGCGCTAAAACCGCTTGATGGAGCCATTGTACCAATGATCTGATAAGTTGTTCCATTGATGATCAGGTTTTTTCCAAGGGGGTCGACACCATAAAAGAGTGCGGTTACAAGTTCCTGCCCGATAACGGCAACCTGGTTTTTACTCTGAATATCCAGGATATTGATGGCTCTGCCTGATTGGAGCAGACTTTTATTCGATTGAAAGTACACCTCATTTTTTCCCTGAACATTGATATCTTCTTTGACTTGGTCCTGGTAAACAATATTGGTTTTGGTTAACACAGTCGGTGATACGCCTTTGATATTTTTAAGGTGAGCAATATTTTTCATATCTTCCTCGTTTAGTCCTTGTTTCAGCGGAGTACCCATTGCATTGACCGTAATTTTATTAGCGCCGAGGGAGGTCACTTGTTGACTGATGCTGTTGGTCGCACCCTGAACAATGGTTATAAGGGCAATGATTGAGGCCACGCCAATGATAATTCCCAGCATGGTTAAGAACGAGCGAAGTTTATTGGTGACGATGTTTTTCCAGGACATCCTGATACTTTCCCACAGCATATCAAGCTCCCTCCCCCTCTGTTAAGTTTCCATCCAAAATATGAACAAGGCGTTTGGCGTGACGCGCAATATTTTGATCATGGGTTATCATAATGATGGTTCTGCCTTCATGATTTAATTTTTCGAAAAGATCCATGACCTGATTGCCGGTTTTTTGGTCCAAGGCTCCGGTTGGTTCATCCGCAAGCAGAATAGTCGGGTCGGTAACGATCGCCCGGGCGATGGCCACCCGTTGTTGTTGTCCGCCGGAAAGTTGATTGGGGAGGCTTTCTAGCTTGTCTTGAAGCCCAACACGCGTGAGAATAGCCTTGGAGCGTTTTAGGCGTTCCACGGGAGACAGACCGCTATAAATGAGTGGAAGCTCAACATTTTGCTGGGCAGTCATGCGCGGCAAAAGTTGAAAGTTTTGAAAAACGAAGCCAATCTCTTTGTTCCGTACTCTGGCCAATTCAATCTCATTCAAATCGTCGATATCGTTGCCGGATAGAAAATATTTGCCGGTTGACGGGACATCCAAACAGCCGATGATATTCATCAGCGTAGTTTTTCCTGAACCGGAGGGACCAAGAATGGATAAGGATTCGCCTGAACGAACAGTAAGATTGACATGATGCAAAACTTCAAGTTCTTCTTCTCCCATGAAGTAGCTTTTACAAACATCTTGCATCTTAAAGATTTCCGTCATTGATCTGGCCTCCTTGCATTCTGCCGCCAAAGGTCAAATTATTTGCTGTCGTTGTTTTGGGATAATAGATAGTTTCTCCTACGGCTACCCCTTTTTTGATTTCTACGGTTTGGCCGTCATTAACACCGGTAGTAATCTCCGTATGCACGACGGTATTGCGTTCCCCTTCTTTGAAGACGAAGGGCGTGTTGTTAGCGTCAAACTGGATCGCGGACATGGGCAAGGTAACCACTCCGACTGCTTTTTGATTTTGGATGGTTACTTCTGCCGTCATGCCGATGCGTAGACTTGGATCTTTATTAATGTCTACAGCTGCCGTAAAGTAGGTCACACCACCTGCAACCGTACCTTCTCTGGAAATACTGCAGATTGTTCCCTTCAGTTTTTTTTGAATAGCGGCAATTTCAATATTTGCTTCGTTGCCTGTCTTTATGGCAGGGAGATCATATTCATCGACTTTGATACTAATTTGAAGGTTGTCATAATCAACGATGTCCATGAGAATTGTACCGGCCATGACCTGGGACCCCTCTTCCACGGTCAGGTTTGTTATTTCACCATTAATTTTGGCTTTTATCGCCTCACCGGTTGTTGTTTTAAGTAAGATATCTCCTTCTTTAACCGTATCTCCTTCTTGAAAATTAAGCTTTGTAACCTGCATTATTTTTTCTGACATGACGGTTTGACGGTTTTGGGTTTCGATATTTCCAGAAAATGTATAATTGGTCGTGATATCCCTCTTTTGGGCAGTTACACTATCATAGGAAAAAGGTTCTGGTCGTAAGAGGTAAGCCGACGCAGCACTAATAACGCCAAGGGTGATCAAGCTATAAATCATCCATTTGCGGATTTTTGATTTTCTTTTTGTTTTCATTTCAGGTGCCTCCCGTTTAGCAAGTGCCTCCATTTATTTAGAAGCATTCAAATATTTAAATATTTTTTTGTTCATTAGCTTAGTATGAGCGAAAAAGTTCAATTCAATTAATTCATTATGATTACATAATCTCCGCTCCTTACCATCCATGGAGTGAGGTATAAGGCCATCTGTAGGCAAATAAAAAAGGTAAGAACCATACAGTTGATTCTTGCCTTTTGCTTACTCGGTTTATATTTGTTTCCTCAGTTTATATTTGTAAATCTTAAATTTTATCCTCTTTACTATAATAATAGTTAGTACTGTACATCGACTAAGCATAAACCTTTGGCTTGAGCCAAGGGCCGTGCTTCCCAACGTTTCTTTTCCTGTAAGATTTTTTCGACATCGTTCGGCTGCAGCGTGCCTTTTCCTACTTCGAGCAGCGTTCCAACGATAATTCTTAGCATATTCCATAGAAAGCTATTACCGTTAAATTCAATTTTAATAAGGCCTTTATTTTCGTTAATCAAAATAGAATTGATCGTTTTAACAGTGGATTTAGCACTGCGCTCATTTGTAAAGCTCTGAAAATCATGCGTTCCAATGAGCAGTTCGGCAGCAGTCCTCATTTGTTCCAGATCCAGCTTATCCGCTAAGTGATAGGTATATTTTCTGTTAAATACATCCCTGAATTTATTATTATTGATGGTATAAACATACGTTTTTGCTTTGACGTTATATCTGGCATGAAATCTTTCAGATACTTCTTCCATTGATTTTACAACAATATCTTCCGGTAAAAATTCATACAAATAGGCTAAGATCTTCTTGGTCTTGAAGGTAGATGTTGTATGGAAATTAGCAATGTAATTTTCGGCGTGTACCCCGGCATCTGTCCTTCCACAGCCGATAACCTGAATCTTCTCCTCTGCCATTTTTGCTAAGACAGTTTCAATTTTACCTTGAATCGTCAGATCGGTATCTTTTTGTTTTTGCCAACCTTTATATTTGGTCCCATCATAGGCGATTGTCATTCTTAAATTTCTCATTTAGAGTCTGCCTTTCTATATTTTTTTAAATGTCTTAATTATCCCTAGAATAACTTACTACAACGATCAACATAATAATAATGAAATAAAAACAATTTGGAGGTGTGTTCCATGTATGGGACTGTTAAGTGGTTCAACTCTGAAAAGGGATTCGGATTTATCGAAGGAGATGGCGGACAGGATGTGTTTGTTCATTTTTCATCTATTAAATCCCAAGGATATAAATCACTCAATGAAGGTCAAAAAGTACAATTTGATGTAGAAAAAGGACAACGCGGGCTCCAGGCAACAAATGTAACTCTTTCTTAAAAATATATCTTTATAATAGCACTGTTTATTTTTTATACGGTGCTATTTTTCCGGTTATGGTACTCTTTTGGGGTAAGTCTCAGATGCGTTATTCAAAGCCTGAAGTGCTTGTTCTTCAGGCATATTTCCAATTATGTCAGCACATTTGTTACATAGTATCTTTCCTTTACCTTGAAAAGCACTAATACTTCTTTGAATAGGCTACACTAAACTGGACAGTTTTCTTAAGGTCTTGTAAATTAAAAGTAATAATCAAAGGAGCAAAAGACAATGACCAAAAGAGAACGAAGATCTTTTACCGATGAATTCAAGAATCAAATGGTTCAGTTATATCTGAACGGCAAACCGAGAGCCGAAATTCTGAAGGAATATGATATAGGTGGTTCAACCTTTGACAGATGGACGAAACAACATGAGAAAACAGGTTCATTTCGTGAAAAAGATAATCTTAGTGATGAACAGAAAGAACTCATAAAACTTCGCAAAGAAAACCAGCGCTTGTTGATGGAAAATGATATTTTAAAGCAAGCCGCGCTGATCATGGGACGAAAGTAGACGTGATAAGGCAAAATGCCCACAAATACTCGGTATCAGCAATGTGTAAAGTCCTACAAGTGAATCGCAGTAGTTATTACTACAAATCAACCTATCAGGAAGTTGAAGACGATGTTGAGCAGCACGTTATCGAGATTTTTGAATCAAATCAACGGGTCTATGGTACCAGAAAGATTAAGATTGAGCTTCAAAAGAAGAATTTAACAGTCTCTCGTCGCCGAATCGGTCGATTGATGAAGAAAAATGGCTTAGTTTCAACATACACAGTAGCTCAATATAAGCCATTCAAAACCAAATGCAACGAAGCTGAAATCAAGAATGAATTGAATCGGGAATTTGAAAAAGCGGTGCCATTGGAGACCGTTGTTAGCGACCTGACATATGTTCGAGTAGGAACCAAATGGCATTATATCTGCCTTCTCGTTGATTTATTTAATCGGGAGATAATTGGACAGAGCTGTGGCAAAGCGAAAGACGCTGCCCTGGTATATCGGGCTTTTGCTAGCGTGAAGTCCAATCTACATAATATTAGGATGTTTCATACAGACCGTGGCAGCGAGTTTAAAAACCAGCTAATTGATGAAGTAATTTCAACCTTTAATATTCAGCGTTCTTTGAGTATGAAGGGCTGTCCTTATGATAACGCCGTATCCGAGGCTACCTTCAAACTAGTTAAGACAGAGTTTGTGAAAAACCGACGCTTTGTATCACTGGAACACCTAGAGAATGAATTGAAGTCTTATATTAAGTGGTTCAATGAAAAGCGAATTCATTCAACACTAGGCTACCTTAGTCCTCTGGAGTATAAAACCATTTACCTTAACAAATCTGTCTAGTTTACTGTTGACAATCCACTTTCATCACTACAAGCGTTACGGAATATCGGCACATTACAGAATTCACATCGTTGAAATTCAGCATCCTGATGACCTTTAAGATAGCCTTGAGCATTACTGCGTCTTAATTTTTGATGTCTCATTTTTTTCACTTCCACAAAAAAGTTAATGTTATGTTGTCCAGAATCCAAGTTCTTTAATAAGGGAAAAGAAAAAGGGTTCGGAATCGAACCTCTTAGTTTTGCTTTATTAAACTAAGTTCATTATAACATAAAAATACTTTCTTTACTATAACAGCCGGGCTCTCATCAATCAATGAAACATAATAAAAAGGTATTCGAACTCTTCGAACTAAGCATTACACGTGAGGTAACATTACATGAATAAAGATTCGCGAGATTTCAATTTTTCATTTAAGAGTCTCTGCTCCATTGCAGCCATTTTAACAGCCGGTTACGCAATTGGCCATCACAAAGAACAAAAGTCCCTAAAAATCCGCCGGGCAAAAAATCGAAAAATAATGCTGGCATCTTTACCGCTAGCTTTAATAACTACCGGACCACTAACGCGTAAGTTAATTCAAAAAAATGTAGCAAAAGCAATTACTATTTTAACAACAGATGAATACGGTAAAAACGTCATGGAGCTATGGACTGCCATTCATCGGGCCGGTGTTCAAAACATTGTTGAAAACAACTTAAGGGCAACACAAGGGACAACGATCAACAGGCCAATTGGCAGTTCAAAAAGGTTTGACGGGTTCGATAACCTTATGTTTGTTCCACCTCAAATGACGATGCTCTCTAAATCAGGCGAGACCGCAGTTGATATGAAAGTGACACTGGGCCCTAAGTCAGCCAAGCCTCTTACAGTCAATATACCTCTTCTTATTTCTGGAATGGCTTATGGAATCGCTCTAAGCGAGCCCGCAAAAATAGCTTTAGCCAGGGGAGCAAAGCTAGCAGGGACAGCTACAAACTCCGGTGAAGGCCCCTATCTGAAAGAAGAACGCGACGAAGCGGATAAATATATTTTGCAAATTGCCAATTGGCCATGGGGCTTACGCACGGATCAAGAGATTGCCTCTGCGGACATGCTGGAAGTACATATTTCGCAAGGAGGGCAAAAAGGCGTCTTCTATGTAGCTCCGGATGAAATTAAAGGCAAAGCACGTAAACTCATGGGTTTATCCCGCAATCAAGGGATATCGGGTCTACCTGCTCCTCCCGGTGTACAAAGTGCCGCAGATTGGCCCATACTGGTCAATAACCTGCGTAATAAAGCGAATGGAATACCTATTGCTCTGAAATTAATGGCCACAGATAAAATTGAAGAAGATTTAGGTTTAGCTGTAGATGCAGGGTTTGATGTCATTGCCGTCGACGGAACGCAAGGCGGATCTCTTGTCTCCAACCCCACAATGCAGGATGACTTTGGAATTCCCAGTCTCCATGCGTTAGTTCGCGCGGTCCGTTACTTACAAAACCGCGGAGTTCGAGAGCAGATAAGTCTGATTGTCTCTGGCGGCTATTTTAATCCCGGAAACTGTTTAAAAGCACTAGCGCTTGGTGCCGATGCTATTTATCTGGGTACCGTCCCCTTATATGCCTTAGCCAACAAGCAGCATCAAAAAGTAATCCCCTGGGAACCTCCTACAGTCCTTGTTAGCTATGCATCGAAATATAACAAAAAGCTGAACATAAACTTAAGCGCTGAAAGAGTATCCAATGTCTTACGTTCTATGGCTGTTGAAATGGAACAAGCCATTCGTGGCTTGGGGAAAGCTTCTGTCAAAGAGCTAAACCCTAGCGACTTAGTGGCGCTTGATACGTTCTCTGCTGAATTAACAGGGGTAAAAAGAGCATATTAGTTTAATTATAAACCTAGAATTTGCCTGAATTCTTCTTTTAACTGTTTCTTAAACTGTAGATTCGGCTTCACGGTTACCTTATTTTCACGCAATTGAGGCAGAATCTTGAGGAACCCGTAGTCTTCTTTTTCAGCTGTTTCAATAATTTCCTTTACCTTATAAGATTTTCGCATATTCATTAATCCCCTCCCCCTCTTAAATATCTCGTTCACGATTAATTACCAATTCCTCATAGGCTTCGTTGTTATGACAGATGTTGTTCCAGATACTATCGATGATCATAGCATCGACCTGCTGAAACAGATACTTTTCGCTTTGAACGTAGATGATGGCGCATATCTCACTTCTAAAGAATAAGGGAACAGCCATGATTGATGCGTCGTCGCTGATCCTAAAGTCCTTATTAATAATCGATTCCTGAGCCAGCTCCTTTAATGTGGCTCTATTCACAATCGGTACTTTATTATATGAGGCAATCTCTTCAGATACAATCAGATAATTGCAGTGTGTCTTTCTAATAGTATATAGTTTAAATTGGATATTGATTACCTTTGTTATACTTTTAATAAAATATGGATCCGTAATTTCTTTTCCAATGTTTTTGATATCTTCAATCATTTCCATTATCGATGCGTTATTTAAGATTCTTAATATCCCCATCAAGGCAACACTGACTTCATTCAGCATGGCATTTTTAATAACGGCAGACTCAGACAATATAGCCTCCATGCTAAGCTCTCCGTAAGGTGTTTTAATGCCAATCGTTTTAAAACTTAGAAACGGCAGCTTAATCATTAATAACCATAATAAAATATATAAGACGATTCTTATCGCTTGAAATACGGGTGCTTGAAGAATTTGGGCAAAGACACCTAGATGATCTATATTTATCCCTACAGGATTGCTTAGAAATAACTCCTCACAGAAATAAAGGCCAATGAATACTGCGATCAGTGCGATGAATATCCCCCATATTTGTCTGGCATTTAACCGTTTTAGCTGATAAAGTGTTTTAGACAAAAACGTTTCAAATATGTCTTTTATAATCAAATTATTGCCCTCACTTTTATCCGATTACAGCAACAGTACCAATATATGGTAAGGTATAGTTAAAAATAACTCCTTGTGAAAAAGTAGAAATAATTTCTAATATATAAATATATAAACAGCTCCTTCCAGGCAGTATCCTCAACAGGATCCACTTCAGAAAGGAGCTGTTTGTCCTATACATTCACTTACAAAATTACGACAATTGTTTTTTATTTGGTTTTATCGAATTCTACCAGTTTCTGTGCAAAATCATAAAAATATTTATTCAACGGATGAGTAGGATTAGCCGGCAGCTCCTGGCTTTCGTCATAAGCCAAAGTTGAAACTATCATTGAAGCTGCCGCTACAGCAGGCAGTACGCTTGGAGCCGCTTTGATCGGACCATAAAATAAGAAATCGCTCCACAGGACGGCCGATACTGCATGCACTGCAGCATTCATGGCAGAAAAGCCTTCCCCACCCCATATCTCCCGGCTTTCTTTCCACATATACGTCCCATTAGCAGGAGCTGATCCAACCGGCCAACCGGTTTCCGCTTTGATTTGTTTGCCTGCCAGGGCTGAAAAAGAAATGGACGGAAGATTCATGACTGTCGTATCGATCAAGACCGAGGCAAAATCTTTCGCTCCAATGGCTGTCAGCATTTCACGGCATGCCTGTACCCTGCCGGAAGGAGTCTGGTTCGTTTCATCAAAGACCTGCAGGACCGCGTGTTTGATTCCCAATTCTTTTAATGCCGCTGCCTGGCCGATCATGTCTTTATCCCAGGGTGTAATGCTGTTATATAAAATTTTGTCCTGAATACCAAGACCGGCAGCATATTCTGCCGCATCAAGACGCGCTTTTTCGCCCCAAATGTCAATAGCAAAAGGGCGGTTGCTGATTGTAAGGTAAAAATCAATATATTCCTTCATCTCATCTGCGGAAACCGCTGTCATAGCTACTATGGCAGGTATCCCTGTCTGATCGGACAGCTCTTCCTGCCTGAGAATGTATGAACGGGCTTTTTCACGATCAAATTTCCTGTCACGGCGGCTTTCCAGAATACGGTCTCCATTATGAAACATTGAGGATATCAGCAGAGGCGGATTATCTCCAGGTTGGCCACCGATAATCATGTCACAGATACGGCAAACTTTTGGTGTTAAGTCATATTTAAACATTTTTTCTCCGATATCTCTTTGGATGATTTAGCAAATCGTATTATACCATAGATCATTACAAATAACCATTAATTAACAGCGATTGCCAGATTGAGTGATTATTTAAAAATTAATTTGACTTGACTTTATTTATGATTTTCGTTATCTTAATAGAAGTTGAATATATTTATACAATCTTAGGTGCCCCACTAAGGGGAGAATAGGAAAATCGGTCTAATCCGATACGGACCCACCACTGTATAGACGAGTCCCCGCTGATCCACTGGCGTATGCTGGGAAGGTGCGTTCAGGACGTTTGAGTCTGAGTCAGGAGGCCTGCCTAAGAGGTAAAAGTCTTTCCTGGGTAATGGAAAGCGGCGGTGATGACGGCAAAATCCCGACCACAAGAATATTTGTGGTGGGGTTTTATTTATTTTTAAATATTTAATTGGAGGTTTTTAAATGAGCAGCCTTACAAAATTTCATGGTTTGGAAAATCTGAAAAATGCGACTGAGCAGGAACTTGAAATTGCCTTGCAAGAACTGATGGGTGGAATCAAAGCGCTCAATCAGGAAGCCTTGGCAGGCATGAAAAGCCGTGTAGACGCGAAAATCAAGCCCCTCGGAAGCTTAGGTGTCTTAGAGGATATAGCACAACAGCTCGCAGGCATATTTGGCACCACGCATCCAAAAATCAATAAAAAAGCAGTCCTGCTTATGGCCGGAGATCATGGTGTTGTCGTCGAAGGCGTCAGTGCTGCACCTCAGGAAATCACGAAACAAATGTTCTATAGTTACCTGAATGGCGGTGCAGGTATCAATGTCCTCGCCCGGAATGCCGGAGCAGATGTTATCAGTACGGACATCGGCATTGCCACCCCGTTGGATGCTCCTGAGCTTATGGCCTACCGGGTTAAAAATGGAACAGACAATATGGCGAAAGGACCGGCAATGAGTCGTCAAGAGGCCATGCTTGCAATACTGACAGGTGCAAGAATTGCCGCCAATGCGATTGACTCTGGTGTTAATCTGTTAGCAACAGGTGAAGTCGGTATTGGCAATACAACACCGAGCGCCGCCTTGATCTCTGTGTTTACCGGTCACTCTGTTGAGGATGTTACCGGCCGCGGAACAGGCTTAAAAGATGATGCCCTGATTAATAAGCAAAACGTGATTAAATGCGCAATCGAAATTAATCAGTGTGACCCTGCCACGCCAATTGACACCCTGGCTAAAATCGGCGGACTCGAAATTGCTGCGCTCGTTGGAGCAATCCTCGAAGCTTCCTATCAACGTGTACCTATTATTCTCGACGGCATCATTTCATCTGCTGCAGCAATAACCGCAGCAAAACTGGCACCCCTGTCCACTTCCTATATGATTGCTTCTCATAGTTCAGAAGAGCTTGGACAGCATCTAGCGCTTCATCAGCTTGGGCTTAAACCCAAACTTGACTTCCATATGAGACTTGGAGAAGGCACAGGTGCCGCCCTGATGTTCCCGATGGTCGAGGCAGCCCTTAAAGTCGCTGATGAAATGGCCACATTTGAACAAGCTGCAGTTACCACCGGAGACTTCTAAAATCTGCAAAGAAAGATAAAAAAGACATGTACTAAATAATCCGTGCATGTCTTTTTTGCATAATCATCGATAATGGAAACTCTTGATAGTTTAATTAGATCCCAATCTTTTGCATCAGCTTGTCACTTGCTAATACAAAATTCTTGCCGATAGCTGTCTGCATAAACGCCTGAAAAAGAATTCCGAGGTTTGCAGGGATAAGGATCACTTCGATCAACGGATATACGTTAATTTGAGATGCGATCCATCTGGCAGCCAATGACAACCCGGTAAAGAAAACCATGGAAAAAAACAGACAGCGCCGGTAGCTGGAACAATGAGAACCGCCGGTAAACACCCGTAAAGCCAAAGCAGAAAACATTATCACGAGCGTATACACAATGGTACCGAATATTGCAGATACCCCTACGGTTAGAACTAATTCAATCATTACCCCAAGAAGCAAGGCTAAACCATATTCTATTTTCACTTTATGGACGGCGTCCATTTCTTGACCTTTTACCATACGATTTGTCAAATGATGTGCAACACCCTCGAGATCAAACAATTGTTCACCCATCCTCCAGTCTTTGTTTTGGAAAATGATAAGATCAATTACCTTTCTGTGGATAATGTAGAAAATATAGCCATCTAAATATAATTCTATGTACCTTTGGTATTTCCTGCTAAATTGTTTGTTGAAATTACATAATAGTCCTATATGAAATGGCAGCATATAAAAAACGCCTCGTATTTTTTACTCGGCGTTAATCTTCGATATATGCTATTTGTTATTTACACCTTGGTTTTGCTCAAGATTATATTTGAAATCTGCGACACGCTGGACATAACTATCTGGATCAGCTGAGCCGCCGTCTTCCATCTGCTTTTGACAGCCTTCAAGGCCGTAGTGATTAGACATCAGCATCAGATCAAAGACGAACTCATCGGCATAGCCCTGAGCCGCCCAGTAATTCCTGTAGTATGCCAATTTTTTAATATCTGACTTTGCGGTGGTGTCAATTGGGATATTATCAATTCCTTCTGCCTGATAAACTGCTAAAACCAACGCATACGATAAATTGTTTTCCTCACAAAGATTCCGGATCGTGCCCTGCGGGTCTTCCGGCGGGATGCCCTGACCCACGGGAATCTCCTGAACGGCAGCAGACTTACCTTCTGCTTGCTGAACGGAATGAGCACAAACGGATACAATGATAACGAGAGGGATGATAACGGATAAGCTACGAATAAAACCTCTTCTCATAAACATGATGCCCACCCCTTTCCATATGTTTATTTCCTGGATACCTCAATCCCCTTTCGCGAAATACATAAATTTCTTCATTCACCGTTCATATATTCTTATATATATTCTCTCCATAATATATTCTTTTTAATAGAAAAATAGTTTTGCTATCATATTTTTAAGGATATTTTTTTAATTAGACGCATTTTGTTGTGGTGATCTGATGACGGGTTTATTAAAAATTTTAATTAATTATCTGGTTAAAGAATCCGCATAATGTTACAATATTTTTATCCTTCGCAGATTATTTGTAGATAAAAATTTGATAAAGGGTGTAAGAATGGACATTTTTTTAATTATTGGAATCGTTGTAGGTGCTCTTGCCGTAGTCGTAGGCATGATTGTCAAAGGAGCCAATGTAGCTGTGCTATTGAATCCAGCTGCGGCCATTATTATTCTGATCGGGACAACTGCAGCCGTGATGAACTCATTTCCAAAAAAAGAATTCTTGAACATTCCAAAAGTATTAGCTGCCCTTTTTCGAGAAAAACAACCGTATGATGCGGTGTCGTTGATTGAACTTATCACCGATATGGCGATGACAGCCCGTAAAGACGGTTTATTATCCCTCGAACAGACGATTATGGAAATTGAAGACCGCTATTTGCAAAAAGGGCTAAGCCTGGTAGTTGACGGATTGGAGCATGACTATATTCAAGAGATCATGGAAATGGAAATTGATAATATGGAGGATCGTCACCGTGCCAATGCCTCGATATTTTCCGCGGCAGGCAGCTATGCTCCGACGTTGGGAGTATTAGGCGCAGTCGTAGGCCTAATCGGAGCGCTCGGCAATTTAAATGATACGGAAAAACTTGGTCATATGATAGCCGCCGCATTCGTTGCGACATTGTTTGGTATTTTTCTCGGCTATGTTGTCTGCCACCCGATCGCTTCCCGCTTAAAAAGAAAATCAGCTGCCGAAACTAAGAATATGCGCATTATCGTTGAAGGAGTTCTGGCCCTTCAGGCCGGAGAGAACCCCAGCAGTATTAAAGTAAGATTGACTGGCATGCTCGATCCGAAAGAGAGAAAAATCCTAGAGGAAAAAGAAAAAAATAAACAAGGCAGCGGTGAATAAGAATGTCCAAGAAAAAGCAACACCATGAAGAACATGTTGATGAATCCTGGCTGCTGCCTTATTCCGACCTGCTGACGCTTCTGCTTGCGCTTTTTATCGTTATGTTTGCCATTAGTCAAGTTGATAAAGTAAAACTGCAGCAGTTGAGTGAGTCTTTCAAAGAAATTTTCGCAGGCGGAGCCAGCTTTTTAGAAAAGGAAAGCGACCAAGTGGTAGAACTTGAACCATCCAGTTCTGAAAATGATTCTGCTTCTGCTCTTGAACAGGATAAGATGGCGGATATAAAGAAACAACTCGAAAAGGAAATCTATGAAAGCGGCTATTATAATAACGTCAAAGTAAATCTGGATAAGGAAGGTTTGCAGATCGTTATTCAGGATGTGATGTTGTTTGCATCGGGTGACGCGGAAATCCTCGATGCGTTCTCCCCTCTCCTTCTGCAGATCGGGAAAATGCTAAATGGTATGGACAACGATATAAAAGTCGTAGGCCATACGGACGACCGGCCCATCCATACTGAGAAGTTTCATTCCAACTGGGAATTAAGCGTGATTCGCGCGATCAACGTCATGAATTTCCTGGTTGATCAGGGCGGAATGAATCCTGAAAGATTTTCAGTCCAGGGCTACGGGCAGTACTCCCCTATTTCCGATAATACGATTGAGGAAGGCCGGGCAGAAAACAGGCGCGTCGAGATCTTCCTTCTTCGTAAGTACCCTGTTGCAGAATAAGAAACTTGGTCTAAGAAAACATGAATATATTAAAAAACACGATTGCATTCAGACAATCGTGTTTTTAATATATTCAGGAAAATTAAAATCTACTTGACAGCAGTATAATGTTGAAATATCCTGGAATTAGTCGAATTTTTGCATCCATGTGAGAGCGCAGGTGAAATTTATGTTGGCCATGTCTTATATATCGATGATTGTCGCGTACACTTTTGTCTTATTTGGTTTCTATATTTTAAAATTGAATCATAAGGAAACTTTAAACAGATTATCAGCCTCTCTGAATTTCTGTTTTGCATACTGGTCGTTCATTTATTCATTCCTTTATCTAGCCCCAAGTCCCGAGATTGCTTTATTCTGGCATCGGATCGCGGCTATTGGTTGGGTGATGTTCTGTCCGCTGGCCACTCACTTTTTTCTGGTTCTATCGGAAAAAACAAAAAATATTCATGGTATCCACTGGTATATCCCCTTGTATGGCCTGCCGACAATTTTACTGTTAAAAACACTGTTGACAAATGAATCGCTGGTGGCGAAAGTCTTTGTCCAGAGTACAAGTGGCCTGGGCTGGACCTATGAGCTCAATACGGGCTCCGTCTGGTTCTGGCTGTATTGGCTTATGCTTGTCGTTTACATCGGAGTTGCACTTTTTTTCACCTTAAGATGGGGCAAAAACAGCCAAAGACCGAGGTTCATTAAACAAGCCAAAAGTATTTCGATTCTGGCGGGCGTTATGATGCTGATCGGGATCGGCACTGATTTTATCCTCCCTTTGATCACTCCGTTTATTCCGCCTTTATTTCATTTTTTCTCGATCTTCTGGGGATTTGGCGGCATCTATATGATCAGAAGGTATAAACTGATGGATGTGAATATAGCGGTGACGCCGGACATTATTTTGGAGACAGTGATGGATCCGATCGTTCTGCTTGATAATAAAGGAATTATCCGTAAATGCAACCAGGCGACATTTGACCTGCTGAAATATGATGCCAGTGAAATGCTCGGACGGAGATTCTCAGATTTTTTTAAAGCCCAAAAGTATAACCTGCAAAGAACAGATTTTTTGTTCAAAAACAAGTTTTTGCGCAATATTGAGTTTGATATGGTTGATTCGACGGGTAAAGTTATCAGCATTATCGCATCATTTTCTGTGGCCGAAACCGAGCTTGACGGAATTGTCGGCGTTGTTGGCAATCTTCATGATATTACAGGATACAAAGCTATGTCCAAAGAACTGGAAAAGATGGCCAATTACGACAAGCTGACCAATCTTCCGAACCGCAGGATGTTCTACAATAAATTGGAGAAGGCCATTGAGAAATACCATAAGCATGATCAGCAATTTGCGCTGGTATTTATCGATTTAGATGGGTTTAAGGTCATTAACGATACCTTTGGCCACGACATCGGTGACCAAATGCTGATGAAGGTTTCGTCGCTCCTGGCCGGGGTGGTCAGACGGCAGGATGTGATAGCGCGTCTGGGCGGCGACGAATTTGTTCTATTGTTTTCCAGATTGCAGAATAAGACAGAGCTTGACGGAATTATGCAGAGAATGCAGGAAAAACTTGTCAAACCCATCGTGATAAACAATAAGATTTGCCGAGTTGGAATGTCGTTTGGGATTAGTATATGTCCGGAGGATGGAATGACCCCTGACGAACTTTTGAAAACAGCTGATCTCCGCATGTATAGGGAGAAAAAATATTCAGGTTAACGTTTGATGGACTTCATGCGGGAGCGGACATTCGGTTTGACGCGATACTCTTCAGGAGACACGATTGCTTCGGGCGTTCGTGTTTTTTTATTGCCTGTTTCAGCCTCAGCCTTGTTACGGATATATTTATGGCTGATGTTGGGATTGCTGGTTCTGCGGGATTGAATCTCAAATTGTTTTAAGGAAGCAATCAGCGGTGTCAGCTTAACGTGGCCGTAGTTTCTGGTATCAAAATCAGGATAGCGCTTATTCAGCTTGATGCCGACTTCACCTAAAAATGCCCAGCCATCTTCATCGGAACTTTCAGTGACAATAATTTTGATTGCTTCAATAAGTTCATCAATGCTGGCCATTCCTTCCTGAGGTGTCCCCTGCACCCGCGTTTTAACCTGTTCGTTTGTCTCATAGGGATTTGCCGGGATGGCGCTCAGGACTTCAAGGTATTTAAACTTTTCACAGGCAGCGATAAACGGCTGCGGCGTCTTCTTCTCACCCATACCCATCACATACATGCCGGCTTCCCTGAGCCTGGAGGCCAGTCTGGTAAAATCGCTGTCGCTGGAGACGATGCAAAAGCCGTCAATGCTTTTGGAATATAGAATATCCATCGCATCAATGATCAACGCTGCATCTGTAGCATTTTTCCCAGTTGTGTAGCCGTATTGCTGTATCGGTGTAATCGAATAATTCAGAAGCACTGTTTTCCAGGAGGCGAGGTTCGGTTTTGTCCAGTCTCCGTAGATCCGTTTATAGGTTGGAGTGCCGTGATTCGCAATTTCATCGAAGATGTATTTGATATATTTTTCTGAGACATTGTCTGCGTCAATTAGCACGGCAATCTTTTTATCATTTTCCATATGCATTCTCCTATCCTTTCCTTTTTATTTATTAATCTTTGTTCTGTTTATTCAGAGCCTCTTTAAGCAAATCACCAAGATTGCTGCCAATATTTTGCTGGTCACTGTATTGGGCAATCAGTTTTTGGTTGACCTGGCTTGCTCGCTTGGAACTGGTAAAGCCGGTGTCCCGTTCTTTTTCCGGCTGACGGTGGCCGCAGGCCCGGTCCTGACAAACCAGCATTTTGCCGCGTTTACCGTTGACCAGCAGCATGTATTTTTTGCAGACCGGACACCTGGTTTTCGTCATATTGTCAGCATGGTATGTGGCGCTGTCCGAGGCAACACTGTGAACCAGTTCACTGGCTTTGGTCCGGATCCCTTTAATGAACTCGGTCTTGCTTCCGTTCCCTTTAGCAATGTCTGTTAAAGCTTGTTCCCACTGGGCAGTCAGCTCAGGACTCCGAAGCTCAGGAGCCACAAGGCTGATCAGCTGACGGCCTTTGGATGTAGGCACCAATTCTTTCCCGCTGCGTTCAATATAACTGGTATGCAGCAGTTTTTCAATAATTTCCGCTCTTGTAGCCGGAGTACCGAGACCGCTCCCCTTCATCGTTTCCCGGAGCTCCTCATCTTCAATGAATTTCCCCGGATTTTCCATTGCCGTGAGTAGGGTGGCTTCCGTATAGCGTGCCGGTGGTTTCGTCTTCCCCTTTTGGGGCTTCAGGCTTTTTAGCATCCGTTCCTCGCTCTGCTCCAGTTTCCCGAGCGTTTGTTCAGGCAAAGCGTCCTCCCTGCTTTCTTCCGGTTCCGTCTGGTGGGAAGTGATAGAGCGCCAGCCCTGGTCTTTCATTACTTTTCCCGCTGCATAAAACATTTCGCCATTAATACCGGCGATGACCGTCAGTTGGTCATAGCGGTACGGCGGAGAGAGGACGGCCAGAAAACGCCGTACGATCAGGTCATACAAAGATTTTTCATCATGGGTCAGATCCCCGAGCTTCAAAGGCTGCTCAGTCGGAATGATCGCATGATGATCCGTTACTTTACTGTCGTCCACCAGTCGTTTCGTCGGCTTGTAAGGCTGTGCCAACAGTTTTTTGGCCGTTTCGGCATAAGGCCCTGCGGCAAGCCCTTTGAGCCTGGACGGCAGAGTCGGTACAATATCGGCGGAGAGATAGCGCGAATCTGTACGCGGGTAGGTAACCAGTTTATGCCGTTCGTATAAATTCTGCAGCGTACTGGAAGTTTTCTGGGCAGAAAAGCTAAGTTTGCGATTCGCATCACGCTGCAGTTCAGTAAGGTCATAAGCCAGTGGGGCTGGTTCGCTTTTGCTCTCGCGCTTGACCTGCATAATTCTTGCAGATTGCTTTTCCAGCTTACCCAGCAGGGCTTCAACCTGCTGGTAATCATAAATCCGGCTACCGTCTTTGCCACGCCAGTCAGCAAAAAAGTCGCCGAAGTCCGCTCGGATTGTCCAGTAATCAACCGGAACAAACTTTCTGATCTCGTCCTCCCGCTGAACGATCATGGCAAGCGTCGGGGTCTGCACTCTTCCGGAATTCAGCTGGGCATTATACTTACAGGTTAAAGCCCTGGTCACATTCAGGCCGATCAGCCAATCCGCTTCGGCTCTGCAAACAGCGGCATCGTAAAGATCATTATATTCGGGTCCGGGCTTTAATCTCGCGAAGCCTTCCAGGATGGCGGCATCGGTCTGGGAAGAAATCCAGAGACGTTTGAAAGGTTTCTTCCAGTTGCTCAGTCTCATGATCCAACGCGCGACCAGTTCGCCCTCTCGTCCGGCATCGGTGGCTATAATCAGTTCGTTGATATCGTTTCGTTTCATCAGTTTGTTTACCGTCTGATATTGCTGGGAAGTCTGGCGGATCACCTTGAGCTTTAGCTGTTCCGGAAGCATTGGCAGATCTTCCATTCGCCATTCTTTATATTTCTGGTCATAATCCTCCGGTTCAGCTAAAGTGACCAGGTGTCCCAAAGCCCAAGTAACGACGTATTGTGGTCCTTCGATAAAACCCTTGTTTTTGATATTGCATTTAAGAACCCGGGCAATTTCCCGGGCCACACTCGGCTTTTCAGCCAGGATCAACGATTTCATTCATATTCCTCCGATTTAGATATCGTATGTACCATTATAGCATAAATTTGTAAGGAGTTTTTTATAAAGAAACGGCCTGTTGGTGGCCGTTCCTTGAAAGAATTTAATGATATCAATTTAATAATCAAACTCAAATTTAAGTTTTCCATTGGCAGCATCTTCCCAGACCAGACAGGCGTTGAAAGATTTCCCGCTTTTGGATTTGAATCCTTTGATCAAGGGGGTTTTACCTTTCTTCAGCAGGCTTTTCATCTGGGCCTGGCTAAGTGTTTTACCGCAAACCGGTGTTTTCCAGACCACAAATCCACAGCCGCTTTTCCAGTTGGAGCAGCCGTAACCTTTATTGCCTTCAATGACACCTTCCCCGCACCGCGGACAGGGACCCAGTTTTTCAGGTCCGCTTTCCCGGGCTGCCGAAGAACCATTTTCTTCTTTGGCACCCTTTGTTTTTTTAACCGACTTGTCTGATTGATCTTCCGAAGATGTATCAACTTTCTTGGAAGATTTCCCAGATTCGGCAGATCTGGCAGACCTGGCTGGAGCCTGGGCCAACGGCGTTTTGCCATATTTTTGTTCATAGGCCCGAAGTTCATTGATGATTCGTATCACCGCTTCCTCGACCTCCGACATGTATTTTTCCAGCGCCAGTTCGCCTTTTTCAACCTGCGCCAGGTCATATTCCAGCTGACCGGTCATTTCCGCGCTGATCAGCAGGGCGGCATGCGGAAGCCTGTTTTGAATTAAAGAAATCAGCTGGCTTCCCTTTTCTGTCGGCCGCAGCGTTTTTTGCTCCTGTCTGATATAGCCACGCTGAAGCAGATTTTCAATGATCGCAGGCCGGGTAGCCACTGTCCCGAGGCCCTTCCCTTTCAGCTGCTGGCGCAGAACATCGTCTTCAATTTGTTTGCCCGCACTCTCCATCGCTTTAAGCAGGTCTCCCTGGGTAAAACGTTTCGGGGGTTTGGTACTCTTTTCGTCGATCCGGACTTCGGTCGTCTGAACAGAGTCACCCTGACTGACCGCTGGAAGTTCTGTGTTTTCTTCTTGCTGGTTCTCGCGATTCTTATTTTTTCTCCTAGTCTTTCCTGTTGTTCCGCTGCTTTCAGCCTGAGTATCCTGAGCGTCTTCGAAATCGTAGACCATTTTCCAGCCTGAGCTGAGCAGAATCCTGCCTTTGGAGCGAAAATGTTCCTGGGCCGCTTCCGTAACGATTTCCGTCTGCTGATACCAGGCAGGAGGAAACCAGACAGCCAGAAAACGCCGTGCGATCAGGTCAAAAAGTTGACGTTCGGCTTCGGGCAGCTTATTCAAATGAACAGTTTCTGTCGTTGGAATGATCGCATGGTGAGCCGTAATCGTGTTGATGACCCGTTTGTTTTGAGGCACACTATAGGTCATTGCTTCATCTACATTTTCCTGATAAGGCTCCTGACGCAGGGCTTTCAGGTGGGCTGGCAGCTTTGGAATCATATCCGCGGGCAAATAAGCACAATCCGTACGCGGGTAGGTGATGGCCTTTTTATCATAAAGAGACTGGGCTAGTTCCAGGACCTTTTCGGCACTAAATCCGAATCGTCTGGAAGCTGTGACAGTCAGGCTTGTCAAATCGAAAAGCAAGGGCGGAGCTTCGGAAACCTTTTTTTGTTCAGCCCGAATGATTTTCCCTGGCTGCCCCTGTGTTCTCGCAGCAATGTGTTCGGCAGCTTCCCTGTCGGTCAGGCGGCTATTCTCCTGAACGGGATCAAACCAGCGTCCGGTGTATTGTCCCTGCTCCGCAGAGAAGGCTGCACTGATTTCAAAATAGGCTTCAGCAACAAATTGCTCAATTTCCCACTCTCTGTGAACGATCAGCGCCAGTGTCGGTGTCTGTACCCTGCCGATGGAAATCACATTCGGCTTTTTGCTGACTGTATCGAAGCTGCCAAACAAAGAGGTGAAGCCTTCGGTCAGATTCATCCCAAAGTCCCAGTCCGCAAAGGCTCTGCCGTTACCTGCAGCAGACAGACCTTCCACGGCCTGACCCGGCCTTAACTGATTCATTCCTTCCAGGATAGCCTCTCGCGTCAGCGAAGAAATCCAGAGCCGGGAGAGCGGTTTTGTACATCCCACTAAATCCCAGACTTCCTGAAAGAGAAGCTGCCCTTCCCTGTCGGCGTCTGTTCCGCAAATAACCTGTTTGATTTCAGAAGATTTCAGCCATTTTTGTAAAACTTGAAATTGTTGGCGCGTTTGGGATTTGATTGTACGCCGAAACGAACCGACAGCTGGCAGAACGGGAAGACGTTTCAGACTCCAGCGCTTCCCGACGCGGTCTAGATCCATATAGCCTTCCGGCCTTTCCAGCTCCAGAAGATGACCGATACACCAGGTTATCACATACTGGTCATTTTCGAGCCAGCCTTGTCCTTTGCCTTTTACCCCCAGGGCTGCAGCATATTCCCGGGCCTGAGCCGGTTTTTCAGCAATAATCAGTATTCTTTCCATAGGATCTTCTTTCCATATAATTTTCTTTGCATATGAATCTTGCAGACATCAAGTACCATGTTAGCTCTAAAATGCATGTAACACTGAGAAAAAGTTTAGCTTAATTTTCCATAATACTCAGTATAGCATAAAATTAACCGGTACTTTGGGATAGAAAATGTCAACTTTTCTGTTGAAAGCTGAAACTTTTTTATTATTTCATGTGTATTAATAAATGTGAATAAGAAAAGGGATGGTCAGGTGCTATGCTCTTGTTAACAATCGTTGGCTATATTTTGCTGGGTCTCGTGATGTTTCTGGCAGCTATGATCTTTATCCCGTACCATTATCAGGCTGTTGCGGAGAATCTTGGCCATTCTCAAATGAAGGGGTCCGTTTCCTGGCTCTTTGGCGGAATCAGGATGGAGTTTATCAAATATCCTAAACGCAAGGCTGAAACGACGTTGATGATTTTGGGTCTGACTAAAAAATTCCAGGAACGGCCAGACTCTAAGAAAGAAGATCAAAAGAAATCCGGAATAGAGTCTAAGAACAATGCCAAAAAAAATCTGCACGCTGATTCTGTAAAAGACTCAAGATCTGCCCAAAAAAGACATCAAAATGAATTTGGTATTCGTCAATTCCTGCGGACCGATGTTTTGAAAAAAATCCTGGCATCCCTGAGGAAAATCGCCAGGCATATCCTACCGGATCAGCTGATCGTGAACGTCAAAATAGGCTTTTCTGATCCAATGTATACCGGTTTCCTGTCGGTACTGCTGACTCAGGGATACCTTTGGTATGACAGATTTGATATCGCTGTCGAACTTGTATTTGGTCAGGAAATGCTGGAAGGAAGGTTTTTCATTGGCGGAAGGATCTGGCTGCCCTATCTGCTCTCTGTAATCATCGGGCTTCTGGTCACGAAACCAATTCGCAATATCATGTTAACGAACTTAAAAATCAAATTATTTAAAGGAGGATCCCCCTATGTCGGATAGTTTTAACATTGGCGAAAATATCACCAACATCTTTGAAAAACTGGAAAGCTTTCTGAAGACCAAGACCGTCGTCGGCGAACCTATGCAGGTCGGAGAAATCATTCTTGTTCCATTCATCGATTTTACATTCGGTCTGGGTACGAGCGGCGGAAGCGACATTGAACAGAAAAGCAACCAGGGTTCGGGTGGCGGCGCCTGTAGTGGCGGCCGTATTTCGCCAACAGCAGTTCTGGTTATCAGAGGCGATCAGGTCGAACTGCTGCCGATTGAAAAATCAGGAGGGCTCGAAAAACTAATCGATATGGTTCCCGAGATCGTGAATAAAGTCAAAGATCAAAAATGCAGTGAAGAATAAATCATATGTCTAATATTTAGTGGTGCTTCCCGGCAAACGAAAAGTTCACCAGGAAGCACCACTTCTAATTTAAATCATGCGTGTTCATTCTATTAACGGAATGTAATCAAACACCGTAGACATGCATCTTTTGTTGTTAAGAAAGCAGTATTTTATCAACTAACACGATCAACTTTTCGATTTCTGGCTTCGTGATTTGGGCATAGGCACCGAGCGACTGCCCTTTCCTTCTTAGCTCTTCACTGATCATCGAGGAGAAGATAATGACGGGCAGCTCTTTAAGCTTGTCATCCTCTTTTATTTTTTTGGTCAGATGATGACCATCCATTTGGGGCATTTCAATGTCTGTAATGACCAGCTGCACTTTATCTTCGATCGAACTGCCGTCAGCAATCATTTTGTTCAGACTATCCCATGCTTCCAGACCATTATCATTGGGAACCATATGATAACCTGCAGCGCTAAGTGTTCTGATTAACAGCTCCCTAAGAACGCGGGAATCCTCTGCGATTAATATCGTTTTTGTCTTTCTGAGGTCGTCCATTTCTTCAGCTACCGCGGGTATCGTTGATAACCTTTTGTTCATGGTCGGATCAATCTCAGAAATAATCTTTTCAAAATCGATCAGAACGATGATTTTTTCTTCCAGCTTAACGACACCGACTGCAAAGTCCGAACCTGCAATATCCGACAAAGGTTCCATCTGGGTCCAGGATACGCGGTAGATCCTCGTGACTTCATCAACTCTGAAGCTGATCATTTCACCATTGATTTCACAAACAATGATCTGCTGGTTATCTGTGACCTGCTTAACGCCGGTTAGGCATCGCGTCAGATCAACAAGCGGAATGATCTTATTCCGTAAAGTAAATAGTCCCTCTATATATGGATGTGAACCTACCAGGTGTGTCACCTTGACACTGTTGATAATTTCCCTTACTTTGGCGACGTTAATCCCATAGAATTTCCCGTCTACGGTAAACTCAATAATTTCAAACTCATTGGTTCCGGATTCCAGCAAAATTCCTTTATCATCCTGCATCGTCTGTCTCCTCTTCCCTGGAGTATTTATATTTTATATTTTTCGCTAAAGAAGTTCCAAAATCCTTCAGAATTCGTCTTTTCTACAAATAATTATTTCGGTTTATTTCAATAAATACAGTTTTATTGTGACATTTGAGCATTTAGCGATTCACTTTTCTTACTTTCCTTAGTTTACCTTTGAGCGATGTTGTTTGCAAGGCTTCAAGGACAAGTGGCCCTTTAAAGTTCAGGATTTCCACATAACTCAATTCATCCAGAATATTGATAATCCCGATGTCAGCCGCAGTCATACCCGCAATGTTCGTCAATGTGCCCACAATATCCGCCGGCCGGATCTTGGATTTCTTTCCGGCATTGATCTGGAGCTTCATGATTTCCAAATTGATCCGGGTGCCTTTCATGGCTTTATTATCCGGCAAAACGGTTATTTTCTCCTGAAAGTCGACTTCTGCATTGCGGACAGTATCCTGAGACGGTCTTTGTTTCAGTGGGATCTCCTGTCCAATATATTTCTGTATATCCTGCAGGTAACTGTCATCTTCTTCGGTCACAAAGGAGATTGCTTTGCCGTTTTTATTCAAACGCCCTGTTCTGCCAATCCGGTGTACATAGCTTTCCTTTTCCTGCGGCAGATCAAAGTTAATGACGAGTGAAATATCTTCGATGTCAATCCCCCGGGCTGCCACATCTGTTGCAATCAGGTACCGAAAATAACCCCGTTTAAAATCATCCATGACACTCAGGCGGTGCCCTTGTTCCATACCGCCATGAATTTTGGCGCAGGGATAATCGAGCAATTTCAATTCCGCATAGACCTCATCCACCTGATGTTTGGTATTGCAGAAAATCAGGCAGCTATCGGGGTTCTCAGTGACTGAAAGATCTTTAAGAAGCTTTATTTTATCCTTATCCTGTCTGGCAATGAGGTATCTTTCCTGGGAGATTCTTTCCGCAGCGGATGTTTCTTCTTGCGTTTCTA